>JBOGVS010000012.1:0-72462 GCA_050692555.1 Actinomycetota bacterium
GCGCCATCGATAGACCCACCGGACCCCTCCTCCCGGGGCCGCGCACGTCTTGAGCGTGGCCCGTTCGAGGACATCCTTAGATGAGTCTCGGTCCGGCTTTCGAGGACATTTCTGGTGAGTCAACTCGCTTCGTTGACACCCGTCACCCCCGGCGGTAGGCTGGCCGACGCCGCCGTAATTACGGAGATGTGATGACCGAAGACGAGGGATATCGGGCTCCAGAGGTCGCCAAGATCGTGGGGATCAGCTATCGGCAGCTGGACTACTGGGCCCGCACCGGGCTGGTGACCCCCAGCGTCCGGGACGCCGTGGGGTCGGGGACCCAGCGGGAGTACTCCTTCCAGGACATCCTGGTCCTGAAGGTCATCAAGAGCCTCCTGGACGCCGGGGTGAACCTCCACCGGATCCGTAAGGCCATCTCGTTCCTCCGCGAGCACCTCAAGCAGCAGCCCCAGGGGATGACCCTGATGTCGGACGGCACCAAGATCTACGCCTGTGAGTCACCCACCGAGGTGATGGACCTGCTCGAGCGAGGGCAAGGCGTGTTCGGCATCGCCCTGGACAAGGTATGGGACGACGTCGAAGGGTCCGTCCGAAGGAGCGCGAGGGCCGCCCGGGCCGGAGGGACGTGAGGGCCGCACTCGAGCAGCCCCTCAAGAGCGACACACTGGACTTCGCCCACGCCAGCGAGCGTCAGTTCGCGCGGCTCCTGGACTTCTATCAGATCGAGTGGGACTACGAGCCCGTATCGTTCGACCTGGAATGGGACCGCCAGGGCAACGTGACCCAACAGTTCACCCCGGACTTCTACCTCCCGGCCTACGACCTGTACATCGAGATCACCACGATGAACCAGAAGCTGGTCACCCGGAAGAACCGCAAGGTCCGGCGGCTGGCCGAGCTGTATCCCGAGATCAAGTGCAAGATCTTCTACCAGCGTGACTACCTGTCGCTGGTGACGAAGTACGGGCTGGAGGACCGCCGCTCCCCGGAATCGTCCAACTGAGGTTCGCGGGAACCCTGGTACGATACGGCCCGTTCTGACCGGCCTCCGTTTCGCACCACATACCGACGACGACGTCCGAGAGATGCTCGACGCTCTCGGTCTGTCGTCCATCGACGACCTGTACGCGCACATCCCCCCGCAGGTGCTGCTGGACCGGCCGCTGGACATGCCCGAGGGCCTTTCCGAGCTCGAGCTCACCCGCGAGCTGCGCCGGCTGGCCGCCCGGAACCGTCACGCCGAGGACCTGGTGTGCTTCGCCGGCGGCGGAGCGTACGACCACTACGTACCTTCGGTGGTGTGGTCGCTGGCGGGTCGGTCCGAGCTCCAGACCTCGTACACCCCGTACCAGCCCGAGCTGTCGCAGGGAGTGCTCCAGGCCCTGTTCGAGTACCAGTCGATGATCTGCGACCTCACCGGGATGGAGGTGTCGAACGCGTCGCTGTACGACGGGGCCACGGCGCTGGTGGAAGCGGTCAATCTGGCCCGGGCGGCCACGGGGCGGGACCGGGTGCTGGTGTGCGGAGCCGTCGACCCCCGGTACGTCGAGGCCCTCCGAACCTACGGCAGGGGAGTGGGCTACGTGCCCGAGCCGGTGCCCGCGGGCGACGGTCGCAGCGAAGTTCCATCCGTGGGTGACGACGTGGCGTGTGTGATCGTCCAGCACCCCAACGCTCTGGGGGTGCTGGAGCCGGCCCGGGAGGTGTTCGCCGCGGCGACGGCCGCCGGAGCCAGGGCCGTCCAGGTGTTCGACCCGCTGTCGCTCGGCGTCCTGGCGCCCCCGGGCGAGCTGGGTGCCGACATCGCGGTGGCGGAAGGACAGGTCCTGGGGAACCACCTGAACTTCGGAGGCCCGAACCTGGGGATCATCGCCGCTGGGAAGAAGGACGTCCGCCGGATGCCGGGACGGATCGCCGGGGAGACCAGGGACGTGGACGGGTCCGTGGGATACGTGCTCACGCTCCAGGCCCGGGAGCAGCACATCCGCCGGGAGAAGGCCACCTCCAACATCTGCACCAACCAGACGCTGATGGCCGTCGCCGCGGCGATCTATCTAGCGTGGCTGGGGCCGGAGGGCCTCCGGGAGGTGGGGGAGGCCAGCGCGGCCAAGGCCCGGTACGCCGCGGACCGGCTCACGGCGATCCCCGGGGTCCGGCTCACTCATCCCGAGGTGGCGTTCTTCAAGGAGTTCGGGCTGTCGTTCGAGCGGGCCACCGGCGAGGAGGTTCGGTCGGCGATGGTGGAGCGAGGCTACCTGGTGGGCCCGGTCATCGACCGGTCGCTGCTGGTGGCGTGCACCGAGCGCCGGACCCGCGAAGAGATCGACGGTCTGGCCGAGGCCCTGGCCGAGGTGGCGCGGTGAGCGAGAACGGACGACCGGCCACCGGCGCTCCGGTACGGACCGGTGATCCCCTCGGGTTCCCGCGGACGCTCAAGGAGCTGTCCCGGCCCGGGCGGCGGGCCTCGTCCTTCCCGAGGCTCGACGTCCCGGAGACGGCGGTCCCCGACGAGCACCGTCGCGCGGAGCCGGCGCCGCTGCCTGAAGTGGGGGAGCGGGATCTGGTCCGCCACTACACCCGCCTGGCCCAGCGCAACTACGGCGTGGACACCGGCTTCTACCCGCTGGGGTCCTGCTCCATGAAGTACAACCCCAAGGTGGCAGAGGAGGTCGCCGCCCTTCCCGGCTTCGCTCGCCTTCATCCTCTCCAGCCGGACGCCACGGTCCAGGGAGCCCTCGAGCTGCTGTGGCGGCTGGAACGGGCTCTGTGCGAGATCACCGGCATGGCTCGGACCACGTTCCAGCCGGCCGCGGGAGCATCGGGAGAGCTGACCGGGCTGTTGATCCTGCGGGCCCACCACACCCGCCAGGGCGATCCCCGCCGCAGGATCGTGATCCCCGACTCGGCGCACGGCACCAACCCGGCGTCGGTTCGCATGGCCGGGTACGACGTGGCCACGGTCCCCTCGGACGCCCGGGGGCTGGTGGACCTGTCGGCACTGGAGAAGCTGGTCGACGAGGACGTGGCCGGGTTGATGATCACCAACCCCAACACCCTCGGGCTGTTCGAGCAGGACATCCTGGAGATCGCCCGGACCATCCACGAGGTCGGCGGGCTCCTGTACTACGACGGGGCCAACCTCAACGCGATCCTGGGCCGGGTGCGGCCCGGGGACATGGGCTTCGACATCGTGCACATGAACACGCACAAGACGTTCGCCACGCCGCACGGCGGGGGAGGGCCGGGCGCAGGGCCGGTCGGTGTGACCGAGCGTCTGGAGCCGTATCTCCCGGCCCCCATCGTGGAGCGGGACGACGACGGCACGTACCGCCTGAACCACGACCGCCCGGAGTCCATCGGGCGGATCCACGGGTTCCACGGGAACTTCGGCATCCTGGTCCGGGCCTACGCGTACGTGTTCGGGTACGGCGGTGACGGGCTCCGCGAGGTCGCCGAACGGGCCGTGCTCAACGCGCGCTACCTGGCGGAGCTGGTGAGAGGCGAGTACCCGCTGGCGTTCCCCGACGGACCGCCGATGCACGAGTTCGTGTCCACGGCCAAGCGCCTCAAAAAGTCCGGGATCCGGGCCATGGACGTGGCCAAGCGGATCATCGACCTGGGCTTCTATCCCTCCACCGTGTACTTCCCGCTGATCGTGGAGGAGGCCCTGATGGTGGAACCCACCGAGACCGAGTCCAAGGAGACCCTAGATTCCTTTGCCGAGGCTTTGCTCCAGGTGGCCCGGGAAGCCCTGGAAGACCCGGAGCGCCTTCGCCAGGCTCCGGTGACCACTCCGGTGCGCCGCCTCGACGAGGCCCTGGCCGCCCGGAGCCTCAAGATCTGCTGGTAGCCACGGCACCGCAATTCGGCACCCTCGACGACCGCTTCCCGGAGCGATGATGGCAGGGATGGAACTGATCAGGCGGGCCCTCAGGGTGCAATGCTTCATCGACCGGGCCTTCCGGGTGTTCACGGAAGAGATGGGGACCTGGTGGCCGTTGGAGACGCACTCGATCGCGGTCGACCAGGAGCTCGGGCAGAAAGCGGAAACTCTCAGGATCGACACACGGGAGGGCGGGCGCATCGAGGAGGTACTCGAGGATGGATCGACGCGCGACTGGGGAGGAGTCGTCGCCTGGGAGCCGCCCCACCGCGTGGTGTTCGCATGGAAGCCGAACGACCGCCCCACCCCTCCGACCGAGGTGGAGGTCCGCTTCATCCACGAGAGCGAGGAGACCACCCTCGTGGAACTCGAGCACCGGGGTTGGGATCGTCTCGGGGATGTCTCCGACGAGATTCGCCCGCTCTACGCGTCCGAGGGCGGTTGGACCATGGTGCTTGAGCGCTACCGGAACGCCGCGGAGTCCGAGGCCGCACCCTGAACGAGATCATCATCGCAGCGTGTCGCCTCTAGACTGCGGAGAGTGACGGAGACATTCTCCGCCGAGAAGGTCGCCGCCGAGGCCGGTGTCTCGAGAGAACGGGTCGACTGGCTCGTTGACATCGGCGTCGTCAAACCTCGCGAGCCCGGAGCCTTTCGCTTCAGCGACATCTTCCGGGTCAAGATGATCGGGGCGCTGCTCGAGGCGGGGTTCACCTCACAGCAGGTCGAGTGGGCAACGGCGGAGGGGCACTTCAAGCTCGACTGGATGGACGAGTTCTACCCCGATGAGCCGGGTCCGCGGTCCGAGCGAACGTTCTCCGAGTTCTTGCAGGTGGCGGGGCCGAGGGCGGACCTCCTGCCCGCCATCTATGAGGTCTTGGGGCTGCCGAAGCCCGACCCCTCCTCGCCGATCCTGGTCCATGAGGAAGAGCTCCTCCAGCGGTTCCTCCAGGAATGGAGCCTGACGCGGGACGACGAAACCCTCATCAGGGCAGCTCGGCTCCTCGCGGAGGGAACCCGGGTGACGGCGCTGGGGTGGGCCGAGCTCCTCGACGAGCGGATGGCCGGGCCGGCCCGAGAGCGTTTCCTCCGGGGAGAGATCGAGCGCTTCCCTCCGGAGGTGTCGCAGGCCTTCGCGACGCTGGTCGATCTTGCACCGAGGTTGATGGAATGGCTCACCCTCAGGTACCTCGAGCAACGAAGCGTCGAGGGCATCGTGGAGAGCTTCGAACAGTTCCTCGCGTCCCGGGATCTGGTTCACCCGGGGCCGACGGCACCGCCCGCTGTGGTCTTCGTCGACCTATCGGGGTACACGCGGCTCACGGAGGAGCGCGGAGACCAGGTGGCCGTTCGGTTGGCGGCCACGCTCCAGCGAGAGGCCGCCGCCGCGGCGACGGCGAGCGGTGGGAGGCTGGTGAAGCTGCTGGGGGATGGAGCGATGCTCTCTTTCCCCGATGCCCAGCGCGGCCTCGAGGCCGCCCTCGATCTCGTCCGGGCCTTGAGCGTCGACGGTAGCCTCCTCGCCCACGCGGGAGTCCACGCCGGCCCGGTCGTCGAGCGAGACCTGGACCTGTTCGGGGGGACCGTCAATCTGGCCTCTCGCATCGCCGAGGCGGCCGGGCCGGGAGAGGTTCTGGTGAGCGAGGCCGTGGCGGAGGCCGTGCACAACCCCGCATGGCAGTTCGAGCGAACCGATGCGGCGATGTTGAAGGGGATCACCGACCCGGTTTTGCTCTTCCGTGTCAGGGTGAGGGGTCCCTAGAGCAGAGAGCCATAGTCCCACGAGATCAAGCTGGCAGGCTCCAGTCTGAACACGACCCGGTCTGACTGGCGCAAGGCTTCGATGGTCCATTGCTTTCCCCGCTCTCCCAGGTAGCGTGAGGAGACGGCCGACAGGAGTCCTTCATCTCTTCCCACGACATGTGGCCGGCCCATGGCTATCACCGCGCGGTAGGGCTGGTTATCGGAGGCGATCGATACCGACACCTTCCCACCGTCGGCCCAGTCGCGGCCCGTGTGGCGCTGCCGGATCCTTGTGGTGAACCAGAATGCGCGGTTGTCCCACAGGAACCAGACGGGCCGGACCCTGGGAAGGCCCCGACCGTCGACGGTTCCGAGGTGAGCCAGCCGGACCTCGGCCAAGAAGGCATCGATCTCCTGGGGGGTAAGGGGTCGCGCGCGTGACCTGGCGTCCACTGACTCGGACTACTTGCTCGATGGTCGCGGTGGCCGGAACACTTTTCCTAGGACCATGACTCGAGCTGAGCCGTCATGCCGCTGTCCACGAACAGCATGGATCCCGTGACGTAGGTGGAGTCGGCGGATGCCAGGAACACTGCTGCCCGCCCGATCTCCTCCGGCGTCCCCAGCCGTCCAAGCAGCTGCCGCTTCTCCACGGCGGCCCGCATGGCGGCCGGGTCCTCGGTCTCGTCGAAGATCCCCCGGATCAGCGGCGTGTCGATCCACCCGGGACAGATCGCGTTCACCCGGATGCCGTCCGCGCCCAGGTCGATGGCCGCGGCTCGGGTAAGCGCGGCGACGCCGCCCTTCGATGCGGCGTACGGCACCGTCCCGCCCACGTTCTGAACCGAATGCACCGAAGCGATGTTGATGATCGAGCCCGAGCCGGAGCGCCGGAGCAGGGGCGTGGCGTGCTTCATGCACAGGAACACTCCCCGAAGGTTCACTGCCACGGCTCGGTCGAAGTCCTCGGCCGTAGCCTCGGTAAGGCTCTTGTAGACGCCCACGGCCGCGTTGTTCACCAGCACGTCGATGCCGCCGAACGCCTCCTCGGTCTCGGTTATTAGGCGCCGGATGTCGTCCTCGGTGGCCACGTCGCAGGGGATCGCCCGGGCGGTCCCTCCGGCCGCCGCGAGTTGAGCTTGGGCGTCCCGGGCGGTGGCCTTATCGACCTCCGCGATGACCACCCGGGCTCCCTCGCGAGCGAATTCGGCCGCGATCCCCCGACCGATCCCCCGGCCGGCCCCGGTGACCACGGCCACCCGGTCCTTCAACCGCATCTCGCCGTGAGTCACGCCGTTGCGTGCTTGAACTGGCCCAGGTTCTCCTGTGTGATCTGCCACACGCCGGTGGTGACCTGCTCGGGCAACGGGTTGATCCCGGCTTCCCGCCAGTCCGGGACCGGCCGGAGCTGGTTGTGGTTCAGCCAGTACAGGAGCCAGCAGGCCAGCCAGGCTTCGTCGTAGCTCTTCTGGGCCACGGAGCCGACGATGGTTCCGGCCTCGAGCTTGGCCAGCATGTCGTCGTTGCGGTCCATGGCCACGATCCTGATGTCTCCGGCTTTGTCTGCCTCCTCCACGGCCGTGGCCGCGCCCAGGCCGCTATCACCGTCGGTGCCGCCGATCCCGACCAGGTCCGGGTTCGCCTGCAGGGCCGCGGCGTAGGCCTCCGGGGCGTAGGAGGGGTCCGCCCTGTCGTTCACCACCTGGACCACCTCGATCTGCGGATGGTTCTCCCGGAAGTAGGCCTTGTACCCCTCCACGCGATCCAGCACGTTTGGGGAGGGGAACGTCCCCAGGGCCACCTTCCCCTGGCCGCCGATCGCCTCGGCCAGCATGGTGGCTCCCACCTGGCCCGCCGCGAACCCGTCGATCCCAAAGTGGGCGAACCGTTTGCTCTGTGGCGCGTCGCTGATGACCAGGATCACCGGGATCCCGGCGTCTGCGGCCCGATCGATCCCGGGCGTCATGGCGTCGGCGTCCCCGATGAACAGGATGATCCCGGCCGGGTTGCGGACGATCAGGTCGTCGAGCTGGCGAGCCTGACCCTGGACGTCGAAGTCCGGCGGGCCGATGAAACTCGTCTTCGCCCCGGTGGCATCGGTGAAGTCTTCCAGGGCCTGCTGGTGATCCACCCAGAACGGCACCTGGGTCACGATGCTCAGGAAGACGTACTCGTCGTTGGGATTGATCGGCTCGGTCGTCGCGGTTCCGGTTCCTCCTTGCGTCTCGTCTCCAGGCGTACAGGCGGCAAGGAGGCCGGCAGCGAGACCGGTGCCTCCCGCCACCTTCATGAAATCGCGCCGGTTCAGTTCGCTGTGAAACGCTTCCACCTCAGCCTCCTTTCAATCTGGAGACGAGCGGTGCCCGTCCCCGCACCAGCATGTCGAGGCTCACCGCCATCACCAACACCACCCCGGTGGCCACCATCTGCCAGAAGATCGACACCCCCAACAACGTCAGGGCATTCGAAATGAGGTTGAGGAACAGGATGCCCAGTACGGCGCCCAGCACGGTCCCCTCGCCACCGGCCAGGCTGGCCCCGCCGATCACCGCTGCGGCGATCACCGTGAGCTCCAGGCCCTGACCGGCCGTCGGCACGGCGGTGCTCAGCCTGGCGGCCAGAAGGATCCCGGCCACCGCGGCCAGCGTCGCCGAGAGGGAGTAGGTGAACAGGCGAAGCCCGTTCACCCGGATCCCCGAGAGCCGGGCGGCTCGTTCGTTCGACCCGACGTAGTAGACCTGCCGAAGGAACCGGGTCGCGCGCAGCGCCAGATCTCCCACCACCACCAGGGCGAGCATGATCCACACCATGTCCGGGAGCCCCAGCGGGCCACCTTCGCCCAGCGCGGTGAAGGACGCCGGCAGGTTGCTGATGTTGTATCCCTCGGTCATCACCAGAGCCACTCCCCGGGCGATCGACAGGGTTCCAAGGGTGGCGATCAGGGGGTTGACGTTGAGGTACGTCACCACGACACCGTTGACCAGGCCGATGACCGCCCCCAGCAGCAGCGTGAGGAGCACGGCCACCGGGATGGGAATCCCCTGGACCAGGAAGAATGCCGCCACCGTCCCGCACAGGGCCATCACCGCGGCGACAGAGAGATCGAAGCCCCCCGACGCCAGAAGGATGGCCATGCCGATGGCGATGATCGCCCCGGGGACGGCACCGATCAGCACCCCTCGGAAATTCGCCACCGTGAGGAAGTTCGGGTTGACGCGGGAGAGTACGAGGGCAGAGATCACGATGATGAGGATGAGAACGATCTCCCGAAAGGCGGCTACCCGGAGGACGGCTCGGCGCCAGTCGACCCGGGCGGGTGGGGCCGGTTCCGCCTGCTCGCTCACGCGGCCCCCTCTGCCGTCCCGGCCGCCAGGGCCAGGACCTCCTCCTCGGTTGCCGTGGACCCCTCGAGTACGCCGCGGAGGCGGCCGGCCGCCATCACCGCGATCCGGTCGCTCATCCCCAGGATCTCCGGGAGGTCCGAGGAGATGAGCAAGACCGCCAGCCCTTCCTGGGCGAGGTCCACAATGAGCCGGTGAAGCTCGGCCTTGGCCCCCACGTCGATCCCCTGGGTGGGCTCATCCACGATCAGGACCCTGGGTCGCGACGCCAGCCACTTGGCCAGCATGACCTTCTGCTGGTTCCCGCCCGAGAGCTCCCGTACGGGCTGGTTGAGGGCGGCGGCCCGAACGCCGAGTTCCGATCGGAGGCGCTCCGCCAGGGCCGTGACCATTCGCCCTCGCAGCACACCGCCGGGGGCCACCCACCGGAGGGCAACCGCCGTGAGGTTCTCGGCGAGCGTCATCCGAGGGAAGAGGCCGTCGCGAGCCCGGTCGGCCGGGACGTACGCGAGACCGTGGCGCAAGGCCTCCCACGGGCTCCGGGCCCGGATGGGCTCTCCGTCAATCCGCACAACTCCGCCGCCGAGCGGGGCCGCGCCGACCACCGCGCGGGCCAGCCGGCTCCGCCCTGCACCCCGGAGTCCGGCCAGAGCGACGATTTCACCGGCACGGATGTGAAGGTTGACGGGCCCAACGGGTCCGCTGCGGACGCCGAGGACCTCGAAGCGCACCTTCTGAGAGGGGGCGGTGCGCTCCGGGTAGAGCGCGCTCAGCTCGCGGCCGACCATCGACCGCACCGCCTGCTCCTCTGTTATCTCGTGTCGCTTGAAGGTCCCCATCAGCCGTCCATCGCGCAGTACGGTGATGCGATCGGCGACCTCGAAGACCTCCCCCAGCCGATGGGACACGAACACCACCGCGATCCCTCGCTCGGTGAGCCGCCGGAGCACTCGGAACAACGCCTCGGTCTCGTCGCGGGACAATGACGCCGTCGGCTCGTCCATCAGGAAGACGCGCGCATCGAGCGATAGCGCCTTGGCGATCTCGACGGCCTGGAGAGCGCCGCGCCCCAGATCGGACAGCGGAGCGTCCGGAGGGATATCGGATCCGAGCAGCCGCAGGAGGTCCCGCGCTCTGCGGTGCATCTGCCGGCGATCGATCAGCCCCCACCGGGTCGGGGCTCGTCCGGCGAAGATGTTCTCGGCGACCGTCAGGGCCGGCGCCAGGCTGAGCTCCTGGAACACCGTTCCGATCCCGGCGGCCTGGGCGTCCTTCGGGGTCGTGAACCGCATCTCCCGCCCATCCACCACGACGTGACCCCGGTCGGGAGGGAACACGCCGGAGACGATCATCAAGAACGTGGTCTTCCCCGCACCGTTCTCCCCGATCAGGGCATGGACCTCACCGGACTGAACGCCGAGGCTCACGGAACGGAGGGCCCGGGTCCCTGCGAACGACTTCGACAGGCCTTCGACCCTGAGCATCGAGGGCCTACCCGCTTCCTTGGGCGGTGTATTTCGTTCCACGAAACCGAGTACCGTGTGCTGAAATCCTTCCTACCCGTTCACGGGGGGCAGAGTCAAGCTCGGGCTTGACTTCGTCCTCGTGCCTGGCCTACCGTTCTTTGCGCTAGGCGAGACACTGTTCCGTCAGCCGAGACAGGAGGTGGGGTCATGCGGAGCGGTCGTCTGTTGCTATTCGTGTCGGTTGCCGTGCTCACTGCGTGCGGCGAGCTCGAGACCACGGGTGGCGGGTCCGGCGGCGCTGGCGGTGATACCGCCACGGGGAACAAGGCCCAGGCGAGCTGCGAGAACGTCGCCTACGACGGGAGCGGTACGCCGCGGATCGCGTACATGCCGCCGGCGACGGAGTTCCCCTATTACCTGGCCATCGGCGAGGGACTCAAGGCCAAGGCCCAGGAGGTGAACGCCGAGACGTTCATGCTCGCCCCGCAGAGCGGGGCCGACATCGAGGGCCAGATCGGCATGATTCAGGACGTCCTGACCCAGGGAGTAGACGGGATCATCCTGTCGACTCATGACGAGAAGGCCGCGGCGCCGCTGGTGAGGCAGGCCGTGGACGGCGGGATCGCCCTGGTCATCGTGAACTCCGACATCGCTGACTTCCCGACCCCGGTGCATGGCGTGGTGGGGTACCAGCAACGCAAGGGGACCAGCAAGATCGGCGACTACGCCATCGAGATGGTCGACGGCCAGGCGAAGATCGGGGTGATCGAGGGATTGCCCGGCTACCACTCCACGGAGCGGGTCGGCGGCTTCCTCGATGCCATCGAGGGCGAGCAGGGCATGGACGTCGTTGAGAGCCTTCCCGGCGACTGGAACGTCGAGGGCGGGAACCGGGCTGGCATGGATATGCTCCAGGCCCACCCGGAGATCGAGATGGTCTTCGCTGCCAACGACTACATGGCCATTGGGGCGAACAAGGCTGCAGAGGACCTCGACCGCGACGTGATCGTCCTCGGCAATGACGGCGACACCCAAGCGCTCGAGGAGATCAATGCCGGCGAGTGGGAGGCGACCGTCAACACGACGCCGTTCGAGATGGGCGAGACGGTCCTCGACGTGATGATGGACTGCATGAACAAGGAGTTCACGGGGTTCTACATCGAGACTCCGACCCAGATCGTCGATGAAACCAACGTGATGCAGTACCTGTGCCAGGAGGATCGGCTGTACCCGCCGCCGTCCAAGGACTACGAGTGCTAGCGGCTCCATGGGTGGCGTGGGTCCGCTCTGGGAGGTCCGAGACGTTTCGAAGTCGTTCCCGGGCGTCCGCGCCCTGGACGGCGTCTCCCTGACTCTCCGCGAGGGCGAGATCGCGGCCCTGGTAGGCGAGAACGGCAGCGGCAAGAGCACACTGGCCAAGTGTCTGGCCGGCGTCCACCATCCCGACCAGGGGGAGCTCTACCACCGGGGGGAGCGGGTGGAACTCCGCGACCCCGCGGCGGCCCGGGAGCTGGGGGTGGCCGTCTTCTACCAGGAATCCTCACTGGTGCCGTCGCTCACGGTCGCGGAGAACATCTTCCTCGGCAGACTTCCTCGCCGAGGACCGATCGTGGACTGGGCGCGCGCCCGTCGTGAAGCGGCCCGGACCCTGCACCGGTTGTCGGTTTCGATCGACCCCGGCCGGCCGGTCAGCGACCTGTCCGTGGCAGAGCAGCAGCTCGCGGAGATCGCCAAGGCTCTGTCCGGCCGCATGACCCTGCTGATCCTTGACGAGCCTACCGCCGCCCTGGGACCCGAGGAGATCGGCCGGCTCCACGAGGTGATCCGGCTGCTTGCCCGGCAGGGGACAAGCATGCTGTACATCTCGCACCGCCTTGACGAGGTGTTCGGGGTGGCCGACCGGATCGCCGTTCTGCGGGACGGTCGGCTGGTGGGTGAGGCTCCCAAGAACCAGACCTCGGTCCGAGAGGTCGTCCGGATGATGATCGGCAGCGACATGGAAGAGTACTTCGTCAGAGACCGTCCGGAGCTCGGCCGGCCTCGCCTGGAGGCTCGGAACCTGCGCACGCGGTACGTCCGCGACGTCTCCTTCTCACTCGCGGCGGGAGAGATCCTGGGCCTCGGTGGCGTCATCGGCTCGGGGAGGACCGCGATCGCCCGGGCGCTCTTCGGGATCGACCCGATCCTGGAGGGCGAGATTCGGATCGACGGGGGACCGATTCGCCCCCGTTCTCCTGACGAGGCCATCGCCGCAGGGATCGCTCTGGTGCCGGAGGACCGCAAAGCCGACGGCCTGTTCTTCAACTTCCCGGGTCCCCCGAACGTGTCCATCGCCAATCTCGCCGCCGTGAAGCGGGGGCCCGTCCTGAGCCTTGGCCGCGAGCGTCGGAGGACCGGTGCGCTGATGGACCACCTCCGGGTCGACCGGCGGGCCGGCGGGGTGAGCGTGCGGTACCTCTCGGGGGGTAATCAGCAGAAGATCGTCCTGGGACGGTGGCTGTTCTCGGAGGCCAAAGTACTGATCCTTGACGAGCCCACTCAGGGGATCGATGTCGGAGCGAAGTTCGAGGTGTACCGGGTGATGAACGAGCTCACAACGCGGGGGATTTCGATCCTGCTGATCAGCTCGGACTATCCGGAGCTCCTGATGATCAGCGACCGGGTGGCGGTTGTGCGGCAGGGCCAGATCGTTCACACGGCCGCTCAAGGCTCCCTCACCGAGCACGAGCTCGTCGAAATGGCGGCCACCGACCTGGCAAGGGGGGCGTGACCGTGGAGAGGATCGGCAGGTTCTTCCGCACGCCCGTGGCAGGGCCGCTCCTCATCATGCTCCTGGTCGCCGTCGGGGTGGCCCTGAGTACCGAGCGGTTCCTGAGCCGCCAGAACCTGATCAACGTATGGCTCCAGGTCTCGATCATCGCCATCGTGGCCATCGGGGCCACCATCGTCATCCTCACGGCGCAAATCGACCTGTCCTCGGGGTCGCTGGTCGCTCTGGCCAGCGTCATCCTGGCAGGGCTGATCAAAAAGACGGGCGTGCCGGTGCCGTTGTCCATCCTCCTGGTGATCGCCATGGCCGCCGGCCTGGGGCTGGTCAACGGGTTCTTCGCCTCGTACGGGCGGATCCCGTCCTTCATCTTCACGCTGGGGACCCTGGCCATCTTTCGGGGACTGGCCTTCCTGTATACGCAGGGTGCTCCCATCTTCTCGGTGTCGCCCCAGCTGAACCCGCTCTTCTACCGGACCTTCTTGGGTATGCCGCTCCCGTTCGTCTACGTGATGGTGCTGTACGGGACCGCGTGGGCGTATCTCCGGTACACGGAGGGCGGAAGGAACATCTACGCCGTGGGCGGGAATGAGTCCGCGGCCCGGCTGTCGGGGATCAGCGTGAACCGCGTGCGGACGAAGGCCTTCGTGATCGCCGGGTTCATGGCCGGCCTGGCCGGGGTACTCCTGACCGCACGCCTTGACTCCGGATCCCCGAACTACGGACAGGGCTACGAGCTCACGGCGATCGCTGCGGCGGTGATCGGAGGGGCCAGCCTGTTCGGCGGCCATGGGAACATCTTCGCAACGCTGTTCGGGGCCCTGACCATCGTGGTGGTCCAGAACGGCCTGAACCTGCACGGCGTGCCCGCCGCTTGGCAGGAGATCGCCCTGGGAGGCATCATCGCGCTTGCCGTGGGGGTGGACATGTGGCGGACGGAGATCGGACAGACGCTCGGGCGGCTGGTCGGAGGTCGCCGCCCGACCGCCGGCGCGCCGGCGTCGGAGCCCAGGGACCGCGTGGGAACAACGACGTGACCGTGGAGCGGGAGGTCAAGCTGGACGCGCGTGGAGAGGGCTACGTCGTCCGTGCCGTGGTCCGAGCGGCGCGCCTCCTCGAGCTCCTCCGGAGCAGCGACGGGGGTGCATCGCTCGGCGAGCTCGCCGCCCGATCGGGCCTGGCCAAGGCATCGGTGTTCCGGATGCTCCGAACCCTCGAGGGAACGGGGCTGGTGGAGCGGGTCCCCGACCACGACCGTTACCGCCTGGGTGTGCGATGCCTGGAGCTGGGCCAGGCCTACCTGGAGCAGACGGACCTCCGGCGAGAAGCGATGCCGGTGCTCACCGATCTCCGTTCCGAGTTCAACGAGACGGTCCACCTGGGGGTCCTCGACGATGAGCTCCGGGTCGTCTACCTCGAAAAGCTGGAGAGCACCCACGCGGTGGGCATCATGATGTCCCGGGTGGGGCGGACCGCCGCCTCATTCTGTACGGGGCTGGGCAAGGCCATGCTGGCCGCGCTCCCAGAGGATCCCGTGACTACCCTTGAGGAACAGGGCACGCTCCACTCGTACACGCCGAACACCATCGCCGAGCCAGAGGCCTTGCGGGCGGAGCTCGAACGGATCCGCAAGCGCGGGTACTCGCTCGACCTCGAGGAGCACGAACCGGGCGTCCGGTGTGTGGGGGCCGCCATCCTCGGCCCGCACGGGGAGATGGTGGCCGGTCTGTCCATCTCCGGGCCCGCCCAGCGCCTCCCGGAACGCCTGCTGCGAGGGCCGCTCGCCGAAGCCGCTCGCTCGGCTGCCGCTGAGATCGGCCGACGCCTGGGCGCCCAACGGGAGTCCTCCGATGGTCATCCTGGCGGTTGACTCCGGCACCACGTCGACGCGGGCGTGGGTGGTGGATGCGGGGAAGGTCCTGGCTGGGGCCTCTATCCGAGGGGGGGCCAAGGACGTGGCCAGGTGGCAGCAACGCTTCGACCTCCTGGGCCAGGTCCGATCGGTGTGCGACGGTGCCCTCGGCGACAGCGGGCGATCGTGGGATGACGTTCGGGCGGTGGTCGCCTTCGGCATGATCACCTCGGAGCTGGGCCTGGAGGAGGTATCTCACCTCGAAGCCCCCGCGGACCGCCGCGCGCTGGTGGACGCCATGCGGCGGCGGGTGGACGGTGCCCTCCCGGCTCCCGTGTATCTCATCCCCGGGGTCCGGAGCGACGCCCCTGATCTCGCCGAGATCGACTTCATGAGGGGCGAGGAGACTGAGGTGGTGGGGCTCCTGTCCCTGGGGTCGGTCGACCCACCGATCCTCTACCTGTCGGCCGGCTCCCACACGAAGTTCGTCGGGGTCGACCTTCGGGGACGCATCGGCTGGAGCATGACCACCCTCTCGGGGGAGCTCCTGTGGGCCCTCCACCGCGAGACCATCCTGTCCGAGCTGGTGGACCCGACCGGTGACCTTCGCGACGTGGGGGCGGTGGAGGAGGGCGCCCGGCTGGCGGAGCGGGCCGGGATCAGCCGAGCCCTGTTCGCCGCCCGGTTGCTCAACCGGGTCCATGGCATGGGACCGGACACGTGCTCCGCGTTCGTCCATGGAGCCGTGGCCGGGACCGATCTCCTCTCCCTCCGCACCGCCCTGCGGGCCCACTCTGATCCACCTACTCGAGTCGTGATCGCCGGTGGCAGCGCCCTGGCCCAGGCGTACCGGCACCTCCTGGGCAAGGAGGACTGGGTGACGGCGATCGAGTACATGGACCAGCCGCTGGGTGCTCTGGGCGCGTGGGCCATGTTCTCGGATGCCTCGGGAGACGGGGGGCCATGAGGGTAGCCACGGTCGAGCTCGAGGCGCGGACCGCGTGGGGCCGGATCGACGGTCACGACCTCATCGACGCCGTGGACCTCGCCCCGGACCTCCAATCGTTCCTGGCCGCGGGCGGGGATGCCACCGACCTGACCAGCAGCGATGGGCCCCGGGTGGCCCTGGCGGAGGCCCGGTTCCTTCCCCCGGTCCCACAGCCCTCGAAGATCTGGTGCACCGGATTGAATTTCGAGGATTACCGGCGGATGCTGGGTCTCGAGCACCTCAAGGCCCCGAACATCTTCCTCAAGGCTCCCTCCGCCCTCACCGGCCACGACTCGGAGGTAGGGGTCCCCTCCGGCTACGGCACCGTATTCCACGAGTGGGAGCTGACCGCGGTGGTGGGACGGCGGCTGACCGAGGCAACGCCTGAAGAGGGCCGAGCCGCCATCTTCGGGTACACGATCCTGGACGACCTGGTGTTCCACGAGATCGAACTGGTGAGCCGCGATCACCAGCAGTGGGCCAAGAACGTGGACGGCTTTGCCCCCTGCGGCCCTTGGGTGGTCACTCCGGACGAGGTGGATCCGTCCGGGGGCCTGCGGATGATCCGGCGCCGGAACGATGCGGTTGAAGCCGAATCGTCCACGAAGGAGATGCGGCTCCAACATCCTGAACTGGTGTCTTTCATTTCGACCTTCTCCACCTTGGAGCCGGGGGACCTGGTCACCGGGGGCACACCCCCGGCGGGGCCGTGCGGTCCCGGCGACGTGATCGAGGGAGAGATCGAGGGTATCGGGACCCTGCGCGTTCGCCTCGTCGACCGGCCGGTCGACCCACGGTGGCAGGTTGTTCTGTCGGATTGGGAGGAAGACCGATGAGGGTGTTCGAGCGCGAGGCGGAAGCGCTGATCGATCCGGGAGCCGAGCAGGAGCGGCTGGCGAGCGGTTTCCAGTTCCTGGAGGGCCCCGTGTGGCACTTCGGACGCCGGGCCCTCACGTTTGTCGATCTGGCCGGCGACTCCATGTACAGGTGGACGCAGGCCGGAGGGGTGGAGGTGCTGCGCAAGCCGAGCAACTTTGCAAACGGCCTGGCCTACGACCGCCAGGGGATGCTGCTGTCATGCGAGCACCGAACCCGGCGGATCACCCGGGAGGCGGGCGGCCAGCCGGCGACCGTGGTGGACCGTTACCGAGGAAAGCGGCTGAACGCGCCCAACGACCTCGTGGTGAGCTCCGACGGCTCCATCCTGTTCACCGACCCTCACTACGGCCTCAGCGAAGGGTTCGGGGGTCCGGGAGATCAGGAGCAGCCTGTCCGGGGCGTGTATCGGCTGTCCGCGGGCACTGAGGAGCCCGAGCTCCTGATCGACGACTTCGAGGGCCCGAACGGGCTGGCCCTGAGCCTCGATGAAGGGAGACTCCTCGTGGCGGACTCGGAGCGGAACCACCTGCGGGCTTTCGACGTTGGCGAGGGGTGGCGGCTCTCGGGAGGCGATGTGTTGGTTACGTTTCCGGAGGAAGGCGACGTACCCGACGGGCTCAAGCTCGATCGGGACGGCAACATCTTCAGCACGGGACCGGGTGGAGTGTGGATCTGCTCGCCTGAAGGGCAGGTCCTGGGTCATGTCTCGTTTCCGGAGACGGCGGCCAACCTGGCCTGGGGGGACGATGACGCCCGAACGCTGTACGTGACCGCCAGCACCACGCTGTACCGCCTACCCTGCCGGGTTACGGGGCACGCTCCGCACCGGGAATGGACTCGATGAGGGCAGCTCGGCTGTACGGATACGACGAGGACCTCAAGGGCGACCAGTTCCTGCGGCTCGAAGACGTCCCCGAGCCGTCCATCGAGGAGCCTGACGAGGTGCTGGTGCGCGTTGGCGGCGCCGGCCTGTGCCGCACCGACCTGCACGTCATCCAGGGCCTGTGGGACGACGCCCTCGTGGTGGAGCCGCCCTACATCCTGGGCCACGAGAACGCGGGGTGGGTCCAGGAGGTGGGCCCCGCGGTCCGTCACGTTCGCCCCGGCGATCCGGTCCTGGTCCTCCCCGGGCTTTCGGACGGCGTGTGCCCGGCGTGCCGTCGGGGGACCGACAACCTGTGCGAGTCGCTGGTGTGGATCGGGATCCAGCGCGACGGTGGCTTCACCGACCTGCTGAAGGCGAAAGAGCGGAACATGATCGGCCTCCCGAAGGGGATGGAGCCGAACGCGGCCGCCCCCTTCGCCGATGCCGGCCTCACCGCCTACCACGCGGTCAAGCGGGCCACTCGCTTGGTGGAGCCGAACGGTACCGTCGTGGTGATCGGCGTGGGGGGCCTGGGGCACGTAGGCATCCAGGCCCTCAGGGCATTGAGCCCCGTCCGGATCCTGGCGGTCGAGATCTCCGCGACGGCCCGGCGGCTGGCCGAGGACCTCGGAGCGGACGAAGTGATCGACGGGAGCCAGGACCCGGCGGACCGGGTGCTGGAGCTGACCGGAGGGCTAGGGGCGGGCGCCGTTCTCGACTTCGTGGCCGAGGGCAACGTCCCCGGTCAGGCGATGGCCATGCTCCGCCCGGGGGGGGCCTACCTGGTGATCGGATACGGCGGGACGCTGGAGATTCCCACGATGGAGTTCCTCACCGAGAAGATGGTGATCGGGAACGTCGGGGGGACCTCGGCCGAGATGATGGAGCTCCTGGCCCTGGCCGGGCGGGGCAAGATCCGGCTGGAGACCACCGAGTACCCGCTCGAGCGGATCAACGAGGCGATCTCCGATCTGCGCGACCTCCGGATCCGGGGCCGCGCGGTCCTGGTGCCGTAGCGGTGGACGAACCGACGGTCATCGCCGCCCTCCTTACTCCGTTCGGCGAGGACGGCCGTCCGGACGTCGCCATCCTCCAGGAGCATGTGGCCTTCCTTGCCTCCCAAGGGGTGGACGCCGTCATGCCGGCCGGCACGACAGGCGAGGGCCCGCTGCTGGACGACGACGAGGTGGTCAAGCTGGTGGCCGCGGCGGTCACCGCGGGGGGTGGTCGGATCACGGTGCTGGCCCATGTCGGAAGGCCCGCTACGGACGCTACGGTTCGCCTGGCTCGCCGGGCCCTGGGGGCGGGGGCAGACGGTGTCTCCGCGGTGGTGCCTTACTTCTACGCTCTCGAGGACGGACAAATCCTAGATCACTACCGGGCGGTGACTGGGGCCATGGGCGACGTCCCCACGTACGCGTACACGATCCCCGCCCGCACTGGGAACGAGCTGTCACCCGCGGTCGTCGCCAAGCTGGCCGACGAGGGAGTGGCCGGGCTGAAGGACTCTACCAAGTCCGTGGAGCGGCACCGCGAATACCTCGACGCCACGCGGGGACGGCCGTTCCGGATCCTGATGGGCTCGGACGGCCTGGTCCTCGATGCCCTTCGGGCCGGAGCAGCCGGGTGCGTCTCGGCGGTGGCCAATGCCCGTCCGGACCTCTTGGTCCGCCTGAAGCACGCGTTCGTGGACGGCGACGAACCTCGGGCAGAGCGTCTCCAGGCGGAGCTGTCGGCGGTCCGGGAAGAGCTCGGTCGCGGCACGGCGTTGACGGGAATCAAGCGGGCCACCGCCGCCGTCCTCCGCGACCGGGGGGTCGCCTACCCTGAGCGCCTCCGGGGGCCGCTGGGCTGACGGATCGGAACCTCGAGGAAACCGCCGTCCGCCTCGGCATCCCCATGAGCCTGGTAGAGCGGGCGTTCATACTAGTTTGGTTTTGGTCTGTAATCATAACGTCTCGGGCTGCTATCATGATGGTCATGGAGCGAACGCAGATCCAGCTGACGGAAACCCAGGCGCGAGAGCTCCGAATGCGAGCCGCGGAACTGGATGTGTCGGTAGCCGAACTTATCCGACGAGCCGTTGATCGGTTCCTGGGTGAGCCTGATCAACAGGCGGCCCGGCGACGGATGGTGAGTTCCCTCGGAGGGTTCCGATCCGGACACTCAGACATCAGCGAGGAGCACGACCGATACCTCGGGCATGACTTCGGATGACGACCCTGGTGGATACATCGGCGCTGTTCGCTCTGCTCGACGAGGACGACGTCAACCACGAAGCGGCGACCGAGTGGATGGCAGGCCCCGGGGGAGACCCCTCGGAGATCCTGTCCACGCATTCCTATGTGGTCGTGGAATCCCTTGCCCTCGTTCGGGCCCGCCTGGCGCCTTCAGCGACCCGAGTCCTGGCAGACGCCTATCTGCCCGCGGTATCGATCCTTTACGTGGACGAAGTCCTCCACGTGTCGGCTCTCCGTGCTCACCTGGCCGCGGTTCGCCGGCGTCCCTCCTTCGTGGACTGGGTTAGCTTCGAGATGATGCGCGATCAGGGGATCGCCCGGGCCTTCGCCTTCGACAGGGACTTCGCCACCGAGGGCTTCGAGCTCGTCCCCTGAGGCGGTAGCTCCTCCGACGAGAGGAGCCGAGCGTCTTCCAGCGCGCCGGCAACATGGGCCGTGAGCGTGACGACCGACCCCACAACCAGTGTTGCGGGAGGGCCGATGTCCGCGCCTGCGGCCAGATCGGGGAGATCCGCAAGAGTGCCGGTCACCGAGCGCTGACGCGATGTGGTGGCCCACTGGATCATGGCGGCGGGCTCGTCGGCGCGTCGTCCTCCCTCGATCAGGGACCGGCACGTGGCCTCGAGCCTCCCCGCAGCCATGAGCACCACGAGCGTGTCGGAAGCCGTGGCCGAGGCCCGGAGGTCGGGGTCCTGTCCGCCGGCCCCGGCCGCGGTCAGCACCGTGACGCTCGATGACAGGCCTCGGTGGGTCAAGGGGATCCCCACCGAGGCCGGGGCAGCCACCGCGGAGCTCACCCCGGGGACGATCTCCACCGGCACGCCGGCCCGGGCGCAGGCCAGGGCTTCCTCCCCGCCGCGTCCGAATACGAACGGGTCGCCGCCCTTGAGCCGGACCACCGACTTCCCCGCGCGGGCCCGGGCCACCAAGAGACGGTTGATGTCGTCCTGCGACCGCCCTCCGCCCGGCAACTTGCCGGCGTCCACCCGCTCGGCCCTGACGGAAGCCAGGTCCAGGAGGGCCGCAGACGACAGCCGGTCGTGAACGACCACGTCGGCGGAGCGGAGGACCTCGGCGCCCCGGAGGGTGATCAGGCGGGGGTCGCCCGGCCCCGCGCCCACCAGATAGACGATCCCGCTCACGCCGCGCCCTCCTGGAGCAACCGGCCCACCAGGCGGTCCCGAGCTTCGTCCGGGCGGCCCACTCGGACCAGGTCGCGCACCTCGTCGAGGTCCAGGGCCCGCTCCCACCGCCGGGAGCGCTCACCCAGGTCCGGAAGGGCCGGCAGGGTCAGGTGCCGGGCCCGCTCCAGCACGACGAGCATCTCCGCCCATTCGGGCCCGAACCGCTCCTCGAGGTCGATGCGCAGCCGGCGGGCCAGGGCCGGAGACCGGCCTCCCGTGGACACCGCGATGATCAGGTCTCCCCGGCGAACCACCGCGGGAGCGGCGAAGTCGCAGTGGGGCGGATCGTCCATGACGTTGACCAGCACCCCGTGCTCCTGTCCTTCGCGGTAGATGGCCGCCCGAGTCTCGGGCTCCTCCGAGTGCGCCACACACAGGAACGCTCCCTCCAGGTCCCCTGGCTCGAAGGTCCGCCGGAGCACGGTTATTCGGTCATCGCTCGCCAGACGGTCGAGGCGCTTCCGGGGACCGGTGGCGATGACCGTGACCCACGCCCCCGCCTCGACCAGCGGTTCCACTTTGCCCTGGGCCACCGCTCCGGCCCCGATGACCACCGCGTTCCGATCGGCGAGCTCAAGGCTGACGGGATACCCGAACGCCATGGCTAGCTCCTGACCGCCAGCAGGCGGAGGGAGAACACCCGCGTGCACGCCTCGCAGGACCACGTTCCCTGGTCCTCGTCCGGCCGCAGCTCGTCCAGGCCGCAGTACGGGCAGTGGAACGGCTCGGCGTGCGGCGTGACGCTGGGACCGGTCTGCGTGCTCATCGCGTCGCCAGGGCCAGCAGGCCCTCGACCTCTCGTTCCGGCAGCCGGTTGACCCAGGCCGAGAAGTCCTCGCCCTCGTCCCGCTCCGTCAGCCAGCACCGGGCCAGGAGCTCGATGAAGTTGGGGAGGTCGTCGGCGGCCACCCGGACCCCCTTGGCCTTCTTCCCGAACCGGTACTCGCCACCGAGGTGTCCTCCCAGGTGGACCTGGAAGCCGTCCACCCGCTCCCCGTTGGCCCCGGGGACCAGCGATCCCATGAGGCCGATGTCGGCCAGCTGGAACCGGGCGCAGGAGTTGGGGCACCCGTTGAGGTTGATCCGGAGCGCGTCGGTGACGCCCGGGAGCCGCTGTTCCAGCTCCTCGATGAGCCACCCGGCGCGATGCTTCGTCTCCACCACCGCGAGCTTGCAGAACTCGATGCCGGTGCAGGCTATGACTCCGGCCCGGAACGCGCCCGGCCTAGTGGGAAGGTTCAGCGACTCGAGCTCGCCGGCCAGCGGCTCCACCCGATCCTGGGGGACGTCGAGGACCAGCATCTTCTGCTGGGTGGTGGTCCGTAGCCTGCCCCTGCCGAACCTCCGGGCCAGGTCCGCGACCTGGACGAGCCGGGAGCCGGAGATCCGTCCGGCCACCGGGGCCAGACCCACCGCGGCGTGCCCGTCCCTCTGTGGGGTGACCCCCAGGTGATCTCTGTGGACGGCGGAGGAAGGTGGGGGAGCGGGGCCGTCCTCCAACGGACCGTCCAGGTACTCTCGCTCCAGGACCTCCCGGAGGCGCTCCGGCCCCCAGTCCTTCATCAGGAACTTCAAGCGAGCCTTGGTCCGGGAGCGCCGGTAGCCGTAGTCACGGAACAGCGTGGTGACCCCCACGCATGTCTCCACGGCACGCTCGGGTGGCACGAAGGCCCCCAGGCGTTGAGCGAACATCGGGTTGGTGCCCAGGCCGCCTCCCACCCACAGGTCGAACCCGCGGCGGCCGTCGGGCAGCTGGACGCCGGGCATCCCCACGTCCATGACCTCGTGGACCGCGCACTGCTCCCGGCACCCCGAGATGGAGATCTTGTACTTCCGGGGGAGGTTGGAGAACTCCTTGGTCCCGGTCAGCCTGGCGTTGGCGGTCAGGACGAACGGCGTGGCGTCGAGGATCTCCGAGGCCGCCACCCCGGCGAGGGGACACCCCAGGACGTTCCGGGGGACGTCCCCGCAGGTCTGCCGGGTGGTGAGCCCCACCGCGGCCAGGCGGGCCCAGATCTCCGGGACGTCCTCGATGCGGATCCAGTGGAGCTGGAAGTTCTGGCGGTCGGTGACGTCGCACACGTCCCGACCGAAGCGCTGGCTGATCCGCCCCACTGCCTCCACCTGCTCCGCGGTGAGGACCCCGCCGGGGACCCGGATCCTCATCATGAAGAATCCGTCCTCTTCGGGTCGCTGGGTGTACAGGCCGTACCACCGATATCGGACCTTGAGGTCCTGCGGGGAGATCGCGGAGAACCCGCCCCGGGCGTGGTCGGTGACGATCCGGTCGTAGACGTCCAGGCCGTCCTGATCGCGCTTGGCTCGCTCCGAGGCGTTCTGGGGCTCGTAGTAGCCCAGGGCCCACTGGGACTCACCACGTGGACGCGGAGCCCGTCGCTTTCGCTGATCGTGGCCGTTGGTGGGGGAGGGGAGCGGCGGATCCGGGCCGGCAGCTCCGGCTCTCCCGGACGGCTGCTCCCCGGTTCCCTCGCAGTCGGGGCAAATCACGATGGAGCACCGCTCGTCGCCGGTCCCACCTTCGCCTCCACATGCCGTGCAGGGGCCCGGTGTCCTCGAAAGATCGTTTCTGATCGCCATCCTGGGTCCGTCTCCTCCTTCAGGGAAAAGAAAAAGGGCCGCCGGAGCGGCCCTGGTGGTCATCCTCGACCCTGATCTACAGCCGCACCGCTCCCATCGGCGCCTGGGGACAGGCGCACGCGGCCGGAGTACACATCCGAGTGGGGTTCATGTTCCCCGCGAGCGAGCGTGTGCGGACCATTTCCCTATCCTGAAGGTCGGATTTATACGCGAGGGGAACGGCCATGTCAAGGGCGCCCTCAGACTCCCAGGGCCTCCCGGACCGCGGGATCCGCCAGCGAGGGGACCACCAGGTCGGCCTCGAGCTCGGTGTCGGGGAGCGAGGGGATCCCGATCACGTACATGCCGGCCGCCCGGGCGGCGGTGACCCCGGTGATGGTGTCCTCGAGAGCCACGGCCTCTTCCGGACGGACGCCGAGCAGCTCACAGGCCCGGAGGTACAGGTCGGGGGCCGGCTTGGGCCGGTCCACGTCGTCGCCGGCCACCACCACGGGGAACGCGCCGTCCAGCGAGGCCGTGGACAGGGCCACCTCGAGCAGGGAGCGATGGGTGTTGGAGGCCACGCCCACCGGCCGGGTCTTCCGAACGAGCACCAGCAGCTCCACGGCACCGGGCAGGGGATTCACACCCTTGACGAACTCCTGCGCGGCCAGTCCCTCCAGCTCCCGCAGCAGCTCCGAGCCTCGCCCCGGCTGAGCAAGCATCGTCTCGAGCAGGCGGGCCGACTCCGCGAACGACGTGCCGATCATCGCTCGCTTGTGCCCCAGGCCGAAGGTCTGTCCGTGACGGGCGAACAGCGTGGTCTCCGCCCGGGTCCAGGCACGCTCCGTGTCGAGAAGGACGCCGTCGCAGTCGAACACCACGGCGCCGCGGGCAGGACGTTGGGTCATCGGTTGAGCATTCTGGTACACACATCCCAGAGCGCGCCGGCGTCTCAGCCCCCACGGGATCGGCGCACGAGCCCCAGGGAGGAGCGATGACTCGAGGACTGAGGGTGACCTGGACCATCCTGGGCGTCGTTGCCGTGCTGTTCGGCGCGTTGACGGTCCTGACCGGGACAGCGCTGGTCCCGGGAGCCGGGGACGTCCCCGCCAGCATCGACACGGAGCTGCGGTTCTACGCCGCCTGGTACCTGGGCGCCGGTCTGCTGGTGCTCCGCACCGTGAGAGGGATCGAATCGGAGGGTCGCACCGTCCGGGCCGTCTGCGCGATCCTGCTGCTCGCCGCGCTCGGCAGGGTAGTGTCGATCATCGCGGTGGGCCCCCCACACCCCCTGTTCGTGGTGCTGATGGTCATCGAGTTCGCCATCCCCGTCCTGGTGCTGCCGTGGCAGGCGGCCGTGGCCCGTCGAGCGAACCGAGGCCAGCGCCGGTCCGCGTGATCACCGGTCAATCCCCCCGTGGGGGAGCGGCCGTAGTACCTCATGGAGTGTGCTGGGACTTCGACTACGTTCGGGCCAAGCTCCAGGAGGACATCAGGGCCACCCGATCCCGAGGCCGTGTCCCCCCGCTCGTGCGGATCATCGGGTGGCTGTCCCTGGCCACCGGAGCCTGGCTGCTGGGGTACCCGCTCCTGGCCGTGCCCACCACCGTGGTGTTCGAGGCCTATGTGGCCCCGCTCTTCGCCAGGCGGGCCCGGGAGATCGGCCCGCTCAGGGAATGGCACCCCCCGGAGAGCTACCGGGAGTCCCCGGAGGCGGTCCCGCCCACCCGGATCCGGCCCTGAAGCCGGCCCCACCAGGGGAGGCCCATGCGGCCAGCTCTCGATTGCTAACTTGACGTAATGGTGGTTATGGGGGATTGGGAGAGTGGTCTCATCCGGTGGGCGGTGACCTCGATGACGGGCGCTCCGATGACCGTGGGGACGAACCACAGGGGCACGACGTCGGTGCTCACCACCACCACGGCCGTTATCAGGGAGATGTACGAGCCCCAGATCAGGCGGAATCGGAGCACCCGCCACCCGGGACGGCGGCTTCGAGAGACCAGCCAGCCTCCCAGGGCGGCCGCCTCGGTGCCCACGGCCAGAAGGCCCAGGAACCACAGCTCGGGCTTGAGAAGCACCAGGACCGCCGCCGTGGCGCTGACCAGGGCCACGGAGACCTGATAGGCCATCCCGGCCCTGGGGTGCCAGGAGAAGCGCTCCGGTAGCAGCATGCTCAGCGGCCCCAGCAGCAAGCCGGCACTTCCGGCCACGATGTGCACGATCAGCACGATCGGTCTCATGTCCTTGGCTCCTGACGTTCCACAGTGGAGTATGATTCCGAGCGTAGACCTTCCATAATGGAACGTCAAGAGGGGTGGGATCGATGGAGACAGACCGAGGACTCAATCCGACGGCCGCCTCGCTCCTGGGGTTCCTGCACCACGGGGAGTTCAGTGGCTACGAGCTGGTCCGGATGGCCGAGATGGTCATCGGGGACTTCTGGACCCTGACCCAGAGCCAGGTGTACCGGGAGCTGGCGTCGCTGGCCGATCGGGGATTGGTGAAGGCCGGCGAGACCGGCCCGCGGTCTCGCCGGCCGTACCGGCTGACGGCGGCGGGACGAGCCGCGTTCGGGGAATGGATCGCTCAACCCCCGGGGTCAGAGCAGATCCGCTATCCCCTACTGCTCACGCTGGCATTCGGGGCCTGGCTGGGGCCCGATCGGCTGCTCGAGTTCGTCGCCGATCATCGCGTCGTGCACCAGGAACGTCTGGCTCGCTACACCGCGATGGAGGAGGAGGCCGGGGACTCCCCCGATCCATATCAGCTCGCCACCCTGACGTTCGGCGTTCGGTACGAGCGGGCCGTGCTGGAGTGGATGGACGACCTGCCCCGGATCCTTGGGGAGGCGGAGAAACGGCCGGCTACTCCGGCGGGTGGCCGCCGCAATCGATGATCACCCGCACCGTCAGGCTGCCTTTCCCAGGGCGGTTGGATGCCGCGCCCTCGACGGAGGGCGTCGGCGGAGAACACGGTCGCGCACGGCCCACACGAACACCTGCCACAGGGCCTCGGCGACGATGGCTCGGGAGATCTTGGAGTGGCCGTGTCGCCGCTCCTCGAAGGTGATGGGGACCTCTCCCACGGCCATCCCGCGTCGCCACGCCCGGTACGCCAGCTCCACCTGGAACGCGTAGCCCTCGGAGCGAAGCGGGTGGGTGACCAGCTCCCGAAGCGTCTCCCACCGGTACACCCGGAAGCCGCTGGTCGCATCGGCCACCGGGATGCCCAGGAGGAACCGCACGTACCAGTTTCCCCCTCTGGACAGGAGGCGCCGGAACGCTCCCCAGTTGGTGATCCTCCCGCCGGGCACGTACCGGCTCCCGATCGTGAGGTGGTGGTCGGCGGCCCCCTGGAGGAGCGCGGGAAGCTCTTCCGGGCTGTGGGACAGATCCGCGTCCATCTCCACGACCAGGTCGTAGCCCTCCGAGATGGCCAGCACGAACCCGTCGAGGTAGGCGCTGGCCAGTCCCCCCTTCTCGGGCCGGTCCACGAGCGTCACGCGAGGCTCTCGTTCGGCGAGCTTGCGGACGATTTCCCCGGTTCCGTCGGGCGAGGAGTCGTCCACCACCTTGACGTCGACCCGCTCGGCGGTCAGGATCCGGCCGATGACCTCCTCGACCGTGTCCCGCTCGTTGTACGTCGGGAGGATCACCGCGATCCGGGGATCCTCATCGAGCGGAGGGACCGGACGCCGCTGGGAGCGCCGCGGCACCAGGTAGAACACCGCCAGCAGCAGGAAGATCGCCAGCGGCACCCACCCGCCGATGACGTTGTAGATCGTGCGCCCGGTGGCCCGCGGAACGTCGCCCCTCCTCAGGGCTCGTTCGAACAGCGGCGTACGTTGAACGGCCTCGCCCTCAGGGGAGACGAACGCGCTGATCCCCGAGAGTGCCGCGTGGACCACCCACCGCCCGTTCTCCACCGCCCGAAGCTCCGAGAGCACCAGGTGCTGCTCGGGGGCGGCACTCAGCCCGAAGGTCGAGTTGTTCGTGGAGACCACCAGGAACCCCACGTCGCCGGTCACCGATTCCCGGACCAGCTCGTCGAAGGCGTTCTCGAAGCAGATGACCGCGGCGAACCGGCCTGAGGGGATGTCGAAGCGCCCGGGCTCGGTACCCGGCGACAGATCCGCACGCACCCGCCGGATGTCGGGGATCCAGTCGAGCAGGTCGCGCCCGGGGACGTACTCCCCGAAAGGCAGGAGGTGGTTCTTGGCATACCTGTCCGTCACCTGAGCCTCGGGTGCGTACAGGAGCTCCTCGTTCAGGAGCCGACCGTCCTCCGTTTGAGTGATCGCTCCGACCAGCGTCCATGCCCCCACGGCTCGGATCGAGTCCTCGACGACGGGACCGATCTCCGGATCCCTGGTGGGGTCGCGGTCGAGAGCGTTCTCCGGCCACACGGCCAGGTCGGGGGGATCCCCGCCCAGCTGGAGGTGCAGCTGGGCGTGGCTCTCTGCCACCTGCCGGTCCACGATGATCCGGCTGCGGGTGGCCACCGTCAGAGGGACGTTGCCCTGGACGATGGCCACGTCCACCGGGGGACCCGAGGGCTCGGAGATGGGAATGGCTACGGGCACGAAGGCCAGGCCAGCGGCCAGGACCGTGGGAACCAGGGCCCGCCGCCACTCCCCTACTCGGAGCAGCGCCAAGAGCACGAGCGCGTTGATCGCCGCCACCAGGAATCCCAGCCCCAGGGCCCCCACCACCGAGGCCACCGGAAGCAGCAGGGGGTTGTCGTGCTGCGTCGCTCCCAGGCTGACCCACGACCACCCACCGAACGGCCACACGCCCCGGAGCCATTCCACGAACGCCCACGCCGCCCCGATGGCCAGTGCGGTACGGATCGGCCATTCGTCTCGCCACAGCACCGGGATCAGCGCTCCGAAGATGGCCAGGAAGGCGGCCACGCCGATCGACAGGGCCGCCCACCCGAGCACCGACACGGGGATCAGCCACGACAGAAGCGGCCCATAGAACGCCAGGCCGAAGACCAGCCCCAGCAGGGCCCCCCGCCGCCTTTTGGTTGCGGGTCGCAGCGCCCACAGCAGCGGGATCAGGGCCACGAAGCCGAGCGGGCCCAGGTCGGCGGGCGGCAGAGCAAGCCACAGGGCCACGCCCGACACCGCGGCGGCAAGACTGGCGGCTGGAAGGCGGGGGCCTGTGGCTAGGCGCAGTCCCGGCAAAGCATCCGCTTCTTGTCCTTCAGCTGGCTTCTGTGCTTGACCAGGTGGCAGTTCCGGCAGGTGAACTCGTGGGCCTGCTGAGGGACGACCTTGACCGAGAGCGTCTCGACGCGTTCCTCGCGGCCGGAAGACGGGACGCTGTCGTCATCCTCGCCGGGGGCCTCGTCGCCTCCTCGCTTGGCCATCATCTCGTCGAGGCTGGTCTCGGCCGGTTCGGCGGCCGGTTCTTCCTTGGGATTCTCTTCTGGCTCTTCCACGGCGACCATGTTGTTCCCCGGGACGGCACATTGTACGCCCCGGTTCGGTGGGGCGCTCCGGTTCCGTGAAACGGATCGCCGGCCCGCGACATTCCCGGATATCGGATAGCGGAGGGCCCACAGAGACCTTTGGGGCCGCGGCGCCGGGGCGCCGCGTTCTCTACTCAGCCTCTGTGGGCCCTTCGCACCGCCGCGTCTGGCGGAGCGAGGCAATGCTAGTGCGGGCTCTCGGGGGGTGTCAAACGTTCCGGGGGACTTTGTCACACCGCTTCGCTGTTCGTGTCGGTGGGCGGAGGTATCCTTCCGGCGATGAAGCGGCGGGGGAAGGTTGGCCGTCCCGGCTGAGGCGTTCGCCGGGGCCGATCTCGCCGACAGCCGGGGACTGGACGACGCGGCGGCGTTCGTCGTCGGTCTGTTGGAGCGCCCGGCTTCGGACATCAGGGTCGCCGAGGGCCAGCTGGGATTCGACGACGACCTGGTGGTCGGAGGGCACCCCGATGCGTTCGGGCTGGAGGTCCTCTCCCCTACCGATCCGGGCACCGTGTGGGCCATCGACGGAGGCAGCTGTTTGCTGGCCGACGGACGGTCGTTCCAGGTGGCCGGCTACCGGTCCGCTCGGGTCCGGTTCAGGGGCGGGGTCACCGACCTGGTGGAGTCCCCTCCGCTCACGGTCCGGGCTCTGTCGACCGAGGAGATGGAGCGCATCTACCGGGAACAGCTGGAGCGCATGGAGGTCGAGGTTCCCGACCGCGTCCCGGACGTCCCTCGGCCGGTGGACTTCCTCCGGGAATGTGGGGAGTGGCTGCTGGTCCGGGACACGGTCCTGGGTGCCCGGCGCGGGGACCTCGTGCTGGTCGATGGCTCCCTTCACGGAGGACCATGGATCTCGTCCGATTTCGTCCGAAGGACTCACCAGGCGGCAATCGACCGCGGCGTGTCGCTGGCCGGAGTGGTGAAGGCCTCGACGTTGTTCTGGGGCCGGAACGCGCCGCTGGTCTCGCTGCTCAAGCGGCGCGGGGATCGGGAGATCGGACCGCGACCGTGGGCCTCCAGGATCTCCACCGACCCCGCGTTCGCCCGGCTGTACGTCGGGGAGATCTTCGTGGCCCATCTGGCCCCCACCGCGCATCACGCGTTCCGGGTGGACGTGGCCCGGGGCGGCGCGGGAGCAGAGGAAGTACTGGCCCGGCTGGCCGGGTGCGCGAACGACGCGGCGTTCGTGGGATATCCCTACCCGCTGGCCCGGGCCCACCGTGCCGCCCGGGTGTCCGGGTACGCGGTGGCGGACCTCCGACGGACGTTCCGCGACGCGCTGTCGCGACGCGGGATGGCCGAGGACGATATCGAGACGTTGTTCCAGGACTTCCACGAGATCCTCAACCGGAGCTGACGTGAGCGACCTGTACAAGGGAAGGCTGTTCGGGCGGTCGGTGCTGGAGGCAACGTTCCGCTCGTTCCACGGGACCGACCTGTTTCTCGGCGAGCTGCTGGCCGCCGACGACCCCGAACGCGCTCGCCGGTTCCTGTTCCGGGTGATCGAGGTGGCCTACGGCTCGGATTCCACCGATCCCCACTGGGCCGAACGCACCGCGGGCGCGTACATGGCCGGCGACCTGGCCGAGACCCCATACACCCTGCACGATCCCGAGCAGCGCCTGTACAAGGTGGCCACCTGCTCGCCGCTCGGATACCTGGACGCGGCCCAGGAGTTCCGGAAGCCCAAGTCGCTCCCCGCCCAGTTCGCCCGGGTCACCTCCCCCACCCCGGAAGACTTCGAGTTCCTCCGTGGCCGGATGGGCGACCTCCGGGTGGGGCTGCTGCGCTCCGGCGAGGACACCATCGACCTGGAGGTCGGGGTTCGGGGGGACACCCTGACCTCCCACGTGGGGGTCTTCGCCACAACCGGCATGGGGAAGTCGAACCTCATGAAGGTCCTGGCCGGGACCATCCTGGAGTCCCAGGGCCGCTATGCCTTCCTCCTGTTCGACCCCCATGGGGAGTACCTCGACGGCGGCGGGGGGATCCGGCGGGGCCTTCGGGACCACCCCTGGTCCCCCGATCGTCTTCAGGTGTATGCCACCCGCCCGGGGTTGGGAGCCTCGGCCACGGCGCTTCGGCTCACGCTGGGAGAGATCACCCTCGGCGACCTCCAGACCGCGTACGACTGGAGCCCGGCCCAGATCGACGCCATCCACCGCCTGGACCGGCTGTACCGGGAGGAATGGATGCCCACCGTGGCGGACGATGCCGAGGATCCCGAGGAGCTGGCCAAGCAGACCGGCGCTGCCGCGTCGACGATCCAGGTCATCCGGCGTCGGGCGCAAAGGATCCTGGAGCTCCCGTGCATCAGCCGGGACGTGTCCCAGGCCTCGCTGTCGCAGCGGATCGTGGACGAGCTGGCCGAGGGTCGCTCGGTGCTGGTGGAGACCAGCGGGCTGTCGGACATGGAGGAGATCCTGGTGGCCTCGGTGATCACCCGGCGGCTCCTGGACACCTACGGCTCGGCGTTCCTCGAGGATCGCGAGGCGTTTGCCGCGCTGCCCCCCACCCTGGTGGCCCTGGAAGAGGCCCAACGGGTGCTGTCGCGGGCCAAGCGCTCGGACGAGAACGTCTTCCCCCGGGTGGCCCGGGAGGGCCGGAAGTTCCGGGTGGGACTGTGCGCCGTGAGCCAGCAGCCCAAGCTGATCGACGACGAGCTCCTGTCGCAGTTCAACACGTTCTTCATCCTGGGCCTGGCCGACGAGCGGGACCGGAACATCCTGCGGGCGTCCTCGAAGCAGGACATCAAGGACCTGGGGCCGGAGATCCAGACGTTGATGCCCGGTGAGTCCATCGTCACGAACCTCGAGGCTCCGTTCGCCCTGCCCGCCCGGGTGTACCTGTTCGAGGAGTACGTGAAGTCGGTGAAGGGTCCCGCTCCCCTCCCCGACCGGCCGGCTGGGGCTTCGAAGGGGTTCGCCGAGTAGGTGGCCCGGCTCGTTGCGTTCGGCGACGCCCATCTGGGGCGCACCCACCTGGCTCACCTCCGCGACGAGGAGGGCCGGAACCTCCGGGAAGAGGACTTCCTGGCGTCCTTCGACTGGGCCGTGGCAAAGACGATCGAGCTGGAGCCCGATGGATTCCTGTGGCTCGGCGACATCTTCGACCACGCCCGCCCCTCGTACCGGGTGTTCACTCGCGTCCTGGTGGCACTCCGCCGGCTGGAGGAGGCGGGCCACCGCGGCGTAGCGATCAGCGGGAATCACGACACCCCTCGCCTCCGGGGAACGGGCTCGCCGTATGCGGCGCTGGAAGAGATCTTCGGCAACGTCACGTTCGCCTGGGCGATGGAGGCCCGGTCTGCGGAGATCGCAAGGGTACGGATCCATGCGGTGCCCCAGACCTTGACGGACGAGGAGTTCCGCGCGGAGGTGGAGCGGAGCGCGGCAGAGCTGCGGAAGGACGCCACCAGTGTCCTGCTGGCCCACGTGGCTCTGACCTCGCTCCCCTCTCGGGAATGGCGGGACATCAACGAGATCGAGGTCGAGGAGGCCGTGTTCGATCGCCGGTTCGACCACGTGATCCTGGGCCACTATCACGTCCACCAGAAGGCGTCGAAGCGGACCTGGTACGCGGGGTCCACGGACTCGTTCTCGTTCGCCGACCGTCCGAAGGGCGCCGGGCCCAAGGGGATCGTCGTCCTCGACACCGAAAGCGGAAAGGTCGAGCACCACGCCAACCCGGGTGAGCGGCCTCTGGAGACCTATGGGATCGATGCGGCCGGCCTGGGCCCCTCGGAGCTGGTGGAAGCGGTCGGCCGGGAGGCCGATGGCTGTCCCGATGGAGCCATCGCCAGGGTGTTCCTCAATGAGGTGGACCCCGCCAGCTACCGGCAAGTAACGCCCGACGACTGGCAGGAGGCGGTACCCGCGGCCGTCCACGTCCAGCCGGAACCCGGCTACTCCCTCGAGGCCCTGCCCGTCCAGGCCGGATCGGAGATCGGGCGGCTGGAGGTCGAGTGGGACGCCTACGTCGAGGGCCAGGACCTCACCGGCCTGGACCGTGACCGGGTTCGGGAGACCGGCCGTCGGTTCCTGGTGGAGGCCCAGGGCGAGTCGGCATGAGGGTTCGCGAGCTCTCTCTTCGCAACTACCGGGTGTTCGAGGAGCTCGACCTGGAGCTCCCGGCGCGGGTCATCGGCGTCTTCGGACCGAATGGCTCGGGCAAGACCACGATCTGCGAGGCCATCCAATATGGGTGCTACGGGAAGGCTCGCACCGACAAGTCGCAGATCCGGACCCACGGCGTGCTCACCGACTGTCAGGTCCGGGTGGTCTTCGAGCACGGCGGCCAGCAGTACGAGGTCCGCCGGTCGATCCGCGGCCGCAACCACCAGACCGACGCCGAGCTCTACGTGGGCGACGTGCAGCTGGCCTCGGGGGTCACGGAGGTCGACGCGGCCATCCAGGGCCTCCTTCGCATGGACGTCCAGGTGTTCCGCGCGTCGGTGTTCGCCGAGCAGAAGCAGCTGGACGCGTTCAGCGATGTGACCAAGGGCAAACGTAAGGACATGGTGCTGCGCCTGCTGGGGATCCGGCCCGTGGACGAGGCCCGGACGGTCTCCCGGAAGGAGGCCCGGGAGTGCAAGAAGGATGCCGACCGCCTGGCCGGCACCCTTCCCGATCTCGCCGAGCAGGAGAAGGCCCTCCAGGAGGCGCGGACGGCCGCGAAGCAGGTCCAGAATGCCGCGGAGAAGGCCGCGGAGAACCTGCGCAACGCCCAGGAGCGGGACGGCGCTGCAGAGAAGGCCTTCGGTGAGGCGGATCGGATCCGCCAGGAGGCCGAGCGGCTGGCCACGGCCCGCCAGGTCGTGGCGGAGGAGGTCGAACGCCTCCTGGCCCACCACGCCGAAGTCGGCGATCGGATCGAGCGGCTTCGAGCCGATCTGGCCGCCCTGCCCGACCTGGAGCGCGAGCGCGAGCGCCTGTCGGACGCGGCCGAACGCCTGGTGCTGGGCAGGCGGCTGGCGGAGGTCGACGTGGACCTCCGGCAGTTGCGGGCCCGCCTGGCGAAGCTCCCGGAGCTCGACACCGAGACGGCGCTGGCGGAGCTCGAGACCGCCCAGAGAGAAGCCCGGGCCGCGGACCGGACCCACACCAAGGCCGAGTCGGCCCATGAGCGAACCACCCGTGACCTCGCGGAAGCCGAAGACGCCCTGGCCAAGGCGGCCGAGGCCGACCCCTCACAAGCCTGCCCCACGTGTGGCCGTCCACTGGGGGATGACTTCCGGGAGTACCTGAAGCACTGCAGGGATCGGGTCCGTCTGGCCAAGGCCGAAGCCCGCACCGCCGCCACTGCGCTCAAGGCGGCCACCACCGCCGCCACGGCCGCGGGACGACGACTGAACCAGGCCACCACGGCCGGCGAGGCGGCCCGTGAAGCGGCGGGAGCTCGGGCGGATCTCGGCACGCGGATCGAGGAGTCGGAAGCGAAGCTGGCCGAGCTGGCCGAGCCGTTCCGGGGACAGGTTCCCGACCTCCAGGAGCTGGAGACCGACGCCCATCGAGCCCAGGAGATCGGCGCCCGGGTCGCGGAGCTCACCGGCGAACGGAAGCACCTCTCGGCCCTGGAGAAGGACCTGGGGAAGGCCGGCTCCGACCTCGAGGTCCGCCGGTCCAAGCTCGAAGCGCTGGACAAGGAGGCCGCCGCGCTGGCCTTCGATCCCGAGGACCACGCCAGGCTGCGGAAGGAACGCGACGAGGCCGAGCGCCTCCTGCATCAGGCCCAGGGAAAGGAACGCGAAGCCGCGGCCGCCACGGCCGAGGCGCGGCAGTTCGTGACCCGCCTCGAGGGTGCGTTGGAGCAGGCTCACCAGACCCGGGGAAAGGTCGAGGAGCTGCGCGACGAGGCCCGGTACCTCGATCGGGTCTCCGGCCTCCTCGAGGGGTTCCGCACCTACCTGTACGGCCGGATCGTCCCCGAGCTATCCAGAGAAGCGGAGGCCCTGTTCCGGGACCTAACCAGCAGCGAGTACGACGATCTCCGGATCGACGCAGACACGCTGGAGATCGAGATCGCAGACGGGGATCGATACTTCCCCATCGAGCGGTTCAGCGGCTCGGAGAGCGACCTGGCGAACCTGGCCCTCCGGGTGGCCATCTCCACCCACCTGTCACGGATGTGGGGGGCCGACGTGGGGATGCTGGTGCTGGACGAGGTCCTGGCCTCGCTCGACGTGGAGCGAAAGGATCTGTTCGTCCGGACCATGGCGAGGCTGGCCGGACGGTTCCACCAGGTGTTCGTGATCACCCATGCCGAGCAGGTGAAGGACCAGTTCCCGGCGACCCTCGAGGTTCGCAGGGTCGGCCGCCGCCGTAGTGAGGTCGTGCTGACGTAAGGAGGACCCCATGTCCGCGAGGGAGGAAAAGCCGCTGCTTCCGTTCACCAGGCTGGTGCTGGTGATCTCCGCGGTGGTGCAGGCGGCCTTCGGAGTGGCCTGTGTGTTCTCGCCCTCGTTCATGAACTCGGTGGCGCTGCCCGATCCACTGCCGCCGTCCTCCGACCTGGTCTATCAGTACTTCGGGGCCCTGTTCCTGGCGAACGCGTGGGGCGCGGTGTACGCGCAGCGACAGAAACGATGGGTGGCGGCTCGCACGTACCTGGCCATCTCCGGCCCGTTCGTCGCCCTCACCGTGGCCCTCACCGTGGCCGCCGCCGTCGGAGAGCCCGGAGTCCCCACAACCGTGTGGCTGTACGTGGGCCTGGCCGCCCTGTACCTGCCCAGCGTGGCGTACGTGTGGGGCATGGAGTCCGCGCGACGACCTGTCTGATCCGCCGTCAGTGGCTGCCACGCCTATCCGCGCTGACGGTCCTTCTTGACCACGAACGTGCCGGTGGCCCGGGTGGTAACCACCGGCTCGCCCAGCAGCTCGGCTGCGCTGTCGTTGACGTCGTAGCGGGGCTGGATGTACTTGCGGCACTCGAACTGGCACTTCCGGCTGGTGTTGCCCACGCTCACCACCTGCCCCGTGACCTCAAGGAAATCCCCCGCGTACACGGGGGCCAGGAACTCGACCGATTCATATCCCGCCAGCAGGCCCTCGTCCCCGTCGTGGCGGATGGCCAGCTCGGTGGCTACGTCGCCGAACAGCTCCATGATCTTGGCACCGGCCACCAGGTTCCCGCCGTAGTGCGCGTCGGTCTGGGCCATCCGCATCCGCAGCGTGCAGGTCGGCAGATCAGCCATCTGGCTTCTTTCGGCCCAGGGCCCAGGCGAGGTACGAGGCCACCTCGCTCGGGGTGGTCCCCTTGGCGAACACCCGGTCGTAGCCCAGCTCGGCCGCCATGTCCGGAGAGAGACGCGGGCCGCCGGCGATCATCAGGAACCGTCCCCGCAGCCCTCGCCGGTCAACCTCCTCGGCGAACTCCCGGAGGTGCCGGATGTGAGCGTCCTTCTGGGTGACCACCTGGCTGATCAGGACGGCGTGGGCTCCTTCTTCCACCGCCCGCTCCGCCAGGTCACCGGCATCCACCTGGGATCGGAGGTTGATCACCCGAAAGCACCGGTACGACTCCAGCCCCTTGTCCCCCGCCCATCCCTTCACCGACAGGATGGCGTCCAGGCCCACGGTGTGCGCGTCGGTGCCCACCACCGCGCCGGCGATCACGGCCTCCTTCCGCCCGCCCAGCGCCTCCCGAACCTTCCGGGTCACCTCTTTCTGGTCGAGCAACGGATAGGGCCGCTCCTCCACGGTCACCGCGGACATGTCCACCGAGTGATCCACGCTCCCGTACACCACGAAGAACGTGAACCGGGGACCCATGGCCTTCCGGTGCACCACCAGAGGCCGGTGGATCCCCATCTTCTCGGCTAGCTGACGGGCGGCGCCCTCCGCCTTCTCATCCGAGGGGATCGGAAGGGTGAACGAGACCTGGACCTTGCCGTCGTCGGTGTCGTCCCCGTACGGCCGGATTCCCGCCTCGGTCATGGCTGCACCTTCCGTCCGTGCTCCCAGAGCTCGAGGAACGGGTTGAGGTATCCCTCCTCGATCTCCACCACGCCGTCCAGACCGTGCCCGCCGTCCGGTGCCCGGCTGGTGTCCGCGAATTCACCGGCCCGGATGGCCTCGAACATCCCCCGGTCGGCCACGCGCCGGAGCATCTCGACGGTGTCCTGAAGCACGCGCATGGCCCGTTCCCGGATCCGCCCGTCCCGCGGTGGCCACCACTCGTCGGCCACGTGCTTCGCCGTGCGGACCATGTACCGGGCGCTCTCGATGGCCAGGTCCCGGTCGGAGAGCCACGGGGTATGGATGCCCTCGGTCATCATCCCGATCAGCAGGATCTCCTGCCCGGTGAGCACCCCGGTCAGGTGGAACATCCCGTCGAGCAGGTACCCGAGGAAAACGTTGCCGGTCATGTGCTTGGTCGGCGGCATGTACTTCAGCGGCGCCTCGGGGAACAGCTCGCGCACCAGCTGGGCATGGGCCAGCTCCATCAGCCACTGGTCGGGAAGGTCCGGGTCGATCTCGAACGCGTGCCCCAGCCCCAGTTGCCACGGCTCCAGGCCGGCATCGAGGCCGAACCGCTCGTTGATCAGCTGGGAAGCCACCACGGTGTGGGCCGCTTCGACCGCGTCGGCAGTGGTCAGGTAGTTGTCCTCGCCGGTATTGATGATGATCCCGGCCCGGGCGTGGATCATCCGGCTGAAGCGCTGGTCGATGAACGTACGCTTCATGTTGATGTCCCGAAAGATGATCCCGTACATGCAGTCGTTGAGCATCATGTCGAGCCGTTCCAGCGCGGCCAGGGCGCCGATCTCGGGCATGCACAGCCCGCTGGCGTAGTTGGTCAGGCGCACGTACCGGCCGACCTCGCCCGAGACCTCGTCCAGGGCGTCCCGCATCAGCCGGAAGTTCTCCCGGGTCGCATAGGTGCCTGCATACCCCTCGGTGGTGGGCCCTTCGGGAACGAAATCCAGGAGGGACTGGCCCGTGGAGCGGATCACCGCCACGATGTCGGTCCCCGCCCGGGCAGCGGCCTGGGCCTGAGGGATGTCCTCGTGGATGTTCCCGGTGGCCACGATGAGGTAGATCCACGGCTTCTCCGGGTCACCCAGACGCCTGAGGAGGTCGTCGCGGTCCCGGCGACGCTCCAGGATCCTGGCGTCGGCTCGACGGGCGGAGGCCAGGGCGGCCTCCCGAGCAGGGGCGGGATCGTCCGGCCATCGGAACGTGAGATCGCCGGTCTCCACCCCGGGTCCGAGCTCGTCGATCCCGATCCCCTGTCGCACCAGGGCGTCGAACACGGGGATGGCCACTCCCCGCCCGAGTCCCATGTCCTCCCGGACCCGGTCCACGACGAGATTGGGGTACGGACGGGCGTCCACCCCCTCCCCCACCGCGCCGTCCAGGCCACACAGGCGCAGCACCGACCGCTCGATGGCCACGGTGGTGTGAGCAGCGATCATGTCCTCGACCGGCCGACATACCGCGGCCGCGAGGTCGCGGGCCTCCTGCACGAGCGCGTCGTCGAGCCCGAGCTTCTTCACCGGGGCCGAGTGTATCCGGGCCGGCACTCCCGGCTCAGGAGGAAGGTTGTGCGGGAGGCTCGGAGGCCGGGGCCGGCTCCGGCTCGGCCGTGGGCACCGGCCGGGTGATCGGGGGCGGCCCCGGCTTGGGCCGGGCCTTGCGGCGCGAGAACGGGGCCCACCACGCCAGCAGGAGCCCCAGAACCACGCCGATGGCCGGGAACCCGAAGACCGCCATGTTGTCGAGGGGGCGGATCCCGAACTGCTGGAGGTCGACGGCCACGAACAGTCCGAAGAGCAGACCGGAGACCGCGCCGAGCACCGGCCGCCCTCGGAACTTCACGCCATCCCCTTCTTCCCGGCGGCGGCCACGCCCATCCCGATCGCCGTCACCAGTGTCAGACCGGCCGCCGTGGCGCCGGGCACCGTGGTCAGGGGGTTGCCCTCGATCAGCACCATCGCGGACCCATCGCACCGGCCGCCCTTCCCGACGTGCTCCCCCTCGATCTCGTACAGGCCCACCAGGTCGAAGGGAAGCAGCCGGCCGTACGCCGCGTCGAGCGGATAGTCGCCCTCGGCCCGCTTTGCCCCTCCCCGATTCGGGTGGCTCCACTCGGCCACCTTCACTGAGTTCGGTCCCACCACCACGGCGATGAACCCGCTGTGGTCCTTGATCACCTTCCGACTGGTCCCCACGTAGTGGATGTCGAGGTTCCCCTCGTTCGGAAGGACCACGGGGTTCGCGGCGGTGTCGTTGGCCGGCGTGTACGTCTGGTTTCCGATGGTGGCCTTCGCGTTGCATCCCCCGGTAACCCCCGCGGAGACCGGGGAACCGATCAGGAGCACGGTGGGGATGGCGAGCGCGGCGAGGTGGAGGACGCGGCGCACGTGGTGCCGGGCTCGTGCGTGGCGGCTGCGGAGCGAACCAACCACTCGAGGAGGAGCGTAGTTCCCGGGCCTCCGAGCGGTCAACGGGAGGAACCGGACGGAACGGGCGACGATCGGCCACGGACGCCGTGGGAGCAGGGGCGCGGGTACGATGGCCCGACGTGAGCGCGACGGCGTACGACGTGGCCATCATCGGCGGCGGGCACAACGGCCTGGTGTGCGCCGCATACCTGGCCCGAGCCGGACGTCGGGTGGTGGTCCTGGAGCGCCGGCATCTGGTGGGCGGGGCCGCGGTCACCGAGGAGCCGTGGCCGGGGTTCCGGGTCTCCACGGCCTCGTACGTGGTGAGCCTCCTCCAGGACAAGATCGTCCGAGACCTGGACCTCCCCAGGCACGGCTACGAGGTCTACCCGCTGGACCCCGCGTACTTCACCCCGTTCCCCGACGGCCGGGGGATCCTGGTGTGGGACGAGCCCCATCGAGCCGCGGAGGAGATCGCCCCGTTCAGCCGCCACGATGCCGAGGCATACCTGCGGTACTCGAGGGACCTGGACCGGCTGGCGGACTTCGTCCGGCCGTTGCTGCTCCGAACCCCGCCGGGGATGGAGCTCAGCTCGCTGGACGATGTGCTCGACGCCGCCTCGTTCGGCGCCTACCTCCTGGGCCACCGGCGCATCCTCCCGGACGTCATCGACCTGATGACGATGTCGGTGGCGGACTTCCTCGATCGGTACTTCGTGAACGAAGCGGTGAAGGGGGCGCTGTGCCCCGGCGGAGTAATCGGGATGTGGGGCGGCCCGATGAGCCCCGGCTCCGCCTATGTGCTCCTCCACCACCGGATGGGCGACGTCAACGGGATCCGCGGGGGGTGGGGATTCGTCCGCGGGGGGATGGGAGGGGTGTCCGAGGCCATCGCCGCGGCGGCCCGGGAGGCGGGAGCCGAGATCCGCACCACCGCCCCGGTGGCCAGTGTCGACATGCGGAACGGGCGGGCCAACGGGGTCCTCCTGGCCGACGGGACGTGGATCAAGGCCCGGGCGGTGGCCTCGGGGACCCACCCCCGAACCACGTTCTTCGACCTGGTGGGCCGGGAGCACCTTCCCGAGGATCTGGTCACCGAGATCGAGCGGTTCCGGACCCGGGGCTCGTCGGCCAAGGTCAACCTGGCGCTCTCGGAGCTCCCCGACTTCCTGGCCCGCCCCGGGACCCAGCTCGACCTCCAGCACCCCGAGTTCATCATCAGCCCCTCGGTCGAGTACGTGGAGCGAGCGTGGGACGATGCGAAGCTCGGCCGGCCCTCGGCGCGACCACTGCTCGACTGCGTGATCCCCACCACGAAGGACCGAGCGCTGGCCCCGGAGGGGGCCCACATCCTGACCGCGTTCGTCCAGTACGCCCCCTACGATCTGGCCGGTGGGCGGTCCTGGGACCAGGAGCGTGACGCCCTGGGCGACACCGTGATCGACACGATCGCCGAGTACGCGCCCAACGTGAAGCGGGCGGTGATCCATCGTGAGGTGGTGACCCCGTTCGACCTCGAGCAGCGTTTCGGGCTCCTGGGAGGGAACATCTTCCAGGGCGAGATGGCCCTCGACCAGCTGTTCAACATGCGGCCGGCGGTCCAGGCCGGCGCCTACCGGACCCCGGTCCGGGGCCTGTACCTGTGCGGCTCGGGCACCCACCCCGGTGGCGGGGTGATGGGGGCGCCGGGGCACAACGCCGCTCGTACGATCCTCCGGGACCTCCGAACGTGGCGGGGCTGAGCGCCGGGCGATAACGTTCGGCCTATGGAACCCCCGAGGGCGGACGGCGCTCTTCGGCTCCTGGTTCGGCTCCTCCTGGTCGTGGCCGCGCTGCTGCTGCTGTGGCTCTCGGATCAGCGCCTGTACGCCCTCAGAGATGAGTTCGGGGTCTCGTTCCTCTTCCCTGTGGGGGCATGGCTGGTTTACGTGTTGCTGGCAGCCCTGGCGGGCTTCGCATTTGCCCTCGCACTCGTTCTCCCCTCTCGGTTCGACGGCTACCGGGGCATCCGAGTGCTGGTGCTGAGCTTGCCCCCGCTGGTGCTCCTGGTGGTGGGCGTCATCGTGCCAACCCGCAACGTGATCGAGGTGGCCCCGGAGTTCATCCTTCGCCTGAGCTTGCTGTTCGGTGGAGCCATCCAGGGCGTGGCCGCGGTGATGCTGGGCGCCGTCCTCGGGGCCGGCTTTGCCGAGCGACCCGTCCATCTAGACCGGGGTAGCCGCCTCAGCCCGGAGGTCGGCCCGCCGGGCTGAGAGCTCCGAGACGGCCATGGCTCCCAGCACCAGCAGGGCGCCGATCCACTGGTGGAACGCCAGTCGCTCCCCCAGCCACACCGCGGAGAATGCCGCCGCGGACACCGACTCCCCGGCCAGGATGACCACCGCCCGGGCCGCGGTGACCTGGCGCTGGGCCAGGACCTGCAGGGTGTAGGCCACCCCGGACCCCAGCACCCCGGTGACCAGCAGCAGGTGCCAGGCATCTACGGCGCCCTCCGGGCGCAACCCCTCCCCCAGGGCCAGAGTGGCCACCACGTGCAGGGCCGCCGCTCCACCCATCTGGGCCGCCGACAAGAGGACCGGCAGGTGCCGGCCGACGAAGCGGCCGAGGGTCACGACGTGCGCGGCCCAGGCCACCGACCCCGCCAGGACCAGGAGATCGCCGAATCGAGGGCGGAGGTCCCGGAGGCTGGGGACGGACAGGAGGGCCAGCCCGACCACCGAGAGGACCACGGCGATCCACACCGCTCGTCGGGCGGACTGACGGAACAGCAGAACCCCGAGGATGGGAACGAACACCACATACAGGCCGGTGATGAATCCCGCGTTGGTGGCGGTGGTCCGAGCCAGGCCTTCGGTCTGCAGCGTGTAGCCCAGGAAGATGAACGAGCCAAGCAGGAGGCCGGGACCGACCACCCGCCGGACGTCCGCCCCCCGGATCTGGCGCCGGGCCACCAGCGGGATGGCCGCCACGATCGTCAGGAACCCGATCACCCGGGTCCAGGCCATGAACGGGTAGATGCCCGTCACCACGATCCCCAGCTTCGCGGCGGGAAACGTGGCCCCCCAGAGGATGGGTGTCAGCAGGAGCAGCAGTCCCGGATCGATCCGGCGCTCGGCCATCAGCGAGCGAAGACCTCGCGGCCACGCGAGACCGTGAGGACCGGACGCAGCTCTCGAATGTCGTAGATCTCGAACGGGTCGTCGTCGTAGGCCGCCAAGTCTGCGGCCGCCCCGGGCTCCAGGGTTCCCTTCTTCTCCAGGTGAGCCAGACGCGCGGCGCCGACGGTATGGAGCCGGATGGCTTGCTCCCGGGTCATCCGCTGTTCGGGGTCGTGGTGGTTCTCCAGGGCCCACACGGCCAGCATCGGATCGAGCGGAGTCACCGGCGTGTCGGACCCAGCGCCCACCTCCAGGCCCCGGGCGACCAGATCACGGAACGGGTTCATCCGCCGGGCGCGCTCGGGGCCCAGCCGCCGCTCGTACATCCCGCCCTCATGACCCCACAGCGCGTCGAACGCCGGCTGCACGGAGATGGCCAGTCCCAGCGCCGCGGCCCGCTCCACCTGCGATGGCGAGGCCATCTCGAAGTGCTCGAGGCGGTGCCGGCGAGCCCGGAAATGCCGGCGGCTGCGGGAGTCGAGGCTTCCGTAGACCCGGGCCCAGACCTTGAGCGCCTGTTCGATCGCCGCGTCGCCGATCACGTGGAGCCCGGTCTGGAGCCCGGCCAGATGGGCGTTGTGCAGGAACTCCGCGAGCTCGTCGTCGGCGTAGGTCAGGGTCCCCCGGTCCTCATGGTCCGCATACGGCTCGTCGAGGAGCGCGGCGGTTCTGGCTCCGATCGAGCCGTCCAGGAACATGTCGCCGCCGATCCTTGGTTGGCCGAGGTCTCCCATCACCCAGGGGATGTCGCGATCAGCGATGTACGTCACCGCGTCGAGCGGGAGGTCGGCGATGTGGCCCAGGAGGACCTCCACGTCCCGGCGCCCTCGCTTCGCGGGGATGGCCATCTCGTGCACGCAGGTCACCCCCCGAGCCGCGGCCAGGCTGGCGGCCTCGAGCTGGGCTCCCCGGATCGCCGCGGCCGGCAGGGAATAGAAATACCACCGCTGGGCCTGGGAGTTCGCTTCGTGACGAAGGACCCCGATGGGCGCGCCGGATCCGTCCCGTTCCACGCCCTCCAGGTCCTCGACCCCCGAGGCCTTCAGGGCCGCGGTGTTGGCCAGGCTCACGTAGCCGTCGGCCCGAAGGATCAGGAGCGGCTCCTGGGATGCGCGGTCCAGCTCGGCCATCGACGGGAACGCGGGGTCGTCCCATCTGGTCTCGTCGAAGGACTGGCCGAGCGCAGGTCCCTGTCGGTGGGCCGCGAACTCCCGGGCGGCCTCAAGCAGCTGGTGCCGGGAGCGCACCTCGGAGAGATCCAGCCCGGCGAGCGCGGTCCCCGTCCCCGAGAGATGGACGTGGGCGTCGACGAACCCGGGGGCGATGGTGGTGCCCGGAAGCTCCACGGTGCGCTGAGCCGGCGGAGGCTCGCCCATGCCCACCCGCTCGACGTGACGATCGTCGACCAGGACCCAGTCCGCCTCGCCAAGGAGCGTGAGGGTGCGCACGCGCGATGCTCGATAGAGGGTCTTCAACCCGGACCTCCCCGCGAAGCCCGGCGATTCTATCCGTCCCCGTACAATCGCAGGCATGCTTCGCCTGCTTGACCTGCGACGGGGCGATCCACCGCCCGAGCCGGTCCGTCCGGCGCTCGACCCCGCGGTGCTCGAAGGCGCCAGGGGGATCTGTGAGCATGTTCGTTCGGACGGGGATGCGGCGCTCGTGGACCTCACCCGGAGGTACGACGGAGCCGACATCGAGGGCCGCATCGAGGTACCGAAGGACGAGCTGCGGTCCGCAGCGGACCAGCTCCCCGGTGAGCTGCGCTCGGCGATCGATCGGATGGCCGAACGCCTCCGGGACCTCCATAGGCGCCAGCTTCCCGAGCCCTGGGACGCCGATCGCGACGGCGTCCGATACGGGGAGGTGGTCCGGCCCCTGGCGTCGGTGGGCTGCTACGTCCCCGGGGGGCGAGCGGCCTATCCATCCACGGTCCTGATGACCGCGGTCCCCGCTCGAGTGGCCGGTGTCGGCCGGGTGGTGCTGTGCACTCCGCCGTCCGAGGACAGTTCCCTGCCGCCGGCGGTGCGGTACGCGGCCTCGGTGGCCGGCATCGACGCCGTGTACCGGATCGGCGGCGCCCAGGCCATCGCCGCCTTGGCCTATGGGACCGAGACCGTGCCGGCGGTGGACAAGGTCGTGGGTCCCGGCAACGTGTGGGTCACCGCGGCGAAACGGGAGATCGCCGCGGTCGTGGGGATCGACGGCCTGGCCGGACCGACCGAGCTGGTGGTGGTGGCCGGCTCCGACGCCGACCCCGTGGTCCTCGGAGCGGACCTGGTGGCCCAGGCCGAGCACGATCCCCTGGCCCGGACCATCCTGGTGTGCCTGGACGACACCCTGGCCGAGAAGGTGGACCGAGCCCTGGACGCCGAGGTGGAGGCCTCGCCGCGGCGCGAGGTGGTCGCCGCGGCGCTCGGGGAGTCCATGGCGGTGATCGCGGGATCCGAGGGCGACGCCGCCCGGCTGGTGGACCGCTTGGCTCCCGAACATCTGCAGGTGGTCACCGAGCGTCCCCGAGCGTTCCTGGACCAAGTGCGCTCGTACGGCGCCGCGTTCCTGGGGCCGCTGACGCCCGTCTCGTTCGGGGACTACGGGGTCGGGTCGAACCACGTGCTGCCGACGATGGCCACCGCGAGGTTCTCCTCCGGTCTGCGCGCGTCGGACTTCGTGACGGTGTCCAGCGTGGTGGAGGGAACCGCCGACGGGCTGGCCGCACTCGGTCCGGACGTGGAGGCCGTCGCTCGGGCCGAGGGTCTGCCGGGGCACGCACGGTCCGCCGAGGTACGCCGATGACACCGTCCCTCCGTCCCGACCTGGCGTCGGTGGCGCCGTACCGGGCCCCGCAGGTTGAGGCGCCGGTGCGGCTCAACACCAACGAATGTCCGTATCCCCTGCCTGAAGGGTTCGCCGAAGAGCTCGCCGCGGCGATCGCTCGGATCCCGTTCAACCGGTACCCGGATCGGGAGGCCACCGCCCTTCGCAAGGGCCTGGCCGAGTACGCCGATCACCCGTTCGCCGGCGTGTGGGCGGCCAACGGGTCGAACGAGGTCATCCAGCACCTGTGTCTGGCGTACGGCGGCCCCGGCCGCGCTGCGATGGTGTTCGAGCCCACCTACGGGCTGCACTCCTTGATCCCCCGGATGATCGGGATGGAGGTGTTGTCGGAGCGCCTCGGCGCCGACTTCCGGCTCGGCCCCGAGGCCGTGGATGCGGTCCGGGACCGGCGGCCGCACGTGGTGTTCGCGTGCTCGCCGAACAATCCCACGGGGAGCCACCAGCCGCTGTCGGTGATCGAGGCCATGTGCGAGGCGGCCGGCGAGGGGTTGGTGATCGTCGACGAGGCCTACGGGGAGTTCGGGGGTGTGACCGCGGGAGATCTGGTCGACGGGCGCCGGAACCTGGCCGTGGTCCGGACCTTCTCGAAGGCGTTCTCGCTGGCGGCGGCCCGGCTGGGGTACTGCCTGGCGGATCCCAATGTGGTCGAGGACCTCGCCCGGGTCCGGCTCCCGTACCACCTGTCGGCCCTGACCCAGACCGCCGGAGAGGTGGCCCTGCGGTACGCCAACGAAGCCATGGGCATCTTGGAGCTGGTAGGGGCCGAACGGGATCGCCTGGCCGAATCCCTCGGAGCGATGGAAGCGGTAGAGGCTGTTCCCTCTGACGCGAACTTCGTCCTGTTCCGCACTGCTGCGAAGGCCGGGGCCCTGTGGCGGGCGTTGCTCGATCGCGGGGTGCTGGTCCGGGACGTCTCCGCGGCCCCCGGCCTCGAGCGCTGCCTCCGGGTCACCGCGGGGACTCCCCAGGAGGTCGACGCCTTCCTCGAGGCCTTTCCACCCGCACTCGAGGAGACTCGATGAACCGGGAGGCGACCACTGAGCGAGCCACCGGGGAGACCCGGGTGACGGTTCGGCTGGACCTGGACGGCTCGGGGACGGGTTCGGCCAAGACGGGGATCCCGTTCTTCGACCACATGCTGGAGCAGCTGGGGACCCACGCGGGGTGGGACCTGGACGTCCGGGCCGACGGCGACCTCGACGTGGACGCCCACCACACCGTGGAGGACGTGGGTCTGGCCCTCGGCCGGGCTCTGGCGGAGGCGCTGGGAAACAAGGAGGGGATCCGGCGGTTCGGCCACGCCGCGGTGCCCCTCGACGAGGCTCAAGTGGATGTGGCCCTGGACCTCTCCGGCCGGCCGTTCGTGACCCACGAGGTCCCGGTCCCCGCGGAGCAGATCGGCACCTACGACCCCGGGCTCACCGAGGACTTCGTGCGCGCCTTCGCCACTTCGGCCGGGATGACCCTCCACGCCCGGCTGGTCTCCGGCCGGAGCCCCCACCACGTGGTGGAGGCCGAGTTCAAGGCCCTTGCTCGAGCCCTGGGCGACGCTTGCATGTTCGAGGGCAGGGGCACACCGTCCACCAAGGGTCTCCTGTAGTGCCCCGGGTGTCGATCCTCGACTACGGGATGGGCAACCTGCGGTCGGTGGCCCGGGCCGTGGACCGAGCCGGCGGGGAACCCGTGGTGACCTCGGACCCCGCGCAGGCCGAGATGGCCGACGCCATGGTGGTGCCCGGTGTGGGCGCCTTCGCCGCGTGCATGGAAGGGCTGCGGGACGCTGGGCTGGATGGCGCCGTGAGAAGGTTCGCCGGATCGGACCGCCCGCTGCTGGGGGTGTGTCTGGGCATGCAGGTGCTGTTTGACCGGAGCGATGAAGGCGACGCCGAGGGGCTGGGGGTATTCGCCGGCGAGGTCCGTCGGCTGCCGGCCACCGTGAAGGTCCCCCACATCGGATGGAACGAGGTGTCCTGGACCGCCGGCCACCCGCTGGTGGTGGGGATCGACTCGGGCACCAGGTTCTACTTCGTCCACTCCTACGCGTGTGTGCCGAAGCAGCCCGTGACCATCGGCGAGACCGAGCACGGGATGCGGTTCGCCGCGGCCGTGGCTCGCGACACCGTGTTCGCCACCCAGTTCCACCCCGAGAAGTCCGGGGACCCGGGACTGGAGATCTATCGAAACCTGGTCAAGGCGGCGGCGTGATCGTCATCCCCGCCATCGACATCCGCGGAGGCCGCGTGGTCCGGCTGAAGCACGGCCGGGCCGAGGAGGAGACCGCCTATGCGGACGACCCCGTGGAGGTGGCTCGGCGGTTCGTCGGCGAAGGCGCCACGTGGCTCCATCTCGTGGACCTCGACGCGGCCATGGGGACCGGCCACAACCGCGAGATCCTCGGCGAGGTGGTTGGGGCGGCCGGCGCCCAGGTGCAGGTGGCGGGAGGCCTGCGATCTCCCCAGGCGCTCGACGACGCCCAAGCAGCGGGGGCCGCCCGGCTGGTCCTGGGGACCGCGGCGATTCTCGATCCCGGGTTCCTGAGAGCGTCGGTGGACCGGCTCGGCGACCGGCTGATCGCCGCCGTCGACGTCGATGGTGACCAGGTCCTGGTCCGGGGGTGGAAGGAACGGGCCGGCAAGCTCGGCGAGGTGCTCCCCCGGCTGGAGGAGGATGGCGCGCCGAGGCTGCTGGTCACCCAGGTGGCCCGGGACGGCACCCTGTCCGGTCCGGACATCGGGCTGTACACCCGGCTGGTGGAACGGTGCGGCCGCCCGGTCCTGGCCTCGGGAGGCGTTCGGGACGTGGACGACCTGCGAGCGCTGTCGGCCACCGGGGTGGAAGCGGCCCTCGTGGGGACCGCGCTGTACGAGGGCCACCTCACGGTGGCTCAGGCCATCCAGGCGATCAAATGACTTTGGCCCGCCGGGTGATCCCCTGCCTGGACGTCGACGCCGGCCGGGTGGTGAAGGGAACCCGGTTCGTGGACCTGGTGGACGCCGGCGACCCCGCGGAGCTGGCCGCCCGCTACGATGGGGAGGGGGCGGACGAGCTGGTGTTCCTGGACATCACCGCCACGGTCCAGGGGCGGGGAGCCACGCTCGACGTGGTGTCCCGCACCGCGGAGACCGTGTTCATCCCGCTGACGGTGGGCGGCGGGATCCGTTCGGAGCAGGACGTCCGGACCCTGCTGAGGGCCGGAGCCGACAAGGTCTCGCTGAACACCGCGGCGGTCCACGATCCATCCCTCCTGGCCGCATGTGCCGACCGGTTCGGCACGCAATGTGTGGTCGTCGCCGTCGACGCCCGGAGGCGTGACGGTGGCTGGGAGGTGGTGGTGGAGGGCGGACGAACCCCCACCGGCCGGGACGCGGTGGCGTGGGCGGAGCAGGCCGCCGAACTGGGCGCCGGAGAGGTCCTCCTGACGTCGATGGACCGCGACGGCACCGGGGAGGGATACGACCTGGACCTCCTCCGGGCGGTGACCGGGGCCGTCCCGGTGCCGGTGATCGCATCCGGCGGGGCCGGCCGCCCCCAGCACTTCGCCGACGCCCTGACGGCGGGGGGCGCCGATGCGGTGCTGGCGGCGTCGAGGTTTCATTTCGGAGCGCTCACGCTTCGTCAGGTGAAGGAGTACCTTGCCCGGAACGGAATCCCGGTGAGGCGCTGATGAGCGAACCCGATCTGGTACTGCGGTTCGACGAACGCGGTCTGGTCCCCGCGGTCATCCAGGACGTGGAGAACGGCGAGGTCCTCATGGTCGCGTGGATGAACGAGGAGGCGGTCCGCAGGACGCTGGACTCCGGCCGTACGTGGTTCTGGAGCCGCTCCCGGCAGGAGCTGTGGCGAAAGGGCGACACCACCGGCCACGTCCAGCACGTTCGCGAGGTCCGCTACGACTGCGACGCGGACACCTTGCTGGTGAAGGTCGACCAGGTCGGCGCGGCGTGCCACACCGGCGAGCGGTCGTGCTTCCACCGGGTTCTGGAGACATCCTGATGCTTCGGTTCGTGATCCCCAAGGGCTCGCTGGAGGAACAGACCCTGCTGCTCCTGGAGTCCGCCGACCTCCGGGTTCGGCGGGGGTCCGACCGCGACTATCACGGTCGCATCGACGACGATCGCATCGACCGCGTCTCGCTGCTCCGTCCCCAGGAGATCCCCCGGTACGTGGAGGACGGGTTCTTCGACCTGGGGATCACCGGCCGGGACTGGGTGGAGGAGACCGGAGCGGACGTGGAGACCCTGGCCGAGCTCACGTATGCAAAGGGCGGTCCCGGCCACCCCGTGCGGCTGGTGCTGGCGGTGCCGGTGGACTCGGGCCCCGGTCGGGCCGCCGAAATGCCTCCCGGCAGCCGGATCTCCACCGAGTATCCCGAGATCACCAGGAGGTACTTCGGGGACCTGGGGATCCCGGTGAAGGTGTTCGAGTCCTACGGTGCCACCGAGGCCAAGGTCCCCGACATCGTGGACGCCATCGTGGACGTGTCGGAGACCGGAGGGACGCTCCGGGCGCACGGGATGAAGATCATCGAGACGCTCATGGAGTCGGAGGTCCTGCTGATCGCCAACCGCGCCGCGGCGGCGGATCCGGGGAAGCGGCCGGACATGGACGATGTCCGAACGCTGCTCCTGGGCGCCATGGCCGCCCGGGGCCGGGCCCTCATCAAGCTCAACGTGTCCGAGGAGCGGCTGAAGGAGATCCTCGAGGTCCTCCCGGCCATGAAGGCCCCCACGGTGTCGCCGCTGGCCGAGGAGGGCGCCTATGCCGTGGAGACCGTGGTGGAGAAGCGCAACGTGAACACCCTGATCCCCCTCCTCAAGGCCTACGGGGCCACCGACATCCTCGAGATCCCCATCAGCAAGATCGTTCCCTAGTCGGGAGGAACGAAGAACCGGCCGGGTCGGGGGCGGATCCTGGTCACGGTGAGCGAGCCGGCATCCCCACCGAAGTGCAGCTCTACCGGGAACGAGGGTGCCGAGGGCAGCCGGTTGTAGGCCGACCCCTGCCCCAAGACGAGCACCAGCCGGGCGCCGGCCGGAACCACGGCGTCGAGCGGCTGGAATGAGAAGTCCACGGTCATCCGCTCCCCCGGGGTGACCGGACCGGCGTGGTCCTCGGTGCGGGTGGGAAAGCGCAGGTCGATCGAGCGGTTCATCAGGCCGAGGACCCATCATCTCCCGGCCACCGCAGCGCGGTGGGCCCCTCCACGACCGAGGTCTTCCGCTCCGACCGGCGGAGCCCCACCCGACCGAGGGCCTCGTCGATCCGATCGAGGACGACGAGCATCCCACCGGCTGACGGCAGGCCGATCAGATAGTCGTCCACCCATCGAAGGATGGGAGTAGGTGAGAGGGCTTCGTCGACGGGCCGGAGGACGGCATTGGCCATCACGGCGGAGGCCGGCGGGCCGATGGGGAGGCCTTCGTAGCCCTCGCTCCCCCACTCCTCCAGCATGTCTGCCGACAGTCGGGCGTCCACCGGGTCCGCACCGGAGGACCGAAGGCACTCAGCCAGGACCGGCGGGGTCACCGATCCGTAGAACGAGGCCACGTCCGTCCGGAGCAGGAGCGAGGAGCGTCCGGCCACCCCGGCCGCCACCCGATTGGCCAGCCGGATGGACGCCGGGACCGGGGCCAAGCTCCACGCCGTCGCCGACTCGGTCGACCGGTTCGCCAGGACACCCGGCTGCAGGCGCTGCTCGATGACCGGGGCCACCCGGCCGCCGAGCCGGTGCCACGCCGCCTCATCCCGCGGCGAGAGAACGGCCATCCTCCGGAACCCTCCGGATGGTTTGGCCTCCCACCGTGAAACGATTGGATCGACGAGCGCCAGCGGTCCTCCCCCGGCCAGAGGGAGGTGCGGCCCAACCGTTTGTATCCCGGCGCCGACGCCACCGCCTATCCCCCGTTCGGGGGTTCCGTGCTCCTCCGGTCAGGGGATGTTCGGCTGAGTCAGGAGCGCGGCAGCTCGGCGAGCCGCTCGAACAGCAGGGCCTGAGAGACGCAGGTCTTCTCGAAATCGTCGAGGAGCAGGCTCTCGTTGGCTCCGTGAGCTCGCCCATCCGGGTCCTCGACGCCGGTGAGGAGGATGGCGGTGTCCGGGTACGCCTCGGCGAACGCGGCCACCAGCGGGATGGTCCCCCCCGCGCCGATGTCCTTGGGGGCGGCCCCCCAGCCCTCCTCGAACGCCTGCCGGGCGGCCTGGTACACGGGGCCCTCCGCCGGGACCTGGAACGGCCAGGCGCCCGCTCCCTCGGTGACCGTCACCCGGGCGCCCCATGGTGCGTTCGACTCCAGGTGGTGGACCAGGGCCTTCATGGCCCGGGTCGGGTCGTCGCCCGGAGCGAGTCGAAGGCTGACCTTGGCCCGGGCCACCGGCACCAGGATGTTCGCGGCCTCGGGGACCCGCGGCGCGTCGATCCCCAGCACCGCCAGCGCTGGGCGGGACCACAGCCGCTCGGTGAGCTCTCCATCCCCGATCAGCTGCAGACCCTCGACGGATCCGGCCTGCTCCCGGAACTCCTGTTCGGTGAGATCCAGGGGGTCCGAGGGGCCCGACGCCAGGCCGTCGATGGCCACGTTCCCTCGGTCGTCATGGAGGGTTGCCAGCAGCCGGGACAGCGAGGTGAGGGCGTCGGGAAGCGGGCCTCCCCACATGCCGCTGTGGACGGCGTGGTCGAGGGTCCTCACCTCCACGACGCAGTCGACCAGGCCGCGCAGCTTGGTAGTGAGGCCCGGGGTCCCCACCCGCCAGTTCGACGCGTCGGCCAGGATGATCACGTCGGCGCGAAGGGCATCCGCGTACCGATCGAGGAACGCCGGGAGGTTCGGTGACCCTTGCTCCTCTTCGCCCTCGATGAACACCCGCACTCCGACCGGCGGCGCGCCGTCGTGAGCCAGCAAGGAAGCCTGGTGGAGGGCGATCCCCGCTTTGTCGTCACAGGAACCTCGTCCGAACAGCCTGCCATCTCTTTCGGTGGGCTCGAACGGCGGGGTGTCCCAGTCGGACTCGTCTCCGGGGGGCTGGACGTCGTGGTGCGCGTACAGCAGTACCGTGGGAGCTCCGTCGGGAGCCGGATGCTCACCGACCACCGCGGGATGGGCTCCCTCCACCTCGAGGAGCCGGACCCCCTGAAGGCCACAGCCCTCGAGGATCTCGGCGGTGAGCTCCGCGGAGGCGCGCACGGGCGCCGGGTCGAAACCTTCGAAGCTGACGGAGGGGATCCGGATGAGCCGTTCGAGGTCCTTACGAACACGGGGAAGCACGGCGCGGGTGGCTTCCCGGAGGTCGGCGCTCACGCGGAGGAGGCTATCAGGTGAGCGCCGGGACCCGTTCGGCTCCCGCGGCGAAGCGACGCCAGTACTCCCTGCCCTCCTCGGACAGGGTGGGAACGGGATCGTAGTACGGGTACCGCCGGCCGAGGGCCTCGGGATCGTCGAACTCGATCCCGGTGCGATAGTTCTTCGTCCAGTAGGAGATCCCGAGAACGCGGTCGTAGTCCTCGATCTGGTTCACCCACCGCTTCCCCACATAGGGGACGTCGCACACGATCCGCGGCGTGGCGAAGCCGGGAAGGTACCCCATGATAGCGTGCTGGAGTTCCTGTGCTTCCCACACCGCGGTCCGCCAGTGCTCCGAGTTCGGGATCATGTCGCACATGTAGAAGTAGTACGGCATCACCTTGGCGTGGTCGAGCAGCGTGAAGCACAGCTCCAGCAGCTCCTTGGGGGTGGTGTTGACGCCGCGGAGGAGCACCCCCTGGTTCCGGACGTCCCGAAGCCCGCACTCCAGAAGCTTGCGGGTCGCCGTAGCCACCAGCGGGGTGACTTGGTTGGCGTGATTGACGTGGGTGTGCACGGCGATGTCCACGCCCCGTTGCCGCGCAACGGTGGCCATCCGCTCGCACGCGGCCAGGACGTCGTTCTGGAGGAAGTGCTGCGGCAGACCCATGAGGCCCTTGGTGGCCAGCCGGATGTCCCGGATGTTCTCGATCTCCAGGAGCTGCATGACGAAGTCCTCGAGGCGCCGGATCGGCACGTTGGCCATGTCCCCACCCGAGACCACCACGTCGCGGACCGACGGCGTGGCCCGCAGGTACTCGAGCATGCGGTCCCATCGTTCTTGCTGCCTCTCCTCGAACTTGTACTTGAGGATCTGCGGCGTGTCGTTGCCCACCAGGTCCATCCGGGTGCAGTGACCGCAGTACTGGGGACAGGTGGCGATCATCTCCGCGAGGACCTTCGTCGGGTAGCGGTGGGTGAGGCCTTCCACGGCCCACATGTCGGCCTCGTGGAGGCTGTCCCGCGCCGCCAGCGGATGGCTGGGGAACTCCGGGTCCCGGTCGGACAGCACGGGGAGCATGTACCGGCGCACCGGGTCACTCCACAGGTCCTGCTCGTCCATGGTGTTGAGCATCTGGGGCGGGACGAGCATGGACATCGTGGCCCGCTGTCGCTGGTCGCGCTCGAGGTCGGCCATGAACTCGTCGGTGGCGTACTCCCCTAGTGCGTCCTTCAACTGCCCGAGGTTCTTGACCGTGTGGGCTCGTTGCCACTGGGCGCTCTCCCACTGCTCCGGGGTGACCTCTCGGTAGCCAGACAGACGCCGCCACTCCGGTTCCCTGAACTCCCGGGGCAGGGGGTATCGGAACGGCTGGTCGGCCGCGTGGGCCTGCAGCCTGCGGTGGCCCGGTCTCTGTGGGTCCATTGGCTCGCTCGCTGGAAGGATCGGCTCGTGAGAGCTCATTCTAGAGCCGAACGTCCGGGAAAATCCAACTCTGGCCGAATCTGGTTCGGCCCACAGGTCGTGGCTAGGACAGGTGAGGCACGTCGGAGGCCAGGAGCCCGTAGAGGTGGCAGTCGTACCCGCCTGAGCCGTGGGGGCATCCGCTCCGGAGGGTCCCCTCGCGGTGGAAGCCGAGCTTCTCCGCCACCCGCTGGCTGGCCGCGTTTTCCACACCGGCCCTGAGCTCGAGGCGGTACAGCCCCAGCGTTCGGAACCCGAAGCCGACGATCGCTCGTCCCGCTTCCGTGGCGTACCCGCGTCCGGTCACGTCCGAGCGGACCCAATACCCCATCTCCCCGATCCGCTGGTCCGGCCTCGACCAGCGGATGCCGATCCCGCCGACGACCGATCCCTCCTGGAGGATGGCGAAGTCGTACTCCCGCCCGGCGGACCAGGCCTTCACGGCGCCTTGAACGAACGCCTCTGTCCGGTCACGAGACGTCTCCGGCGCCCAGGCCATCCAGTCCCGCAGATCCGCCAGTGAGGCCTCCACGGCCTCCCACGTCCGCTCGGCATGCGTCGGCTCGATCGGCTCGAGGCGAAGCCAGTCCGTCTCGGTGGGCTCTCGGGGGATCACCAGGCGTACCGGCGCTCGAACACGGCTCGCAGGTCCGGGGTCTCTCGGATCATCTGGAGCGCCAGGTCCGCGTGACCGGGAACGTATCCCGACCCGATCTGGAGGCCGACGTCCTTGCCCAGGCCCTCGGCGATCAGCGCCGCCGCGGTGAAGGAGGTAGCCATGGAGAAGAAGTACACGTCGCCTCCCTCCCGAGCCAGGAGGATCGAGGCCCCCTCCGTCCCCGGGACGTTGACGCAGTTGACCACGAGGTCGGCCACCCCGTCGTCATCTCCGCCCAACACCTCCGCGGCGGCCCGAAGACATCCGACCGGGTCCTGCGCGTCGGCCGCCAGCACTTCCTTGAAGCCCAGTCCCCGGAGGATCGCGATGTCCCGCTCGTGGTGCACCACCCCGGCCACCCGCTCCGAGAGGCCCCGGGCCGCGACCATGGCCAGGATCCCCGACTTCCCGCCCGCGCCCACGACCAACGTGCGTCTTCGGCCCGGCGCCAACCGACGCACCTGCGCCGGGGCTCCGGCCACGTCCAGAACGGCCAGGCACAGGTTCGCCGGGAGGTCATCCGGAAGCCGGGCGTACGGCGCCGACTCGAACAGGATCGCCCGCCCCGCGACGGGAACCTGCTCGGAGCTCCCGTCCCACTCGGAGAGGTCGTCGATGATCAACGGCGTCAGCGTCAGTGAAACCAGCGTGGCGATCCGGTCGCCGGGGCGGACATCGGCCCGCCGCTCCCCCACCTCCGCCACGGTGCCCACCAGCATCCCACCGGATCCGGTGACCGGGTTGTGCATCTTCCCTCGCGCCCGCACGATGTCGAGGACCCGCCCCCGCATCCGTTCCGGGTCGCCGCCCCGCTCTTGGCGGATCTGGTGGAAGGACGCCGCGTCGAGGTTCAGCCGGCTCACCTCGATCAACGCCTCCCCTCCTCGAGGCGGCGGGGAGGGGTCCAGTCGTTCGGCCTGCTGGGGAAGGGCACCGGGCGGCTCGATCACCCGGTGGAGGCCGTAGGGCGAAGTCATATGGCTCTATTATTCGGCCCACCGTGGACGACAAGGACCTCCGGATCCTGACCATCCTCCAGGAGGACGCCCGGGCCACGTACGCGCAGATCGCCTCCCAGGTCGGGCTCTCCGCGTCGTCGGTGCACGACCGCGTCCGGAAGCTGGAGCGGCGCGGGGTGATCCTCGGGTACCGGGCCTCCCTCGATCCGCACGCGGTGGGTCTGGGAGTCACCGCCCTGGTCTCGGTGGTGCCCCTCGATCCTTCGCAGCCCGACGATCTCCCCGACCGCGTGGTGGAGTTCCCGGAGGTGGAGGACTGCTTCTCCGTGGCCGGCGTGGAGAGCTACGTCCTCAAGGTACGGACCCGGACCACCGGCGACCTCGAGGACCTGCTCCGGCGCCTTCGGGAGAAGGCCGGGGTCCAGACCAGGACAACGGTGGTGCTGTCGATCCCCTTCGAGGGACGCCCCCTCAAGCCTTGATCCGCTGAGCACGGCGGCAGTGTACCGGCCACCTTCCATAGGGGGACGGCGGACACTGCCGAACATGAATCGGGGGCGACGGTACGGGCGCTGGCTGAAGCGAGCCCTGCTGATCTACGTGGCCTACCTCCTGGGGGCCTTCATCCTCATCGGCCTGGATCCCGTCGCTGCCACCCTCAACGTCGGCGGGGCCCTGTCCCAGTTCCGGGGCCTGGCCTTCACCATCGTCCCGCTGTTCTTCTTCATCATCATCCAGCTCATGGGGATGTTCTGGTTCATGACCCGCGGGACCACGTACATCATCTATCCCACCGAGTACGAGCAATCGTTCGACGACGTCCGGGGGCAGCCGGCCGCCGTGCGCTCCACTAAGGAAGTGCTCCGGCTGTTCATGGGGTTCAAGAACTTCCGGCAGATGGGCGGATACCCGCCGCACGGCATCCTGTTCGAGGGTCCGCCCGGCACCGGCAAGACCCTGATGGCCAAGGCCATCGCCGGGTCCGCCGAGGTGCCGATCATCATCGCCGACGGCAGCCGGTTCGTCAGCACGTTCCTGGGCATCGGCAACCTCAAGGTCCGCCGGATGTTCACCAAGGCCCGCCGGTTCTCCGACAAGTACGGCGGCGCGGTGATCTTCATCGACGAGCTGGACGCCCTGGGAGCGTCCCGGGGCGGAGTCTCCCAGCAGATGGCCCCGGCGCCCACCGACAGCCCCGCTCACCGGATCATCATGGGTGCCGGCATGGGCGGGGGCGGCATGGGCGTGGTCAACGAGCTCCTGGTGGGCCTGGATGGGTTCGTCCAGCCCAAAGGGCTGGGGCGCCACCTCCGCCGGATCTTCAGGCTGGGCAAGCCCAAGATCCCCCACTACAACATCCTGGTCATCGGGGCCACGAACCGGGCCCAGGCGCTGGATGCGGCGCTCCTTCGCCCCGGCCGGTTCGATCGAAAGATCCACGTCGGGCTCCCGGACGCCGAAGGCCGGGAGGACGTGGCCCGGTACTACCTGGCGAAGGTTCGCCACGAGCCGATCAACGTGGGCAAGTTCGGCCGCATGACCAAGGGCTACTCCCCGGCCATGATCAAGAACGTGGTCAACGAGGCGCTGATCTTCGCCCTCCAGGACCGTCGCGACGCCTTGCGCTGGGACGACCTGTGGCAGGCCAAGCTGGTGGAGGAGATCGGACTCAAGCAGCCGACGAAGTACTCATCCCGCGAGAAGGAGATGGTGGCCACCCACGAGGCCGGTCACGCCGTGGCCTCGTACTCCCTGGAGCGGGGCGAGATGCAGATCCAGGTGATCACCATCCAGAAGCGCGAGGGCGCCCTGGGGCTGGTGCACGGCCAGGAGGTCGAGGAGATGTTCACCAGGTCCCAGCGGCAGATCCTGGCCCGGATCCAGGTCTCCCTGGCGGGACTGGTGGCCGAGGACATCTTCTACGGCCAGACCACCACCGGGCCTTCCTCGGACCTGGAGAACGCCACCCGACTGGCCGCCGCGTACGTCGGCCTGTTCGGCATGGGGAAGAGCCTGATCTCGGTGGGAGCCATGGGACCTTCGGCCATGGACGGGGATCCCATCCGGGCGGTCCTGTCGGACGGGGACCGGAAGACCGAGGTCGACGAGATCCTGAACCAGTGCCGGCAGCAGGTGAACGTGGTGCTGCGGGCCAAGCGCCACGTCGTGGTGGGGATCCGCGACGCGCTGCTCGACCGCGAGGAGCTGATCGGGGACGAGATCGAAGAGCTGATGGCCCAGCTGGGAGAGCGGGAGCCGTTCCCCGTCCCGATCGGCGGCGACGGACATCCGAACGGCGGTGACGGCCAGCCGGATCCGGAATCGATCCCGCCGGGTACGGCGCCTCCCGAGCCGGTACCACCCACGGGCTCTTCCCCTCCGGGGTCGCCGGAGGCGCCGCCTTCGGGCTGAGTCCTAGACCGTCCTCTCCCCTCAGTCCTGACCGGCCAGGTCCCGGCCGATGATCACCCGCTGGATCTGGTTCGTCCCTTCCACGATCTGCAGCGCCTTGGCCTCACGCATGTATCGCTCCACCGGATACTCGGCCATGTACCCGTAGCCGCCGTGGGCCTGCACCGCGTCGGTGGTCACCCGCATGGCCACATCCGAGGCGAACAGCTTGGCCATCGAGCACGACACGCTGCTGCCCGCTCCCCGGTCCCTGGCCCGGGCCGCCTCTCGGTACAGTCGGCGAGCCGCCTCAACCTGAGTCGCCGCATCCGCCAGGAGGAACTGGAGTCCCTGGTTCTCGATGACCGGCCGGGCGAACTGCTCTCGCTCCCGTGAGAACGCCACCGCGGCGTCGAGGGCGGCCTGGGCCAGACCCACAGAACACGCCGCGATCCCCAGCCGGCCCCCGTCAAGGGCGGCCAGGCCTACCGTGAACCCCTGCCCTTCCTCCCCCACCAGGTTCTCCGCGGGGACCCGACAGTCCTCGAACAGCAGCTCCCGCATCGGGGAGGCGTGCCACCCCATCTTCTCCTCAAGCCTCCCGAACCCGAAGCCGTCCCAGCCCTTCTCCACAGCGAAGGCCGAGATACCCGAGGGTGACTGGTCGCCGGTGCGAGCCATCACCAGATAGAGCTCCGCTTCTCCTCCGTGGCTGATGAATCGCTTGGAGCCCGTGAGCACGTACGAATCGCCTCCGCGCTCGGCCCGGGTGCGCAGCGCGGCGGCGTCCGAGCCACTGGAGGCCTCCGACAGCGCGTAGGCCCCCAGCCACTCCCCGGAGAACAGCCGGGGCAGGTACTTCTCCTTGAGCTCGTCCGAGCCGAACTCGTGGATCCCGAACGCCGACAGATGGTGGACGGACATCCCCACGGCCAGGGAAAGCGAGCCGGTGGCCACCTCCTCCAGGACGGCGAGGTAGGTGAGGTACGGCTGGCCCCCTCCCCCGTACTTCTCCGAGTACGGGATCCCGGCCAGGTCCATGTCGGCCAGGCCGCGGAACTGGTCCCGGGGGAACTGCTTGCGCTCTTCGAACCCGGCGGCCTGGGGGGCAACCCGGTCGGCGACGAACGTTCGCACGGCGCCCACGATCTCGCGCTGCTCGCCGGTGAGCCCGAAGTCCCTGTCCACGATCCGTAGGGTACCGAACCCGGTCTATCCTGTGGCCGTGCGCCTGTACAACTCCCTGAGCCGGAAGGTCGAACAGGTCGTCCCGGTCGAGGACGAGCTGGTGGAGATCTACTCGTGCGGGCCGACCGTGTACCGCTACATTCACGTGGGGAACATGCGCTCGTTCATGCTGGGAGACCTCATCCGGCGCGGCCTCAGACTCGAGGGCCTCGACGTCCGATGGGTGATGAACATCACGGACGTCGGACACATGACCGACGAGGTGACCGATACCGGTCAGGACAAGATGGAGCTGGCCGAGGCCGACGAGGGTCTATCGGCCAGGGAGATCGCCGAGAAGTACACCCAGGCATTTCTGGAGGATTCCGACCTCATGGGGATCGAGCGGGCCGACCTGTACCCCCGGGCCTCCGATCACATCCCCGAGATGATCGCCATCATCGAGCGGCTCATCGAAAAAGGCCACGCCTACGAGGTCGATGGCACCGTGTACTTCGACGTCACCACGTTCGCGGACTACGGCAAGCTGTCGGGGAACACCCTCGACGCCCTGCGTGCCGGCCACCGGCAGGAGGTGGAGGTCGACCCGAACAAGCGGCATCCCGCCGACTTCGCGCTGTGGAAGAAGCCCGGGCCGAACCGGACCATGAAGTGGCCCAGCCCCTGGGGGGAGGGATTCCCCGGCTGGCACATCGAGTGCTCGGCGATGTCCATGAAGCACCTCGGCGAGCGGTTCGACATCCACACCGGGGGCAACGACAACAAGTTCCCCCACCACGAGGACGAGATCGCGCAGTCGGAGGCCGCCGTGGGGCATCCGGTCGTCTCCATCTGGGTCCATGGCGGATTCCTCCAGATGGCCGGCCAGAAGATGGCGAAGTCGGCTCGGAACATCCACCGGGTCACGGACCTCCGGGATCAGCGCATCGACCCCCTGGCCTTCCGGCTCCTGTGCTTCGGGACCCGCTACCGGAGCGAGATGGATTTCTCGTGGGACGCCCTGGAAGGGGCCAACCGAAGGCTCACCCAGGTCCGCCAGCGGATGGCTGCGTGGGCCACCGCCGAGCGCGACGGGACCGCCCCGGAGGCCAAGGACCTCGACCGCCGCTTCCGGGAGGCCGTGGCGGACGACCTCGACATGCCCCGGGCGGTCACCGTCCTCAACGAGACCGTGTCGGCGCCGTTGCCGGACGCAGACAAGTACGCACTCCTGGCGTCCTGGGACGCGGTGCTGGGGCTGGACCTCGAGCGCCTGGCTCGGGAGGGGTTCGAGATCCCCGCCGAGGTTCAGGCCCTGGTGGAGGAACGGGACCGGGGCCGGCGGGAGAAGGACTTCGTGCGGTCGGACGAGATCCGGAAGCAGCTCATGGCCGTGGGCTGGGAGGTCATGGACACCCCGGAGGGCACCAAGGTCCGCCCCCTGCTCTCCTAACGGTCAGGTGATGGCCGCCTCGAGCGTGGCCTCGACCCCCAGGGATCCCGGGTGTCGGCCCAGCGGGCCGATCGAGGGCAGGGTGACCCCGGCGGCCCGGTACTCCTCGATCTTGGCCCTCACCGAGGCCGGGTCACCGATCCCCGCGTAGTCGTCCACGAAAGCGTCCGACACCCCTCCTCCTCCATCGACCATCCCGAGGTCCTCCTGGTGGCCCCCGGCAGCGATGGCCTTCCGGTAGAACGGCAGCTGGGTGTACGGGAACGCCCGGGACCGGAATACGTCTCTGGCCGCCTCGGCGTTCTCGGTGAGCCCCACCGGGACCGCGGCCACTACCTCGAACGTGTTTGGGTCCCGGCCGTGTTCTGCCAGGGCCTCGAGCAGCACCGGCCGAACGGTCTCGCGGATGTACGCCGGATTGCACATCCACAGGATCACGCCGTCGGCGACCTCCGCGGCGAGTCGGAGCATGTTGGGCCCCAGCGCCGCCAACAGGATGGGGATGCCCTGGCGGGGCGAGCCGTATCCCATGAACCCAAACCGGGCGGTGTAGTGGTTTCCCTCGAGCTCGGTTCGGCCACGCTCGAGGATGTCGCGGACGATCGTGGCGTACTCGCGCATCCTGCCGACTGGGTCGTCGATCGTCTGTCCGTACCACCCCTCTACCGTCACCTTGTGGCTGACCCCGATCCCCAGGCGGAGACGGCCTCTGGACACCTCGTCGAGCGTGGCCGCCTCCATGGCCATCAGCGCGGGATGCCGGAGGACGATGGGGACCACTCCGGTGCCCAGCCCGATCCGCTCTGTGTGGTGAGCGTAGTGGCCGAGGAGCTGGAGGGGCTCCCGGGCGGCGATGTGGGTCACCCACACGCTGTCGTACCCAAGGGACTCGGCCAGCCGGACCCGCTCCACACCCTGGTCGAGCGACCGGCCCGGTTCGAGCGAGCACGCCAGGTGGCTCACCGGCGCATCCTACTCCGCGAGCGATGGAGCAGTCCCTGTGACGAGTATCGGCGCGCGCCACCTCGCTTCCCCACTGGAATCCTGAACTTCGCGGTAGTAACCCTCGCTGCCGTGTCGGGGCTCTTCTAGCTCCTGTACCAGGAGCGGTCCGGGCCGATTCTCCGCGAGTTCGCCCGGCACGTCGACGAGGGGGACTCCCGAGCAGCTAAGACCTTCTCGCCCCCTCGTTCACACAGCTCCTTGGTCCGGTCGCCGTGGGCACCCGACGGCTCGCCGAGCTGGACGGGCAGTTCCAGGCGGGTTTCGAGCTGTCGTATAATCCGTGTAACTGGAACCGCAACAATCTGGCGTAGTGGTGAGAGAGTGACGCCCCTGCCCAATGGCATCTCGCGATTCTCGAGAATACTGGCCTTACTTGGACTTGTAGGGTCGACCGGGGTGGGCATATGGTTGGCGACCTTCTCCTGCTTCTATCGGGGATTTACCCCCGCGCCCGCTGGTTCGGGCCGTTTGGTGGGCGATCCAGTCTGCGGAGGATCTTTCCTTGACCATAACGGCATAGTAGGCGGGGTTCTTTTGGCTCTGCCCCTGGTCTTGTCGGTCAGTCAGGTCCTCGCTCTCCGCTACCTTGGGCATGGATGGCTCGTCTGGGGGCCTGCGGTTCTCTTCATCCTCTACTTATTGGCAACCATTACTTCAATGGGAATCCTGTACCTGCCTGCATCGGCGGCCCACATCGTCTCTGCGATCGTCGCAAGGAGAACGACCCACGTGACAGCCCGAGGCAGTTAGGGTCCGCCACAAGCATTCAGGCCTTCGGGAGCCCTAGCATCTTGGCCATGTTGGAGCGGAGGATCTCCGAGGTCCCCTCGTAGAGACGCATCGCCCCGGATATCCCGGTACCAGACGTTCAAGCCTAGCTCGGTCATCAATCCCTGCCTTCCATGGACCTGGATGCACCGGCCCGGTTCGAGCGACCACGCCAGGTGGCTCACGGCGCATCGTAGCTACCTGGCTTGGGCCACGCGAAAGTTGTTTCCCGACGGGTCCCGGAACCCGGCATCGATGCCGTAGGGCTGCTCCGTCGGCTCCTGAACGAACTCGACGCCGCGGCTCTTGAGCTCCTCGTAGGTGGTCCAGATGTCGTCGGTGGTGAAGAACAGGCCGCCGGCGGCACCTCTGGCCACCAGCTCCTGGATCTGTTCCCGCGTGGCTTCGTCGAATACTGGTGGGCCCGGCACGGCCAGGAGGGTGATCGCCACGTCCGGCTGGCCGGGCACGCCTACGGTGAGCCACCGGAAGTTCATCTCGGGCACGGTGACGTCCTCGCGAAGCTCCAACCCCAGCTTCTCGGTGTAGAACGCAAGGGCCTCGTCCTGGTCGTGCACCCAGACCTGCGTGTGCGTCAGTTGCTTCAGCATGCGGATCCTCCGGTTCGGGAGCCGTCGGCTGGACTGGGCCGCGCGTACGCCTGGAGCACGCAGGTCGGCACGCGTACGTTGGCGAGCGCGGGTGGGTGTGCGGCGCGGTAGGCGGTCGGAGACAGTCCGAACGTCCGGCCGAAGCTCGTGGTGAACGACCCGACGCTGCGGAGCCCGACGGCGGCGCAGATGTCCAGCACCGTGCGGTCCGTGTTGCGCAGGAGCGCAGCGGCGCGCTCCAGCCGACGGGTCAGGAGGTACTGGTGCGGCGGCACGCCGAACGCCCGGCGGAATTCCCGGCTGAAGTGCGCGGCTGAAAGACGTGCAGCGTCGGCAAGCCTTGACACGTCGAGCGCCTCGCAGTAGCGAGCGTCGATGAGGTCCTTGGCACGAACGAGATGCCGGAGCGGATGGACGGCCGTCATCGCACTTACGTATCACGAGCAGGCGAGTCTGCGCTCGGACCCGCCGGGAAAATAGCACGTTTCGAGAGGACAATCGCCACACTCCCGGGTAGCGTCGTCGTGCCCGGAACGAAGGGAGATGCCATGGACTACGTGGAATCGAAGGACGGAACCAGGATCGCGTTCGATCGGCTGGGTGAGGGACCGCCCGTCGTGCTGGTGAGCGGCGGCTCGGTAGATCGATCGTCGAACGCACCACTGGCGGAGCTCCTGGCCACTCGGTTCACCGTGTTCAACTACGACCGTCGAGGGCGAGGCCCCAGCGGAGACACGCCTCCGTACGCGGTCCGGCGGGAGGTCGAGGACATCGAGGCGGTGATCGCCGCTGCTGGTGGATCGGCGCACTCGTATGGCACTTCCTCCGGAGCGAGCCTGGGACTGGAGGCCGCGGCCAGCGCGCTTCCCATCACGAAGCTGGCGCTGTGGGAGCCGCCGTATGCCCTCGACCCGGACAGCCGGCCACCCGCGGACACCGCGAAGACGGTCACGGAGCTGGTCTCGGCTGGTCGCCGCGGTGACGCGGTGGAGTTCTTCATGGCCAAGGTGGTCGGTCTGCCCCCAGAGTTCGTGGACCAGGCCAGAACCCAGCCGTTCTGGGCGGCCACCGAGGCCCTGGCCCACACGCTGGCCTACGACGCCACGATCATGGGCGACTATTCGCTGCCGGTCGACCGGGCGGCCCTGGTGACCGCGCCCACGCTGGTGATGGCCGGGGCCGCGAGCTTCCCGTTCTTGCGCGAGACCGCCCAGGCGCTCGCCGACGCTCTCCCCGGCGGACGGGTCCACATCCTCGAGGGCCAGGAGCACAACGTCGCCCCTGAAGCGATGGCGCCGGTGCTGATGGAGTTCTTCGCCAGCTGAGAGGGGTCACCTGTGAGACGACTGGTAGCCGTTGAGTACGTGTCGGTGGATGGCGTCATTCAAGCCCCGGGTCATGACGGCGAGGACCCCGAGGGCGGGTTCCGGCACGGCGGGTGGACGGGCCCGTTCATGGATCAGCACCGCAGGTACCTCACGGATCTGTATTGGGGAGCCGGCGCGTTTCTCCTCGAGCGGACCACCTACGAGATCTTCGCGGCCTACTGGCCGACCGTGACGGATGAGGGTGACAGGATCGCTGCGGCACTAAACGGCCGCCCCAAGTACGTGGCGTCGACCTCCATGCAGGAGGCTCACTGGCCCCGCACCACGGTCATACACGGCGATGTTGCCGGGAAGGTAGCCGAGCTCAAGGAACAGTCCGGAGGAGACATCCTGCTCATCGGTAGCTCCCGCCTCGCTCAGACGCTGATCGCGCCTGGGCTCGTGGACCAGTACCAGCTGTGGTTGCACCCGGTAGTCCTGGGAAGCGGAAAGCGGCTCTTCGGGCCCACGAGGATCGACGTGACGCTCGCGGACGCCAGGACGATCGGCAACGGCCTGGTCATCCTTACCTACGAACCGATGGGAAGGTCAGGTCGTCGGGAGCCCTAGCGTCTTGGCCACGTTGGAGCGGAGGATCTCCGAGGTCCCCTCGTACAGCCGCATGGCCCTGACGTCCCGGTACCACACCTCCAGGCCCAGCTCGGTCATGAATCCCTGCCCTCCGTGGACCTGGATGCACCGGTCGGCGATCCGGGCCACGGTCTCGGTGGTCACCAGCTTGGCCAGGGCGGCTTCGCGCCGTCCGTCGGCACCGTCGTCGATGTCACCGGCCAGCTTGTAGAGGAGCAGGCGAGCCTGCTCGAGCTCGGCGAAGGAATCCACGATCATCCCCTGGATGTACTGGTTGGCCCCGATGGGCCGCTCGAAGGCCACCCGGTCCTTGGCGTACTCGGTCATGCGGTTCAACAGATCCCGGGCGATCCCCAACGCGGTGGCGGCGATCTGGAGCCGTGCGCCGTTGATCCCCTTGACCGCCGAGTAGAACCCAAACCCCGTCTCGCCCAGGACGTTCTCCTCCGGGACCCGGACGTCCTCGAAGGTCAGCTCCGCGGGGTTCTGGACCGGCGACATGGTCCGCTGCATCCTGGTGACGGAGAACCCTTCGGTGTCGGCGTCAACGAGGAACGCGGTGATCCCCCCCTTGGCCCGCTTCTCCGGGTCGGTGACAGCGAACACCAGGGCGAAATCGGCGTCGTCGCCCCCGGTGATGAAGTGCTTGCGGCCGTTGATCACCCAGTCGCCGTTCCGCTTCTCGGCCCGGGTGCGGATCCGGGTGGCATCCGAACCGGCTTCCGGCTCCGTCAGCGCGAAGCATGTCGCCTTGTCCGCGGCCATCAGCGGCATCAGGTACTTCTCGCGTTGGGCCTCCGTGCAGTCCAGGTAGATCGGCGTGGGCCCGGTGACGACGGGAAAGATGGACTCGTTGTGGGTCAGGATCAGCCCGTGCCCGTTGGCCTCCTCGAACAGGAGCACCTGTCCGAGGTACGACAGGCCCATACCCCCCACATCCTCGGGCATGTGAAGCGTCCAGAACCCCAGCTCCGCCGAGCGCTTCCGGAGCTTCTTGCGCTCGTCCTTCAGGGGCGCGTAGTTCCCCTCCAGGATGTCCTGCCGGTAAGACTCCTCCACCGGCCGAACCTCGCGATCGATGAACTGCTTCAGCGAGGAACGAAGCTCGAATAGCTCGTCGGGAATCTGGATCACGGACATTGCGTCACTCTATCGCACCACCTCGAGCTCGCGGGTGGCCCGGTTCAGCCGGGCCGCTCCGGAGTCGGTCACCGTAACGATGTCCTCGATCCGAACGCCGAACCGGCCCGGAACGTAGATCCCCGGCTCGATCGAGAAGCACATCCCCGGACGGAGCGGTTCCTCGTTCCCCTCCACGATGTACGGCGGCTCGTGCTCCTCGAGGCCGATGCCGTGGCCGGTGCGGTGGATGAACAGCCGGCCGCATCCCGCTCGGTCGATCACCCCGCGCGCCGCGCGGTCCACCTCCTGGGCGGAGATCCCCGGGCGTACGGCCTGGAAGGCGGCCTCCTGGGCCTCCCGGACCACCTCGTAGACGTGGTCGAACTCCTCCGGAGCGCGAACCACCGCCACGGTCCGGCTGAGGTCCGAGCAGTACCCTCCGGTCCGCCCCCCGAAGTCAAGGACCACGGCATCGCCGGCCTGGATCTCCCGGGGGCCCGGCTCGTGATGCGGCGACGCAGCGTTCGGTCCGGAGCCCACGATCGTGAACGTCACCTGGTCGTGACCCAGCTCCACCAGCAGCTCCCCCAGGCTGTCGGCGATCTCTCGTTCCGTCCGGGTCTCCAGGCGGGTGCCGATGATGCGGCTGAAGGCCTCGTCGGCATATCGCGCGGCCCGCTTCAGCATGGCGAGCTCGCCGGTGTCCTTCACCGCTCGCAGCGGGGCCAGGACCGTGGAGGCCGGGACGAACCGCGCCTCCCGGAACACTCGCTGCAGGCGAAGGAGGTGCGCCGCCCACATCCGGTCGGAGCACCCCACCCGCTTCGCCGTGCCCACCAGCTCACCGATCAACCGGTACGGATCCTGGGTCTCCCCCCAGGAGGACAGCTCCGCCAGGCGCTCGACACCGCCATCTGCAGCCAGTGATCGCTCCAGCTCCGGCACCAGCACCACGGGATCGCCGCCGGGGCGGATCACCAGGGCCGTCAGGCGCTCGAGAGGGAGCGGGTCGTAGTCCAGGAGGTAGATCAGATCCGCAGATGGGGTGACCACCAGGGCGTCGAGTCCGGCACGAGCGGTGGCCTCGGCGGCCCATCGGATCCGCTGGGCCTGGCGCTCCTTGGCCATCGGCGCATCCTACAATCGCCGCCGTGCTGGAGCTCTCCGGGCGGACGCGCCTCGCTCACCTCGGGCGGATGGCTCAGGACGAGCTCGATGTCCTGGTGGTGGGCGGGGGGATCACCGGCGCCGGCGTGGCCCTGGACGCGGCGGCACGAGGGCTATCGGTGGGCCTGGTCGAGCGAGAGGACTTCGCCGCCGGAACCTCCGGCCGGTCCTCCCGTCTGGTCCATGGCGGGGCCCGATACCTGCGCCACGGGGAGTTCGGGCTGGTGTACGAGTCGCTCCGCGAACGAAACCTGCTGCGCCGACTGGCCCCCCACCTGGTGCGGCCGCTCGGCTTTCTGATCCCCACCCGTCGACCGGTCAACAGGCTGTACATGGGCCTGGGTCTGTTGATGTACGACGCCGCCACGCTGGGGCGGACCATCGCTCCGCACCGCCGGGTGAGCAGCGCCGAGGCGATCCGCCTGGCCCCCACCCTGGCTCGGCCCTCCGGCGGCTACCTGTCGTTCGACTGTCGCACTGACGATGCCCGGCTGACCCTGGAGGTCATCCGGACGGCGGCCGGCCAGGGGGCCCTGGTGGCCAACCACGCCTCGGTCGAAGGGTTCCTGGGCCAGGGGCGGGTTCGCGGCGCCGCGGTCGTGGACCGGATCGAGGGCGGCCGGATGGAGGTCCGGGCCCGAGTGGTGGTCAACGCCACCGGCGCGTGGGCCGGAGCCGTCCAGGGACTGGCCAGCTCCACCCCCACCCGGCTGCGACCCAGCAAGGGCATCCACGTGGTCCTGGACCGGCATCGACTCCCGATCCGGTCTGCGGTGATGGTTCCCTCCGTGGCTCGGGACGGCAGCCTGATCTTTGCAGTGCCCTGGGGGCCCCGGGTGTACGCGGGGACCACCGACTCGCCGTACGACGGGGATCTCGACGTCCCCGCCGCCGACCCCCAGGACGTGGCCATCGTCATGGACTCGTTGGCCCGGGCGTTCGAGGGCCTGTCGGCTGCCGACGTGATGACCACCTGGGCCGGCATCCGACCCCTGCTGGACACCGGCGGGGGCTCAACCCGGGACCTGTCGCGACGGCACTTCATCTCGGAGGACCCGCCGGGACTGGTGACCGTTACCGGCGGGAAGCTGACCACGTACCGGTCCATGGCTCAGGACGTGGTCGACGGCGTGTGCCGCACATTGCGGCGAGGCGGTCCCTGCCGCACGAGAACCATCCCGATCGGCCTGTCAGGGCCCCTGGATCACGAACGCCACCGGGCCGGCGAGGAGGCTCCACGCCTCGGTCTATCCCCATCGGCCGGGGCCCGCCTGGTGGAGCGATACGGAGACGACTGGGAGACCGCCGCGACCATGATCCGGGAGCACCCGGCGCTCGGAGAGGAGATCATCCCGGGCCTCCCCGTCCTGCGGGTGGAGCTCGAGCTGGCCGCGATCCGGGAGATGGCCCTCGAGCCGGACGACGTCCTGGTACGCAGGACCCGGCTGGCCACCATGGACCCCGGCGCCCGTTTGGCCAGCTTGGGCTGGGGGAAAGGTCACCATCGCTGAGCCACGCACGGCCCGCTTGGGGATGGGGAAGGAGGAGAGGCCATGATGGCCTTCCTGGCACAGGCAAACGAAGGAGCAACCGACACGATCCTGTGGATCATCGCCGCGGTGCTGGTGATCGCGGGGATCGTTTCGATCATCCGCGGAACCATGGTCGCCGGGATCGTGCTCATCGTCCTGGGACTGCTGGTGGGTCCCGGCGGCGTGAGCTTGTTCGACTACCGGTTCAGATCTTCAGCGCGACGATCTGAGGCAGGACCGTGAAGGTGACCGGGGTGGTCCCCAGGACCTCCCCGTCGCCTTCCACGGGCAGGGGCCGCTCGCCGTCCACGGAGATCACCTTCCCCCGCATCTCCTTGATGTTCGGGTGCGGCACGTGCTCGCCCTTGTAGATCTTGGGGATCATGGTAAACGCGTCGGACTTGGGCCCGGTGCTGATCTGCACTTCGATGAGCCCATCGCCCGGATACGATCGCGGTGAGATCTTCATGCCGCCGCCGTAGAACTGGCAGTTGGCCACCACGATGTTGTTGGCCCGGCCCGAGAACTCCTTCCGATCAACCTTCACGTCGAGCTCCGAGGGCCGGTACCGTCCCACGGAGAGCCAGAACCCCCAGAAATACCTCGAACGGCCCAGCCACCGCGGGAGCCGCTCGGCGCGGACCACCACCGCGCCCCCCAGCCCCACCTCGGCGATGTTGGGCACGTACCGCACCACGGACCCGCCGCGGTCTCGATACTCCGCCTTGATCACGTCGATCGGGTACAGGCGATCGCCTTCGAGGTGACGAACCGCTCGCGTGGCATCTCCCGGCAGCCCGAAGGTCCGCACGAAGTCGCAGCCGGAGCCGGCCGCAACCACGCCGAGGACGGTGTCCTGAGCCACCGGACTGTCGTCGTCGATCATCCCGTTGACCACCTCTTGGACCGTGCCGTCCCCCCCGGCGGCCACCAGGAATCGGGTTCCCGACTCCAGGGCCTCGCGGGCCGCAGCGGTGGCGTGGCCGGGGCCCTCGGTCACAAGGATCCGGTACCCGAGGCCCCTGGCGATCAGCTGGCGCTCCACCTCGGGCAGCTCGTCCCCCACCTGTCCCCGCCCGGACCGGGGATTGGCGATCAACAGCAGGTCGCCGAACGGAGAACTCAAGGCAGGAGCTTCCCGGGGTTGAGAACGCCGCTGGGGTCGAGCGCCCGCTTCACCGCTCGGAGCGCCCCGAGTCCCGCGGGGCCCAGCTCCTCTTCGAGGAACGGAACCTTCAGGAGTCCCACGCCGTGGTGGTGGGAGATCGTCCCTCCCGCGGCATGGCACGCCCGCGCGGCGTGGGACCAGCACTCCAGGTATCGGCGCTCGGCCTGCTCGTCGTCCTCGGCGTGGATGAGGAACGTGAAGTACAGAGAGGCTCCCGACCGGTAGGGATGGGAGAGGTGACATCCCACCGGCTGCGCCGCGTGCTCGCGGAGAGCCTCCCGGACGGACTCGTACAGCCCGCTCAGGCCCTTCCACAGCCCGGCGACCTCCATGGTGTCGACCACCACGCCGGACCCCAGCATCCGCTCCTCCCCCATCACCCGGCGGTACAGGGTCACGGCGTCGTTGCGGTGCTCCCACCAGTGCTCCCCCAAGGTCTCGGGAAGCTTCCGGGCCCGGGCCGAACGGGCCCGCTCGCGAGCAACGTCGAACGCCGCGGCGTCGTCACCGCGAAAGCCCAGCAACAAAAGGGGTCCGTCGTCGTGGCCCGAGGTCGCCATCGCCAGGCGAGCATCGGCCTCGTCGTACAGTCGCAGGACCAGGGGGCGCACCCCGCCCTGGATGATGGTTCGCGACAGGGCGATCCCCTTCCTGAAGTCCTTCGGCGCGTACGCGGCCCACCGCATCGATTCGGGAGCCCGGGACGCCGACAGCACGGCTTCGGTGATGACCGCCAGCGTTCCCTCCGAGCCCACCATCAACCGGCGGAGGTCCGGACCCGCCGCGGACCGGGGGGTGGGCCTGAGCCGCATCACCTCGCCTCCGGGGAGGACGGCCGTGAGACCGAGCACCAGGTCCTCGATGACGCCGTAGCCCGCGGAGGCCTGCCCGGCCGACGTGGACGCCAGCCATCCTCCCACCGAGGAGATTGCCAGCGACTGCGGGTAGTGCCCCAGGGTCAGCCCCACGTCACCCAGATGCGACTCCAGCCGGTCGCCGTGGATCCCGGCCTGCACCTCAACGGCCAGCGACTCCTCGTCCACCGACAGGACCCGGTTCATCCGCGACAGGTCGAGCACCACGCTCCGCCAGGACGCCTGGGCTCCTCCGGACACGCCCGACCCGCCCCCGCGGGGGACCACGGAGGTCCCGGTCTCCACGGCCCAGGCCAGCGTCGTGGAGACGTCCTCGGTGCTCCCGGCGAACACCACAGCCATGGGTCTAGGCAACCGCTCTCCCCGGGCCTCCCGCAGGAGGGCCAGGGCCCACTGATCACGGGACCGGCTGGCCAGCTCGCCGGGATGGGTGCTGACAGCGCCATCCGGAAGCCGCTGGATCAACGCGCCCAGGGAGTCCACTACAGCCCCGTGTAGGCCACCACACCACGATTCACCGCGACGCGGGCTTCCCCCGCCAGCCGGCCGGTCTCCTCGTCGCCGACGTCCTCGATCTGCCGAAGGAGGTCCAGGAGCTGTTTGCACGTCCGGACGAAGTCCCCGGGAGCCATGTCGGTCTCCGCCAGGACGTCCTCGAGGGGCTTCCCCTCGGCCCACTGGAACGCCGTGGCCGTGAATCCCGGGTCCAGCTCACGGCACAGCTCCACCAGGTTCGACTCCTCGGCTCGTCGGACACGCCTCCACAGATCCTGGAGCCGGCCGTACCGGGCGGCCATGGTCCCCGTGGGCAGCTCGACGCTCCGGGGCTGCCGCTCCCGGGCGTCGTACACCAGTGTGGATACCAGGGCGGCGACCTCAGGAGGGACCAGTCCGTGGAGGAGCCCCTCCGCGATCATCTCGGCGACCAGAACGTCACCTTCTCCGTAGATCCGGGCCAGTCGCTCTCCCCTCTCGGTCAGCGAGAAGCCCTTCACGTAGCCCAGCCTCTCCAACACCTTCAGGACGCGGTCGAACTGCCGGCCCAGCGTCTCGGTTCGAGACCGGATCCGCCGCTCCAGCCCCTCGATCTCCCGGCGGAGCTTGGTGGCCCGGCGGCCCCACCGCTCGTGCTCGGCGCGCTCGGGGCACGTGTGGCAGGGGTGGGCGGCGGCCCGGCGTTCGAGCTCCTCCGCCCTGGCCCGGGCCTCCGGGGCCAGCACGGCCTTGCGGCTCC
>JBOGVS010000013.1:0-70382 GCA_050692555.1 Actinomycetota bacterium
ACTCGGTGGCCCCGCTGGCCAAGGAGGAGGCCCGCGGCAACGTGGTCCAGGCCCTCAAGGAAGGCGACTGGACCGGCAAGACCGTAGTGGTCCGGGTCAACGGGGTGTACACGAAATGGTGCGCCCACGACGTGCTCCACGTCGTGGAGAACGCCGGCGAGCTCCTGGACTGCATCATGATCCCCAAGGTCGAGTACGCCTCCAACGTGGAGTTCGTCGACAATCTCCTGCGGATGATCGAGGAGACCACCGGCCCGGAGAAACGGATCGGGCTGGAGGTGCAGATCGAGACCGCCACCGGCCTTCGAAACATCCACGAGATCGCCGGAGCATCGGACCGCTCGGAGACGCTCATCTTCGGACCGGCCGACATGAGCGCCTCGCTGGGACTTCCCACGGTGACCGCCGGGCTGCCGATGCCCGGGTACCCCGGCGACCACTGGCATCACGTGCTGTCCACGATCCTCATCGCCGCCCGCCACGCGGGACTCCAGGCCATCGACGGCCCGTACCTCCTGATCAAGGACCTCGACGGGTTCCGGGAGATGGCTATCCGGTCCCGGGCCCTGGGCTACGACGGCAAGTGGGCCCTGCACCCCGGCCAGATCGACGTCCTCAACGAGGTGTTCAGCCCGAGCCAGGAGGAGTTCGACAAGGCCGAGGCCATGCTCGAGGCCTACCGTCACGCCACCGAGGTGGAAGGCATCGGCGCGGTGATGTTCGGCAACGAGATGATCGACGAGGCCAGCCGGAAGATGGCCGAGCAGCTCGCCGCTCGGGGCCGGGCCGCCGGGCTTTCTCCCAGGAAGACCTGGGAGGAGTTCAAGACGGAGTGGGAGGCCGAGTGAGCTCCGTCGATCTCACCGACGACCAGCGGGCCATCGTCCAGGCCGTCAGGGAGTTCGTCGAGCAGGAGGTGTACCCGGTCGCGGAGGACCTCGAACACCGGGACGAGTTCCCCGACAAGATCGTGGAGCAGATGAAGGAGATGGGGCTGTTCGGCCTCACCGCCCCCGAGGAGTTCGGCGGGGCCGGCATGGACCTCATGACCTACGCGCTGGTGGTGACGGAGCTATCTCGCGGGTGGATGTCGCTCTCCGGCGTCCTCAACACCCACTTCATGGGGGTGTACCTCCTCAACAAGCACGGGACCGACGAGCAGAAGCAGAAGTGGCTCCCGAGGATGGCCACCGGGGAGCTCCGGGCCGCGCTGTCGATGTCCGAGCCCGGCGCCGGCTCGGACGTCCAGGCCATCCAGTGCAAGGCCATCCGCGACGGCGACGACTACGTGGTCAACGGCCAGAAGATGTGGGTCACCAACGGGCTCCGCGCGGGGCTGGTGGTGCTCCTGTGCAAGACCGATCCCTCCGCCGACCCGCCGTACAAGGGCATGAGCCTGCTGTACGTGGAGAAGGAGCCCGGCGCCCAGAAGTTCGAAGGCATCACGGTCCCGCCGAACATCGAGAAGATGGGCTACCACGGCGTGGAGACCACGGAGCTGGTCTTCGAGGACCACCGGGTCCCGGCCGCCAACCTTCTGGGCGGGGAGGAGGGCAAGGGGTTCCACCAGGTGCTCGACGGGATCGAGGTGGGGAGAGTCAACGTGTCGGCCCGGGCCGTGGGCCTGGCCACCCGGGCGTTCGAGGAAGCAATCCGGTATGCCCAGGAGAGGAAGACGTTCGGGAAGCCGATCGCCCAGCACCAGATGATCCAGGAGAAGCTGGCCCACATGGGAACCCTGCTGGAAGCGTCGAAGCTGATGATGCTGTCGGCGGCCAGGAAGAAGTCGGCGGGGGAGCGTTCCGACCTGGAAGCCGGGATGGCCAAGTACTTCTGCTCCGAGGCCTGCCACGAGATCGTCACCGAGGCCCTCCGGGTCCACGGCGGGTACGGCTACTCGGCCGAGTACACCATCGAGCGCCTGTATCGCGACGCGCCGTTCCTGCTGATCGGCGAGGGCACCAGCGAGATCCAGAAGGTGGTCATCGCCCGCCAGCTTCTGGAACGGCACAAGCAGAGCTAATCTGCGCAGAGTCTCAGGCGTAGTACAGACGATCTGTTAGAGCCCGTATTCGCGTGCGCCGCTGAGTCTGGGCTTCAGCACTCAGGGGTCGAGCCCCATCGATCGCCACGAGACCGGCTCCTTTTGGCCGGCCGAAGTCTCGCCGTAGCACACTCTTGGCCTTCTTTCCGACTGCGCTCTGAAGTTCTGCATCCCCTCGGACGCCGGCTACTGCCGTGATTTCCAACATCCTCCAAACATCTACAGCGTCCCGGGTCGCGTTGCGTCGGTCCCAGGCCAGCGCCTTGATAATGAGTCCGGACAGTTCATCAGCCAGGACTACGATTGTCTTGAGAACTGTCGAGTTGAGGCGGTGCAGCTCGAGCTCAACCTCCACGCCGTCGCGAGCGAGGGCCATCGCAAGACCCGGGACCTCGGTCGTCGTCACGTCTTGATCGACGTACACGTTGTCGCGTGGGCGGCTTGTGTAGGAGGGTATGAGGATATCGACAATGGCCTGATGAGGCTCCGGCTTGCCCTGCTGGCTGTCATCAAGATCGCCCAGGGGTCGACCGTACGTGCCGCCAGCTACCCGCTCGTACCCAAGATTCTGCAGATGCCGTATGAGGGCACTATCCCGAAGAACGATCGGGTGAACTCCTAAGTCCGCGTCTTGAGTTTCCCGAAGAAGCTGCTTGGACAGACCCCAGCGATGCACGTGGAGAGAAACCATGTATCCACCGATCAAGCGACCTGCACCAGGAGCTCCCAATGTGAGCGCGCTAGAGATGTCGGCCAAAGCCACGAATCCCGCGTCTTCCGCGAAGGAAGTCGCAACCAGTTTGAGGGGCCCTACGGGGCCTTGAGGATCCAATTCCGCAGTTGTTCGGCAGCCTGTGCCCTGTCGTCTCCCCCAAGATCATGCAGGTCCCAGATCATTTGGATTTCATCTGCGAGGGGAATCTCGTGAAGGCCGATGTGTCCGACCAGAGGGTGGTGCCGGAAGACCGTGTTGTCGGCCGGCACCCGAAGAATGAGGGTGGCATCGGACCTTCCTTCAGCTTCCGTCATCTCCAGGGGTTTCAGGTTAAGGGACCGTTGTGCATACACGACGACCTGGCTGGGTGAACGCCAAGGCGAGATCAGATCCGGTCCGACATCAGCCGAGATTGCAATGTCAGTGGGGCGTCTCGTGGGCCGTAACTCAACGAGTTGAGCGGCAAGCTCGGTAGGGGAACGGAAGCTGTAGAAACAGGTCTCGGTACCCCCGGGTCCTCGATAGTCACGGAGGAAGGCATCTAGGAGTTCCGGACGATTCACATGCCACCCGCTCTCTCGTCTACTGGTCAGCCCGGCACTATTCAATTGAGCGAGCACCTGAGAGGCACGAGGTTGTGAAACCTGCGCGATGTTCGCAAGCTCTGTAGGACCCCAAAGGATATCCTCCCGTGCTTCGCTCACGAGGAAGCGGATGATTCGTAAGGCCCCGGTGCCTCCAGGGATGGATCGGGTGTGAGTACGCCTTTGAGCAGGCTTCCCTCGTCTTAACTGGATGCGAAATTGCGGTGCACGCAGGTCGGCATTCCCTGCTTCGTCTGCCCACGACCAGCCCTTTTTTGTGATCGTGGCTCCAATTCCTGGGGATACGTAAGGCGCGACGAGCATCGGTGCGCCCCGGCTCCCAAGATCTAGATGTTGTTTGCGGAGGGAGGCGATTTCATTGGGGTACGGTGGACGCCGCCTTATGATTACGGCGAATCGGCGGGTTACCCCGTCGATATCCACCTCGAGCAGGGCATCGGCCGGTGGGCTGGCGGGGCGCTCCCTCACACGTGCCCCTGCGTCCTCCAGGGACTTTCTGATAGTCATAAGCATATTCATCATTATAAGCACTGTGCTTAACCTGTCAAGAACGCTTATGACAGACCGGACACGAAGCCATGAGCGATCGGTTGCCGGTCTGGCTTCCTTCCCATGCCCTAGTCACGGCCTGCTTCAAACGACCGACCTAGCCGTGTCAAGTTCCCTGGCTTCACTTGGATGAGGCATGGGCCCTGGCCGACGGCGCGTAACCCGAAAGCGTCTTCCAACTCTCCACGCAATCCCGCGCTAGCATCCATCTTGTAACGGAGGTGCAATTGGGAGACGCGAGGCCGTTCGGGCGATACTTCGAGGACTTCGAGGTCGGGGACGTCTACAAGCACTGGCCCGGGAAGACCATCACCGAGTACGACGACCACCTGTTCTGCGCCATCACCTGGAACCACCATCCGCTGCACACGAACGCGCACTACGCCGAGACCCAGACCCAGTTCAAGCGGAACGTGGTGGTGGGCAACCTGGTGTACTCGCTGGCCCTGGGGATGAGCGTCCCCGACGTGTCCGGCAAGGCCATCGCCAACCTCGAGGTGGAGTCGCTCCAGCACAAGGCCCCGATGTTCCACGGCGACACCCTGTACGCGGAGACCACGGTTCTGGACAAAAAGGAGTCGTCCTCGAAGCCGGATCGCGGCGTGGTCACCGTGGAGACCCGGGGCTATAACCAGGACGGCGCCGAGGTCCTGTACTTCCGCCGCAAGGTGATGGTCCCCAAGCGCGGGTCCGTTCCGGAGCAGCCCGGCCGCCCGGAGCCCGCGGAGGGGTGACCGCCGGGCGAACGAAGCGACCGGCCTCCACCTCGGCGCGCACGCGTCAGTGGTGGGTTATCGGGGGGACCGCCGCCGCGGCGGTGGCGGCGGGGATCGTGGTGTGGCTCACCGCCGGCGGGCCGGAGTCGGTGGGCACGTTCACCGATCCGTTCCCCACAGAGGCCACCGGCACCGACGGCCCTCTGAGCTTCGAGATCCGCAGCGCGGACTGCGGGTTCGACAACGTCATCGGACCGGGGGACCGGGTCAGCGCCGAGGGCAAGTTCTGCTCGATCACCGCCCGGGTGGTCAACGGATCGGATGCTCCGGCGCCGCTGGACCTGGCGTGTCAGTACCTGGTCACCGCGGACCGCGAGCTGTACCCGATCCACGATCGGGCCACTCGGATCGGCGTCGAGCAGCAGCCGTTCGACGCCGGGATCCCCGCCGGATCCGAGGCCCTGGTGGACCTGGAGTTCGACATCCCCGAGGGGGTGGGCTCGGTGGCCGCGGAGCTCCACGGCACCTGCGGGTCGCCCGGCGTGGCCCTCGCGGCGAACGCCCCACCGACCAGTTAAGGGGACCGACCGGAGCTATCCGCCCAGGCCGAACCGGGCCTCGGCCACGGTCAGGTCGCCGTCCCGGCGAAGCTCCAGCCTCCCGCCGGCCTTCTCGCACAGCCGGGCCGCCACGAACAGTCCCAGGCCCAGTCCCCCGCGAGTGCGCTGCGTGGACATGTCGCCCTGGGTGAACGGGCCGAGCAGCGACGGGTCGGGCTGGAGGTCGCCGGCGTCGGTGACCCGCAGCACCCCTTCGCGACCCTGCCGCCACACCCGGACCTCCACGGGCCGCTTCCCATGGATCAATGCGTTGGAGACGAGCTCGTGGGCCACCCTGGCCAGGTGATGGGGGTGGACCCCGATCCACCTCTCCTCCGGGACCTCCACCCGGTCGGGGCGTTCCGGCAGCTCCGCCATGGCCAGACCAACGGCGTCTGCCGGGTTGGAGGAGGTCTGCACGGGAGGGACCTCCCCGATCAGCTCCAGGCCCTGGACCATGCGCTCGAGGTCGCCGGCCCGGTTGAGGGCGGCGTCGACCAGGTCGGATCCCGCATGGTTGAGTCCCGCCCCCTTGACGTATTGAAGGGCCCCGACGATGACCGTGAGGGGCGTGCGGAGCTCGTGGGAGAGCACCTGCATGAACTCCTCTCGAGCCTGCGCCAGTCGCTCGGCGTCGGCGCGACGCTGCTGCTCCTGGGCCAGCAGGGTTCGAAGGTCCGCCAGGGCATGGGGAACCACCCGCTCGTCCAGTTGTCCTTCGCCGCCCTTGGCCTTGCGGATCGCCGAGATCAGCCCATCGATCGAGGTGCCCTTGACCAGGTAGCCGGTGGCCCCCGCGGACAACATCTCTCGCACCGACTCATGGTCGTCGTGCGCGGTAAGGGCCAGTACCCGGATGTCGGGGAACCGCCGGGTGATGTCCGTGGTCGCTGCCACCCCGTCTCCCTCGGGCATCCGAACGTCCATCAGGATGACGTCCGGGTGGAGCTCCTCTGTGCGCGCCACCGCCTCCCGGCCGGAGCTCGCCTCGCCCACGACTTCGATGCTGGGGTCAAAGGCAAGGGCCCGGCCCAGGATCGCTCGGCTCTCGGCGGCGTCGTCCACCACGAGCACGCGCAGGACTGCCATGGGCTCCCGGGTAGGGTACCTCCGGGAACCCCCCGAATATGGGACATCCGCGACTGCTTGCTCGCCTGAGGCAGGAGGTGGTGGTCTGCCGCAGGTGCCCTCGTCTGGTGGCCTGGCGGGAGGCGGTGGCGGCCGATCCCCCCAAGCGGCATGCGGGGGAGACCTACTGGGCCAGGCCGGTGCCGGGCTTCGGGGACCCCGACGCCTCGGTGCTGGTCGTCGGGCTGGCCCCGGCCGCCCACGGAGGCAACCGGACCGGCAGGGCGTTCACCGGCGACCGGTCGGGGGACTGGCTGTTCGGCTCCCTGCACCGCACGGGCTTCGCCAACCGGCCGCGGTCGGAGCACCGCCGGGACGGCCTTCGGCTGCGGGGCCTGTACATCGCCGCGGTGAACCGATGTCCGCCGCCCGGGAACCGCCCCACGCCCGAGGAGCGGGACCGGTGCCTTCCGTTCCTGGTCCGCGAGCTGGGGCTGCTGGACCGGGTGCGGGTCCTGGTGGCCCTGGGGTCGTTCGCCTGGGACGGGGCCCTCCGGGCCGTAGCGGCCCTGGGCCACCCGGCGCCGCGCCCCCGCCCCCGGTTCGGCCATGGAGCCGAGGCGCGCGCCGGCCCGTACGTCCTCCTGGGCTGCTACCACCCCAGCCAGCAGAACACCTTCACCGGCGTGCTCACCGAGGACATGCTGGACGAGGTGTTCATCCGGGCCCGGTCGCTGGCCGGAAGAAGCCAGCGGGGGCCGGCGTTATCCTGAGTACGTGAGGGGCCATTTCTTCCACTTCGAGCCCGATCCCGAGGCTCGGCCGATCACCCGGGCCACGGTTCGGAGGGTGGCGCAGTCCTTCGCCCCCTATCGCCGCCAGGTCCTGCTGGTGGCGGTGCTGATCCTGATCACCTCGGGCCTGGGCGTGGTCAACCCCCTCCTGATCAAGGAGATCTTCGACAACGCCCTGTTCCCCCCCGGAGGCCCCAGGATGGGGCTTCTGTTCGCCCTGGTGGGGCTGATGTTCGCCATCCCCATCTTCTCCGGGGCCCTGGGGGTGTGGCAGACCTATGTGTCGAACGTGGTCGGTCAGCGGGTGATGCGCGACTTCCGGGACCGTCTGTACTCGCACCTCCAGCGGATGTCCCTTCGGTTCTTCACCTCGACCCGGACCGGCGAGATCCAGTCACGGCTGTCGAACGACGTCGGCGGGATCCAGTCGGTGGTCACCGACACGGCCTCCGGGGTGTTGTCGAACGTGGTGGTGGTCATCAGCACCGTGATCGCCATGCTGATCCTGTCGTGGCAGCTCACCGTGCTGTCGCTGGGCATCCTCCCGTTCTTCTTCTGGCTCACCCGCCGGGTGGGGAAGGCCCGGCAGCAGGTGGCCGCGTCGACCCAGCGGAGCCTGGCCGACCTGACGGCGATCACCGAGGAGACGCTGTCCGTGTCCGGGATCCTCCTGTCGAAGGCGTTCGGGCGCCAGGGTCACGACACCGGCCGGTTCCGGCGGGAGAACGAGCGGCTGGCCGGTCTCCAGATTCGCCAGCAGATGATCGGGCGATCGTTCTTCGCCACGATCCAGATCTTCTTCTCGATCACCCCGGCCCTGGTCTACCTGGTGGCCGGCCTGGTCCTCTCGGGCGGCGCCCCCACCGACATCACCCCGGGCACCATCGTGGCCTTCACCACCCTCCAGAGCCGGTTGTTCTTCCCCGTCGGACAGATGCTCCAGGTGAGCGTGGAGGTCCAGAGCGCCATGGCCCTGTTCGAGCGGATCTTCGAGTACCTGGACATGCCCCACGAGATCACCGACCGGCCCGGGGCCCGGAGCCTGGACCTATCGGAGGTCCGCGGCCACGTCCGGTTCCGGAACGTGCGGTTCCGGTACGACGCGCCTGCAGGGAACGGGCAGGGCGCGGCCCCGGTCAGTCCGCCGGATGCCTCGGAGGACGGTGAGCGCCAGCGCCGTGAGTGGACCCTGGACGGGGTGGACATGGAGGTCCTGCCGGGACAGCTGGCCGCTCTGGTGGGCCCCAGCGGGGCGGGGAAGACCACGATGACCTACCTGATCCCCCGGTTCTACGACGTGAACGAGGGCGCGGCGGAGATCGACGGGACCCCAGTCCGGGACATCGCCCTGGAGAGCCTGGGGAGGATCATCGGCATGGTCACCCAGGAGACGTACCTGTTCCACACCACCATCCGGGAGAACCTCCTGTACGGGAACCCCGAGGCCACCCAGGGGGAGATCGAGGCTGCCTCCCGGGCGGCTTTCATCCACGACCGGATCATGGAAATGCCCGACAGGTACGAGACCGTGGTGGGGGAGCGCGGGTACCGGATGTCCGGTGGAGAGAAGCAGCGCCTGGCCATCGCCCGGGTGATCCTCAAGGATCCCCGGATCCTGATCCTGGACGAGGCCACCTCGTCGCTGGACACCACCTCCGAGCGGTTGGTGCAGGAAGCGCTGCGCCCCCTGATGGAGGGCCGGACCACGATCGCCATCGCCCACCGGTTGTCCACGATCCTGGCGGCCGACGTCATCTTCTTCCTGGACCGCGGACGGATCGTGGAGCGGGGCACCCACGTCGAGCTCCTGCAGCGCGGCGGTCGGTACGCCGCCCTGTACGAGCAGCAGTTCCGAAGCGGGGCCGTGGAGGCCGAGTGCGAAGACGGCGTGGTAATGGCCTCCGGCAGGGTCGTCCCCCGCGAGTAGGAGGCCGGGTACACTCCGGGCATGCGCCGGCCCGCGGCGTTGCCCGTTCGCTTCGTTCCCCTGCTCATCTCGTTGTTGGTCTCGTTCGTCATTGCTCCCTCAGCCGGCGGCCAGCCGAGGAGGTCCTCGGGGCCGATCATCCTGTTGGGCATCGATGCCGAGGACGGGGGCCCCGGAGGCCACGGGCCCACGGACGTCTATGCCAACGTCCTGAAGAGCGGCCTGATCGCCAACGCCGCCAAGGGATCCGGGATGCTGGTCGTCGGCGGCAACAAGGACCCCACCGACGACGTCACCGAGTGGTGGAACGAGGTGGCCTTCAAGGCCGGGATCGCCGTGACCTACGCGAACGGCGCGTCCATCGGCACCGTGGACTTCACTCCGTTCAAGATCATCGCCATCGCCAGCGACGAGAACCAGTCCCCCGGCGGTGGCCTGACGATGCAGGAGAACACGGACCTGGCCGCCCGGAGGAGTGACCTGAAGGCCCACCTGAGCGCCGATGGGGGCGTGTTCGGGATGGCGAACACGTTCATCGGCGCCTCCGGTCCGTACGCGTACCTCGCTCCGCTGGGGACCTTCACCGTCACCAACACCGTCTACGACGACATCACGGCCACCCCGGCGGGAGCGGCTCTCTCGATCGGGGATGAGCTGGACGTCTGTTGCTGGCACAACACGTTCACCACGTATCCGAGCGTCCTGAGCTCGTTGGCCACGAACAGCGATCCAAGCACCACGGAACACGGCCAGGCCGCAGGGGTCGGCGGGGAGATCATCGTGCCGGGCCCGAAGGCAGGACCGATCACCACGTGTCGTGGCAAGCCGGCGACGATCGAGGGCGGTGTGGGGAACGACGCGTTGGCCGGCACGCCCGGGAACGATGTGATCGCCGGACTGGCCGGGAACGATGTCATCTCCGGCGTCGAGGGAGACGACCTGGTGTGCGGAGGTGAAGGGGATGACACCGTGAACGGTGGGCGCGGCCGGGACCGGCTCTTCGGTGAGTCCGGCAACGACCGCCTGATCGGGGCCGCCGGTGAGGATCGGCTGTCCTGCGGGCCGGGAAAGGACAAGGGCGTCGGTGGACGGGGACGGGATCGAGCACCGGGCTGTGAGACGGCGCGCGGCGTTCCTTAGAGCGGCAGCGAATAGTTCCTGAGCCTGAAACCGTCGTCGTAGACGGTGTCCTGGTCTCGGCGGAAGCCCATCGCCTCGTACAGATGGTGAGCGGCCGTCATGCTCGCGGTGGTCTCCAGGGTCAACCGCTTCTTGCCCGTCTTCCGGGCCTCCACGATGCACGCCTCCATCAGAGCCCGCCCGATGCCCCGGCGCCGCACACGGGCATCCACTCCCAGCATCCGCACGTGGGCCTGGTCCGGCTGGAGCGGTGGCCGGGGATGTCCCCCGGGGATCCGATCCACGAGCTCGAGGGTGACCGTCCCCAGGATGGCGCCGGCGTCGAAGGCTCCCAGCACAAGGCCGTGCTTCGACCGGGTGGCCACGTCGGCGACCCGGTCGAGGTAGTCAGGGTTGGGCGAGGCGCCGCCGGGCCCGAACATCTCGTACGCGCCGGCAGTGACCCGCCCCGCCTCATCCTGGTCCTGGGGCCGGACCGGACGGATCTCGACTGCCACCTACGACTCGCCGCGCTGCTCGCGGAGGAACCGTTCCAGCTCGGCGGCCAGCGTGTCGCCCGAAGGGATCTCCGTGGGCCCCTCGCGGTCCTTGGCCGCCGACTCGAGCTGCCGAACGTATGCGGCCAGCTCGGCGTTCTCCTCGATCGTGGAGGTCACCTGCGACTCCCACGTGTCCCCCGCCCGGGCCAGGGTGTCCGTGTCCACGCTCACTCCCAGAAGGGCGGTGGCCTTGTCCACCAGCGCCTGGGCTGCCTTGGGGTTGGGGCCTCCGGGCAGGTAGTGGGGGACCGCGGCCAACAGCGAGGCGGATGCGAAGCCCGCGCCGGTCAGGGCGTCGTGGAGGACCCCCACGATGCCGGTGGGCCCCTCGTACCGAGAGGTGGAGAGCCCCAGCCGCTCCGCGCTGGTGGGATCGGCCGCCGAGCCGGTCACCGGAACGGGGAAGGTGTGGGGGACGTCGGCCAGGAACGCCCCCATGGTCAGGGCGGTCTGCACTCCCAGGCTCCGGGCCGCTCCGACCAGAGCTTCCGTGAAGGTCCTCCACCGGACGTTGGGCTCGATCCCCAAGAACACCACCACATCTCGTTCCGGCAGGTGGGCGTGGAAGAACGTGCTGGCCGGCCAGTCGATCTTGCGGGTCACCCCGTCCTGGAGCCGGACCATCGGACGGGTCACCTGGAAGTCGTAGAACTCCTCCGGGTCCACGCTCCCGATGGGGTCCGCTTCCCAACGGTCCCGGAGGTACGTGGCCGCGGTGGTGGCGGCCTCCCCCCGTCGTTCCATCCACGGAACGCGGCCACCAGGGCCGGACGGCGAAGCTGGAGCGTTCGGTCGAGCTGGACGTAGCCCACGTTCCCAGTCTGACGCTCCGGCCCCACCCTGTCATCCGGTGTTTGACTTGCACAACCCCAAACGGAACAATCTGCCCGACCGTCGACAAGGAGGGATCGTGGCCCAGCAATATCCGCCTCCCCCGCCCCCCGCCGGAGCTCCAACGGGGACCAACGGCATCGCGCTTGCGGGGATGATCTGCGGCATCGTGTCGATCCTGTTCGCCTTCCTCGTCGCCCTGGTTGGACTCATCTTGGGGATCCTGGGGGTGGTTTTTGGCGTTCTTGGCCGGAACAAGGCCATCCAGACCGGGATCGGACAGGGCCAGGCGACCGCCGGGATCGCCACCGGAGCGGTGGGGATCCTCCTCAGCATCGTCGCCTACATCATCGTCTTCAACGCCGTCTTCTGAGCACGGCTGGGGAGGCTGGACGTGAGAACCTCCGGTTTGACCCAGGTCGCGCCGGCCGGAAGAATCGTCTGAGGGAAGGAAGGAGCAGAGATGGCTCAAGTCCCGCAACCGCCGCAGCCCTCGCAGCCACCCGTCCCGCCCGGCGTCCCCGGCCAGACGAACGGCCTGGCCATCGCGGGGATGGTGTGTGGCATCCTGGGCGTGGTTCTGTTCTGGATCCCCTACCTGGGCATCATCCTGGGGATCCTGGGCCTGGTGTTCGGATTCCTGGGCCGCAACCGGGCCGTTCAGCTCGGAGGCGTCGGCCAGGGCATGGCCATGGCCGGGATCGTAACCGGAGCGGTCGCCGTGGTGGCCGGCATCCTGTGGATCATCTTCATCGTCACGCAGGTGGATGAGGCTCGGGACATCCTGGAGGAATTCGAGAGCGAGTTCAGCCTGGCTCGCGCCCATCTGGCCCTGTAGCCGACCGTGCAGCAGCCGCCGACGGTTCCTCCACCTCCGCCCGGGCTCCAGCCCCGCAACGGCATCGCTACCGCGGGGATGGTGTGCGGGATCTTGTCGATTCCCACCGCGTTCTTCATCTGGGTGGGGATCATATTGGGCATCCTGGGAGTTGTGTTCGGGGCTGTCGGCCTGACACGGGCCCGCCAGACCGGGATCAACCTCGGTGCGGCCAAGGCTGGGATCATCACCGGGGCGATCGGGATCGTGGCCTCGATCGTCTGGGTGGTGCTCCTGGTGACGGCGTTCGAGGGGTCGTTCGAGTTCCAGCTCGGGGCGAGCTAGCCCAGCTCTCGGGCCACGATGTCCTCGCGAACCGAGACCGCCAGCGCGGCGAGAGCGGGCGACCGGCGAACCTCGTAGCGCCCCGGCTGAAGGGTGCGGAGATGGCCGGGCAGTGCGGTTACGTCCGCATCGAACCGCCGGGTGGCGGCCTCGAACGAGAACGGCTCCGCTGTGCGGGCCCCGTCCCTCATGACGGTCTCCAGCAACGGCCGGCCCTCCTGCACGTCCGGAGGCTCATCGTCGGCCAGGCCGATGACGTCGGCCCCCGATCCTCGCCACACCTGCTTGGGACCGGGGAGGGTGGCCTTGGCGGTGGACAGCTTGGCCACTGGTTCGCCGTCGTACTGGACCAGCTTGTACACGCTGTCCAGGGCCGGGGAATCGGCGGCCACCCCGATCTTCGTCCCCACCCCGTAGGCGTCGATGGGGGCTCCCGCCGCCACCAGCCGGGCGATGGTGTGCTCGTCGAGGCCGCCCGAGGCCAGGATCCGGACGTCGGTGAGACCGGCCTCGTCCAGCGCCGCCCGTGCCGAGACGGAGAGTGCGGCCAGGTCCCCGCTGTCCAGGCGGATGCCCCGGACCCCCGGAGCTCCTCGCTCGGCCAGCTCCCGGGCGATCCCGATGGCCTTCTGGATCCCGCGTTCGGTGTCGTAGGTGTCCACCAGCAGGGTGACGCGATCGGGGAAGTCCTCCGCGAACGCCCGGAACGCCTCGGCTTCCGAGGGGAACGCCTCCACGTACGAGTGGGCCATGGTCCCGGTGGCCCGGAGGCCCAGGACGCGGGCGGCCTCCACGTTGCTGGTGGCCGAGAACCCCGCGATGGCGGTGGCCCGGGCCACGGCGATGGAGGCCTCGCCCCCGTGCACCCGGCGCATCGCGAAGTCCACCAGGTCGGCATCGGGGGCCACGATCCGGCACCGGGCAGCCTTCGACGCGATCGCCGTCTGGTAGGTCACCTGGTTGAGGAGGTAGGTCTCAACCAGTTGGGCCTCGGGGAGCGGGGCGGTGACCTCCAGAAGGGGCTCGTCCGGGAAGAACACCCGGCCCTCGGGGATGGCCCGAACCTCGCCGGTGAACCGCAGGGCCCGGAAGGCTTCCAGGATCTCCTCCGGGTAGCCCGCCTCTCGCCTCAGGTAGTCGAGGTCCTCGTCTGAGAAGCGAAGGGACTCCAGGTACTCCAGGCATCGTTCCAGGCCGCAGGCGACCAGGAACCCCCATCCCTCGGGAAGCGCTCGGACGAACAGGCTGAACGTGGCCGGCGCCACCATGCCCCGCCGGAGGTAGCTGGCGGCCATGTTGAGCTCGTACAGGTCGGTGAGCAGGGCCCGTCCCACGACGCGGAGGATAGCGGCCGGGCCCCGGGGGCGGTGGAGCGATGCTCGCTACCATGGGTCGGTGAGCGATCGGGAGGAACGGGCTCCGGGGGAGAAGACCCGCCGGCCGCGCGACGAGCTCGGCCAGCTCCTGCCGTGGGAGTCCGAGAACCGCTTGGAGCTCGAGGACTTCGACTCCCTTCCGCTCGAGGAGAACCACCGGCTGGGCATCGAGCACTTCAACGCCGGACGGTTCTTCCCGGCTCACGAGGCCTGGGAGACCGTCTGGAAACAGGCTCGGGGAACCGAGGACGAGGAGTTCTACAAGGGCCTGTCCCAGCTCGGCGCGGGCTACACCCACTACCGAAGGGGCAACCCGCACGGCGCCCACACCCTGATGCGGCGAGGCCTATCCCGGATCCGCCCCCGCGGCCCCACTCATGCCGGGATCGACGTGGCCGCCCTGGCCGAGGCGGTGGAGGAGCACGCCCGGGCGATCGAGGAGGCCGAGGCGGCGGGGAGCGATCTTCCGGAGATCGAGCCGCCGGAGGTCCGGACCGTTAGCTGACGGCAGCTATACTCCCGGTTCATCGTGGACCGATCGAGCATCGGCGCCAGCCTGGGCACGGTGACCTTCCCGGTGGAACGAGGGAAGGTCCGGGAGTTCGCCTCCGCGATCATGGACGACAACCCTGTCTACCAGGAGGAGAAGGCCCCGCCGACCCCGCCGACCTTCACGATGGCCCAGCAGCTGTGGCCCACCACGTTCGACGGGGCGGCGCCGGACCTGTCCCTGGACTTCTCGCTGGTGCTTCACGGCGGGCAGGAGTTCGAGTACCTGGCCCCGGTCCACGCGGGTGACGTCCTCACCGGGGAAACGAAGGTTGCCGACGTGTACACCAAGGAAGGAAGGCGCGGAGGCACGCTGACCTTCGTGGTGCTCGAAACTACCTTCGCCAACCAGGATGGGCGGGACGTGGTCATCGCCCGCAACGTGCTCATCGAGACCTCGCAGGCCGCGACCGGGGAGGGGTGATGCACCGCCTGGAGACCTTCTTCGACGACCTCCAGGAGGGAGACCAGGGGCCGGCGTGGTCCACGCCCGCTCCCATGTCCCGGACGGACTTCGTCCGGTACGCCGGCGCGTCGGGGGACTTCAACCCGATGCACCACGACGACGAGTTCGCCCGGGCCGTGGGCTACCCGAGCGTCTTCGGCCACGGGATGCTCACGGCCGGGGTCCTGTCCCACTACCTCACCGACTGGCTGGGCGTGGGGAACCTCCGGACGTTCCGGTCTCGGTTCAAGGGCCAGGTGTTTCCCGGCGACAAGCTGTCGTTCCAGGCCAACGTGACCCGCAAGTACACGGAAGGTGACGAGTCCCGGATCGACTGCGACCTCGCGGTGACGAATCAGAACGGCGAGGTCGTGCTCACGGGGGCGGCCACCGCAGCTCTGCCCCGGCGGGGATAGCAGCAGCTTCATCACGCCATGGGCCGGCGCCGGGCGCTCATCGCGGGGATCGCCGAGTCACGCTACGGCAACGTCCCGGACGCCACGCCTCTCCAGCTCCACGTCGAGGCCGCCGCCGGTGCGCTGGCGGACGCCGGCCTGTCCCGCGACGACGTGGATGGGTTGTTCTCCTGCGGGCCCGACGTCCTGCATCCGGTGGTCCTGGCCGAATACATGGGCCTCCGCCCCGGATTCGTCGACGGCACCCAGGTGGGGGGATCCTCCTGGGAGGTATTCGTCCACCACGCCATGACCGCCATCGAGGCGGGACTGTGCTCGGTGGCCCTTGTGGCGTACGGCAACACCGCGAGGTCCGACCTGAAGCGCGGCATCCGGACGGCCAACGTGCCCATCGAAGGACGGGGCCCGTCGCAGTTCGAGGCCCCCTACGGGCACACGGTGATCGGACGCCACGCCATGGCCGCCACCAGGCACACGCACGAGTTCGGCACCCGGCCGGAGCACCTGGCCGAGATCGCCGTGCAGATCCGCGCCAACTCCGCCCGCAATCCCCTGGCGATGTACCGCGACCCGATCACCGTCGACGACGTGCTGTCCTCGCGGATGGTCGCCTCGCCGCTCCACAAGCTGGACTGCTGCATCCGCTCCGACGGAGGCGGGGCGGTGGTGCTCGTGGCCGAGGACCACGCCCCGGACCTGCCCAAGCCGCCGGTGTCGGTGCTCGGCGCCGGAGAGGCCGTCTCTCATCACGTGATGTCGTCGTGGGAGGACCTCACCGAGTCGCCCGCTCGGTGGAGCGCCGAACGAGCCTTCGGGATGGCGGGGGTGAAGCCCGGGGACATCGACGTCCTCCAGGCCTACGACTCGTTCACGATCACGGTCCTGCTCACGCTGGAGGCCCTGGGGTTCTGCGGAAAGGGGGAGGGTGGACCGTTCGTGGAAGGCGGCACGCTGGAGCTGGGCGGCCGGCTCCCCACCAACACCGACGGCGGTGGCCTCTCGTCGAATCACCCCGGGATGCGCGGAGTGTTCCTGATCATCGAGGCCGTGCGCCAGCTCCGGGGCGAGGCCACCGGACGCCAGGTCGACGGTGCCCGGCTGGCCGCGGTCAACGGGACCGGCGGGTGGTTCTCGTCCACAGGAACGCTGATCTTGGGGGTGGGTTAGTGGCAAGTCCCGCGTGGCACCTCCCTGAGCCCGACCCGGAGACCACGCCGTACTGGGAGGCGGCGGGGGAGGGCCGCCTCCTGATCAAGGAGTGCCGGGCCTGCGGGGCCTTGTTCTTCTACCCCCGGACCCATTGCCCCCGTTGCTGGTCCTCGGACACCGAGTGGCGCGAGGCGTCGGGCCGGGGGAGCGTGTACACGTTCACCGTGGTCCACCAGAACGACCTGCCGCCGTTCCGCGACCGTGTCCCCTACGTGGTTGCCCTCATCGAGCTCGAAGAGGGGGTCCGGATGACCTCCAACGTGGAGGGGTGTCCCCCGGAACAGGTGGCCTGCGGGATGCCGGTCCGGGTGGCCTTCCGCGAGGAAGCGGGGGAGGGGCGGACCGTGACCGTCCCTGTGTTCCGCCCCGCCTAGGATGCCCGGGTGACCCCGGAAGGCAACTCGGTAGCCGCGCATCTCACAGGGCGCCCATTGCCCGACCTGGCACTTCGCAGCACGGCAGGCCAGCAGGTCGCCCTCACGGACCTGGGCACACCCCGAACGGTGCTGTACCTCTACCCCATGACGGGACGGCCGGGCGTGCCGTTGCCCGAAGATTGGGATCTCATCCCCGGTGCCCGGGGGTGCACCCCGGAGGCCTGTGGCTTTCGGGACCACCACGCCGACCTGGATGAGGCGGGTGCCGACGTGTATGGGCTGTCGAGCCAGGACACCGAGTACCAGCAAGAGGCCGTCGCTCGGCTGGATCTCCCGTTCCCGCTGCTTTCGGATACGCGCCTGGCGCTCGCCGAGGCATTGCAACTCCCCACCTTCACCGCGGGCGGCTTGAGGTTCTTCGAGCGCCTGACGATGATCGTCTCCGGACGCATCATCGAGCACGTGTTCTATCCCGTATTCCCGCCGGGGGAACATGCAGAGGAGCTGCTGTCCTTCCTACGGCAACGCCAAGCCCAAATGTAAACGAAGCTCAGGATCGCTCACGTGCCGGTGAACCTTGGGTCCCGGCGTTCCGCGAAGGCCGCCATTCCCTCGCGGATGTCGTTCGTGCCGGTAATGAGCTCCTGGGTCAGCGCCTCCTCTTCCAGCGAGGCCTCCAGGGTCGACTCCAGGGATAGATTGAGCAGCCGCTTGGCAAGGCCCAGGGCCCGGGTGGGTCCCTCGGCCAGCCGCTCGGCCCATTCCGTGGCGGCCTTCTCCAGCTCGGTGGGCGGCACAACCCTGTTCACCAGCCCGATGCGCTCGGCGTCGGCGGCGCTCCAGGGATCCGCGAACAGCACCATCTCCTTGGCCCTGGCCAGCCCGATCAGCCGGGGCAGGATGTAGGCCCCGCCGCCGTCGGGGACGATGCCCCGGCGGGCGAACACCTCGATGAACCGGGCGTTCTCCGAGGCCACCAGGAGGTCGCAGGCAAAGGCCAGGTGGCACCCGAACCCCGCTGCCACGCCGTTGACCGCCGCCACGGCGGGTACCTCCAGCTCCCACAGGGCCCGGAACAGCCGCTGGGTCCCGGTGCGGATGACATCCCGGACCGCTCCGGCCTCCCGGGTCGCCGACCGGGACGAGCCCGAGATGTCCGCCCCCGTGCAGAAGCCCTCGCCCGCACCCGTCACCACCAGGCAACGCAGCTCCGGATCGCCGGCCACGCGGTCGATGGCGTCGAGAAGCTCTTCTCGCATCTCCTGGTTGATGGCGTTCCGGACGTCGGGGCGGTTCAGCGTCAGCCAGGCCACCCCTCCTCGCCGCTCGAACACGATGGACTGATAGTCGCCTTCGCCCATCTCAGCCCTTCCCCTTGTTCGGCTTCTGAACCACCACGTCCAGCCCCGGAGGGGTCATGTGCTCGGCGAGGACGGCGTCGAAGTGCTCGGCGATCTCCTCAGCGGTCCATCCGCCCGGCTTGTACATCACCGCCTGCGGCTTGAACTTCTGGAAGATCGTGTAGCCGTACCCCCGGCGGCCGAACACCTGGCCGTTGACGTGACCGGCTCGCTCGGACGCCAGGAACGCGATCAGTGGGGCGTTGAGGCTCGGGTCCATCTCCGGCGGGATCCCCTCCTGGCCCTCCGGAACGATCCCGGCGGTCATCCTGGTGGCGGCCACGGGAGCCACGGCGTTCGCGGTGACGCCGTACTTGCCGAGCTCCAGGGCCCACACGAAGGTCATCCCGGCGATCCCGGCCTTGGCCGCGGCGTAGTTCGTCTGTCCGAAGTTGCCCCGGAGACCGGCGCTCGAGGTGATGTTGATGATTCGCCCGTACTCCTGTTCTCGCATGTGGCCGGCGGCGTGCCGGGTGCAGTTGAACGTCCCCTTCAGGTGCACGCCCACCACGGCATCGAATTCCTCCTCGGCCATCTTGACCAGGGTCCGGTCCCGCACGATCCCGGCGTTGTTCACCAGGATGTCGATCCGCCCGAACTTGGAGACCGCGGTCTCGATGATCGACTGGGCGCTGTCGAACTGGGAGACGTCGTCGTAGTTGGCCACCGCCTCGCCGCCGCCGCCCTCGATCTCCTGGACCACGTTCGCGGTGGGGTCGTCGGAACCGCCCCGGCCGTCGACCTCCACCCCCGGGTCGTTCACTACCACCCTGGCCCCCTGGTTCGCCAGCTCCAGGGCGATCGACCGTCCGATGCCCCGTCCCGAGCCCGTCACCACGGCCACCCGTCCATCGAGAAGCGTCATGTGCTCCCTCCTTGCGTGCTTCGTCCTCGGCTACTGTGGCCGCCGTGAAGTTCGGGATCACGCTGGGGAAGCTGAACCCGAAGTCCTTTGTGGACGCCGCCCTGGCGGCCGAACGGCTGGGGTTCGAGTCGGTGTGGCTCCCCGAGCATCTTGTCCTTCCCGTCGACATGCGCGGACAGCTCGTGCCGGGTGAGGACCATCCGCCGGTGCCACCGGACACGCCCGTGTTCGACGCGCCGGCATACCTCGCGTTCCTCGCGGGGCGGACCGAACGGATCCGGCTGGGGACCCACGTGTACCTGCTGGGGATCCGGCATCCGTTCGTCTCGGCGCGGGCCTTTGCCACCCTGGACGTGGTGTCGGGAGGCCGGGCCGAGGCGGGGGTGGGCGCCGGGTGGATGACCAGCGAATGGGAGGCGGCCGGCCTCGATCCCCGGTCCCGGGGCCGGCGGCTGGACGAGGCCATCGACGCGTGCAAACGGCTGTGGACCGAAGCCGTGGTGGAGCATCACGGCGAGTTCTTCGAATTCCCGCCGGTGGCCTTCGAGCCCAAGCCCGTGCAGCGCCCGCATCCTCCGGTCGTGGTGGGGGGCGAGTCGGACGTGGCCCTCCGCCGGGCCGCTCGCCGGGGCGATGGGTGGATCGGCATGGATCACACCCCGGAGTCCGCGGCCGAGCAGGTCGCCCGGCTGCGTCGCCACATCGACGAGGCCGGCCGGCCCGGAGATGCGCTGGAGGTCACCGTGTCCGGCTCGATCACCGACCGCAGGGACGTCGATCGGTGGGAGGAGGCCGGCGTCGACCGGCTCATCGTCGCTCCGTGGCAGCGCTCGCAGGAGGCAGTGGAGGGCATGGAGCGATTCGCGGACCTGGTGCTGGGCTGAACGAGTTGCCGGGGTCATGCCCGGACCCACCGGGGAAGGGCCACATCTTTCCCGATCCGCTGAAACACCACCCGGACAGGTTCTCCGATCCGGATCGTGGCCGGGTCCACCTCGTCGATCGTGCCCTCCTCGGTAGCCACCAGGTTGCCCACCAGCCGGATCCCGGCGTCCTCCTCGAGCTCCACCACGACCACGTTGTACGGGGCCACGGCTTGGTACGCCGGGAGGAGAGGAGGGTGAGGGACCACGAACGACCAGATCGTTCCCCGCCCGGACATCGGCTTCCACGTGGACTCCGTGGACCGGCAGTGGGGGCACATCGGTCTCGGGGGGAACCGCAAGCGCCCGCAGCCCCCGCAGGCCTGGATGCGCAGCTCTCCCTGCAAGGTCCCTTCCCAGAAGGGCGCGCCGTCCTCGTCCTGGAGCGGGAGGAGGAGCCCCTCGTCGGTAGTGATGGCCAAGGTCAGCTCCGAAGCAGCAGGGCGCTGGTGGGCACGCCTTCACCCGAGGTGACCAGGCAGGTGTCCGCGCCCGGCACCTGAGCGGTGGAGGTTCCCCGCATCTGGCGGACGCCTTCGGTGATCAGGTTGAACCCGTGGACGTACGCCTCGGACAGGCCTCCTCCGGAGGTGTTCGTGGGAAGGGTGCCGCCGGGTTCCAGCGCGCCGTCCTCGGTGAACGCGGCGCCTTCACCGCGCCCGCAGAACCGGTAGCCCTCCAGGGAGAGAGGGATCAGCGAGGTGAACGCGTCGTAGATCTGGGCGACCTTGACATCCTCCGGCCCGAAGTCGGCCTGCTGCCACAGGAGCTGCCCGCACGACCACGACGGACCCTCGAGCGGGTCCGGGCCCCAGTAGTTGACCATGGTCTGGTGCTGGGCCGGCAGCCCCTGGGCGAACGCGTGCACGTAGGCGGGGGGGTGGGGACAGTCCCGGGCCCGGTCCGCCGAGACCACCACGCAGGCCAGAGCCCCGTCGGTCTCCAGGCAGTTGTCGAACAGGCACAGCGGCTCGGAGATCCACCGGGCCTCCATGTACTCGTCGCGGGTGAGCGGGCGCTCGTACATCATCGCGTTGGGGTTCCGGTTGGCGTGCTTCCGTACGGCGATGGCCACGTTGGCCAGGTGCTCCCGGGTAGCTTCGTACTCATGCATGTACCGGCGGGTGATCATGGCGATCTCGTCCACCGGGCGCAGCAGGCCCCATGGCCTGGACCACTGGGCGGGGACGGGGAGCTGGCGGACGGTGTCGGTCCACGGCCGGGCCCCCGATCCTCGCTTCCGCGACCTCCACGCCACGCCCACGGTGGCTTGACCGGTGGCCACGGCCATGGCCAGGTGCCCCACCGTGGCGCACCCGCCGCCTCCGCCGTACCCCACCTTGCTGAAGAACGTTACGTCGCCGGCCCCGATGCTCTTGGCCACCTCAACCTCTTCGGTCTCCTCCATCGTGTAGGAGGCGAAGGCGTCGACCTCGGAAGGGTCGATCCCGGCGTCGTCCAGGGCGGCCACGATGGCCTGGCAGGCCAGCTGTTTCTCCGTGGGCTCCAGCCGCTTGGCGAACGCGGTCTGGCCGATCCCCACGATCGCGGTGCCGTCCTTGAGCATGCGTGCCTTTCCCGGGGCCGAGTGGCCGCGCTAGTGTAGACCTGACAGACCGTCAGATTCATTTTCCAGGAGGCGAGCCGACCCGTGAGCCAGGAGATCAGGGGAGACCTGGAGTGGGGGAACATCCCCGGCCTGGTGCGTAGCTCCGCCGAACGGTTCGCCGACCGGGAGGCCGTGGTCGACCGACCGGTGACCTTGACGTTCGCCGACCTAGCCCTGGCCGTTGAGCGGGCGGCCCGGGCGACCATCGCCTCCGGCCTCGAGCCCGGCGACCGGTTCGCGGTCTGGGCCCCGAACATCCACGAGTGGATCGTGGCCGCCCTGGGCGCCATCTCGGCCGGCGGCGTGCTGGTGCCCATCAACACCCGGTTCAAGGGACCCGAAGCCGGCTACGTCCTGGGGAAGAGCGGCGCCCGGGTCCTGTTCACCGTGGACCGCTTCCTGGACACCGATTACGTGGGGTTGCTCCGCAACGACCTCGGCGGTCCGAAGGACGATCGGCCGGTCGCCGGTCTGGAAGCTCTGGAGACCGTGGTCTTGCTCCGCGGCGATGGCCTCGAGGGGAGCGTGCTGTGGGAGCGGTTCCTGGAAGGCGGGGACGCGGTACCCGAAACCGATGCCGTTCGCCGAGCGGACTCGGTCGGCCCCGAGGACCTCTCGGACATCATCTTCACCTCGGGAACCACCGGCCGGCCGAAGGGCGTGATGACCACCCACGGCCAGACGCTCCGGGTGTTCGAGGTGTGGTCCCGGATCGTGGGTCTCACGGAAGGGGATCGGTACCTGGTGGTGAATCCGTTCTTCCACACGTTCGGGTACAAGGCCGGGTTCCTGGCGGCCATCATGCGGGGAGCGGTCACGATCCCGCACGCCGTGTTCGACGCACCGTCGGTCCTCGAGCGTATCGAAGGGGAACGGGTCACCGTGCTCCCGGGACCGCCCACGCTGTACCAATCGATCCTCAATCACCCCGATCGCGCCCGGTACGATCTTTCCTCGCTGCGCCTGGCGGTGACCGGCGCTGCCGTGGTCCCCGTCGAGCTGATCCGGCAGATGAGCGACGAGCTCACCTTTGACACGGTCCTCACCGCGTACGGCCTGACGGAATCCACGGGAACGGCCACGATGTGCCGGCCGGGCGACGACGCCGAGACCATCGCCATGACCTCGGGGCGGGCCATCCCCGACACCGAGATCCGGGTAGTGGATGACGACGGCCGGCCGGTCACACCCGGGAACCCGGGAGAGGTGGTGATCCGCGGCTACAACGTGATGACCGGGTACTTCGAGGAGCCGGAGCAGACCGGGGAGTCTGTCGACGCGAACGGGTGGCTCCACACGGGGGACATCGGGGTGATGGACGATCGCGGGTACCTGCGGATCACCGATCGCAAGAAGGACATGTTCATCGTGGGCGGGTTCAACGCGTATCCTGCCGAGATCGAGAACGCCCTCCTGGGCCACCCGGCCGTGGCCCAGGCCGCGGTGGTGGGAGCGCCGGACGAGCGGCTGGGAGAGACCGGCGTGGCGTTCGTGGTTCCTCGCACCGGAACTGAGATCGATCCGGATGAGCTGATCTCCTGGTCCAGAGACCGGTTGGCCAACTACAAGGTTCCTCGCCACATCGAGGTCGTTGACGCGCTGCCCATGAACGCCAGCGGCAAGGTCCTGAAGTACGAGCTCCGGGAGCGGGCCGCGGGTCTTGGGGCCGGCCGGGGTGTCACGTGAACCACCAGCCGATCGAGCTGGGCACTGCGCTGTTCACCCTGGTGGAGCCCCATCCCGGCCATGAGGTCGCCTACAACCGGTGGTACGAGCGTGACCACTTCTACGCAGGGTGCATGATCGGACCGGGGATCCTGGGCGGTCGCCGGTTCGTGGCCCCGGCCCCGCTCAAGGAGCTGCGGTACCCGGAGGTGTCTCCGATCGTTCCAGACCGCGCTTCAGGCTCGTACCTGGCCCTGTACTGGGTCGAGCGAGGCCTCCAGGACGAGTGGGGAACGTGGGCGGCCAAGCAAGTCCACGCGCTCCACAAGGCGGGCCGGATGTTCGCGGAGCGCGATCACGTGCACACCAAGATTTACCGGTACCGGTGGGGGGCGTTCCGGGACCCTGATGGGGTACCGGCCGAGCTGGCCCTCGATCACCCCTTCCCGGGCCTGTCGGCGTTGTTCGTGGAAGCCGCCGATGGAGTCGACCGGGACCGGGCCGCCGAGTGGCTCAGAGACGAATACCTGCCGGATGCGCTCGACGGTTCCTCGGCGGCCATGTACCTGGCGTTCACTCCGGTCCCCGTCCCCGACGACGCCCCGGCCGACGTCCCGCGGATCGCCGAGGATGACCGACGGATCCTCCTCCTGGCGTTCCTCGACCGTCCCCCGGACGACGTCTGGGAGGACGAGTTCGCCCCCCACGGCAAGGCCATCGAAGCCGGCGGAATGGCCCGGTCGATCTGGGCCGCGCCGTTCATCCCCACGATCCCGGGAACCGACACGTACACCGACCAGCTTCGCTAAGCGGCGTGGACCTCCGGTATACCGACGCCGAAGAACGGTTCCGCTCGGAACTCCGCGACTGGCTAGCCGAGTCAATTCCCACGCTCCCGCCGGCACCCGAGCCGGAAGACTGGGCCGGCCGCCGCCAGTACGACACCCGGTGGCAGCGCATGCTCCACGACGCCGGGTACGCGGGGACCGACTGGCCCACCGAATTCGGTGGGGGAGGCGCTTCCCCCACCGAGCAGCTGATCTTCCTGGAGGAGACCGAACGGGCCGGGGCGCCATACGTCGGCGTCAACTTCGTGGGCCTTCTTCACGCCGGGCCGACGCTCATCGCCGAGGGCTCGGACGAGCAACGAACTCGGCACCTCCCCCGAATCCTCACCGGGGACGAGGTGTGGTGTCAGGGCTTCTCCGAGCCTGGGGCCGGCTCGGACCTGGCGTCGCTGCGGACCCGCGCCGTGCGGGACGGCGACGAGTACATGATCACTGGACAGAAGGTGTGGACCTCGTTCGCTCAGGTCGCCGACTACTGCGAGCTTCTGGTGCGCACGGATCCCGACGCCCCCAAGCACAAGGGGATCACCTGGCTGATCCTTCCGATGGACTCTCCGGGCATCGAGATCCGTCCTCTTCGCACCATCGCCGGATCGTCCGAGTTCAGCGAGGTGTTCCTGGACGAGGTCCGGGTGCCGGTGAGCAATCGTGTCGGGGAAGAGAACGACGGGTGGCGGGTGGCCATGGTCACGTTCAGCTTCGAGCGGGGCACCGCCTTCGTCGGCGAGCTTCTGGGATCGATGCGCCTCCTGGAACGCCTGGCAGCGCTCGCCCGGGACTCATCTCGCGGGGATCCCGCATGGAACGATGCCGGTGTCCGCCGGGAGCTGGGGCACCTGGCCGCCGATCTCGACGCGCTGTGGGCGCTCACCCGCCGCAACGTGTCCCAAGCGGAGCGGACTGGGACGCCCGGCGTGGGCGGCTCGGTGTTCAAGCTCCATTACTCCGAGGTCCGCCACCGCCTGGGCGACGTGGCCATGCGGCTCCTGGGCCGAACCGGGCTGAGCCTGGAGGATGTCGATGGTCTCCCGGTCGGCGAGCACGTCCGGGGGTGGATCCACGCCATGTCGATCTCGATCGCCGCGGGGACGTCCCAGATCCAGCGGAACATCGTGGCCGAGCGGATCCTGGGCCTGCCCAAGGAGCGAACGTGAACTTCGATCTCGACGAAGACGAGGTCGCCCTCCAGAAGGGTATCCGGGAGCTTTGCAGAGCCCGTGCCCCGCTGGACCGGATCCGCTCGCTCGGGGGAGGTGTGGACCGAGGCCTGTGGCGGGAGCTCGGTGAAGCCGGGGTGTTCGCGCTCAGACTTCCGGAGGCGGAGGGCGGGGTGGGACTGGGTTGCACACAGGCAGTGCTGGTGTTCGAGGAACTGGGACGGGCCCTGATCCCCGGGCCCCTGGTGGCGTCGCACCTGGCCGCTGGCATCGTGGAGGGAGCGGCCATCGGCGAGCGAGTGGTCGGTGTGGTCGAGCGCGACCAGATGCCGATCCTGGTGGAGCATCTCGACGGCCTCGACGATCTGATCGTCCTGGACGAGAAGGGGATGGCGCTCGTGGCTCCCGGTTCCCTCCAGGCCCGGGCCGTCGACCGGCCGCTGGACCCGCTGACCCCGATGCATGCCGTGGACCGGTTTCCGGACGGAGAGGCTCTCGGCGGACCCGAGGAGGGCGCTCGGTGGGCGATCGAGGGGATCGCGCTCTCCGCCGCGCTCCTCCTGGGCATCGCTGGGGAGGCCACCGCTCTCGCGGTCGGCTACGCCAAGGAGCGGGTGCAGTTCGACCGGCCGATCGGCTCGTTCCAGGCCGTGAAGCACATCTTGGCCGACATGCTGGTTCGGACCGAGGTTGCTCGCGCTGCTGTGTATGCCGCGGGAGTCCACCTCGACGACTCGAAGGGGGGCGAGGCGGCACGCGCGGTGGCGGGCGCGAAGCTGCTGGCCGGTGAGGCGGCCGTGGCAAACGCCAAGGCTTCCATCCAGGTGCACGGGGGGATGGGGTTCACGTGGGAGGCGGCCCATCATCTGTTCCTCAAGCGAGCAGCGGTTCTGGCCACGGCATTTGGCTCGGCGGACCACCTTTCAGAGGCCCTGGCCGGCCATCTGGCGGAGGCCGGCGGCTCCCCGCTATGATCTGACGCACCGTCAGCTCATGTCACCGATGATCGAGGCCCGGACGCTGTGGGAGCTGGTCGAGCGGCGGGCGAAGGAGACATCCGACGCCCGAGCCGCGGTCGACGAGAATGGGCGGTCGCTCACGTTCCTTGAGCTGCGAGACGCTTCGGAGCGCGCCGCCGCCGGCCTGTCCGAGCTGGGGATCACCGAGGGTTCCGTGGTCTCCTGGCAGCTCCCCACCTGGATCGAGTCGATGGTGCTGGTCGGTGCCCTCAGCCGTTTGGGCGCGGTGCAGAATCCCATCCTCCCGATCCTTCGGGAGAAGGAGGTGGGATTCATCGTCCGTCAAGCGAAGCCCCGCCTCCTGATCGTCCCGTCCACGTTCCGGGATTTCGACTTCCAGGCCATGGCGCGCTCGGTCACCGACGGCCTGCCCACCGATGTGCTCGTGGCCGACCGCGAGCTTCCCGACGCCGATCCTGTCGCGCTGCCTCCGCCATCGGCAGCCGCGGACGAGCTCCCCGTCCGGTGGCTGTTCTACACGTCGGGGACCACCGCGGAGCCGAAAGGGGCCCAGCACACCGACCTCTCGGTGATGGAAGCCGCCCTGTGCATGGCGGAGGGATTGGTCCTAGCTCCCAAGGACCGCAGCGCCCTGGTGTTCCCGTTCACCCACATCGGAGGGATCGTGTGGATGTTCGCGGGCCTGCTGGTGGGGCTCACCAACATCCTGCACCAGACGTTCGATCCGGTCGGGACCACCGAGCTCCTCCAACGTGAGGGCGTCACGCTGGCGGGGGCGGGCACCCCGTTCCACATGGCCTACCTGGCCTATCAGCGGGAGCACCCGGAGACCAAGCTGTTCCCCGGCGTCCGGGCGTTCCCCGGAGGAGGCGCCCCCAAGCCGCCGCAGCTGCACCTCGAGGTGAAGAAGGAGATCGGAGGCGCCGGGATCGTCTCCGGTTACGGCCTCACCGAGGCCCCCATCCTGACCATGGCCGGCGTCGACGACTCCGACGAGGTCCTGGCCACCACCGAAGGCCGAGCCAGGCGCGGCGTGGAGCTGCGAGTGGTGACGCTGGACGGCCGGGTGGCCGGGACCGGCGAGGAAGGGGAGATCCGAGCCCGGGCGCCTCAGCTTATGCAGGGCTACCTGGACCCCTCGCTGGACCGAGAAGCCTTCGACGAGGACGGGTGGTTCCGGACCGGGGACCTGGGCCGGTTGGACGACGCCGGGAACGTGACCATCACCGGCCGGCTCAAGGACGTCATCATCCGCAAGGGAGAGAACATCAGCGCCAAGGAGGTCGAGGATCTGCTGTTCGAGCACCCCAAGGTTGCGGACGTCGCGGTGGTCGGCCTCCCGGACCCCGAGGTGGGGGAGCGGTGCTGCGCGGTGGTGGCCCTCGCCGACGCCGGGGACCCGCTGGCGTTCGACGACATGGTTTCGTTCCTGAAGGACAAGGGCCTGGCGAAGCACAAGCTCCCGGAGCGGCTGGAGATCGTCGAGGCCTTGCCCCGGAACCCGGCGGGTAAGGTGGTCAAGACGGAGCTGCGGGAGCGGTACGCCGCGGCGAGCTGACCGAGACGAGGAGGCCACAGTGCATCCCAACGAAGAGCGAGTACGGAGCGCGTTCGACGCGTACGCCCGCAAGGACATCGCCGCCGCCCAGGACCTCCTGGCCGACGACGTGACCTGGCATTTCGCCGGACGCCATCCGTTCTCCGGGCACTACACCGGGAAGGACACGGTCCAGGACGTGTGGGCCCGGCGGCGGAAGCTCACCGGGGGAACGCTTGGCTACGAGGTCCACGACGTGCTGGCCAACGACGAGCACGTCGCCGCCCTCCTCCTGAACAAGGCCGAGCGAGACGGCAAGACGCTCGAGTGGAAGAGCGTGAGCGTCTACCACATGCGCGACGGCCAGATCGTGGAGGCCTGGGACCACAACGACGATCAGCACGCCGTCGACGAGTTCTGGTCCTGAGGGCGGACGTCAGCGAGACACGATCAACGCGTCGAGGGCGACGACTCCGTCCGGACGTGCCACCAGCGGGTTGACGTCGACCTCGGCCACGTCGTCCGCCAGATCAACGGCCAGGCGCTGAACCTTCATGATCGCGTCGACCAGCGCCCTGATGTCGGCCGGGGGATGGCCCCGGGCACCCTTGAGCAGTGACGCGCTCCTGGTCTCCTCCACCATCCTCCGGGCCTCCGCTCGCGTGAATGGGGGAACCCGGAAGGTGACGTCGCGGAACACCTCGATGGCGATCCCTCCCAGGCCGAACATCACGGTCGGTCCGAACAGCTCGTCCTGAACCACGCCGACGGCCGTCTCGACGCCGCCCTCCACCAGCTCGGAGACCAGAACGCCTTCGATGGGACCATCCGGGGCCGCGGCCCGGGCCAGGTCCATGAGCTCCGCGAACGCGGCACGGACTTCGCGCTCGGTGCGGACGCCGATCCGGATGAGGTCCAGGTCCGTCTTGTGGAGCAGCACCGGCGAGGACACCTTCATCACCACGGGGAAGCCGATGGTCCGTGCCGCTCGGGCCGCCTCCGCGGCGCTCTCGCACAGGACGTCCCTGGTGACCGGGATGCCGTACGCCGCCAGGATCTCCTTCGATCGGTGCTCGGAGAGGGCCGCGCTCGCGGAGAGCAGGGCCTCGGCGGTGCTCGCCGCCGGCAACCGGCGAGCCACCGGCCGGTCGAAGGGCGAACGGTAGCGGCTGCGGAAGCCGTGGTAGTCGAGGTATGCCTTCACCGCGGTCAGGCAGTTCCCCACCGAGCGGAACAGCGGGAGCTGCGACTTCAGCAGGACCTCCCGGTACCCCTCCTCGTCGGCGGTGGGCGATCCCCACACCACGCACACGGGTTTCTCGGTCTTGCTCGCGGCGTCCACCAGGTCCTGGGCTAGCCGGTCGCTGATCGGGGAGAAGGAACCGGGGATGGGGACGATCAGGATGTCCACGCCGGGGTCCTCGAGGATGGCGTCGAGGATCTTCGGTCCCCGCTCGTCGCCGGTGGGGTGGCCTCCGGTGTCCACGGGGTTGGACACCCGGAGGTAGTCGGCGATCCACTCGTGGAGCCGCTCCTGGGTCTCCCCTGTGAGCTCGGGGAGCCGGAGCCCCATGGCGGTGGCCCAGTCGGCCACGTGGGTGCAGGTCCCCCCGGAGATCGAGTAGATGGCCACCCCGTCCCCGGAGGGTGGCGGACACCGGGCCATCATCGCCGAGACCTCCAGCAGCTGGTCCAGTCCGTCCACCCGGGTGATCCCGTACTGGCGGAACACCGCGGACATCACCGCGTCGGACCCGGCCAGGTGCGCGGCGTGGGTCTTGACCCACGACCTCCCCACCTCGGTCCGGCCCGCCTTGACGAAGACCAGGGGGACCGCCCGCCGGAGGGCGTGGTCCGCCGCGAGCGTCAGGGTCCGGCCGTCCTTGAACCCCTCGATGTATCCGGACACCACCCCGACGTCCGGCTGGTCGGCGAACCACCGGATGAAGTCCGCGGACTCCAGGTCGGCCTCGTTCCCCGTGGGGGCCCACCCCTCCATGGGGATGCCGATCTCCTGGGCCTGGTAGATCGGACGCCCCTGGTGGCCGCTTTGAGTGATCAGGCCGATGCGTTTTCCGGGCAGGTCCCGGCGGAACGGCTGGAACGCGTTGAGCGTGGTGTTCGGCCCCAGGAGATGGATGTCGTTGTCCCGGACCAGGCCCTCGATCTCGGCCTGCCGGGCCGCGCCGTCATCGCCGGACTCGGCGAACCCGGCAGCGAACACCACCGCGAACGGGACCTTCTTGCCGATGGCGTCCTTCAGGGGCCCGGTGGCCGAGCTCACCAGGATCACTGCGACGTCCACGTCCTCGGGGACGTCCGCCACAGACGGATAGCATCGCTCGCCGTCGACCTCCTCCCGATTGGGGTTCACCGGGAACACCCGGCGCCCCAGGGCCTTCGACCAGTCCCTGATGAGCCGGTAGTTGAGGGTGCCGGCGCTCCCGGGGCTGTCCGAGGCCCCGATCACCGCGATGGTCTGGGCGTTGAAGAACCGGTCGAGGTCCACGTCTCGGAGCTCGACCGGCCGGCCGGTGACGTCCAGGCGCGTGGGGTCGCTCATGGCGTAGATTTCCTGACGGTGTGTCAGATCCTAGCATCGGGATGAGTCCCTCCCAGCCGGGCGGTGCGCGTTGACGGTGAGCGCGGGGTCGAGGATGCTCCCCTCCGTGCCCCTCCCCAGAGAGTTCCACGAGCTCGCCGAGCGGGTGAACAACTGGGGCCGTTGGGGCCCCGACGACGAGATCGGGACCCTCAACCTGATCACCCCCGACACCGTTCGCGCGGCGGCGGCGTCGGTGAGGTCCGGGCGGCGGTTCTCCCTGGCCCTGCCCCTATCGTCGGACGGCCCGCAGACCGGCGCGGTCGCCGGAAGGGTCAACCCGGAGCGCACCATGATCGCCGTCAACCAGCCACTGACCGCCGACCCCTCCCAGATCTCCATCAGCGACGACGTGGTAACCATGGGCCTCCAGGCGGCCACTCACTGGGACTCCCTGGCCCACGTCAGCTACGACGGACGGCTGTACAACGGCTTCCCCACGGCGACCATCGACGCCGTGGGCGCCGCCCGGTGCGGCATCGACAAGGTGGGAGCCCTCGTCGGGCGGGGGGTCCTCCTGGACGTGGCCCGGGCCAGGGGGGTCGACCGGCTGGATGGAGGGTACGCGCTCCTCCCGGAGGACCTGAACACCGCGGAGCAGCTGGCCGGGGTCACGGTCGGCCCCGGAGACATCGTCCTGCTGCGCACGGGTCAGATGCGGGTGCTGAAGGCCGGCGACAAGAAGCGGTACGCCGCGCCGGCAGCGGGTCCCTCGATGCAGACGGTGGAGTGGTTCCACGGACGGGACGTGGCCGCGGTGGCCACCGACAACCTCACGTTCGAGGTGTTCCCCGGCGAACGAGAGGACTGCCTGCTCCCCGTGCATCTCCTTCATCTCGTGGAGATGGGGATGACCCAGGGGCAGAACTTCGACCTCGAGGAGCTGGGCGCGGACTGCGCCGAGGACGGCGTGTACGAGTTCTTCCTCGAGGCGTCGCCGCACCCCTTCGTCGGAGGGCTCGGCAGCCCGGTGAACCCGGTAGCCATCAAGTAGACGAATCGCTCAGGAGGTGTAGGTGTGGCCGAGTACGAGACGCTCCTGTACGAGGAGGACGACGGCGTCGCCCGGGTGACGCTCAACCGTCCCGAGGTCCACAATGCGTTCGACACCCGGATGCGCTCGGAGCTGGGGAGGCTGTGGGAGGACCTCCGCGGCCGCGACGAGGTCCGCTGCGTGGTCCTCACCGGCGCGGGGGACCAGGCCTTCTGCACGGGGATCGACCGGAACGACATCCCCGACGGCGTGGGGTTCGATCCCCTCCGGTTCGAGGATCCCGGGCGGGACCTGGGCCCCAAGAGCAAGGGCGTGTGGAAGCCGGTGATCGCTGCGGTGAACGGAATAGCCTGCGGCGGCGCGTTCTACATGCTCGGCGAGTCCGACTTCCTGATCGCCGCGGAGCACGCCACGTTCTTCGACCCGCACGTGACCTACGGCATGACCGCGGTGTACGAGCCGATCCTGATGATGCCGCGGATGGCGTTCGGGGAGCTGATGCGGATGACGCTGCTCGGCACCCACGAGCGGATCTCTGCCCGGCGGGCATACGAGATCGGTCTGGTGTCGGAGGTGGTCCCCGGGGCAGAGCTGGCCGGGGCCGCCGACAAGGTCGCTCGAGCGATCGCCTCCCAGCCTCCCCGGGCGGTGCAGACCACGGTGCGGGTCCTGTGGACCGCCCGGGATCTGTCGCTCCGCCATGCCCTGGACCTGGGCGGGGAGTTCCTGAGCCTGGGATCCCGCCCCGAGGACGTCAAGGCAGGCCAGGAGGGCTTCCTCGCCGGGCGACGGACCGAGTGGAGGGTGCGCTAGTGGCTTTGGTGGCGCTGCGCTACGACCTCCGGGCCGCGCCGTGGGCGGCCACCCAGCACCCGGAGCTGTACCGGGCCTGCCTGGACCAGTGCGCGTGGGCCGACGAGCACGGGCTGGACATCATCACCCTGTCCGAGCACCACGGCGTGGAGGACGGGTTCCTCCCGGCGCCGTTCACCATGGCGGCCGCGGTGGCCGCCCGGACCCACCGGATCCCCATCACCATCGCCGCGGCCATCCTCACGGTCCACGATCCGATCCGCCTGGCCGAGGAGATCGCCGTGGCGGACCTGGTCAGTGGGGGACGGGTCACCCTGGTGGCCGGAGCGGGGTACGCGGAGCGAGACTTCAGGATGGCCGGGGTCGACCGCCGCGAGCGCGGGAAGCTCCTGGAGGAGGCCATCGAGGTCATGCGCCAAGCGTGGACGGGGGAGCCGTTCGAATACCGGGGCCGCACGGTGCGGGTGACCCCCAAGCCCAAGACCACGCCGCATCCCATGATCCTGATGGGGGGGTCGGGGAAGGCGGCCGCCCGGAGGGCGGCCCGGCTCCGGCTCCCGTTCTTCCCGGCGGTCGGCGACGCTTCGCTCCAGGCCGTCTATGAGGAAGAGTGCGAGCGGGTGGGGTTCCAGGGCGGGTTCAGCCTCCTCCCCAAGGGCCCGGGGTTCGTCCACGTGGCCGAGGACCCCGACGCGGCCTGGGAGGTGATCGCCCCCTACGCCTGGTACGACGCGGAGACGTATCGGTCCTGGCAGCAGCCGGAGAACCGCTCCGAGGTCACCTCCCGAGCCAAAGACGCGGACGGCCTTCGGGAGGAGGGGATCTACCGGGTGGTGACCCCGGACGAGTGCGTGGCCCTGGCCGAGGAGCTCGGGCCGGGGGGCACGATCGTCCTCCATCCGCTGCTGTGCGGGATGCCGGTGGATCTGGGATGGGAGAGCCTGGAGCTGTTCAGGACCGAGGTCCTTCCCCGGATCAAGAGCTGACGGCCTCAGGCGAGCCAGTACTCGAGGCTGTAGGAGCCGCCGGGGCCGCCGGGAGCCTCGAACGTCCCCCGGCCGGTGATCCCGGAGAGCTCGCCGGTGCCCCATCTGGGGATCACCTTCCAGGTGCCCTTGGACTCCTTGCCGTCGTGGTCACCCACCGCCTCGATGACGATGCTCCCGGTGCGCTCGACGATGGTGCCGGTGATCCGTTGCAGGCCCAGGAACCTGGCGCTCCCGGAGGGCAGGTAGCACATCAGCCACTCCACCGACCCATCGCCCTCGATGTCACCGGCGAACGTCTGGGTTCCGCCCGCCCGGGTGAGCTTGCCGCCGCCCTCGAGCTTCTCGACGGTCTCCTCGCCCATGGACGTGACGTTGAAGGTCCCGGTGGCGATGGCCATGGGTGATCCTCCTTCCGGATGGCGGTTCCGCCCAGCATAGGACCGCCGGACCTAACGGACCGTCAGATACAATCCCGGCGTGTCCGTCGATCTGGCGGAGCTGGTGGATGCGTCCTCCACGGTCCTGGTCACCCAGGAGTGTCAGAACGGGGTCCTGGGGGACCGAGCGGTGTTCCCCGAGCTGGCCGAGGTGGCCCGCAAGCAGATGATCCCCAACGCGTCCCGGCTGGCCAAGGCCGCCCGGGCAGCGGGGGTCCCGGTGATCCACTGCGTGGTGGAGCGGCGTGCCGACGGCGCGGGCTCCAACACCAACGCCCGGCTGTTCGCGGCGTCCCGCAAGGCGCCGGTGGCCTTCCTCCCCGGAACCGATGCCGTCCAGGTGATCCCGGAGATCGGCCTCGAGGACACGGATCTGGTCCTCACCCGACTGCACGGACTGGGCCCCATGGGCGGAACGGAGCTGGACCCCATCCTCCGCAACCTGGGAGCTCGCACCGTGGTGGGCGTGGGCGTGTCCCTCAACGTGGGGATGCTGTCGCTGGTCCTGGACGCGGTGAACGCGGGGTACCAATTCGTGCTCCCCAGGGACGCGGTGGCCGGGGTGCCCGAGGAGTACGCGGAGGCCGTGATCGAGCACACCCTGTCCTACGTCACCACCGTGGTGACCACGGACGACCTCCTGGAAGCGTGGTCCCGGTGACCAGGCGGGCGGAAGCCGTCGGCTCCGAGGACGTGTCCACCGTCGACGGCCGGGTCCCCGGGCGGCGGGGCCGGGCCACCCGCGAGCGCCTGCTCCGGTGCACGGCCGACCTGTTGGAGAAGACCTCGTATCGCGACCTCACCGTCATCGACATCGCCGACTGCGCCGGCACGTCGCCGGCCACCTTCTACCAGTATTTCCCGGACGTGCAGTCAGCGGTGCTGGCTCTGGCGGGCGCCCTGGAGGACGAGGCCGAGCGCCTCACCACGCTCATCGGCACGTCCGAGTGGGAGGGGAAGGGTGGACCGGATAGCGCCCGACGCCTCGTGGACGCGTTCCTGGACGTGTGGGAGCGGCACCGGCCGGTCCTCCGGGTGGTGGACCTGGCCACCGCGGAAGGGGACATGCGGTTCCAGAACGTCCGGACGCATTTCCTCAACGAGCTCACCGTGGCCCTCCGGGACGTGATCGACGAATTCAAGCGGCACGGGCACCACCCCAAGGAGCTGGACCCGATGGGCCAGGCGGCGGTGTTGGTCTCGATGCTGGCCCACGTGGCCGCCCACCGGTACGGGTTCGAGTTCTGGGGGATCCGCACCCGGGCCATCCGGGACAGCAGCGCCCGCCTGCTGCACGCGGGCGTCACCGGCAAGCGGTAGCGGCGGGGTGCTGCTCCAGGCAACCCTCAACGGCGACCTGACCAAGGACGCACATCCTGGCGTGCCGATCTCGGCCGAGGAGTTGGCGCAAGACGCCACCGCTTGCGTTCGCGCAGGCGCAGGCGCGATCCACCTCCACCCTCGCGATGGAGAGGGACGTGAACGGCTAGACGCGACGGTCGTGGACCAAGTCGTGAAGGACGTTCGAGATGCGTGCGGCGTACCCGTTGGCGTCACGACCGGCGCCTGGATCGAACCCGATGTCGGACGGCGTGTCGAGCTCGTGCGTGCCTGGAGCGCTCCCGACTACACGACGGTCAACCTGTCCGAGCCGGGTGCGCCGGAGATCATGGAGGCCCTGATCCACGCCGGGGTCGGCATCGAGGCGGGCGTCTGGACGGTCGAGGACGCCGAGCGGCTGTCGCGGTCCGGGCTCGGAGACGAGGTGATGCGGATCTGCGTTGAGCCCCTCGAGGCGCCCGCCGCCGACGCCGTCGCGCTCGTAGATGTCATCCACAGGACGCTGGACCGACTCGGCCTGACGGCGCCGCGACTCCAGCATGGTGACGGGGAGGCCACCTGGGTGCTCCTCACCGATGCGATCCGGCGAGGCATCGATACCCGTATCGGCCTCGAGGACACGATGGTCGAGCCGAACGGTGAGCGGACCACGGGCAACGAGGCACTGGTTCGGGCCGCCCGCGAGCTGGGCGCCGGCGGCGACTAGGCATCCAGTGGATCGACGCGGAGCCGGGTGATGCGCATCCGGCGGATGCGCCAGGTCCCGTTCTCCTTCACGTACTCGTCCTCGTAGTGGCCGTAGCCCCGCAGACTGTTGGCCTTGAGGTCGCCGGTCCACTCGACGACGTCCGACATGGCCCACGTCCCCCGGGCGGTGCCGGAACCGGTGATCTCGATCTCCGGCATGTGGCCCTGGTGGACGCTCACTGATTCGCCGAGGGCTCCGCTGACGAAGGCCACGACCGCGTCCCGGCCCTCCATGCGGATGTCCGGGCCTCCCGTGTATTCCAGCACGCAATCCGCGGTGAGGTTCTCGCTCCACTCGGACCACTGCTTCGTGTCCATCAGCCGGAAGTAGCGGGCCTTGAGCTGCTTGATCTCCTCGATCTCCGCCAGGTCAGAAGGGCGCACGGCCTTGACAGCATCGCACGGGGAGCGATATGTTCGCAATACGTATCGATGGTTTGAAATCCCGAAACACGCGAGGTGGCCATGAAGCTCGACGTTCTCTACGAGGTCGACGTCCCCAAGCCCTGGGACAAGCCCCACCCCTACGGCCAGCGGGAGGCCGAGCAGCGAGCCTACGCCGAGGCCCTGGAGCAGATCCGCCTGGCCGACGAGCTGGGCTTCCGCACGTGCTGGTGCGTGGAGCACCACTTCCGGGAGGGCCGGTCCCACTCCCCCGCTCCCGAGGTCCTGATCGGGGCCCTTTCCCAGATCACCCAGCAGATGCGGCTGGGGTTCGGGGTGGTCCTCATGCCGTTCGGGTTCACCAACCCGACCCGAGTGGCCGAGAAGGTGGCCACCGCGGACATCCTGTCCGGCGGCCGGGTGGAGTGGGGCACGGGACGTTCGACCCCCATGGAACAGATCGCCTTTGGCGTTGACCGGGACAGGAGCAAGGACCACGCCAAGGAAGCGATCGAGATCGTGGTGAAGATGTGGGAGGACGAGTACTTCGAGTACAAGAGCGACAGCTTCGAGTTCCCCCGCCGGATGATCACTCCCAAGCCGGTCCAGGATCCTCACCCTCCGCCGTGGATGGCCGCCACCAGCCAGGGGAGCGCCACGATGGCCGGCAATTACGGAGTGGGGCTCCTGTCGTTCGCCATCATGCAGCCCCTGGAGCGGATGGCCGAGCACATCAAGGACTACCGGGCCGCCGCGGAGAACCCCGAACCGATCACCAGGGTGACCAACAACCGGGTGGCCGCGTACACCCTGGTCCACTGCGCCGACACGTTCGACCAGGCCGAGGAGAACGGCATCTGGGACTCGGTTTGGTGGTGGTACAAGAACCTCTCGGAGTTCACCCTGGAGTGGGAGTTCCCTCACCTCCCCAAGGAGGAGCAGGACAAGATGTTCCCGCTTCTCAAGAAGCACAGCGAGGGGAACTTCAACGTCAAGGGATTCAACGACGCCGACATGATCATCGTCGGTGACCCGGACCAGTGCATGGAGAAGGTCCTGCGGTACGAAGAGCTCGGCGTGGAGCAGCTGATCTGCTACGTCCAGTTCGGGTACCTGAAGCACGAGGCGGTCATGCGGAACATCGAGCTCCTGGGCAAGCACATCATCCCCGAGCTGGAGCGTCGAGCGGCCAAGACCACGATCCCGCTGGGAACATGACCTGCACGCGGACCGGCGTCGCCCCCCGGCGGCCCGGTCCGGCCGGACCACGATGACCGGCGCCGACGACAGCCCCGTCCCCCCGTACGCCCGCCTACTCAGCCTGAACGAACGGGGCTTCGTGGTGGTCGGCGCCGGCCAGGGGATCGGCCGTCAGGTCGCTCACGCCCTGGCCTCGTGCGGGGGCCGGGTGTTCTGCGTCGACAACCAGGATCACCTGGCTAAGGAGATCGCCGAGGAGGTCGAAGGGATCCCGTGGGTGGCCGACGCTCGGAAGCGCTCCGACGCCGAGGCCGCCGTGGAGGAAGCCCGGCGGCAGCTCGGTCGGATCGATGGGCTGGTCGACATCGTGGGGATGGCCCGGTACCGAGACATCCTGGAGACCACCGACGAGGACTGGGAGTGGACCTTCGACATGGTGCTCCGCCACGCCTTCTTGTTCTCCCAGCTGACCGGGCGGGTCATGGTGGAGGACGGTGGGGGAGTGATGGTGTTCGTGGCCTCCGTGAGCGGGGTGACCAGCGCTCCTCGTCACGCCGCGTACGGAGCAGCCAAGGCGGGGCTGATGTCCTGGGTCCGGTCGGTGGCGGTGGAGCTGGGCCCCTCCGGCGTGCGAGCGAACGCGGTGGCTCCCGGGGTGGTCCTCACCCCCCGGGTGTCGGGGTACCTGAGCGACGAGGGTCGCGCCCTCCAGAGCGAGAACGCCCCGCTGCGCCGGGTGGCCGAGCCATCCGACATCGCCGCGGCGGTCCTGTTCCTGGCCTCCGACCTGTCGCAATACGTCACCGGGCAGACCCTCGTGGTGGACGGCGGGGTGTCCGCCAAGTTCCCCTACCCCATGGATCTGTGACGTGGATCCGGAACCGTTCCTTCGCGGCGTGGGCTTCCCGGGCACCGATCGCGTGCCGTATCCCCGGGCCAGGGCGGAAGACGCCGCCAGGCTCCCAATGGACACCTGGATCTCCGCGCAGATCCCGGTGGGCGTGCGCATCGAGCTGGTCGGCGACGCCGAGGAGATCGAGATCGACTACCACACCCGCACCGAGAAGCTGGGCTATCGGGGTGACGGAGCCGGACGGACCTTCTCCCTGTGGAGGGATGGCGCGAAGGTTGCCGAGGACACCGCGTCGCTCGGCGAGGGGACGGCCCGGTTGTCGATGGGAGACGCGTCTCCCGACCGGTGCGCCGTGGTGTACCTCCCCGAGGGGATGAGGCCCACGGTCACCGGGGTGAAGCCGTTGACAGGAGCGATCGGGCCCGCGCCGCCGCAACCGCGGTGGGTGGCCTATGGGGATTCGGTGTTGGAGGGCTGGATGGCCTCAGAGCCCGGGCTGGCCTGGGCGGCCATCGCTTCTCGCGACCATGAGCTGGACTTGGTGAACATGGGGTACGCGGGCGCGGCTCGTGGGGAGATCGCCTCTGCGGAGCACGTGGCGGATCTGGAGGCCGACGTCATCTCGATCACCCACGGGACCAACTGTTGGACCCGGACCCCCCACAGCGTCCCGCTGTTCCGCGAGGGACTCCATGCGTTCCTGGACATCGTCAGGCAGCGGCACCGCCGGACCCCGGTGGTGGTGGGCAGCCCGGTGCTCCGGCCCGACGCGGAGGGGAACCCGAACCGTCTCGACGCCACGCTGGGCGAGCTCCGGGAGGCCATGGAAGCCGTGGTCCGGGACCGGATCGCCGGCGGTGACGCCGCTCTGTCGCTGGTCCCCGGCGGTGACCTCATCGACGAGACCCAGCTGGCCGACGGCATCCATCCGAACGACGACGGACACCGGGCCATCGCCGCGGCGCTGGGGCCCGCGGTACGCCGGGCCCTCGACGGGGGAGGTCACTAGATGGCCCGGCGATCCCCGGCCGTGGAGCGTTCGATCGCCGTGCTCAACCTCCTGGCAGCGCATCCGGGCGAGCGGTACACGCTGTCGGAGATCGCCCGGGACCTCCGGCTGAACAAGGCCACCCTCCACGCCATCCTGGGGGCCCTGACCGAGGCTGGCTACCTGGTACGAGATCCCGAGGCCAAGACCTACGGCCTGGGCCCCGCCCTGGTGGCCCTGGGAAACGCGGCCGGCTCGAGCTTCTCCGCCGCCGAGGTGGCCAGGCCGGAGATGGAGTCCCTGGCCAGCGAGCTGGAGCTGGACTGCATCGCCAGCACGGTGATCCACGGGGAGATCGTCATCCTGGCCCGGGCGGGGATCCCTCGGCCCTTCGGGATCGCCGTGCAGCCCGGCCAGCGGCTCCCCCTTATCCCGCCACTGGGGGCGGTGTTCGTGGCCTGGTCGGGGCCGGAGGAGATCGACGCCTGGCTCGGCCGTCTGGGCCCGATCTCCGACGAGACCCGGCGGCGGTTCCGCCGGGCCATCGAGGCGGTGCGAGGGCGCGGCTACTCGGTGGGGCTCGAGGGCGACGCCCAGCTCCTCCAGGCGCTTCGGGAGCACGGCGCTGGCGGCCCGACGGTAGAAGAGGCGGTGCAGGGGCTCCGTCGCGAGGAGTACGCGCTGATCGACCTGGACCGCAAGGCTGCATACCGGCTGAACCACATCGGCGCCCCGGTGTTCGGTCCCGAGGGGCGAGTGGCCCTGGGGCTGTTCCTCATCGGGTTCCAGGGCCGGGTTCCCGGAAGAGAGGTGGAGCGATTTGGCACCCGTCTGGCGGAGGCCGGCGCCACGGTCACTCAGGCCATCCACGGCCGGCCGGCGGAGGAGCTGGCCGCCGTCAGACGATGACCTGGCCGCCGTTGGCCCGCCAGATCTGCCCGGTGCAGAACCTGGCGGCGTCGGAGACCAGGTACAGGATCAGATAGGCCTGATCGATGGGCTGGCCCACCAGCCCGAGGGGGGAGCGCTTGCGCATCTGGTCGACGAAGGCGTCGTACTTCTCCTGGTTGAGGGTGCCGTCTTCCTCGTAGAGATGGCGGGTGGTGAACCCGCTCACCGTGAACCCTGGGGCGATGGTGTTTACTCGGATCCCCTGCTTGGCGACCTCGAGGGCCAGGGTCTTGGTGAGCTGGGCCACCGCCGCCTTGGTCATGGCGTACAGGCCGTAGCTGGGGGCGGCGATGTCGATGGCCGCCGACGCCACGTTGACGATGCTGCCCGAGCCTTGGCCCTCCATGGCCCGGACCGCGGCCTGGCACCCGAACAGGGTCCCCTTGACGTTGAGGGCCACCAGCCGGTCGACGTCCGCCTCGGACACGTCCATCAGCAGGCCGTCGGCAGGGACCCCGGCGATGTTGCACATGGCATCGAGCCGGCCGAACTCGGACACCGCCCGACTGACCAGGGCGTCGATGTCCGCTTTGCTGGTGATGTCGGTCCACTGAGCCAGGGCCTTGCCCCCCGCGTCGGTGATCGAACGAACGGTCTCCGCCGCGGCGTCCTCGTCGATGTCGCCCAGGACCACGTTGGCGCCCGCCGCGCCCAGGACCTCCCCGGTGGCCCGGCCGATCCCACTTCCGCCGCCGGTCACCACGGCGGTGCGGCCCGAGAGGTCGAACGCCGAGAGCCCGGCTCCATCGGTCTGACGGTCCATCAGATCGAGCATAGCGGCTCGGGCCCTACCGGCGAGGCTGGGCCTTGACTCCGGCGCCGCTTGGTGGCTATGCTTTTTGCAGAGCCGACCGATGATTCAATATAGCAAACACCCTTACGAGGCCGGGCGGTGGGCCACGTCCTCGATCGAGGAGGCCGTGGAGGCCATCGGCCGCGGCGAGATCGTGATCGTGGTCGACGACCCGGGCCGAGAGAACGAAGGCGACTTCGTGATGGCGGCCGACAGGGTTACCCCGGAAGCGGTCAACTTCATGGTCACCCACGGACGGGGGATCGTGTGCACGCCGATCACGGAAGAGCGGACCCGGGAGCTCGGGTTCCCCGCCATGGTCCCCGAGCAGGGCGACGAGGGATGCGCCTTCACCGTGTCGGTGGACCTCCGCCATCCGCCGAACACCGGGACCTCCGCGTTCGACCGGGCGGCGTGCATGGCCCGGATCGTGTCGTCCGACGCCCGCCCGGAAGACTTCCGGGCTCCCGGGCACGTGTTCCCCTTGCGGGCTCGGTCCGGAGGCGTGCTGGAGCGGCCGGGGCACACCGAGGCCGCCGTGGACCTGGCCCGCCTGGCGGGCCTGGCTCCGGCCGGGGTGATCTGCGAGATCCTCAACGACGACGGGTCCATGGCCCGGATGGACGACCTCCTGCGGCTCGCCGAGATCCACGGGCTGCACCTGGTGACCATCGCCGACTTGATCGCCTACCGCCTTCGCCGCGAGACCCTGGTGAACCGGGTGGCCGAGGCCCGCATCCCCACCGCGTTCGGCGACTTCACCGCGGTGGCGTACCGATCGGAGATCGACGGTCTCGACCACGTGGCTCTGGTGCTGGGGGAGCCGCGGGGCGGGGAAGACGTCCTGGTCCGGATGCACTCGGAGTGCCTCACCGGTGACGTGTTCGGGAGCCTGCGCTGTGACTGCTCCGCACAGCTCCGGGAGGCCACTCGAGCCATCGCCCGGGAAGGTCGCGGGGTGATCGTGTACCTGCGAGGCCACGAGGGTCGGGGCATCGGGATCGTGGAGAAGCTCCGAGCCTATGAGCTCCAGGATCAGGGAGTGGACACCGTGGAGGCCAACATCCGCCTGGGGTTCTCCCCGGACACCCGTACCTACGACACCGGGGCCCAGATCATCCGGGACCTGGGTGTCGCGTCCGTCCGGCTGCTCACCAACAACCCGGCGAAGAGCGCGGCCCTCGAGGAGCACGGGATCACCGTGGTCGACCGCATCCCGTTGGAGACCGCTCCCACCGAGGACAACCTGCGGTACCTGGAGACCAAGCGAGACCGGCTCGGCCATGACCTGACCCTGGACCGAGCGATCCTCGAGATGGTCGACCCGGCGTAAGGAGTGGAGATGACGATCGACGGCACCGCACGCATCGTGGGGATCGGCGGCACCACCCGGCCGGGATCCTCCACCGAGAAGGCCCTTCAGTACGCGCTGAGCGTGTGCCGGGAAGAGGGCGCCGCCGTCACCTGCTTCACGGCCCGGGAGCTGGCCACCCTGCCGCACTACGCACCGGAGGATCCCGATCGGTCGGAGACGGCTCTTCGCCTGCTGGATGAGTTCCGCCGGGCCGATGGGATCATCATCGCCTCGCCCGGCTACCACGGGGGAATCTCCGGCCTTCTGAAGAACGCCCTCGACTACACCGAGGACCTCCGCGACGACCCCCGGCCGTACTTCTCCGGCGTGCCGGTCGGATGCATCGCCACCGGCATGGGATGGCAGGGCGTCGTGTCCACGGTCCAGGCCCTCCGGGACGTCGTCCACGCGCTGCGCGGGTGGCCCACTCCGATGGGGGCCGCGCTCAACACCGCGGGGAAGTGCTTCGGGGAGAACGGCGAGCCCCTGGAGGAGAAGGTCCGGTTCCAGCTCGCCACCGTGGCCAACGAGGTGTTGTCCTTCACAGCCTGGCGGGGAGCCGGCCTCCCGGCCACGAGCTGAACCGCAGCCCAGGAATAACTTGGGCTCGGAGGTGGCCCAGAACTCGTGCCCGATACAGAGGAGTCATCTCCGATGGAACTGATGGTCAAGGGAGAAACTCTCGGGATCGAGAGGGCGAAGGAGCGCATCAAGAAGTACGCCTTCAGAACAGAACCCCTTCACTTCAAAGCGCCAAAGGGACCTGCGTATGGACTGGAACCTGAACTGCCGGACAGGCCGCAGCGCGCCTACCGAACGTTTGATTGTGTCCCAGCCGATCCCGGCCGTGATCTTACTCCGCATGATGTCTTCCTGATTTCCGGCATCAACGGTGAGCTCAATCAGAGACGCGTCGCTTCCGCGCTTGCGGTGTTACCTGCTGTCAACAACGCGCTTCGGAAGATCAACGAAGAGACGAAATTCTGGAGATTGAGTCGGACTGAGATTGCCCCCGAAGGAGAGCCGGTGCGAGGAACAGATGCCTGGTGGATGCACCGCGCGTGGTGGCTTCTTATGGGGGCTCCAGACATCGAGGTGACGATCACGCACAAGATCCTTCATCACAAGCGTCCCGATGTCTTCCCTCTAATCGACAGGAGCACGCTGGCTGGGTTGGGACCAGGCCGGGCGTGGTTGCGAATCCACGATGATCTTGCTGCGACCCCGGGGGCCTGGGCTGACCTTGAGGACTGGTTCGAGAAGCTTGCAGCGCTTTCGGAAGGTGTGTCCCTCACGCGGCTTCGGCTCCACGACATTCTCCTTTGGGAAAGAGAGAGCCCAGACGGTTCGGCGTGACGCAGGCTCTGGCTTAGAAACCGACGGCTCTGGCTTTCTCGATCGTTCGTCCGCTCAAGGCTGCATGAACATTGGCGATGGTGGCGGCAGCCCCGGTGAGAGAGTCTGGGACAGGTGTTTTGCGAGAAGCGAACCAGGCCTCGACTTCATTGGCGGCGAGTTCAAGGAACTCCACCTGCGCCGCGCATCGGCCAGGTCTGGACACGGCAGGGTGGATCCGCTCGATCGGCTCGTTTGTGGTTACTAGCATCAGGAGGCGAAGCCCTTGACCCAAGAACCCATCCATGAGGTTGAGTACTCGAGATAGCCCCTGGCCCATCTGCATCCGGGCGTCAGGCGCCAGGATCTCTCCCATATCTTCGAGTACCAAGACCGTCCACCGATCCTTCCCGCTCTTCCTTGCTTCGGGAGCGTCGAGGACGACCTCGAATAGGTATCCGGGCTCACGTCCAAATAGGACCTCAGGGTCGGTGATGTAGTGGAAGTCGGCCCAGTCGCGCCATTCCCAAGCGAGAGCTCGAATCGCGAATGTCTTGCCGGTGCCTGGCGGCCCGTGCCAAAGGATCAACTGGCCCCCTTCGCCTGGAGCCTCGCCCTCCATGAGGGGATTCAGCTTCTGACGCGTTGGAGCCGAATAGTTATCGGCGATCTCCTCCCAACTTGGGACTTCGATCTCCCTGGTTCGATTGAGCCCGCGCTCGTTGAAGTGCCAAACGGACAGCGGAATCAGGCGCTGGGCTTCGTCGAAAATTCGCTCAGGTATCAACACCTGAAGTCCCTTGATGGCCTCCTGTACATCCGTCCGATCGGGGCCGGCCACCAGGCACTGAACTCCTCCAGCGACCAGGCTGAAGTGAACGAGGCATCCGCCGAACCGACCAACGATTTCATCTCCCGCCCACAAGCTTCGGAAAATGACCTCGTCAGCGGCATCAACAAGGACGCTTAGGTCTTCAGTGGCTGTGACCCACTGACTATGTTCGACGTCCGGGTACGACTCTTCCAAGGTCAGGTGGAGCCAGGTGAACAGGCCGATGTGTCCCGGACGCCCCTCGGCCCACACCTGCACCGGGGGGTGCGCCAATCGTTCTCCTCTCCGGCCTGCACCGTACCAGCCCCCTCTGACACAATCGGACGACGGTCCGCAGGACGACATCCGGGTGGGGCTTCCGGGCACCGGCTGGCGACTCCGCGTCGCCGACTCCTAGCCCTGGCGCGGGGGCCGCTGCTGGAGGATCTCCTTGAATCGCCGGTGGGTCTCCTCGGCCTGTTTCCTGAGCGAGCGACCGATCACCGGCTGCATGATCTTCAACGGCCCGGAGATCGACATGGTGACGACTTCTCTCACCAGCGTCCCGGTTCCGGACGACTCGAAGGTCTGCGCCGCCTTGACGCGGATAGGCCCCGAGTCACTGACGATGGTGAGCCTGCGATCCGGCTCGTATTCCACAACCTCGATGGGAGCCTCGATCCGGCGCCGTCCCATCCGGCGAACGTTGCGCCAGGTGGCCCCCACCCCGACCGGTCCGGAGGACGTTTGCTCGATCTCCTCGACCCACGGGTCGTGTCTGGGGACGTTGTCGAGGTCCGCCAGATAGGCGAAGACTTCCCCGATCGGTCGATCGACGAACGTCTCGACCTCCTGCCGGATCATCGCGGCTGCATTGTGGCCTACCGAGGCCTGGTAGATATCTGACGGTCCGTCAGATATCCTTCTGACCAGCATGAACTTCGGATGGTCCGAGGAAGAGAAGGCCTTCCAGCAGGAGGTCCGGGACTTCATCCGGGAGCACTCGTCTCCCGAGGTCACCGACCCTCGCCGGGACGGGATGGCCCAGCTGGTGGACAGTCCCGAGCGGCGGGCCTTCATGAAGGCCATGGCCGATCGGGGCTGGATCGGTCTGTCGTGGCCCAAGGAGTACGGGGGAGGGGGAGCTCCCGGGGTCTACGAGTACCTCCTGAACGAGGAGCTGGCCGCCGCCGGCGCCCCGCTCATCGGCAAGGGTGTGGGGATCATCGGCAAGACCATCATCCGGCACGGCAGCGAGAAGATGAAGCAGGAGTTCCTGCCGAAGATCCGGGCCGCCGAGATCGAGTTCGCCATCGGCTACACCGAGCCGAACGCCGGCTCCGACCTGGCGTCCCTGTCGATGCGAGCCACCCGCGACGGCGACGGATGGCGGCTGAAGGGCCAGAAGCGGTTCACCACCTCGGCGCACTTCGCCGACTGGTACTGGGTGGCGGCCCGCACCGACCCCGAGGCGCCCAAGCACAAGGGCGTGACGCTGTTCCTGATCGCCATGGACGCCGAGGGGATCTCAGTGGTCCCCATGGACACCATCGGAGACGAACGCACCAACGAGGTGTTCCTGGACGACGTGTGGGTCAGCGACGACTACGTGGTCGGTGAGGTCAACAAGGGCTGGTACTACATCTCCGAGGCCCTGGACTTCGAGCGGTTCACGCTGTTCACGATCTCGGCGTACGTCAAGCGGTACCAGGCCCTCCGCGACTACGTCCGCACCGCGACCAAGGACGGCCAGCCCCTGAAGGACGATCCTCACGTCCGGCGAACCATGGCCTGGCTGGCCACGTGGATCGAGGTGGCCAAGATGCACACCGCCCGGGTGATCGCCAAGGCGGCCGCCGGCGGCGTGCCCAACATCGAGGCGGCCATGTTCAAGCTGTGGACCACGGTCACCGGCCAGAAGGTCAACGACGAGTTCCTGTCGATGGTCGGCCCGGCCGGAGCGCTGCGCCGGGGGACCGAGCACGCGCCGCTCGACGGGCGGTTCGAGTTCTCCTACCGCTACAGCGTGGTGGACACCGTGGGCGCGGGAACCTCCGAGGTCCAGCGGAACATCGTGGCCCGCAGGGGCCTGGGGCTCCCGGTCGAGGCCTGAGCGAGTGGCAGACCAGCCGATCTCGGGGTTCTCCGTCCTCGACCTCTCCACGGTGGGGCCCGGGAGCCGGTGCACGGCGCTGCTTGCAGACCTCGGCGCCGACGTGATCAAGGTGGGTGCCCCCAAGGGCCGGATCAACCCGCCGTTCTTCTCGTACGGTGCAGGACGTGGGACCCGACGGATCCGGATCGACCTCCGGGCTCCCGAGGGGCGCGACGCGTTCCTCCGCCTGGCCATGGGGACTGATGTGGTCGTCGAGGGCTACCGGCCCGGCGTGGCCGACCGGCTCGGCGTGGGATACACCGACGTCCGGAAGGTCAACGAGAGCGTGGTGTACTGCGCGATCACCGGGTACGGACAGGAGGGGCCCTACGCCGGATGGGCCGGCCACGACCTCAACTATCTGGGGGTCGGTGGGTTCCTGGGAACCCAGGGCATCCGGGACGATGGGGGACCGGCGATCCCCGGCGCCACGGTGGCCGACAGCGCCGGCGGAGGGATGCTCGCCGCCATCGCCATCCTGGCGGCGCTGGTGCGCCGGGCGAGCACCGGTGAGGGGAGGTTCCTCGACGTGTCCACCACCGAGGGTGTCCTGTCGCTGATGACCCTGCCCATCGACGAGTACCTGGCCACCGGCAAGGAGACCGGCCCCGGCTCCAGCCTGCTCACCGGCGGGTACGCCTGCTACGACGTGTACCGGACACGGGACGGCAAGTGGCTCTCGGTGGCCGCCATCGAGCCGGCGTTCTTCGCCAACCTGTGCCGCGCCCTGGACAGCGAGGAGTGGATCCCTCATCAGATGGACCCCGACCGCCAGGAAGAGATCAGGGAGGCGTTCCGGGCCGCGTTCGCTGGCCGGGACCGCGATGAATGGGTGGCCGAGCTGGGGCCGGCGGACACTTGCGTCGCCCCGGTGCTCACCATCGCCGAGGTGGCCGAGCACCGGCACTTCGCCGCTCGAGGCGTGTTCGCCGAAGCCGAGCACCCCGAGCAGGGACGGTTCCGGCAGCTGGCTCCGGTGGTGGCCGGCGTCGAGCGACGGACGGAGTACCAGGCGGGACCCACGGGGACGATCGACCAGATCTTGGGGGAAGCCGGGATGACCCCGGACGAGGTCGAGAACCTCAAGAGCAAGGGCGTGGTGGCCTGATGCCGCTGGCCGAAGCCGACGTGGAGTCCTGGGTCGGCAGGACGCTCGACGCCGGGCCCGGCGACGTGGTGGTCGATCGCGGCCACGTCCAGCATTGGTGTGAGGCCGTGGAGAACGCCAACCCGCTGTTCTGGGACGACCGCGTGGCCGACGAGCTGACCGATGGCCCCATCGCCCCACCCACCATGCTGTCGGTGTGGATGCGGCCGCTGACGTGGAAGCCTGGGTCGGACGACACGATCCGGCCCATGGAGCTCCACTTCCAGCTGAAGGAGGCCTTCGACCTCCCCGAGGGGATCGTGGCGGGGAACGAGATCGAGTTTCACACGCCGGTTCGGCCGGGCGACCGGATCAGCACCAGGCAGTCGGTTCGGGAGATCGGCGAGGTCAAGGAGAACCGCCTGGGGACCGGACGGAACTGGACGATCGACGTGACCTACACGAACCAGCGCGGCGAAGTGGTGGGGATCGAGTCGTACACGATGTTCTCGTACCGGCGGGGCTGAGATGGCGGACGCGAACGTGCTGACGACGGCGGGCATCGAACCCGGCCTTCGCCTTCCCACTCTGGAAGTGCCGATCACCGCTCGGACCGTGATCATCGGGGCCTCAGCAAGCAGGGACTGGCAGCCCCAGCACCATGAGCACGCCTGGGCGGTGGAGCGGGCCGGCACCCGGGACATCTTCCTGAACACTCCCACCCAGGCCGGGTGGATCGAGAAGTACCTGACCGACTGGACCGGGCCACGAGGTCGCCTGGGGCGGCTCGGGTTCCGGATGCGCCGGTCCGTCTACCCGGGGGAGACGCTGGTGTTCAACGGCGTCGTCCGCGACGTCTCCGTGGACGATGCCGGTTGCAGCTGGGCCGACGTCGATGTGGAGCTCACCGTGGACGGCGAGCTGGCCACCGAGTGCGCTGCGAGGATCGCCCTTCCCAAGGAAGCGGAGGACAACCCATGGACCAGGGACCCATCGAGTTGGAAGCCGTGAGCTGACATGGAGATCGCGTTCACCGACGAGCAGGAGATGTTGCGGGAATCGGTCCGCAAGCTCCTGGACCGGTACTCGGCGCCAGCCGCAGTGCGGGAGCTCGAAGACGACCCGGTCGGCTACAGCCCCGACCTGTGGGCGGAGCTGGCGGGGATGGGTCTGCTGGGCCTGACGATCCCCGAGAAGTTCGGCGGGTCGGAGATGTCCGCCCTGGAGACTGTGATCCTGTACGAGGAGCTCGGCCGGGCCCTGACCCCCTCGCCGCATTTCGTCACCTCGGTGATGGGAGCGGGCGCATTGCTGGCCGGCGATTCCGACGACCTCCGGGCCGAGTGGCTTCCCCAGATCGCCGAAGGGAAGGCCATCCTGACGACCGCGTGGTTCGAGCCGGAGAGCAGCTCGGGCCCAGAGGGGATCGGGCTGACGGCAGAGCAGGACGGTGACCGGTTCCGGTTGACCGGGACGAAGATCCTGGTCCCGTTCGCCTCGTCGGCCACCGGGGTCCTGGTGCTCGGCCGGGAGCTCGACGGCGACGTCGGCCTGTTCCTGGTCGATCCCGCCGGCTCCGTAGTGAACGTGGAGCGGGAGCGGACGCTGGCCGCGGACGCCTCGTACCGCATCACGTTCGACGGAGCCGAGGTCGCCGCGTCGGATCGCATCGGCGGCTGGGACGTTTGGCGGGAGACCCTGGTCGATGGCTTCATCGCCCTCGCTGCGTACGCCCTTGCGGGAGCGGAGCGAGCCCACGAGATGGCCGTGGAATACGCCAAGGAGCGGGTTCAGTTCGGGAAGCCCATCGGAAGCTTCCAGGCCATCGCCCATCCGCTGGCCGATGCGGCCACCGAGATCGAGGGCGGGAAGACTCTGGTCTACGAGGCGGCGTCGGTGCGAGCCGGCGGCGGGAACGCGTCAACACTTGCGGCCATGGCCAAGCTGTACGGCTGCGACGTGGTTCGGCGAACCACCAAGCTCGGCCAGCAGGTCCTCGGTGGGATCGGGTTCACCGTGGACATCGACATGCAGCTCTACTTCCGCCGGGCCAAGCAGCTCGAGCTCACTTGGGGCGACCCGCGGTACCTCGAGGAGCTCATCGCCGGCGCCGAGCTCGACGCCGACACGCCTTACGTCGGCATCGACGCCGGCCCATCCGTCTAGAGACCCTGGCCGCCGCCGTCCGCATGGCGGTACCCGCTGGTCGTTGTCAAAGAGGCCAGCTCACGCAACGCATAGGATACGAAGTACATGTTGATGTTCGCGCGGGCAAGGGAGGATGTACTTTAGGATGGCGGAAATGGTTGCGACGTCGCCACGCTGCGGAGACGTCTGGCAATTTGGCCAAGCCAGGGGAAGGCATTCTCCTCGAGCAGAGTCACGCGATTGACCTAGGGGATGTCCAAAACCTGTACGCACTGTTGGCAGCCATAGATGAGGTCATGCCTAGTGAGGCCACTCTCTACATCGAGGGGACCAGCCTTTCCTCCGATGTTCGATCCTTTCTCGAATCGCACGACTCGGACGAGAGTCGATCGGTTGCAAGAGGTACTCGTTTGCCTCGACCAAGAGCATTCCACCTGCCTCTTACGGGTTCGAACCTCAAGGGGCTAAGGGAGCTGGCAGAGGCCCATGCGGAGCCTGAGGTCTGCGACCACCTAGTCGTCTACCAGGGGGACCAGGTGCTTCTGTCCGCGTACGACGCGGGATTCAGCCACGTCTACGTGTCTCGTGATCTATCCGCGGAAGAGGTTGAGCAACTCCGTACCCGTCTGTCACCACATGCGGGTCCGTCCTCGTAACCGACCTTTCAGTCGGCAGGGAGGATCTTGACATTGTGGCGCTTGGCGTCGCCAGCCATGAACGTGAGGAGCTTTCCGCCTTCCTCAGTTAGTGCCGCGCGTTCGACTGTTCGGAGCTTCCCGAAGTGCTGGACGACCAGGGTCGCGGTGTCGCCGCTCCGCACGATCTTCCATCCGGCGCGACCGAAGCCGTCGATGAGCACGCCGCTGCCCAGCTCACCCGTGTTGAACCGCTGACGGAACTCCTCGATGACGATCCGGCTTCGGTCGGCATGGCCCAGGAATGCGTTGTCGTACACCGGCATGAACCGTGGCGGTGCTGGTGTGTCTAGGTCGGGGAGGGGAGCGTCGGGCAGGTCGAACAGCTCACGTCCTGCCTCATCACGGAAGGTCCGGAGCCGAGGCCGCAGCCCCTCGAAGACCTCTCGCAGGCCGGTGATGCTCGACCAGTTCCGCATGTCGGCCACCGAGGCCGGACCGTACGCTGCCAGATAACGCAGGGCCATGCGCTCGAGGGAAGAGCGGGGATCGAGGGACTTCCCCAACCAGGCTTCCACCGTGGTCCACGCGGCCCGTCCGGTCCTGCCCCATACCCCTCGAGGGGGAACCTGGACCAGGGGCACCAGGTAGCGGATCGCGAGAGACAGGGAGAAGGGATCGCGTTCGGGCCACCTCTCGGCAAGCAGCTTGCCGAGCTGGCTCGCGGACAGAGGCTGCTCCTCCAGCGCTTCCCGGCCGGCGACGACGAGGGCCTTCATATCGATGCCTGCGAGGCTCCGGCCGAATCGAGACCCGGCCCAGTCCCGCTCGTGGAGGGCCTGCGCCAGAGGGCGGAGCGCCAGACAATCGCGAGCGGTGACCAGGTGGATGGTTCCGCGCAGGAACGAGATGCGCACCGCCTCCCGGTTCGTCAGGAGGTCGGCGAGCTCCTCCGGCCGAAAGCCCTCCAGCCTGGTCCACAGGCCGACGTACGGATCGCCGGGCTCCTGGGCCTGCATGCCCACCAGCCCCTCGATGGTCTCGGCGGCGCTCAGTCTCCACCGGCGGAGGAGGAGCTGCCGCTCGAGGAGCGCGCGGTTGAGCGCTCGAACGCTGAGCGTCTTGGCCTGCGCCACCCGAGCTAGCGGAGCTTGCGGAAGAACTCCCGCACGTCTCCGACGAGCAGGTCGGGCGCCTCCATGGCGGCGAAGTGGCCGCCCCGGTCGAACTCCGACCAGTGCACGATGTTGTTGCCCTGCTCGGAGTACCGGCGGATGGCCACGTCCTCGGCGAAATTCGCCACCCCGGTCGGTGTCGGCCCGGGCTCCGCTCCCCACGATCCCGAGTGCATGCCCTCGTAGTAGATCTGAGCCGACGATCCGGCCGTGCCGGTGAGCCAGTAGAGCATCACGTTGGTCAGCATGTGGTCGCGGTCTACGGCGTCCTCGGGGACCTCCGCGTCGTGGGTCCACTCCTTGAACTTCTCCACGATCCACGCCAGCTGGCCCACCGGCGAGTCGTTCAGCCCGTACGCCAATGTCTGCGGCCGTGTCGACTGGATCTGGAAGTACCCGGTCATCTGAGACAGGTAGTTGTTGAGGCGGTCGAGTCGCACCTTCTCCGCATCGGTGAGCGAGGCAACCTCGTCCGGACTCGGACCCATGGGTATGAACCCCACGGTCGCCGCGTTCACGTGAACCCCGACCACGTGATCCGGGTCGACTCGCCCGAGCTCGGGAGAGACCATGGCGCCCCAGTCGCCACCCTGGGCGCCGTAGCGCTCGTACCCCAGGCGGCTCATCAGCTCCGCCCATGCCCGGGCCACCCGGTTGGCTGTCCACCCCGCGTCCCTGGTGGGGCCGGAGAATCCGAAGCCGGGGATCGACGGGATCACCAGGTCGAACGCGTCGGCAGGGTCGCCACCGTGAGATCCGGGATCGCTGAGAGGCCCGATCACCTCGACGAACTCCACGAACGAGCCCGGCCACCCATGGGTGAGCACGAGGGGGAGGGCGTTGGCCTCGGGGGAGCGGACGTGGAGGAAGTGGACGTTGGCGCCGTCGATGGTCGTGGTGAACTGGGGAAGCTCGTTGAGCGTGGCCTCCTGCTTCCGCCAGTCGTAGGCGGTCCGCCAGTATTCGGCCAGCCCCTTCAGGTAGTCGACCGGCACTCCCCGACTCCACCCCACATCGGCTAGCTCGTCCGGCCACCGCGTTCGTGCCAGGCGGTCCCGGAGATCGGCCAGGTCGGCGTCGGGGATGTCGATTCGGAACGAACTGATGTCTCGGTCATCCGTTGCCATTGCCGTCTCCCTTCTTCCGTTTCGTCCGCGGGCGCGCTAGACGCGGCGACGGTACCGGGCGATTGTCAACGTGGCGAACACCGCGGTGATCCCCACCAGCCAGATCAGCGACTTGATCGCCGGTTCCGCCACTGCTCCACCGAGCATCAGCCCACGGGTGGCGTCGATGACGTGTGTGAGCGGGTTCACCTTCGCGAACGCCTCGAGCCACCCGGGCATGGTCTCCGGTCGCACGAACGCGGAGCTCACGAAGCTGATCGGCAGGATGATCAGGAATCCCCACGTGTTCACGGACTCCGGGCTCTTGGCGGTGATCCCGATGAACGCCATCGGCCAGCACATCGCCAGGCCGAACGCCGCGACCAGGAGGAACGCTCCCAGCGCGCCGAGGAATCCGCCCTCGAACCGGAACCCCAGCAGGACGCCGACGCCCACCATGATCAGCACGCTCCACACGATCCGGACCCCGTCGGCCGCGATCCGGCCGGAGATCACCGCGGACCGGGCGATGGGGAGCGAGCGGAACCGGTCCACCAGGCCCTGGTTGAAGTCCTTGTTCAGTCCCAGCGCCGTGGTGAACGGAGTGAACGCGATCCCCTGAACCAGGATCCCCGGGAGGGCGAACTGGAGATACTGGCTGCTGGATCCGGCGATGGCGCCGCCGAACACGTACACGAACAGCACCAGGAACATGATCGGCTGGATGGACATCTCCACCAGCTGCTCCGGGTTGGCCTTGATGTGCAGCAGGTTCCGTCGGGCGATCGTGAGCGTGTTGGTGAAGGCGTTCACGCGTCCGGTGGGTGCGAGTGTGGCGGTGCTCACGTCCGGCTCCTCTCGGTCTCTTCGTCGGCCTCAGACTGATCCTCGGCCAGGTGCCCGGTGACGGCCAGGAACACCTCGTCCAGGCTCGGACGGCGGAGCGACAGGTCGTCGACCGTGATGCCCGCGTCGTCGAGCTTCCTGACCACTTGACCCAGCGCCGAGCGATCGTTGATGGTCACCGTGACCAGCTGCCCGTCGGTGTAGGTTCCTTCGTCCCCGGAGGCGAAATCGGCCAGGATCCTCTCGGTGGCCGCGACGTCCTCTGGATCCTCGGGGCGGGCCTGGAGGACCTGTCCTCCGACGCGGGTCTTGAGCTGCTGTGGCGTTCCCGCGGCGATCACCTTGCCGCGGTCGACGACCACGATCTCCTCGGCGAGCCGGTCGGCCTCCTCGAGGTACTGCGTGGTGAGCAGGACCGTGGTTCCCTCCGCGACCAGCCGCCGGATCATATTCCACAGCTCGACCCGGCTCCGAGGGTCGAGGCCCGTGGTTGGCTCGTCCAGGTAGAGGAACCGCGGCCGTCCGACCAGGCTGGCGGCCAGGTCCAGGCGACGCCGCATGCCACCGGAGTACGTCTTCACCAGCTTCGTGGCGGCGTCGGCCAGGTCGAAGGACTCCAGGAGCTCCCTCGCCCGGGCCCTGGCGTCGGCCGGGGGGAAGCCGAGCAGCCGTCCGATCATGTAAAGGTTCTCCTGGCCCGACAGCAGCTCGTCCACCGCTGCGTACTGACCGGTGAGCCCGATCAGCTTGCGTACCTCTCCGGGCTGGCTGACCACGTCGTAGCCGCCCACCGACGCTCGGCCGGAGTCGGGGCGGAGCAGGGTGGACAGGATCCGGATCGCCGTGGTCTTCCCGGCTCCGTTGGGGCCGAGCAACCCGAACACCGTCCCCTCGCGGGCCACCATGTCGATGCCGTCCAGGGCTCGAACGCTCCCGAACGTCTTGACCAGGCCCTCGGCCTCGATCGCAGAGCTCGTCATCGCATCTCCTTTCGCATCCTCATCTCCAACCCGCCCATAGGAGGGGTGTTCCCGCCTGGATTGTGACGTTAGTCACGACTCCTGTGGTGACAGGATGCTGTCATCTGTGGGAACTTATCAGGAACGACAGCACGCTGTCAAATCCCGGAGACCCGCGTGGCGGGTTTCTTGGCGAAGGGTGGAGGCCATGACAGAATGCTGTCATGAGCGAGACAGCTCGAAGGGTCCAGACCCAGGGTCGGCGAACCCTCGCGGGTGATGCGTTCAGCGAGCTCGTGGTCCTGGTGTTCCGGCTCCAGGGACTCCTGTCGGCGGAAGGGGATCGGCTGGCCAGGCCCCAGGGCCAGACCAGCGCCCGATGGCGGGTCCTGGCCATGGTGGAGGGCGGCTCCGCCACCGTCGCCCAGATCGCCAGGGCATGGGGGCTGGCGCGACAGAGCGTCCAGCGGGTGGCCGATGCCCTGGTGAAAGACGGGCTGGCCGTCTACAAGGCCAACCCCGGCCATCGCCGCGCCCAGCTCATCCAGCTGACGCCCCGCGGACGTTCGGCCCTCCGCGCCATCCAGGGGGCCCAGAAGATCTGGGCCAACGAGCTCGGGGCGAAGCTCGGCGAGACGGATCTCCGGCGTGCGAGCGCGGTTCTCACCCGGGTCCTCGAGGCCCTGAGCAGAACCGAGAGCGCCGAGCCCGCTTAGTCGTGGTCCTTCCTCCAGGGCCCCTGTCCGTATATCCGCTCGACGGTGACGTGGACGACCACCCCATCGCGCACCTCGCGCATCGGGTACTTGTGTCCCGGGCCTATGTACAACTCCGCCAGGCGGTCCATCACCGCAAGCGCCCCACCTTCGGTGATGGTCGCCTTGCCTTCGATCACCAGGTATGGATGGAGGCCCTCGCCGGTGTGTTCCTTGGCCTGGAACGACAGGGCCACGCGCGGATCCCGTCGCATGTTCTCCAGCTTGCGTTGGTCCAGGTAGAAGAACGTGGCCATGACGATCTCGTCGCCGTCGAACCCGGCCCACGAGAGGGTCACATGGGGAGTGCCGTCCGGGTCGATGGTGGCCGCGTGGGCCAGCGGCCCGGTGGCCAGGAACTCCCGAACCGCGTTGGGGATCTCGGTCACGCATCCCTCCTCACCAGGCGATAGAACCGCCAGTAGTCCGTCTCGATCGGGAGGATCTCCACGTCTGCGAAGCCCGCTTCGACGGCGTAGCCGCGAAGGACCGACGGGCGCATCACGGTTCCGGTGGCGGCGGACTGCGGGTCACCCATGGCCCCAGGGAGGCACGAGATCACGCTCCAGGCGTACTCGTACTGCTCGCGCTCGGGAGCCGGGGCGGTGAATTCCTCCTCGGCCAGCTCGTCGACCACCAGGAGTGTGCCGCTCTCGTTGAGGAGCTCGCGAGCCGCCCGGAGGACATCAACTGGTTGGGTCATGTCGTGCAGCGCTTCGATGATGATCACCAGGTCGTAGCCGCCGGACTCGCGGAGGTCGGCACCGTCGGTGAGGAGGAAACGCACCCGGTCCGAAAGGCCCGCCTCCCCGGCATGCCGCTGGGCCGGCTCGATCACATCCGGGTCGAGATCGAAGCCGTCCACCGCGATCTTGGGGTAGGCCTGGGCCATGGCGATGCTCGACCAGCCGGTCCCGCACGCCACGTCCGCCACTCGTGCGGGCGGATCGGCACGGAGACGCGCGTCCACGTCCGGGATGGCCGGGAGCCATTCCTTCCCCAGGGGGTTGAGGAAGATCGCCCGGTTGGCTTCGGCCCTGCCCTCCGGCTCCCAGGCCAGCGGCGGTAACCCGGTTCCTCGTCGGAACGCCTCTACCAGCTCCGGCAGCCGGCGTGCTCCTCGGACCACGTCGACGCCCCGGACCCCCTGGTATCGGAGGTCGTCCCGGTCGGCCAGGACGGGAACATGTTCAGGTGGGAGCCGGAACTTCCGAGTCTGCGGTTCCGCCTTCGGGTCATCCACCTCCAGGAGGCCGCTGGCGGCGTGGTGCTCGAGCCACTCCCGAACGTATCGCTCGGTGGTGCCGGTCTGATCAGCGAGCTCTGACGAGGTGGCGGGTCCGTGATCCGCGAGAGCTCGGTACAGACCCAGGCGCTGTCCGAGATACACGGTGTACAGCTCCACAGCCCCGTGAGCGTCTTTGAGCAGACGGTCGGCCAGGGACTGCGATCGATCTTCGTCAGTGTTCATGACTGTCGATGGTATTGCCTGCGCCAAGAAGAGGAGCGGGCCCTCCTGAGAGGACCCGCTCCCATCCCTACCTGCCGGCTACCGCCGGCGGGGTCAGGCTGGCGGACAGACCGCGTAGAGCGAGAACAGTCCTCGCGTCGGCGTTCCGCCCGTACCGTCCCAGCGGCCCACCCTGACGACGGCACCGCCAAGCTTGTGGGCATTGGCGAAGCCTGTTACGTCGTCCCCTGGGTGGATCGGGGTGGCGCCGACGACGCAGTTGTCGACGCTCACCGGGAACGTCACGTTACAGAACGGCGCCGCGTCGGCCGCGGTGATCCCCCCGGTTTGTCCCGTGATCACGCATGAGTTGCCGACCGGAACCGTGGCCGCCATTACGTTGTCGGCCGACCCCGCGGTCTTGGCGGACAACACCTCGAGGGTGGGCTCCGCCTTGTTGATCTGCTTCACGGCGATCTTCTTGGCCTTGGACTTCGTCACGGCCTTGGCCGCGAAGGAGGGGCTGATCGCTCCAGCAGCGATCAGAACCGCTCCCAGCACGAGGATCCCCCGTACCAAGGGAGAAAACCTCTTTGACACGCGCTTCTCCATGGGCAGATGCCCCCTTTCCCGGGTGGTGCCGGGCAGCCCTGTGCCGCCCGCCTCCCCGGAATGGGCCGAACCGTACCAGTGGGAGGCCGTTGGGGTCAAAGCGGGCGAGGCTGAGGAGTAGGTCAGTCCAGCCAGTGGCCGGCGTTCACGTCCAGTGACTGCCCGGTGACCGCCCGAGACAGGTCGGAGGCGAAGAACACCACGGCGTCGGCCACCTCGGCGGAGGTGGGGATGTGATTGAGCGCCGCCTGGCTGGCCACCGAGTCGTAGATCGCCTGCGGGGTGGTGTCCTGCTTCTTGGCCAGGTGCTCGAACCACCACTCCAGGGACTGGCCCCACACGTGGCCGGGGAGCACGGTGTTCACCCGGATCCCGTCCCGGCCGAGCTCCCGCGCCAGCACTCTGGCCATGGTGAACAGCGCGCTCTTCATGGCCGCGTAGGCCCCCGACTTGATCTCCGCGGTGCGGATCGACATCGTGTTGATGAACACGATCGACCCGGAGCGTTGCTCCTTCATCGTGGGGACCACCGCCCGGGTCATCTGCAGCGAGCCCACCACGTTGATGTCGAAGCTCTCGCGCCAGTGCTCGATGGTCTCGTACTCGATCCGCTTCATCGATGGCGGGAGGAACGCGTTGTTCACCAGGATGTCGATGCGCCCGAACGTTTCCCGGGCCGCCTCGGCCAGCGCCGCGCACTGCTCCTCGTCGGCGATGTCGGTGACCTTCCAGGCCACCCGCCGGCCGAGGGCCTCGACGTCGGCGGCCACCTCGCGGAGGCGCTCCTCCGTGCGGGCGCCGAGGACCACGTCCGCACCCTCGCGGGCCAGGGCTAGCGCCAGGTCCCGGCCCATGCCCGGACCGATCCCCGACACGATCCCCACGCGGTCCTTGAGCAGCAGGTTCGCTCCCTCTGGTTGGTCGCGCAACTGTACCCGGCCCCTCGGGCATCGTGTACTGTTCGGGAGCATCTGACGGGGAGTCAGATACGCGCCTATGGGCATCTCGCACGAGCTAACAGACGGGATCGCGGAGGTCGTCATCGACGTCCCCCCGGTCAACGCTCTGTCCTCCAAGGGCTGGCACGAGCTGGCGGACATCGTCACGGAGTCCGGAGCCGACCCCGAGACGCGGGTGCTCATCCTTCGCGCAGAGGGCAAGGGGTTCTGCGCGGGGATCGACATCAAGGAGGTCCAGGCCGACCCGGGCTCCATTCTCGCGGTGAACCGAGGCTGCGCGGCCGCATTCGCCGCTGTGTACGACTGCGAGGTACCGGTCATCGCCGCGGTCCACGGGTTCTGCCTGGGCGGGGGGATCGGGCTGGCCGGGAGCGCCGACATCGTGATCGCGTCGCGCGACGCCACGTTCGGGCTCCCCGAGGTCGACCGCGGCGCCCTGGGAGCGGCTACCCACCTCGCTCGCCTGGTGCCGGAGAAGCGGATGCGGGCCATGGTGTACACGGCCGAGCCGGCCTCGGCCGAGGAGCTCCACGGCTACGGAACCGTCCACGCCGTGGTCGAGCAGAAGAAGCTCCCGTCGGCGGCCCGCGAGCTGGCCGAGGCCATCGCCGCCAAGCACCCCACCGTGATCCGCGCCGCCAAGCAGTCCCTGAACGGCATCGACCCCGTGGACATCAAGCGCAGCTACCGGTTCGAGCAGGGATTCACCTTCGAGCTGAACCTCACGGACGTGCCCGACGAGCTCCGCCAGGCGTTCGTCGACAAGCGCGACCCGCGATGACCCCTGGGCCCGGCGCCCACGAGGGCTCCCCGCCCGACACCCTCATGTCCGAGGACGACGTGGTCGCCTCGCTTCGCGACGGGATGACCATCGGGATCGGGGGATGGGGGTCAAGGCGCAAGCCCATGTCGCTGGTGCGGGCCATCCTCCGCTCCGACCTGAAGGACCTCACGGTGGTGTCCTACGGCGGGCCCGACGTCGGCCTGCTGTGCGCGGCCGGGAAGGTCCGCAAGGTTGTGTTCGGCTTCGTCTCCCTCGACTCCATCCCACTTGAGCCACACTTCCGCCGGGCCCGGGAGTCTGGAGCGGTGGAGGCCGAGGAGTACGACGAGGGCATGCTATACCTCGGGCTCCAGGCCGCGGCCTGGCGGGTGCCGTTCCTTCCCACCCGAGCCGGGCTCGGCTCGGACGTCATGCGGGTGAACCCGCACCTCAGCACGGTCGCCTCGCCATACGGAGGAGATGAGCTGGTAGCCATGCCGGCGCTTCGGCTCGACGCCGCCCTTGTGCACGTGAACCGGGCTGACGCCCGGGGGGCCGGGCAGATCCTCGGCCCCGATCCGTACTTCGACGACCTGTTCCTCCAAGCCGCGGAGCGCGGCTACGTGTCCTGCGAGCGAGTGGTGGAGACCGAGGACCTGCTGAAGGAGGGCTCGATCCACACGCTGCGCATCAACCGGTCCATGGTGGCCGGGGTGGTGGAGGCTCCTCGCGGCGCCCACTTCACCTCCTGCGTACCGGACTACGACCGGGACGAAGAGTTCCAGCGCGAGTACGCCTCGGCCGCCTCCGAGCCGGCGACCTGGGAGGCGTTCAGGGCCCGGCACCTCGACGGCAGTGAAGATGACTACCGCGCCGCGGTCGGCGCGTTCCACGAGCAATGAGCGACGCCACCCGTGCCGAGGTGTGCGTGGTGGCCTGCGCCGAGGCATGGCGCGGCGATCGCAGGATCCTGGCCAGTCCCATGGGGGTGATCCCCACGATCGGGGTCCGGCTGGCCCGGGCCACGTTCGCACCAGACCTGCTCATCAGCGACGGCGAGGCCTCGCTGCTCGTCGGCAACCCGGCGGTCGGTATGGGCGACGATGAAAAGGTGGTCGAGGGGTGGGTCCCGTTCCGCTCCGTGTTCGACCTGGTGTGGGCGGGGAAACGCCACGTGATGATGGGAGCCAGCCAGATCGACCGGCTCGGGAACCAGAACATCTCGGCCATCGGCGACTGGAAGCAGCCGAAGGTCCAGCTCTTGGGATCTCGAGGAGCGCCCGGGAACACCGTGAACCACACCACCAGCTACTGGGTCCCCAACCACTCGCCTCGCGTGTTCGTGAAGGAGGTCGATTTCGTCTCCGGTGTCGGATACGGGCGAGCCACCGGCGAGGGCCACGAGATCCGCCGCGTGGTAACCAACAAGGCCGTGCTCGACTTCGAGACGAGCGACCGCTCGATGCGTCTACGGTCCGTGCACCCCGGCATCTCGGTGGATGACGTGAAGGAGAGCACGGGGTTCGAGCTCTCGGTCCCCGACGAGGTGGAGGAGACCCGGGCTCCAACCAAAGACGAACTCGAGCTGATCCGCGAGGTCCTCGATCCGCAGGGACTGAGGACGACCGAGGTGGCCGCATGACTCACCCGGCGCTCCGGACCCGGCTGTGCGACCTGCTGGGCGTGGAGTACCCCATCGTGCAGACCGGGATGGGCTGGGTGTCCACCCCGGCGCTGGTGTCGGCCACGGCAAACGCGGGAGGGTTCGGGATCCTCGGCGCGGCCACCATGAGCCTCGACGAGCTCCACGCCGCGATCAAGGAGACCAGGGCGCTCACGGACAGGCCGTTTGGCGTGAATATGCGGGCCGACCAGCCCGACCTCTCGGAGCGGGCCGACCTCCTGATCGAGGGGGGTGTGCGGGCGGCCTCATTCGCCATGGCCCCTCAAGTTGGGATCGCTCAGCGCCTCCGACAGGGCGGGGTGAAGGTGATCCCCACGGTGGGAGCCAAGCGCCACGCCGAGAAGGTGGTGGCCCTCGGCGTCGAGGCGCTGGTGGTTCAGGGAAGCGAGGGCGGCGGCCACACGGGACCGGTCCACACCACGATCCTGTTGCCCCAGGTGGTGGACGCCGTCGGGGATGTCCCGGTGATCGCCGCCGGCGGCTTCTTCGACGGCCGAGGGCTGGTGGCCGCTCTGGCGTACGGAGCCAGCGGGATCGCCATGGGAACGCGGTTCATGCTGACCGAGGAGAGCCCGGTGCCGGAGGAGGTCAAGCGCCTCTACCTTGGCAGGTCGGTGACGGACACGGTGGTCACGAGGCAGGTGGACGGAGTGCCGCACCGTGTGCTGAGAACGCCTTTCATCGATCGGCTGGAGCGAGGCGGGGAAGCCGGAACTCTCGTCCGAGCGATCCGCAATGCGATGGAGTTCAAGAAAGAGTCGGCTACGAGCTGGGGTCAGATGATCCGCGAGGGTCGGGCCATGCGGCGGACCCACGATTTGTCGTGGAGCCAGGTGATCATGGCCGCCAACACCCCGGTGCTCCTGCGCGCCGCGATGGTGGACGGCCGCACGGACATCGGCGTGATGGCCAGCGGCCAGGTCGTCGGGTTGATCGACGACGTTCCACCCGTCAACGAGCTCGTCGGACGGATCATCCATCAAGCCGAAGAGACCCTGGCTCGCCTTTGAATCGGTAGTCTCGCGGGATGAAGCTGGATTCGTGCCGGGAGCTGAAGGCTCAGCTCGCGGGCAGGATTTTCGAGCGGATGGCCATGTCCGCAGAAGAGGTGAGCGGATACGGGATGCCCGCCCGGAACGTCAAGAGGGTGGAGGCGATCCGCCCAACCATCGCGCTCGGCGTCTCCCAGAGAAGGAAGGGGTACCGGGTGGCGGTACGGATCCAGCGCCGCGGGATGGAGCGGAGTCGGCACCTCCAGGTGATCCTCAAAGAAGCGAAAGGCGAGGTCGACGTGCGGTACGTCGGCAGGGTAGTGAAGCGAGCGTCGTGGTTCCAGTCGCGACACCGTCCGCTACGGATCGGAACCTCGATCGGGCACGCAGCCGTGAGCGCCGGAACGCTCGGTTGCTTCGTGAGGACCAAGGACGGTGAGCCCTGCATCCTCTCCAACAACCATGTCCTGGCTGACGAGAACAAGGGCAAGCGTGGAGACCCCATCCTTCAGCCGGCTGTATTCGACGGTGGGAAGCGGCCAGGCGATATCGCCGGGAGACTGGCGAAGTACGTGAGACTCCGACGGAACGAAACAAACACGGTCGATTGCGCAACGTGCACGGTGGGTCGCAGTGTGGAGTTCAATCCGTCTCGGCTTCGGGGAGTGGGCCCGCTGGCCGGTGTCGTCCCACCCGGCGGGGATGTGGACCTCGTCGTCAAGCTCGGACGAACGAGTGGGCGCACCCGGGGCCGGGTGACCGCTTTCGAGATGGACAATCTGGTGGTGGCGTACGACATGGGGATATTGAGATTCGACGACCAGGTGGAGATCGAGGATGCGGAGAATGGTTCGTTCAGCGAGGGAGGCGACAGCGGGTCCCTTATCTTCACAGCTAGCGATCGCTTGGGGTTCGCGCTGCTCTTCGCCGGGAGCGAGCAGGGGGGCAGCAACGGGAAGGGGCTGACGTACGCGAACCCCCTGACCGCAGTTCTCGACAGCCTGAAAGTGGAGTTGCTAACCTGAGCGTGCCATGAGGAACTCGACCACACTCGCCAAGGCCAGAGCCGCAAAGCGGAAGGTGGCCAAGATGGTCGAAGGGGATCCCAGTGTGACCGGGATCGGCATCGCCAGGATCGGTCGAGGCTACGGGGTGAAGCTCAACGTCACCGAGCAGCTGGGAAACGCAGTCATGCTGCCCCAAGAGGTCGACGGAGTGCCTCTGCGGGTCGAGACCGTGGGCCGGATCTCCAAGAGAACTCCCGCCTAGGTTCTCTCCTCGTTCGGTCTTTCTACGGCCGCTCGATGATCGTCACGTTGGATTGGCCGCCGCCTTCGCACATTGTCTGGAGGCCGTAGTGGGCACCGCGGCGTTCCATCTCGTTGAGCAGCGTGACCATCAGCCGGGTCCCCGTGGCGCCAATGGGGTGGCCAAGCGCGATGGCTCCGCCGTTTACGTTCACCTTCTCGAGGTCGGCCCCAGTCTCCTTCTGCCAGGCCAGCACCACTGACGCGAAGGCCTCGTTGATCTCCACCAGGTCGATGTCGTCCAACTTCATCCCGGCCCGTTCCAGGGCGTGGAACGTGGCCGGGATAGGGGCCGTGAGCATGTAGATGGGGTCGGCGCCGCGGACGCTGATGTGGTGCACCCGGGCCCTTGGCTTCAATCCGTGCTCCTTCACCGCCTGCTCGCCGGCCACCAGCACGGCACTTGCGGCGTCTGAGATTTGGCTTGATACCGCCGCGGTGATGCGCTCGCACCCCGTGACCGTGTCCAGAGACGCCATCTTCTCCATCGACGTCTCCCGCGGCCCCTCATCCGTGGTGAAGTCGCCGACCGGGACGACCTCCCGGTCGAATCGGCCCTCGGCGATGGCCTGCCTCGCGCGGCGGTGGCTCTCCAGGGCGAAGGCCTCCATCTCCTCCCGGCTGATGGCCCACTTCTCGGCAATGAGCTCGGCTCCGTGGAATTGAGACACGGGCTGGTCACCGTACCGGTTCACCCACCCTTCGGAGTCATGGAACGGCTTGGGGAATCCCTCCCGCTCGCCGAGGATGCGGGCTGACCCGATCGGGACCGTGCTCATGTTCTGCACCCCGCCGGCAACCACCAGGTCCTGGGTGCCGCTCATCACGCCCTGCGCGGCGAAGTGGACGGCCTGCTGGGAAGAGCCGCACTGGCGGTCGATGGTCACGCCGGGGACCTCCTCGGGAAGGCCCGCTGCCAGCCACGCGGTCCGGGCGATGTCGCCGGCCTGCGGTCCGATGGTGTCCGTGCAGCCGAAGATCACGTCATCGACCGCCGCGGGATCGATCCCCGTCCGCTCGACCAGCGCCTTTAGCACGTGGGCGCCGAGGTCGGCAGAGTGGTAGTTCGTGAGGGCCCCGCCTCGCTTGCCCACCGGGGTCCGGACCGCGTCGATGATGTAGGCCTCAGCCATCGCTCCTCACTTGGTCAGGATCACGGACGAGCCGTGACCGAACAGTCCCTGGTTGATCGTCAGTCCCACGTTAGCGTTCTCCACCTGACGCCCGTTCGCCTGCCCTCGGAGCTGCCGGGTGACCTCGCAGACCTGGGCGATGGCCTGGGCGGGCACGGCTTCGCCGAAGCACGCCAGCCCGCCGCTGGGGTTCACCGGGATCCGGCCGCCCAGCGTCGTGTCCCCGTCCCGAAGGAGCTTCTCGGCCTCGCCCTCCTTGCACAGCCCGATGCTCTCGTACCAGTCGAGCTCCAGCGCGGTGGACAGGTCGTACACCTCGGCCAGGTCGAGGTCCTCGGGGCCCACGCCGGCCTCGTCGTACGCCGCGGCGGCGATGGAGTCCCGGAACGGGACCTCGGGCGGGGGAACGGTGGCGGCCGAGTCCGTGGCGAAGTCCGGCAGGTCGATCAACGTCTTGGGGAACCGCGGGGTGACCGCCGACACCGCGGCGACCTGCACGGGATCGGTAGGCCGGCTCCTGGCGAACTCCATGCTGGTGAGCACCACCGCCGCGCCGCCGTCGCTCGTCGCGCAGATCTGGAGGAGGCGGAGGGGGTCGGCGACCATCGCCGAGGCCAGGACCTCCTCCTCGGTGACCTCCTTCCGGTACCTAGCGTTAGGGTTGGCCACGCCGTGCCGGGCGTTCTTCACCTTCACTGCGGCGAAGTCCCGCTCGGTGGCTCCGTACAGCTCCATCCGGCGACGGGCGTACAGGGCGAAGTACGTGGGGTTGGTCGCGGCCAGCAGCCGGAACCGCAGCCAGTCGGGGTCGTCGCCACGCCACCCGGGGTTGGGGGACAGGAACCCCTTCGGAGTGGAGTCGGCTCCCACCACCAGTGCCACGTCGCACATCCCGGCGAGGATCCGGGCCCGGGCCACGTCGATGGCCGTGGCCCCGCTGGCGCACGCCGCGTAGCACGTGGCCACCTGTGCGCCGGTCCATCCCAAGGCCTGGGCGAACGTGGAACCGGCCACGTAGCCGGGGTAGCCGCCCCGAACCGTCTCGGCGCCGGCCACGTACTGCACGTCCGTCCACTCGAGACCGGCGTCGGCGAGGGCGTCCCACGCGGCGGGGAGGCCGTACTCCACGAAGCTCCGGCCCCACTTTCCCCAGGGGTGCATCCCCACGCCGAGGACCGCGACGGCCTTGGTCATCCCGCCTCCACCGGCCGCCACTTCCACACCAGGTACTCGTGGTCGTCGTCCTCGTACAGGGTGTCCAGGGTCACCTCGACCTCGGCCCCGACCGGCAGCGGCTCCGTTCTCTCACCGGCCACCTGGCCGAGGACCACCATTCGTTCCTCGTCGAGCTCCACGGCTGCCACCCCGTAGGGGACGAACGGGTCGGAGGAGACGGCCGGGGGAGGCGGCGGGTAGTGGTTCACCGTCGAGCTCCATACGCGTCCGCGGCGGCTGAGGCGAACCTCCTCGAGATCCGTGCCGTCGCAGGCGGGGTTCCGGCAGAACGTCCTCTCCGGAGGGAAGAAGAAGGTGCCGCACGTGGCGCACCGGGTTCCCAGGAGTTGGGGCTCCCGCTCGTCCGTGGTGAACCACCCGTCGATCGCGGGGACGCGCTGCTTCGGGGTTCGCTGCTGGTTCGCCACGGGATCAGTGAGGAGCTGGCTCATTCTGACACACCGTCAGATGCGGCTCCCGGCCTCCTCACGTTAGGTAGCGCTCGTTATTTATCTCGGATATGCTACACGACATGGCCCGGACCCAGGAGCAGCGTCGAGACGAGACTCGCCGGCGGCTCCTCGCCGCGGCAGCGGAGGTCTTCGCGGACCGCGGTGTGGACAACGCCTCGGTGGACGCCATCGCCGACGCCGCCGAGCGCACCTCCGGCTCGATCTACGCCCACTTCGGGAGCAAGGAAGGCCTCCTGTTCGAGCTGGTGGACGCGTGGAAGAACGACGTCGCGGCCGCCGCCTCCGCCGAGGTGATCACCGCCACGACCCTCGACGAGCGCCTGGCCGCGCTGTGGCGAAACTTCTCCCACCCGCCCTCGGACGGCGCCGGTCGCTGGCTCCAGCTCGAGCACGAGCTGTGGCGGTGGGCCACCCGCGAGGGGAACGAGCAGGTTCGCACCCGGCTGACCGCCCGGTACCGGGAAGCGTGGCGGGCGCTGATCGAGGCGCTGGAGAGCTGGCGTGACGAAGGGCTCATCGACCCGAAGGTAGAGCCCGGGGCGCTGGCCCCGATGGTCATCGGGCTGCTGATCGGTCTGGAGATGCAGCACCGCGTCAACCCCGCGGTGGTGGACGAGTCGGTAGCCGTGGCCGGGCTGCGGCAGCTCCTCGGCGCGAACAACGGAAGGGAGCCGGCGTGAAGCTGGACGAGGTGGACCTGCTCGAGGACGCCTGGGCGCAGGGCGTTCCCCACGAGGCCTTCGACCTCCTGCGCCGCGAGGCGCCGGTGTACCGGCACCCCGAGCCCGAGGGAGGGCCGGGCTTCTGGGCCATCACCAAGCACGCCGACGTGTACTCGATCAGCCGCGATTTCCAAACCCTCTCCTCGGAGCTGGGCGCCACGTTCATCGAGGACCAGACCGACGAGGCCCTGGCCCAGATGCGGCTGTCGATCCTCAACATGGATCCGCCGAAGCACGAGCGGTACCGGAAGCTGGTGAACAAGGCGTTCCTGGCGCGGGGCGTCGGGGGACTGATCGACTCCATCGAGCGTCATGCCGGGGAGGTCGTCGACGGCATCATCGACCGAGGGGAGTGCGAGTTCGTTGAGGACGTGGCTTCGCGGCTGCCACTCGACGTGATCTGCGAGATGGTCGGCGTGCCTCCCGAAGACTGGCCTCAGATGTTCACATGGTCGAACAAGCTGGTGGGCTGGGACGATCCCGATTTCCAGACCACGCCGGAAGAAGGCCGGGCGGCGGCGTTCGAGATCTACCAGTACTGCGACACGTTCGCCGCGAAGCGACGGGCGGAACCGCGCGAGGACCTGATGACCGCCCTGGTGGAGGCCGAGGTCGAGGGCGAGCGGATGACCGACCTGGAGATCAACCTGTTCTTCGTCACGCTGATCGTGGCTGGCACCGAGACCACCCGGAATCTGATCTCCCACTCGATGCTGGCGCTGATCGAGAATCCCGAAGAGGGCGAACGCCTCCGGAAGGACCCCTCGCTGTGGACCACCGGGGTGGAGGAGATGCTCCGGTGGGGTACCTCCATCCACAACTTCCGGCGCACCGCGACGCGCGACACCGAGGTGCGCGGCGTCCCCATCAGGGCCAACGACAAGCTGGTGCTCTACTACATGTCCGCCAACCGCGACGAGGAGGTCTTCGCCGACCCGCACCGGTTCGACGTCGGCCGGAGCCCGAACGAGCACGTGACCTTCGGCGGCGGCGGGGTCCACTACTGCCTGGGCGCCAGGCTGGCCCGGGCGGAGATCTCGGCGATCATGCGGCAGCTGGTCGACCGCCTCGACGACGTCGAGCTGGCCGAGCCCGTAAGGCGTCTGCGTTCGGACTTCATCAACGGCATCAAGGAGATGCGGCTGAGTTTCCGTCCGGCGGCCTAGGGCTACACTCGCCGCGCCGATGGATCTCACGTTCACTCAGGAGCAGGAGGCGTTCCGCCGCGAAGCTCGGACGTGGCTCGACGCGAACGTCCCTGCGGAACGGCTCCGGTCCATGGACACCGCCGAGGGGTTCGAGGATCACCGCGGCTGGGAGCGAACGCTCCACGAGGGCGGCTGGGCCGCCATCACCTGGCCGAAGGAGTACGGCGGCCGTGACGCCACGCTCGTCGAGTTCCTGATCTTCGAGGAGGAGTACCACGCCGCCGGAGCACCTCTCCGCGTGAACCAGAACGGGCTGTTCCTCCTGGCCCCCACGCTCTTGGAGCACGGGACCGAGGAGCAGAAGCGACGGTTCCTTCCTCGGATGGCCGCCGGCGAGGACATCTGGTGCCAGGGATGGTCCGAGCCGAACGTGGGCAGCGATCTCGCTGCCGTGGGAAGCCGAGCCGAACGCGACGGCGACGACTGGGCCCTGAACGGCCAGAAGACGTGGTGCACCAGGGGAGCGTTCGCCGACTGGATGTTCGGTCTGTTCCGCTCCGACCCCGATTCGGAGCGCCACCGGGGGCTCACCATGATCCTGCTTCCCCTCGATGCCGACGGCGTGACCATCCGCCCCATCCAGCAGCTCAACGGAGAGACGGGCTTCGCCGAGGTGTTCCTCGACGACGTGCGGGTGCCGGTGGACAACACCCTCGGTGGTGAGGGGGAGGGCTGGGGCGTGGCCATGTCCACCGCCGGGTTCGAGCGTGGGCTCCTGCTTCGGCCCCCGGGACGGTTCCTGGCGGCCGCTCGGCGGCTGGTGGACCTGTACGAGCGGTCCAGCGACTCGGCCCCGGCGAGCCTCCGCGACTCGGTGGTCGGGTCGTGGATGGACGCCGAGGCGTACCGACTCCACGCGGAGTGGACGGTGTCCAGGCTCACGGAGGGGGAGACCATCGGACCGGAGGCCAGCATGACCAAGGTGTTCTGGTCCGAGATGGACCTCCGGCTGCACGAGACCGCCCTCGAGCTGCTGGGTCCCGACGCCGAGCTGACCCGTGGCGGGCCCGACGCCGTCGACGGAGGGCGGTGGGTCGACGGGTTCCTGTTCTCGCTGGCCGGCCCGATCTACGCGGGGACGAACGAGATCCAGCGGACCATCGTGGCCGAGCGGGTCCTCGGCCTTCCCCGGAGCCGGTAGTGCGGTTCTCCTTCGACCAGGAGCAGCGAGAGTTCGCCTCCGCGCTTCGGAGCTTCCTGGAGAAGGAGTGCACCGCCGATCACCTCCGCGACGCGGCCGCCTCGGAGACCGGCCGGTCGTCCGAACGGTGGGCCCGGCTGGCGGAGATGGGTGTGGTGGGGTTCACCGTTCCCACCGAGCTCGGCGGGCTGGGGATGGACGAGGTCGGACTGGCCCTCCTCCTCGAGGAGACCGGTCGCGCGGCGCTGCCCGAGCCGGTGGTGGAGACCACCGCGGTGGCGGTGCCGCTGCTCGCGGAGACCGGATCGGACGAGCTGAAGGGGAAATGGCTCCCGGGGGTCGCGGAAGGCCGGGCCATCCTCACCGTCGGGCTCGAAGCCAACAACCGGGTCTCCGACGCCCACGTCGCCTACCTCCTCATCCTCCAGGCCGGCGAGGAGCTCCACGCCGTCACCCCGGACCGGGTGGAGCTTCGCCCCCAGCCGTCTCTCGATCCCACTCGCCGGCTGTTCTCCGTGGACTGGACGCCCGGCCCGGAGACGCTGATCGCCGAGGGAGACGAAGCCAGTCGGGCCATCGACGCTGCGTTCGACCGTGGCGCCCTGGGCGCTGCGCTGCAGCTGCTGGGCCTCGCCGGCCGAATGATCGAGATGGGAGCCGAATACGCCAAGGAGCGCCAGCAGTTCGGCAAGCCCATCGGGAGCTTCCAGGCCGTCAAGCAGCTGTTGGCCGATGCGTTGATCCGCCTGGAGTTCACCAGGCCCGTGGTCTACCGGGCGGCGTACTCGGTGGCGCATGGGGTCGAGAATCGCTCCCGGGACGTGTCGATGGCCAAGGCGTTGGCCTCGGAAGCGGCCGCGCATGCCTCGCGAGCGTCACTCCAGGTCCACGGAGCGATCGGGTACACCGAGGAACACGACCTCCACCTGTGGCTCAAGCGAGCCCGAGCCCTTGCGTGGGCGTGGGGGAACACCGCGTGGCACAGGGATCGCGTGGCCACCGCCGTGCTGGGTCCTGGCCCAGAGGTCCCTGGTTAGCTCCCGGCCGTTGCCCCACTTCAACTTGGGGCCGAAACTAGAGGGCGTGCAGCCCCAGACCAGGTACGCCCGGAGCGGCCACGTTCACATCGCGTACCAGGTGGTCGGAGAGGGCCCCTTCGACCTGGTGTACGTGCCCGGTTGGATCTCGAACGTCGAATACGTTTGGGAGGAGCCGAGAGT
>JBOGVS010000014.1:0-69052 GCA_050692555.1 Actinomycetota bacterium
CCTTCCCCCTGGTCGGCTTGGACTGCCGACCAGGCTCACCCTTCCGGGCGCTCGAGTCCCGGAAGGAAGCCCAGGGGGGTCAAATTTCAACCGGCCCAAGGGGGTCAAGATTCAACCGGCGCCGACAAGCGGTCAGTGTGGACTATCTGCTCTCAGTGCGGGAGCATGCTGTCGGTCGACGACGAGGCTCGCGAGCTTGCGGCGGCGCTCTCGCAGCCGCAGGGCTTCCTTCGCTAATCCTCCTCGATGGACACCGTCCTTGCCGTCCTCCTCTTCGCGGGCCTTGTCATCCTTGCCTTGGCCGCTCTGTTCCAGTCCCCTGACACGATCTGGAGGGCGGGCCCGACCTGGAAGCAAGCAGGGCCGCCCGAGCTACGCTCCCCCCGAGCTGAGTCACCGGGCGGGATCAGCACCTTTGCCCAGAGCTTCTCGCGTCGCAAGACAGGAATTGCCGCAGCCGTCAAGAGGCCAGGCGGACGAGGAAGCGATCAAGGCACTGATGCTCAATTCCTTAAATGAAGCCCTCGGGCGCTTGGCGGCGAGACCCGGAGGGATAGACGCACTTCCGGAGGAGGAGATCGATGAGCGGGTGATGGGGGCCAGTCTCAACGACCTCAGCGACTACCTCGGTGTCTCACGGAGAGAGGCGGCGGCGATAGTCGCAGACCTCTTCAAGGAGGGACAGGGACTGCCGAACTCTCCATTGGCAAAAGTGCGACGAATCGCAGCAGGGAGCGACCATCCGCCTGGCGTGCTCAGGGCGAGCTCAGAGCAGGGAGCGGACGAGGACCGCTCCCATCCTCCTATCTAGACCAGGCACCCCAGGGAAACCGGACACGATAGTGAAGATTGAACCGCGTGGCCGTGCCGTGGTTCGTTAGAGGGAGCGCGGGGGGAAAGTGCTGTTGTGTTGAAGCGTCTGAAAGGCCAGGAGTACGCTCGGCGATGCGGCGCTTATGGAGGATCGAATGAACAACTGCATGCTGTCGGACTGCGATAACGAGGTAACCGTCCTCACGATGTACAGAGTGCCCGACGACAGAATCGCCGGTCCCCTTCGAGGCTACCTGTGTGTGGAGCACGCAGACCTATACGGGCCGGGCTCCCCAGTCTTCATCGAACTGAGGTATCCAGACGGCCGGGTTATCCGTCCATGAGTAGGCAGCCGCTGAAGTCCGGACGGAGACTGCGTCAGCTGTCTCGGGTTAGGGCACGAGTTTCATCCTTGGCGCGGCGCCGGGTCAGGTTGCTGCCAACCTGGTGTGGGTGCCGCCGGAGACCGCTACCAGGTGTGGGGGTCGGTCAGGGCCCGCTCGAGCTGGTGCCGGTTGAGGTTACCGCCGGATAGGATTGTTCCCACCTTGCGGCCGGCCAGCCGTTCGTGGAGCTGGACGACACCGGCGGTGCCGGCGGCTCCCGCTCCCTCGGCCAGGTTGTGGGTCTTCTCCAGCAGGAGAACCACGGCCCGGCGCATCTCCTCCTCCGACACCTCGATCACCTCGTCGACCAGGCGGGAGATCATCCGGAACGGCAGCTCTGTGGGGTGCTTGGAGGCCAGTCCCTCGGCGAACGTGTTGGCCGAGGGCGCGTTCACGATCCGCCCGGCCCGGAGCGAGGCCACGTACGGCGCGCAGTTCTTGGCCTGGACCCCGATAACCTCGATCCGTGGGTTCAGGGTCTTGGCCGCCAGGGCCACGCCGGACATCAGCCCGCCCGCGCCGACGGGGACCACCACGGCGTCCAGGTCCGGCTGAACCTCGAGCATCTCCAGCCCGACGATCCCGTGCCCGGCGATGATCCACGGGTCGTTGGCGGCATGGAAGTACACGAATCCCTTCTCCCGCTCGAGCTCCAGGGCCTTGGCATTGGCTTCCTCGAAGTCCCGTCCCTCGTGGACCACCTCCGTGCACAGGGTTCGCATGGCCTCGGCCTTGTCCGGGTTGGCCTTCTCCGGCATGACCACCGTGGCCCGGACCCCGGTGATCCGGGCCGCGTAGCACACGCCCTGGCCGTGGTTGCCGTTCGACGCGGTGACCACGCCCCGGGCCCGTTCATCGTCCGTGAGACACAGGACCTTGTTGAGGGTGCCCCGAACCTTGAACGCTCCCACCGGCTGGTGGTTCTCGTACTTGATGAACAGCCGGCATCCCAGCATCCCGCCGAGCGCGGTGGACTCGTAGAACGGCGTGGGGTTCAGGTATCGCTGGATCAGCCGCCGCGCGGCGAGGATGTCGATGAAGGCCGGCTCCCGGCTCCCTTCTCCCGGGCTCCGCTCCCCCTCGAGCAGCTCCACCACCGGCCCCTCCTACCCCGACGGCTCGTGGATCCCGTGCAGCTCGGGCTTTGCCGAGCGGAGCATCAGCGAGAGCACCATGTCCCCCGGAGCCACTCCCTCGTACAGCACCTTGACCACGTGCTCGCACAGGGGGACCTCGATCCCGGATCGGTGGGCCAGGGCCACCACCGAGCGGCTGGTCTTCACGCCCTCGGCGACCATGCTGGTCTCGGCCACGATGACGTCCAGTTTCCGGCCACTTCCGAGCTCCTCGCCCACTCGGCGGTTCCGCGAGAGCGTGGAGATGCACGTGGCCACCAGGTCGCCCATCCCGGCCAGGCCGGCGAACGTCAGCGGGTTGGCGCCGAGCTTCGTTCCCAGCCGCGCCATCTCCGCCAGGCCCCGGGTGATGAGCGAGGCTCGGGAGTTGTCGCCGAACCCCATCCCGTCTGCGATCCCCGCGGCGATGGCGATGACGTTCTTCATCGACCCGCACAGCTCGCACCCCACCACGTCGGGGTTGGTGTACACGCGGAAGAAGGGCGCCATGAACAGCGCCTGGAGCTCCGTAGCCGTCGGGTCGTCCGCGCAGGCCACCACCGACGCCGAGGGCATGCGTCGCATGACCTCCCTGGCCAGGTTGGGTCCGGACACCACCGCCAGCCGGGTTGGAGGGATGTCGGCCTCCTGGGACATCACCTCGGTCATCCGCTCCAGACTGTTCTGCTCGATGCCCTTGGTCAGCGACACCAGCGTGGTGTCCGGGCCCAGGAGTGGAGCCGCCTGGCGGAACACCTCCCGGAAGGCGTGGGAGGGGACCGCCATGACCACCACCTCGGCGCCGTCCACGGCCTTCTCCAGGTCCGAGGTGGCCAAGAGCGAGGCCGGGAGGTCGAAGCCCGGGAGATACGCAGCGTTGGTGTGGCGGGCGGCGACCTCGTCCGCCAGCTCGGCCCGCCGAGCCCACAGCACGGTCTCCACGCCCTTCTCCGCGGTGATCGTGGAGAACGCGGTCCCCCACGACCCCGCGCCAACTACCGCGACCTTGGGGCGATCGCTCAGGACCATGTCTTCGGGTAGCGGGCCCTCATGTCGTCGACCAGAAACGAGAGCTGCGCCATCACCTCGTCGGTGACCTTGCGAAGCGTTGCCGGATCGTCCGCCCGGTCCTCGTACTCGGAGAAGTCCAGTGGCGTGCCGGCCTTCACCCAGATCGGGCGGCCGTATTTCAGGTTTCGCCCGCCGCCTTTCTGCCACACCGGAGCGGATCCCCACACCGCCAGGGGAATCACCGGCACGCCGGTGGCCAGCGTGAGGCGGGCGATTCCGGTCTTACCGCGCATCGGCGAGAAGTCCTGGTTCTCGGTCACGGTGGACTCCGGGTACACCACCACCAGCTCACCGGCTCGGAGCGAGGCCCCGGCGGCCTTCACCGGCCCCGTGTCGCCGGAGCCTCGCACTACGGGGATCTGCCTGGCGCCCCGAAGCACCGGTCCGGAGACCTTGTTCTTGAACAGCTCGATCTTGGCCAGGAACCGTGGCCGGCGGCCGGCCTTCTCCAGGAAATACCCGTGGGCCAGCGGGTCGAAGTACGAGATGTGGTTGCCGGCGATGAGCGCACCGCCCTCCCGGGGGATGTGCTCCAGACCCTCGAATCGCCACCGGAACCACACGGCGATGGGAGGGATCAGCATGGTTTCCGCGAACCGCATCCACGGCTCCACCCGCCTCATCGCGCCTCCCTGGCTCGGGTGTTCGCCATCCTAGCGCCGGTCCGGAGAGTGCGTGTACCGGCCACGCGCTGGGCGTAGCATGACTCCCCCATGCGGGTCATCACCGTACCGGTGAAGTCGCTGGAGCGGGCCAAGGGCCGTCTGTCCGAAGTGCTGAGCCCCCTTGAACGTGCCGCGCTCACGCTGGCGATGCTGGAGGACGTCCTGGATGCCTGCATGTCGATCCCCGGATGGCACGTGTGGGTCATCTCTCCCGACGAGGCCGTCCTGGAGGTCTCGGCCCGCCGCCGGGCCCGGCCGGTGGTGGAGGAGAACCCGGGCCTCCTGGCGGCGATCCGCCAGGTCGAGGAGGAGGCCGCGGGCGCCGAGGCCCTGGCCGTGGTCCTCGGCGACCTCCCGTTGCTGACGTCCGAGGCGCTGGGCTCGGCCCTGCGTACCATCGGGCCGGTGGTGGCCGCGCCCTCGGTCTCGGATGCCGGGACGAACGTGCTGCTGCGCCGGCCTCCCCAGATCGTCCCGGCCAGGTTCGGGACCGACTCGTTCCGAAAGCATCGAGAGGTCGCCGAAGTCCGAGGGGTACCGTTCGCCACCGTTCGAGCCCCGGAGCTGGCCTTCGACCTCGACCGGCCCGAGGACGTCCCGGAGGTGCTGGCCCACGGGGGCCCGGGAAGGACCCGCGCTGCTTGCCTGGAGATGGTGCTGGCGGCGAGACTGACAGCCCACAGCCATCGCTAGGAGGCCCCGGTGCCCCAGGGAACGATCAAGGACTACGACGTCGGCTCGCGAACCGGGACCCTGCTCACCGACGAGCGAGAGGAGGTGGCCATCGATCCCGGGTCCGTGGAGGGAGCGGGGATCCGGTACCTCCGCATCGGTCAGCGGGTGAAGTTCGAGGTCGCCGATGAGAGCGGGAAGAAAGTGGCCCGGGTCCTGCGGATCGTGACCTTCGACTAGGTGCGCGTCGACGGGCATAGTCACGCGGTCCAGGAATCGTGGTTCGGGGAAGGGTGGTGGCAGGCCCTGGCCCGCCGCGGGGAGAAGGAGCTGGGCGCTCCAGCCGCCCTTATCCGGGAGAACGTGATTCCCGCGCTGTTCGACGAGGACGGTTCGAGCCAGCTGGGGGCCATGGATGCCGCAGGCATCGACGTCGCGGTGATGTTCCCTCACGACTGGTCGCTCGAGCCGAACCTCGGACCTGCGGCCACCGGGTGGCGGGAGCACAACGATTGGTACGCGGGCCTCGCGGAGAGGCATCCCGACCGGATCCGCTGGGGCTTCGGCGTCGATCCGCGCCATCCCGGCGCCCTCGAGGCGTTCACGGAGGCCGTGCGCGATCGCGGCGCGGTGTGCCTGAAGCTGCATCCTGGCGGCGGGTTCGCCCTGGACGACCCGGTGGCCCGGCCGTTCCTGGATCGAGCCGGCGAGCTGGGCGTGCCGGTGGTGCTGCACGTGGGACCCATCCCTCCGCCGCTCGATTCCTCGCTGGCCCGTCCGGAGCTCCTGGACCGAGTGGCGGCCGACTTCCCGGACCTCCGGATCCAGGCGGCCCACACCGGGAACGAGGAGTGGCGAGCGGTGGCGGCGATCGCCGAGCGCCGGACGAACGTGCGGTGCGATCTGTCCGGGTGGCAGCTTCGTTACCGAGACAACCAAGAGGAATTCCACGCGGACGTTCGGGAGGTGCTCAAGGCGGTCGGTCCGGGCCGGGTGATGTGGGGAACCGACGCTCCCTATTACCGACCGCTCACGCCGGACGACGAATGGGTGGCCGCTTTCGTCGAGTGGGAGCAGGCCCCCCTTGATCCCGGGGAGCTGGACGCCGTTCTCGGACAGACCGCGTCGTCGTTCTACGGTCTGGGTTGATCTACCTGCGAGTCTTGCGGGATCCGCGTCCCGTGGCCGTCCGCTTCCTCCGCGGCACGGCCACCAGTTCCCGGAACGCGTTGCCTGGACGGAACACCGGGGCGTTCCGGGCCGGGATCTTGACTGCCTGGCGAGTGTGAGGGTTCCGGCCGGTCCGAGGGTTCCTGCGCCGCCGCTCGAACGTTCCGAACCCGGAGAGGACCACTCGCTCTCCCCTGGCCACCCGCTCCCGGATGACGTCGAGAGTCGCGTTCAACACCCGCGACACCTGACCAGGGGCCAGTCCCGTCCGCTTGGAGATCTCGGAAGCCAGGGAGCCCTTGTTCACGACCGGCGCCGGTCACCCTACGCGCGCGGGAAGCCGGCCGCAAACGTGCGAAGTGACCGCGGGCGCCGGTCGCTACGGCCGGTACGCCCAGAAGGACCGGGGGAACCCCGGGCATCCGAAGCACGGCGTTTCGTCCTTGCCGGCGACCGTGATGCCTTCCATCGACAGGAACAGACCGTCGCCGGCGGGGACGAGGGACGCGAATCGCCACAGGCGCAGGTCCCCTAGTCCGGGGAGCTGGTCGTCGAGCGGCCCGCCACGTATCCGCTCCCAGGCGCCAGAGGAGGGCTCATAAAGCGCCGCCCGACCACAGAAGAACGCGAACCCGAGGTCGCCGGCGGTCACGGCATCCGGATAGCACTCGTCGAACTGGAACGGCATGTCGGCGGGCACGGTCCACGTGTCGGTCGCGGGGTCGTAGGCCTGCCACCGGGTCTCGTAGTCGTAGGCGACCATCCGGTCCCCAACCCAGACGGCGGCCGTGGCCTGGGGGGACAGCTCGGAGGGCTGCAGGGTGCGCCACGTGTCCGTGTCCGGGTCGTAGGCCGCGCCCACAGATGTCCGGGTGTCGGCGATGTTCCGATTGCTGACCAGGGAGCCGAACACGATCATCTCGCGGCCCGTCCACACCCCCGAAAGCAGGTTCAGGCCGTGGGGCGCGTCGGCGATGCGCCGCCACGAGTTCGTGGCGGGATCGTAGGCCGCCCCCTGCATGCTCTCGGCGCCCTGCCGCTTCCCCCCGCCCCAGACGATCACCTCTCGCCCGGTCCACAGGTGCACGGCGCCGGTTCGCGCCTCGATGGGGGCCTCTGGGAGCTTCCGCCAGGTCTCGGCCGCCGGATCGTACGCGTGGCCCGAAAGGCCGGGTTCCTCAGCCTCCTCGGAGCCCTCGGGCTCGTTCTCGAAGAAGATCGCTTCGCGGCCCGTCCATACGGCGTTGGAGGCGCTGCGGGCGTCGATCGGGGGGAGGGGCCGCCATGCCCGGTGCTCCGGGTCGAACGCGTAGCCGCGTTCGGCCAGGCCGCAGCCCTCGGGGGCCTCGCCCTCACATCCTCCCCATGCCAGGACCTCCGACCCCGTCCACACGTACGCGGCACCGTCGTGGAGGTCCTCCGGGGGAAGGGGGAGCTCCGTCCAGCCCCTCGGGACCCCGGGGATCGTGCTCGCCGGGCGCGGGGTCGGCGGGCGGCCGCCGAACACCTCGATCGCCACCAGGACGCCGGCGGCAGCAACCGCCAGCGCCACGACCGCGGCGATGGCGCGGGACCACGGGACCGGGGGACGTCGTTCCTCCGAGGCCCGGCGCTCGACCTCCTCCCACACGTCTGGGACGCGGCCCTCTCGCAGCTCTCGGAATCCTGTCTCCAGCTCAGTCATCATTAGCCTCCAGCAGCTCGCGCAGTCGGCGTCGTCCCCGGGAGAGGTGCACCCGGACCGCCGCTTGCGACATCCCCAGGATGGCCGCCACCTCCCGAACCGGGCGGTCGGCCACGTGGTGCAGGACGATCACGGCCCGCTGGCTCGGCGACACAGCGCGGAGCGCGGCGACCAGGTCCACGGCCGGCTCAGGGATTTCGTACGGGGGCTGGAATACCGGCGGACCCACAGGGCGCCGGGCCTTGAGCTCGCGGCGGGCGATCTTGAACGCCACCCGCCACGTCCAGGCCAGTGGATCCCGCAGCGCCGAGCCGCGGCGAAGGGCCTGAGCCAGCGCCTCGGCGACCGCTTCCCGGGCCACATCGAGGTCCCCGGAGAAGGCCAGCAGCGTCCGCAGCATGTGCTCGCCGTGCTCGCGGTAGATCCGCTCGACCTCCGACCGCGCGCTCACCAGGGCATCCTGCACCTCACCTGATAGGCGCGGATCCGGGCGAAAAGGTGAACCCCGGGCCCGAGAGAAAGGAGGTCCGTACCCGGGCCGCTCGGGGCTATCCGCGGTTAGGTCCTGGGAGCTGGGCCGCCAGGATTCGAACCTGGACTAGTTGGTCCAGAGCCAACCGGGCTACCGTTACCCCACGGCCCAGAGAGACACCATGCTAGCAGCCGTCCTCGGGGCCGCTTCCCCGCTTGGACGGGGTGAGGTGCCTCGCGTACCATCGAGTCGCCCCGGTCCCTTCGTCTAGCGGCCTAGGACACCACCCTCTCAAGGTGGAGACACGGGTTCAAATCCCGTAGGGACCACGGGTCCCTTGCCCCTCAGCCGCTGCGCGCGCGGTGTGAAGGCGGAGCGCGCCAGACACGCCCTTGAGTTCCACCGGTCCGATCTCGGTCAACGTAACGGATTCAGCATCCGTGGCGTCCACGACCTCCTGGCTCACCACCACCTCACCGGGCCTGGCGTAGTCGGCGATCCTCGCCGCGAGATTGACCGTACGGCCGAAGTAGTCACCTTCCTGGAAGACCACCGGCCCCGCGTGGAGCCGACATGGGCAGGCGGGAGACCGTGACTGGCGACGCCCTCGACCATCTCGAGGGCCGCGAGCACCGCACCACCGGGTTCCTGGAAATAGAACATCACCCCGTCGCCGAGCCACTTGACGGGCTTCCCCCCGTGCTCTTGGGAGGACCGCCGGACCAGACGTGCCAGCCGCGCCGCCAAGTCCGCAGCAGCCTCATCCCCCCGCTCCTCGGTCAGCCGCGTGTACCCCGTGATGTCGAGGAAGCACACCGCCGGCGGACGGTGCAACCGACTGTGCAGGCCGGTTCTTTCCAGTGCGCCCTCGACGTGCTCGACGAAGCCCTTGCTCCAGGCGTGTTCCTGCTGCCCGTGGTAGATGGCCAGGAGCGCCTGCTCGGAGAGAGGGGCCATCTCGGACCCGAGGTCGGCTTGTGCCTCCAACATCTCGCCCTCCCCCATGCCCGCCTCGAGGAAGGGCAGCTCGACCTCGCTGTGCCACCAGTCCGTTTCCGTCTCGGCGATCCGGCGCAGACTGTCCCCGCAGACCCGAAGCCACCGCTCGATGACAATGGGCCGGAACCCCTTCGAGAGCTCCAGCTCGACCGCCGGCACGACCGTCAGCTCGTCCTCGCGGACGTTGTCCTCCGGCCGTGGCTCCGCGAAGCCGACGGCCTCGCGGATCACCCTCAAGAGTTCCAGAGGGATGCCCGTCCTTGCGCTGAGCTGGTGGAAGGTGGTGCCGCTGAGTCCGGCGAACCGATCGAAAGCGGTCACATCCATGAAGGCGAACGAGAGAGCTCCGTCCCGGACGGCGGCAGCCATCCCGTCGAGCGGCACGCCGGCCCGCTCCAAGCTCTTTATCCAACGCGCCCTGCGCACGTCACCCGGCGAGAACGCGTCCCCCGCACCAGGCGTCAGAATCCCCAGCTCGACCAGACGGCCGACGTAGTCGATCTCGACTCCGGCTCGATGGGCGACCTCTTGCCTCGTGAGTCCGCTCACCGCCTCAGACGTTCCCGCGGTCCCGGTGTCCAAGCCGACCGAACCACGACCGTATCCGGTCTCCCGTCAGCCACCACCCGGTGGCGAAGGTGACCAGAGCGGCGACCGGGAAGAAGACCAGGCCGAAGCCCCGAAGGCCCTCGAGGGTTCCCTCCCCGGTGGGGAAGGACGGCTCACGCTCTCCCCAGCTCAACACGATCGACACCGTGGCGACGACGCAGACCACCGCGAGCGCCAGGAAGATCACGCCGAGAGCGGTGGTCCACACCTCGAACCACCGCGTTCGCCCGCGCCCGTACCGGGGCCGTTTCCAGAGCGGCATCAGGCGGCGACCCGGCGGAGCCGTTCCAGGGTCCGTTCCTTCCCCAGCAGGGCCATGGACTCGAACAGGGGCGGAGAGATCAGGGTGCCGGTGACCGCCGCGCGCACCGGCTGGAAACCCTTCCGCTTGGAGAGCCCCCGCTCCTCAGCCAGCGTCTCCAATGTTGACTTGATCTCCTCCGTCGACCACTCCTCGAGCTGGTCGAGGCGCTTGGCCACCTCCACCAGGTACTCACCCTGCCCGCCCAGCATCTTCCGGGCCTTCTGGTCCGGCTCCACGTCCTCGAACAGGAACCGCAGCAGGCCGGGTGCCTCGGAGAGCAGCTTCATGCGCTCCTGAACCAGGGGCGCAGCGTCTCGGAGGACGTCCGGATCCGCATCGATCCCCGCCTCGGCCAGCGCCTCGCTGAGCAGCTCCACGAACCTGACCGGATCCATCTCCCGGATGTAGTGGCCGTTCATCCACTTGAGCTTCTCCCGGTCGAAGGCCGCAGGGTTGCGCGAGACCCGAGCCAGGTCGAACTTCTCAACCAGCTCGTCCCGGGTAAAGAACGTGGTGTGGTCGTCGTACGACCAGCCCAGGAGGGCCAGGTAGTTGACCATGGCCTCGGGCAGGAACCCCTGGTCCCGGAAAGTCTCCACAGCCACCGACCCATGTCGCTTGGACAGCGGATGGCGGTCCGGCCCCAGCAGCAGGGGGACGTGCGCGTACCCGGGGAGCCGCCTCGCCCCCAGCGCCTCCAGGAGCAGGATCTGGCGGGGCGTCGACGAGTGAAGGTCCTCACCCCTGATCACGTGGGTCATCTCCATCTTCCAGTCGTCGACCGCCGCCGCCAGCAGATAGGTGGGGCTCCCGTCGGAGCGGAGCATCACGAAGTCCCGGATGTCCGAGGCCGGAAACACGGACGGCCCCCGGATCAGATCGTCCACCCGCACGTCCCGGCCGGGCGTGGCGAACCGGAAGGCCTTGGGCCGTCCCTCTTCCTCGAACCGCGCCCGGTCCTCTTCGGTCAGCTTGCGGCAACGGCCGTCGTACCCGGGCGGCTCCCCGCGGGCCAGGGCCTCCTTGCGCCGCTGCTCGAGCTCCTCCGGGGTGCAGTAGCAGGGGTAGGCGCTCTCGTCGGCCAGGAGCCGGTCCACCGCCTCCCGGTAGATGTCGAGTCGCTCGGTCTGGCGGTACGGGCCGTACGGACCACCGACGCCGGGGCCCTCGTCCCAGTCCAGGCCCAGCCACCGAAGCACGTCCTGGATCCCTTGCACGGACTCTTCGGTGGTCCGTTCCCGGTTGGTGTCCTCGATCCGGAGAACGAACGTGCCTCCATGGTGACGCGCGAACAGCCAGTCGTACAGCGCGGTCCGGGCGTTCCCCACGTGGAGGTAGCCGCTGGGCGCCGGTGCGAACCGTACCCGGACCGGTTCAGCCACCCTGAACCGCCGGGTTCTCCAGCACCCCGATCCCTTCCACCTCGACCTCCACGCGGTCCCCGGGGGCCATCGGTCCCACGCCGGGAGGGGTGCCGGTCAACACCACGTCGCCCGGGAGCAGGGTGATGGTTCGGGAGATGTACGCGACCAGCTCGGCGGGCGAGAACACCATCGACGCGGTGCGCCCGGTCTGACGGACTTCCCCGTTCACCCTTCCGGTGACCGTCAGTTCGGCCGGATCGATTTCGGTCTCCACCCAGGGCCCCAGGGGACAGAACCCGTCCGAGCCCTTGGCCCTGGCCCACTGCCCGTCGCTCTGCTGCCAGTCCCGGGCGGTGACGTCGTTGGCACAGGTGTAGCCGAGGACGTGCTTCAGGGCCTCGTCCTCTCCCACCCGGCGACACAGGCGGCCGATCACCACGGCGAGCTCGGCCTCGTGGTCCACCCGCTCCGAGCCCGGCGGCAGCGGGATCGGGTCTCCCGGGCCGATCACCGACGTGGCCGGCTTGAGGAACAACATCGGTTCCGCCGGGACCTCGTTCCCGAGCTCCGCGGCGTGCTCTGCGTAGTTCCGGGCCACCCCCACGACCTTGGAGGGGATCACCGGTGAGAGGAGCCGGACATCCTCGAGGGGGACGTCTTCCCCGGAGGGCAGCGGGTCCTCGAAGAACGTCCCCCGAAGGACGCGGACCTCTTCGCCATCGACGAACCCGGTGGCGATCCGGTCGCCGTGGCGGAACCGGACGAGTCTCACTCCACGAGCTCGACCCACTCGCGGTACCGGTCGATCTCGCCCTTCACCGCCGCGAAGAAGGTCTGCTGGATCTCCTTGGTCATCGGCCCCCGGGTAGTGGAGCCGATGGGCCGCCCGTCGACCTCACGAACCGGGGTGATCTCCGCGGCCGTTCCCGTCAGAAACACCTCGTCGGCCGTGTACACGTCTGAACGCACCAGCTTCTGCTCGATCAGCTCGAACCCCAGGTCTTGGGCGATGGTCATCACCGAGTCCCGGGTGATCCCCATGAGGATCCCGGAGGACTCCGGCGGGGTGATCAACACGCCGTTACGGACGATGAACAGGTTCTCGCCGGTCCCCTCGGCGACCACCCCGTCCGGGCTGAGCATGATGGCGTCGTCGTAGCCCGCCTTGATGGCCTCCACCTTGGCGAGACCCGAGTTGATGTACTGGCCGGTGGCCTTGGCCTTGGCCGGAAGCACGTTGGGGTCGGGCCGCCGCCACGAAGAGATCATCAGCCGGGCCCCGTTCTCCAGGGCTTCCTCTCCCAGGTACGTCCCCCACGGCCACACCGCTATCGACACGTTCACCGGGGCATACAGGGGGTTGAGCCCCATCTCCCCGTAGCCGTGGTACACGAGCGGACGGATGTAACACTCCTTCAGCCCGTTGACCCGGACGGTCTGTTTCGCCGCGTCGACCAGCTGGTGCAGGCTGAACGGGATCTCGATCATGTACACCTGCGCGGATCGGAACAGCCGCTTCATGTGGTCCGTGAGGCGGAACACCCCGGCGCCCTTGGGCGTCTCGTACGCCCGGATCCCCTCGAACAACCCGCTGCCGTAGTGGAGGGCGTGGGTCAGGACGTGGACCCTGGCGTCCTCCCAGTCGACGAGCTTCCCGTCCATCCAGATCTTGTCGACGGCCTGGAGCGGCATCCGGGCTCCTTCCTTGGGTGGCTGACCTGGCCCAAAGGGTACACCCCGTTTCCGCGCCTCGACCAAACGGCGGAGAGGCGGGTTGCCCCGCCCCTCCGTCGGTCCAGCGTCTGTCGCGAAGGCTACATGTAGCCGAGCTCGGTGGCGGACTCCACGAAGACCTGCGTCCCTTTGGTGATCTCCTCGTCCGTGCCCCCCCAGTAGATGGGACTCTGAAGGTCCTGGACGATGAGCTGGGCCTTGGCGATCAGCCGCTCGCTCTCATCGGACTCCCAGATCTCCATCAGCGCGTCCGTCTTTCCCTCGACGATGGACATCCCTCCCGAGCCGTCGGAGTTGAAGAAAGCCTTCGGCTCCGAGCACTTGCCTTCCGCGGCCCACTTTCCCCAGAAGCCCAGGAACTCCATGAACACTTCCAGGGACTTGGCCTCCCGGCCTGTGGTCGTATTGCCCCACGTGGAGATGATCGCGCCATCCCGTGCCATACGCCCTCCTTCGGGTCACCGGGCGTGAACAGCAAACCGCTTCCGGCTGTCGGCGGTCAATAGCCCGAAAGGGCTACTCTGCCGACAGGACGATCGACCGCGCGGACTTCATCCCCACGGCCTCGATGATCCGATCGAGCACCTCCGTGGGGATGGGGCTGTCCACGGTGAGCCCCATCAGGGCCAGGCCCCCGGCCTCCTTGCGGCCCACCTCCATCGAGGCGATATTGATGCCGTCCTCCCCCAGGATGGTCCCCACGGCACCGATCACCCCGGGACGGTCCTCGTACAGGAAGAACGCCATGTGCTCGGCAGGGGCCATGTCGACGTCAAAGTCGTACACCCGGACCAGGCGCTCGGCGTTCCGCTTGCCGACCAGGGTTCCCCCCACGCCGACCTCGCCGTCCTCGGTCTCGGCTCGTAGCAGCACCAAGTTCACGTAGTCCTGGGACTCCACCGACCGCCGCTCGGACACCTCGAGTCCCCGCTCCTTGGCGATGGTCGGAGCGTTCACGTAGGAGACCGGCTCGTGGACCACCCCGGTCAGCGCCCCCTTCAACGCCGCCAGGGTGAGGACCCTGGTGTCCCACTCCCCCACCTTGCCGAGGTACTCGATGGCGATGCTGCGCATCGGCGAGTCGGCCAGGCCGGTGAGGACCCGACCCAGCCGCTCGGCCAGCGGGACGAACGGCCGGACCTGCTCGCTCACCTCGGCGGCGGCCACGTTGACGGCGTACGGGACGAACTCGCCCCGCAGCGCCAGGCGGACCATCTCCGCGATGGCCAGGCCGGCCTTGTCCTGGGCCTCCCGGGTCGCCGCCCCCAGGTGGGGGGTGACGATGGCGTCCGGGAAGGAGAACAGAGGGTGCTCGGTGACTGGCTCCTCGGCGAACACGTCGAGGGCCACACCCCCGAGCCGTCCGGTGCTCAGTGCCTCCACCAGAGCCTCTTCGTCGACGATCCCGCCCCGGGCGGTGTTGACGATCCTGGCGCCTTCCTTCATCAGCCCCAGCTCCCGCCGACCGATCAGGCCTTCGGTCTCCGGGGTCCTGGGGAGGTGGATCGTGATGAAGTCCGCCTGCACCAGCAGGGCGCCGAGGTCCGGCATGAGCTCGATCCCCAGCGTGCGGGCCCGGTCGCGCGACACGTAGGGATCGAACGCGATCAGCCGCATCCCGAACGACAGGGCTCGCTGGGCCACCATGGTCCCCACCCGGCCCAGGCCGATGATCCCCAGCGTCTTCCCGTGGAGCTCCACCCCCTGGAACCGCTCCCGCTCCCAGTTCCCCGACCGGAGCGACGCGTCGGCCGTGGGGACCTTGCGGGCCAGCGCCAGCAGCAGGGCCATGGTGTGCTCGGCGGCGGACAGGATATTGGACTGCGGCGCGTTGACCACCATGACGCCACGGCGCGTGGCCGCGTCCACGTCGACGTTGTCCAGCCCGATCCCCGCCCGGGCGATGACCTTCAGGTTCGTCCCCGCCTCGATCACCGCCGCATCGACCCTGGTCTGGGAACGAACCACGATCGCGTCGTACAGCCCGATCGACTCGGCCAGAGCGTCGCCCGAGAGATCCTCGCGAACGTCGACCTCGAAATCCTGTCGGAGCAGCTCAAGGCCGCGCTCTGACAACGGCTCGGTGACCAGCACCTTCATGGGGGTCAGTATTGCAGTGCGCCACGAACCTGTCCCGGGGCCTTGCCCCGCGCACCGCCGATGCGGTGAGATGGAGGCCGGTCGAGCCGAGAGGAGGAGCGATGCCCACGTACATCACCCTGATCAAGTGGACGGATCAGGGGCGGTCCAAGGTCGACAGCCTTCCCGACCGCGTCCAGGAGGTGGAGAAGCGGCTCACGGATCACGGAGCCAAAAACATCGGGAACTGGGTCACGATGGGCCAGTACGATCAGGTCGCCGTCGTCGAGGCGCCGGACGACGCGACGGCGGGTAAGCTGGCCTTGATGATCGCGGGACGGGGGAACGCCATCACCGAGACCCTCCGGGGATTCACGATGGACGAGGTCCGGGAGATGCTCAAGGGGTAGGAGCGCTTAGCCGGACCGGGCGAAGACGTCTTCCGCGGCGGCCACCCCGGCCCCGCGCTTCACGGGGTAGCCCATCGACTCAAGGGTGAGCTCCAGGGCCGCGAGACAGCGAACGATGTCGAATCGGTCGTAGTTGCCCAGGTGGCCGATGCGGAACACCTTGCCCTTCAGCGGCCCCTGCCCGGGAGCCAGGACGATGCCGTGGTCCCCGCGCACCTTGGCCACGAGCTCATCGCCGTCGATCCGCTCCGGGGCTCGCACCGCGGTGACCGCCCATGCCCGCTCGGGATGATCGCCGTCCAGGTCCAGGCCCAGAGCCCGGACGCCCTCCTTGGTGGCCTCGGAGAGGGTGCGATGACGCTCCAGGACCGCCTGGTGACCCTCGTCGAGATAGAGGCGCAGGGCCTCGCGGAGCCCGAGCATCAGGCTGATTGCCGGCGTCCACGGGGCCTCGGGGTTCGGAAGCTCGTAGGACTTCTGGTATGCCGCCCAGTCGAAGTAGAAACGCGGGCTGGTGGCCTCCCGGGCCGCCGCCCACGCGGCCTCCGACACCGAAACGAACGCCAGGCCCGGAGTGGCGGAGAGGGCTTTCTGGGAACCGCCGATGGCCACGTCCACACCCCAGGCGTCGCCGCGGAACGGCACCGCGCCGGCGCTGGAGATCACGTCCACCGCGAACAGAGAGCCAGCATCCCTGGTGACCCTGCCGATGGCCTCGATGTCGTTGACCACACCGGTCGACGTCTCCGAGTGCTGGGCAAGCACTCCCTTGGCCGGGGCCTCCGACAGGGCCGCAGCGACGTCCTCGGGCCGGACCTCTCTCCCCCACTCGTACTCGATCCTGTGGACGTCCAGGTGGAAGGCTTCGGCGATCCGGGCGAACCGATCCCCGAAGTACCCGGCCACCGGCACCACGACACGGTCGCCGGGGGAGAACAGGTTGGCCACCGCCGACTCCAGGCCCCCGGTCCCGGACGAGGTGAACACCAGGACGTCGTCCTCCGTATCCAGCAGCGCCTTGAGCCCGGCGGTGACCTCGCGCAGCAGCTGACCGTAGCCCGGGCCCCGGTGGTAGACGAGTGGGCTGCCCTGGGCCAGCAGCACAGAGGGGGGCACCGGCGTTGGGCCTGGAGTCATGAGGATCTCGGGTCGTTCCGTCATCGTTCCCTCCGGAGACCGTACGGCGAGCCTAGCACGGGGCTCCCGCGGGCCTCGCCCAACGAGGCATGCTAGCCTCCGCCCGTCGCCGCAGCGACGGATGGAAAGGGGGTGGGGCGTACCGCGCGGCGGGCAATCCGTCGATCCCGCTTCATCTCGAGGAGGAATCCATGAAGAAGCTACCCGGTCTTCGGGGCGTCGTGGCCCTGGCCATCCTGGGAGCACTGGTGGCGTCGGTTCTGATCTCCCCCGCAGGCGCCGCCAAGTCCCTGACCAGGAAGAAGGTCAAGAGGATCGCCACGAAGATCGTCAACAACATCGCCTATACGCAGGCGGAGGCGGACGCCCTGTTCAAGGACGAGTGTCCGGCGGGCACGGCGCGGTTCGGTGAGGGTTGCATGGAGACCGCGGCTCGCACCGCTGCGGCGTGGGGCGTTGCCGCCACCACCTGCGCGACGGCGGGGAGGCGACTTCCGGCAGTGGATGAGCTCGACGACTACCTTTCCCAGCCGGGCGTCAGCACGGGAGCGGAGCTCACCGCCGACATCGTGAAGGATGGGACATCCTTCCTGGTGGTGACCACCTCGGGGCAGGGGGTGATCGCCGACAGCAACTTCGGCCCCCTCCCCTATCGCTGCTTCCAGTCCCTCAACAACCTGTAGGCGCACGGAAACGCGAAGGACCCCCGGGAATCCGGGGGTCCTTCCGCTTGATCCGGTCGGTCAGGCGGCCTTGCGGACCGACTGCTTCCAGATCTTGCCGGTGATCGGCTCGAACGCCTTGATCAGGTCCAGCGAGTAGGTCCGCTGGGTCTTCACCAGGCGCTCGACGAATTCCCAGTACGCCTTGGTCAGCTCCTCCGGCTTGGGGAGGTTCCGGATGTACGAGGCGCCGGGAAGCTCGCTCGGCAGAACCTCGCCCACCCGCTGGGCAACGGTGCTGGCACCGCTGACGATCGCCCGATCGACCTTCTTCATCCCGTCGATCACGCGGTCGCCAACCCTGGTGACGCTCTCCGTGTAGGCCATATCCGTGACCTCCTTTCGGCGCTTAGTTTACCAAACGGTCGGATGGCCTGTCAAGCAGAGGCTGCGGAGGGGCTGGAGGGCTCTTCAGATGCTCCAAAGCCCCTGTATACCCCGATCAAGGCTTCCTTCTGCTCGGTGGTGAGATTGGGATCCAGGCGGATGGCCCGTTCCACGTCCGGCTTGTCGGGGGCATCCGGGTCTTCGCCCAATAGCCCGGCCTTGGCATACAGGGCCTCGGAGGAGAGCTGGAGGGCCGTGGACAGGCGGTTCAGCACCTTGGCGGAAGGCTTGTAGATCCCCCGCTCGATCTGGCTGAGGTAGGCGTTGGAGACCTTGGCCACCCCCGCGAGCTGGCGCAGGGACATCTGGGCCAGCCGGCGCTGTGAGCGGATGAAGTCACCGATGGCGGTTCCGCCGTCGTCCTCGGTCATCGAGGGGGAAGTATACCAAACGCTTGGCAGACCAAGCACTAAGGGAAGGAGGCCTGGTCTACGGGACGCTCTTCTCCTTCTCACACTTCGGGGACTTGTCGTCGCCGGATCCCCCAACGCAGGTGTCCTTGCCCTTGCCCCCGTTCACCTTGTCGTCGCCGGCGCCGCCCTTCAACTTGTCCTTCCCGTCCTCACCGAAGAGCCGGTCCTTGCCCCCTCCCCCGTTGACGGTGTCGCTGCCGTCCCCGGCGCACACCAGGTCCTTGCCCCCCTGGGCCTTCACCTTGTCGTTGCCCCCCACGGCGGCTATCACGTCGGGACCGGAGGTACCCCTGATGGTCTCCCCCGCGTCGGTGCCGGTGATTGTGGCGGGCTTGCCCTTGCAGGAGCCGGAAGGAGGCGGGGTAGGAGCCGGCCCCGGAGCGGGAGGTCCCTCGACGAGCTTGGCCACGAAGGCGTCGGATCCCCCGTTGTGGGTGGTGTCGAAGGCTCCGGTGGTCGTGGGGAAGCCGGTGGCCCCGTCCGCGGTAGTCCCGGTAACGTATGTAGCTCCCCCGCCGTCGACAGCAACGGCCTCTCCCCGGTCGAAGTTACTCCCACCGAGGAACGTGGAGTCAACAAGGGCGGCTCCGTCGGTTCCGAGCTTGGCCACGAAGGCGTCGTATTCCCCGTTGTGCGTGCTGTCGAACGCTCCTGTGGTCGTGGGGAAGTCGGTGGCCGCGTCCTCCGTCTCGCCGGTGATGATTGCCGATCCCGAGCCGTCGACCGTGAGCGCACGACCCGGGTCGTAGCCGTTCCCGCCGAGGAACGTGGAATAGGTCAGGGCGTCGCCGGAGGCCGATAGCTTGGTGACGAACGCGTCACCACCCCCGTTGTGGATCTGGTCGAAGGCCCCCGGAGTCGTTGGGAGATCGGTGGTTCCGTCGAAGCTCGACCCGGTGATGTAGGCGGCCCCCAAGCCGTCCACGGCGATCCCCTCCCCGGCGTCACCACTGCTCCCCCCAAGGAATGTGGAGTACGCCAGCGCGGCTCCGGAGGCCCCCAGCTTGGTGATGAAGGCGTCCACGCCCCCGTTGTGGGTGTTGTCGAAGGCGCCGGTGGTGGTGGGGAACGGGGTGGGAGCGTCCAGGCTGGTCCCGGTGACGTACGCAGCACCCCCGCCGTCGACAGCAACAGCCTCGCCCTCGTCGGTGTCACTCCCACCGAGAAACGTGGAGTACGAAAGCGCGGCACCCGTGGGATCCAGCTTGGTGAGGAAGGCATCGTAGCTCCCGTTGTGGGCGCTGTCGTAGGCCGCGCCGGTCGTGGGGAAGTCGGTCGTGCCGTCGAAGGTCTCCCCGGTCACGTAGGCGGCTCCCGCGCCGTCCACGTCGATGGACCGCCCGGCGTCGAAACTGCTTCCGCCGAGGAAGGTGGAGTACATCAGGGCGGCTCCCGAGGGGTCGAGCTTGGTCACGAAGGCATCGTAGCCTCCGTTGTGCGTCTCCTGGAAAGCCCCGGGGGTGGTGGGGAAGTTCACCGTGTCGTCCAAGGTGATCCCGGTGACGTAGGCAGCCCCCGAGCCGTCCAGGCTGATGCCGGTACCCGATTCCACCTCGTTCCCTCCCAAGAACGTGGAGTACACGAGGGCTGTCCCGCTGGGGTTCAACTTCGTGATGAAGGCATCCGTGCCCCCGGAGTGGGTCTCGGCGAAGGCTCCGGGCGTGGTGGGGAAGTCTGTGGCCACGTCCATGGCGCTTCCGGTGAGATAGGCGGCCCCTGTGCCGTCCACCGCGATCCCGGCTCCGTTGTCGCTCCCGCTCCCACCAAGGAAGCTGGAGTAGGCCAGAACCACCGGATCGATGACAAGGGGGAGAGAGAGGTCGTACGGGCCAAGGGCGAACCCGATGCGGCCGCCGTTGAGACGGTAGCCGCCGGCGATCTCCTGCCGCTCCCCTCCAATCTCCTGATAGATCACCGGGTCCCCGTGGACGATCTCCCCGGCGGCGGTGGTGATCATCAGGTCACCGCGCCCGTCAACCCGGATTGCCTCGGTCCCACGGAATCGGACCGCGATGGTCGACGGATCGGATCCGGGGGCCAGGAGGAAGTCGTACTCGAGGCCGTCCCCGGTGCCCCGGAACGCCAGGTCGATCCCGGGATACACCTCTTCGTACCTGACCCGCCCGTACGTGGGGATCCCCGTGTGCCACCCGGAGGGGTCGGAGCCCTTGAGATAGTTCACCACTCCAGGAAGGCGATCACGGCCGACGATTACCGGATCGGGCTCTGCGCCCACCAAGTCCATCTCCAGGGTGGCCCCAGGCGTGGCCGGCCCCAGCGCTCCGAGGTCGTAGACCGAGCCCCCGAGAGAGAACACCGGTCCGGAATCCGTCAGGGACAGGGCGTAGCCATCCCCCCTGCTCACGAAGCGCACTCGGGGGTCGGTCTGGCCCCGATTGGCCTCGAAGGAGAGCGGCAGGTTCCCATAGTCCCCAAGCACCCCGGCCTCCTGCAAGGATCTGGGCTCTGGTTCTGGAGACCCCGGGGAGGCGGGGATTACCCCCAGCCCTCCGAAGAGGAGCACAACCAGTGAGATCGGCACGGCAAGACGGAAACCGGCCACGGATCTCCTTTCCCGTTCGTGGAGTAGTGAGGACCGATTTGAGGGGCTTGGCTCATCCATTGTGACGTGCCACCAGCGCCACGGGAATAGGCCGTTCGGGCCATGGTTTCCGCTCGAATCGGGCGAAAGGGGGCTGCTGAGCCCGACCCCGTTCCTCGGTCAGAGCAGCTGGGCCAGTGTGTCGAACAGGCGTTCAACGTCCGCCTCGGTGTTGAAGAAGTGCGGCGAGATCCGGATCCCGTCGCCCCGGGAGTCCACGCACACGTCGCGCTCGTACAGGGCCTCGGCGATCTTGCCCGCCTGCTCCCCCACCCCCACGTTGACCACGCCCCCCCGGGCCGTTCGCTCACGCGGGGTCCGCACCGGAAGTCCGGCCCCATCGGCGCGCTCGATGACGTAGTCGGTGAGCGTTCCCTGCCGGTCGCGGATCCGCTCCGGGCCGACCTCGGAGATGATCTCCAGCCCTCCCTGGGCGATGAACGGGATCGGGGCGGGGTGGGTTCCGGTCTCCAGCCGGCGTGCCGTAGGGTGGAAATCAAGCTCGGTGAGCCGAAACGCGAACGGCTCACGCTGGCTCCACCAGCCCGAGACCAACGGCTCGAGCGTGGGGATCAGGTCCCTTCGCGCATACATGAACGCCAGCCCCGGCCCCCCGCACAGCCACTTCAGGACCCCGGTGGTGTAGAAGTCGCACCCCAGGGCGTGGAGGTCGACGGGCACGATGCCGGCCCCGTGGAAGTCGTCGACCACCGAGACGGCACCGGCGGCCCTCGCCAGGCGGCACACCTCCGCGGCGTCGATGATCGCGCTGGAGCGGTACAGGACCCGGTTGATCGACACCGCCGCGGTGCGCTCGTCGATGGCGTCGGCGAACGCATCCAGGGGAACCGTCAGCCCGTCCGGCGACGGCAGGAACACCACTTCGGCGCCTCGCCGCTTCTGTGCCAGCCACACGTGCCCCGCGGTGGGGAAGTCGAGCTCCGTGAGGATGACCCGGTTCCGCTCCGGGGGGAAGTCCAGGCACGAGGCGATCGTGGACAGCGCCAGGGACACGTTCGTGGTGATGGCCAGCTCGTCGGGGTCGGCCCCGGCGAGCCGGGCGAACATCGCCTTCACCTCACGGATCCGGGGGAAGAACCGCTCGAACCACACCGGCTCCGGCGCCCCCATCTCCTCCCACGCATCGACGTACTCCTGCAGGTACCGCTTCGATCGGCCGGACACCGGACCGAGCGACGCGCTGATCAGGTACGCCTTGCGCCGGACGACGGCGAACTCGTCGCGGTACGAATCCAGCGACCGGGCTGTCATAGGGTGCCGCGGAGCTCCCACAGCTCGGGGAAGAACCGCTTCTCGAGCGTGGTCCGGAGGTACGGCGCCCCACTGGATCCTCCGGTCCCCCGCTTGCTCCCGATCTGCCGCTCCACCATGAGGATGTGCCGGTACCGCCACAGGGCGAACAGCTCGTCGAGGACCAGGAGGTCCTCGGCCAGGTACCACAGGTCGGCATAGGCCTCCCGGCCCCGGGCCATCTGCTGCAGGCTTGATTGCCGGGCCTCCGCGTCACCGGCCGGCATCGGCAGGCCGTTCGCTTCCAGCAGATCGCAGAAGGCCTCCCACAGCGTGGGCTCGTCCATCCGGCGGGCCAGCCGTTCCCGTTCTCCCTCGGTTTCCGCGTGCCGGGCGAACCCGGGCTCCTTCAGACCTCCCAGGAACTCGATCTCCCGGAACTGCACCGATTGGAAACCGCTGGCCGGCTCCAGGTTCGAGCGGAACTCCAGGAAGTCCTGCGGGGACATGGTCTCCAGGACCTCGATCTGCTCGATCAGCAGCCGCTCGATGGAATGGACTCGAGTCAGCAGGTGCCGGGCCGTGGGGACGTCTCGCTTGAACATCAGGTCGCGGACCGCCTCCAGCTCGACGATCACTTCCTTGAACCACAGCTCGAAGGCCTGGTGGACCGTGATGAACAGGTGCTCATCGTGGGCGGGGGGTTCGGACTTGGGGGTCTGGAGGTCCAGGAGCTCTCGGAGCCGCAGGTAGCCGTCGTACGAGAGGTGGCGCTCCTCGTCGGAGACCTGCCCCATCCTCCTGGTCCGGCGCGCCATCGCCACCGATCGTACCGCGCCGGTGGGCTCAGTCCGGTTCCAGGAGCTTGCGGTGCTCCTCCGGCCACGGGCGGGCCCGCCCCTCCTCGTCGATGAGGACGGCCACCACCTTCCCCTCCGAGCACAGCTCTCCGCCGCTGGTCACCCGGAACGTGTAGGTGATCGAGGTCCGGCCCACCTCGGCGACCTCCAGCTCCACCTCGACCTGGTCCCAGAACCGGAGCGGCCGGCGGTAGTCGATCGACACGTGTGCCCGGGGGAGCCATCCGTACACCTCTCTCACGATCCCCAGCTCGTCGAGCAGCGCCGCCTCGGCCTCCTCCATGAGCCGGAGCGGCGCGGTGTTGTGGTACTTCGTCGAGGCGTCGGTGTCGAACCACTGGATGCGGCGGCGGATCCGCACGCCCGGCATGGCCGCCATGCTACGCGAGGCGGTAGCGTAGCCACGCGATGCGGGTGGGGATGGGACTGCCGAACAGCATCCCGGGCACTCCCGGCGAGCTGCTCTTGGAGTGGGCACGAAAGGCGGACCGGGGCCCGTTCACCAGCGTGGGAGTCATCGACCGGGTGGTGTACGACTGCCACGAGCCGATGGCCACCCTGGCCGCCGCCGCGGCGGTGACCGAACGGGTTCGCCTGGTGACCATGTCGGTGGTGGCCCCGCTGCGATCGACGGCGCTCCTGGCCAAGGAAGCCGCCACGGTGGACGCCCTGTCGGGCGGGCGGCTCTCCCTGGGGCTCGTGGTGGGGGCCCGAACCGAGGACTACGACGCCGCCGGGGTGGACCACGCCCGACGGGGAGAACGCTTCGAGGAGCAGCTCGCAGAGCTCCGGGACCTGTGGGAGGAGGGCGCCGGCCCCAAGGCCGCACCGGAGCTGCTGGTGGGGGGGAACAGCGACCGGGCCTTCGGCCGGGTGGCTCGCTACGCGGACGGCTACGTGCACAACGGTGGGCCGCCGCGGGCCTTCGCCCGGGCCGCAGACAATGCTCGGGCCGCGTGGATCGACGCCGGTCGTCCCGGGACACCCCTGCTGTGGGGTCAGTCGTACTTCGCTCTGGGAGACGACGTTGCCGAGCGGGGCCGGGGCTACATGCTCGACTACTACGCGTTCACCGGGCCGTTCGCCCAGAAGATCGCCGACGGCCTCCTGACCACCCCCCAGGCTGTGGCCCAGCAGGTCCGGGGCTACGCGGAAGCCGGGTGCGACGAGCTGGTGCTCCTGCCGGCGGTCTCGGACCCGGAGCAGGCGGACCGCCTGGCCGACGTGGTGGCGTCGCTGCCGTGAAGGTGCTCACGGTCGGCGGCGGACCGGCCGGCCTGTACGCCAGCCTGCTGCTCAAGAAGGCTCGGCCCGACGCGGACGTCACCATCCTCGAACGAAATCCCGCCGGCGCTACCTACGGCTGGGGCGTGGTGTTCTCGGACCGAACCCTGGCCGAGTTCCGGGAAGCGGACCCGCCGACCTCCGACGCGATCACCGAACGCTTCGTCCTGTGGGATGCCATCGACGTCCGGTATCGGGACGAGGTGATCCGCTCGGGCGGCCACGTGTTCGCGGGGATCGCTCGAGTGGCGTTACTGGGGGTCCTCCAGCGCCGATGCCAGGAGCTGGGGGTCCGGATCCGCTACGTGGAGGAGCTCTTCGACGTCGCCGACCTGGCCGGCCACGACCTGGTGCTGGCCGCGGACGGCGTGCACAGCTCGATCCGAGACGCTCACGCCAAGGTGTTCCGGCCCCGCCTGGAGACCGGGAGCTCCCGGTTCATCTGGTTCGGAGCCCGTCTCCCCCTCGACTCGTTCACGTTCATCTTCCGGGAGAACGAGCACGGCCTGTTCCAGGTGCACGCCTACCCGTATGACGGCGAGCACTGCACGTTCATCGTGGAGACCGACCAGGCCACCTGGGAGCGGGCCGGGCTCGACCGGGCCGACGAGACCGGGAGCATCGCGTACTGCGAGCGGCTATTCGCCGAAGACCTTCGTGGCGCCCGTCTCCGGTCGAACCGCTCGACGTGGATCGCCTTCGTCACGGTGCGCAACCGAACGTGGCGCCACGGCAACGTGGCGCTTCTCGGCGACGCTGCCCACACCGCTCACTTCACGATCGGTTCGGGGACCAAGCTGGCCATGGAGGACGCGATCGCTCTGGCCGGAGCGGTGGAGCGTCACGGAGACGACATCGAGAACGCCCTGGCCGACTACGAGCAGGCGCGCAAGCCGGTGGTGGAACGGTTCCAGGACGCCGCCGCGGAGAGCCGGACGTACTTCGAGAACACCCGCCGGTACGTCCACCTGGAGCCGATGCCGTTCGCCTTCCACCTCCTGACTCGAAGCGGGCGCATCGACCACTCGACGCTCCGTCTCCGCGACCCCGCGTACGTCGACCGGGTCGATCGCTGGTTCGCCGGGGCCCCGCTGGCCCCGCCGCCGCTGTTCACCCCTCTTGCGCTGCGGTCGTTGGAGTTGCCCAATCGATCGGTGGCGGTCGTCCGGCCGAAGCGTCGTCAGGCGGTTCGCGACGCGGCCGTCTCCGGCGCCGGGCTCGTGGTCACCGAGATCGCCGCGGTGTCGGCCGAGGGGCGCATCACTCCGGAGTCTCCGGGCCTGTCCCGAGACGAGCACGTCGACGGATGGCGAGACCTGGTGGAGGAGATCCACCGGACGGGAGCACGAGCGGCGATCCCCGTCGGGCACGCCGGCCGCCGAGGATCGACCCGGCCCCGCGACGATGGGCTCGACCGGCCGCTCCGCGAAGGCGGGTGGACGCTCCTGTCGGCCTCTCCGCTCCCGTACACGGCCCGGGGCCGGGTCCCCCAGGAGATGCTGGAGGCCGACCTGTCGCGAGTGCGGCAGGAGTTCGTTTCCGCAGCGCGCCGTGCGTCGGCAACCGACGCCGACGCCCTCCTGGTGCACATGGGGCACGGCTACCTGCTGGCCTCGTTCCTGTCCCCGCTCACCAACGAGCGGCCCGACCAGTACGGGGGCTCGTTGGAGAACCGGATCACCTATCCGCTCGAGGTGTTCCGGGCGGTCCGCCAGGCCTGGCCGGAAGACCGGCCCGTGGGGGCGGTGGTCTCCGCGGACGACTGGGCCCCCGGCGGCTGGAGCCCCGACGACGCGGTGGCCCTGGCCGCGGCACTCCGGGCTGCCGGATGCGATCTGGTGATGCCGGTGACGGGGCAGACTGTCCCGGGCGGGCGCCCGCGGTACGGCCGGGGGTTCCTGGTTCCGTACGCGGACCGGCTCCGCAACGAGGCGCGCATCGCCACGGTCGCCGGAGGAGGGATCACCACCACCGACCAGGCGCACACGATCCTGGCGGGGGAACGGGCCGATCTGTGCGTTCTGGACCCCAGCCCGTGAATCCTTGCCGGGCCTCGGCCCGGTGCCTATGCTGACGGCGACAGGGAGGGAGCCGATGGCAGAGCAGAAGCCGGAGCCACCCGAGCCCAGCGGCGGGTATCGCAGCAAATGGATGCGGTACCTGCTGATCTACCTGGTGGTTGCCGCCGTGGTCTACGCGCTGATCTACTTCATCTTCCTTGCCGACGGGTACGGGAGTTAGTCACCGGTAGTACCCTCGAAGCCTGACCTCGCCACCGGACCAGCCGAGCGCGGGGAGCCTTCCCCTGGAGCGCGAGCGACTCGAGCGATCCGCTGCTCCGTTCCTCGAGAGCCGGACCCTTCCGGCGGCAGCGTTCACCTCCCCGGACGTCTTGGAGTGGGAGCTGGTGCATTTCTTTCAGGGGTCCTGGGTGTGCGCGGGCCGAGTGGACGACCTCAAGGAGCCCGGCGACCAGCGGGCCCTGCGGATCGGTTCGGAGGCGGTGCTCCTGGCTCGGGGAACGGACGGCTCACTCCGAGGGTTCTTCAACACCTGCCGCCACCGGGGCCACGAGCTCCTCCCGTGCGGAGAGCCGCCCGTGAACCGCCGCACGATCAGGTGTCCCTACCACTCGTGGACCTACGGCCTGGACGGCACCTACCGGACGGCCCCGGGCTTCGGCGACCGCCCCGGGTTCGATCGGGACGATCCCGGCAACGCGCTGGTGGAGGCCACGATCGCGGAATGGAACGGCTGGGTATTCGTCAACTGCTCCGGCGACGGGCCCCCGTTCGAGGAGCACGTCGGGAACCTCGACGAGGCCCTCCGGCCCTACGAGCTCCACCGGCAGTGGGTCGGCGCCACGAGAACGTACGAGGTGGACGCGAACTGGAAGGTGATCGGGGAGAACTACCACGAGTGCGAGCACTGCCTGAACATCCACCCCGAGCTGTGCCGGGTCACGCCCCCCGACAGCGGGGTCCAGTTCGAACCGACCGGACTGGCGGTCGGCGGGTGGATGGACCTCATGGACCACGCGGAAACCATGTCGCTCACCGGCAAGAGCTTCGGTGTTCCGATCCGGGGCCTGGACGCGGAGCTGCGCCGCCGGGTCCTGTACCTGGGCCTCCTCCCCGACCTGCTGATCAGCGCGCACCCCGACTACGTCCTGACCCACCGGCTGGAGCCCCTGTCCCCCGGCCGGACCCGGGTGGAATGCACCTGGCTGTTCCCCCCCGAGGCCCGGGAGCGCGAAGACTTCGACCCGGGGTACGCCGTGGAGTTCTGGGACCTTACCAACCGACAGGACTGGGCGGCGTGCGAGGGAGTTCAACGAGGCGCTGCCGGCCGGGGCTACCGGCAGGGCCCCCTGGCGGAGTCGGAGCTCGGCGTGTACCAGTTCATGGCCACCGTGGCCGGTAGCTACCTCCGGGGCCGGCTCAGCGGACCGGTGCCACCGGTGCCCAGGGTGGAGCCGGCTCGCCTGGACTCCTGATCGGCCTGGTCTAGGCGCCCGGCCTGAACACCATCAACCCCACGATGACCAGCAGCAACAGCAGGTCCAGGCGGGCCACCAGGTTGAACTGCCGAGCGAGGCGATCGGCCTCCTCGGTGTTCCCCGCCTCCAGCGCTCGCCCGCTGCGTGCGCTGGCGGGGGCGAAGTAGACGCCGCCGACGACGGCAGAGATGCCGAACCCCACCAGACCCAGCCACACCCACGTCTGCGAGAGCTCGATCGCATCGCTGTCGAGCACCATCCAGATCCCGCTGGCCAGCACCAGGGCGGCGGAGATCCCGATGACGGGACCGACGATGCCGGCCTCTCTCGCGAAGCGGGCTCGGAACTGCGCGTCTCCGGTGCGCTCGATGCGCCTGCTGATGAACCCCAGCATGATCGTGCCGCCGACCCACACCGAGACCGCCACGATGTGCACGAACAGCAGCCCCTCGTAGAGCGTCATGCTCTCCCTCCCTCCGATTCAGGCGCCCAGATCGTAGACGTGGCCGGGGTCCTGGTCGAGCCCATTCATCACCTGCCACAACGACGACAGGGCCTTGAGCGCATTGCGCTCCTCGAACGGCGCCAGGTCGTCCCGCCGGTACTCCAGCACCTCGGCCAGGATCCGGTAGCACTCCACCAGCTTCTGTTCGGCGTGGTTCAGCTCGGCGGTCATGGCTGCCTCCGCTCGCCCTCGGTCCCGATCACGATCCGTTCGTCCAGCACCCGCTTGGCCTTGAGCTCGAACCGCGGGAGCGTACCCGCATCCACCTGCTTGACGCCGAACCGAAGGCTCTCGTGGGCGTCGGCGAGCTCCTTCTGGAGCCTTGAGAGAACCCGGTCGGCGTCGGCCTTCTGGCCCGGGATCTCCACCAGGATCTCGATCTCGTCCCTGATGCCCTCCGCCGTGTACAGGTGGATCTGGAACTCGTCGATCTCCTCGTGCTCCCGGATCAGTGCCTCCACCGCACGCGGGTACACGTTGGTGCCCCGGACCAGCCTCATGTCGTCGACCCGGCCGCGGATCCCGCCCTCGTAGATGTCGAACGTGCGGCCGCATGAGCACTTCGAGCCGGGGACCCGGATCACGAAGTCCCGGGTCCGGTACCGGATCACCGGGATGAAGCCGCGACCGAACGACGTCACCACCCGCTCCCCCATCTCCCCGTAGGGCACGGGCTCGTCGCTTTCCGGGTCGACGACCTCCTCGATGTAGTGGTCCTCGATGACGTGGGTCCCCCCGGGCTGGTGCTCGCACTCGAACACCATGATCGTGCCGAGCTCGGTCATCCCCGCGGTGTCCCCGGCCTTGGCCCCCCACTGCTCCTCGATCAGCTTCTTCGTGGCGGGGATCGACCCGGCCGGCTCACCCGACAGGATCAACCGCCGGACCGCGCTGCCGGCCAGATCGATGCCCAGGCCCTTGGCCTCCTGGGCCATGCGCAGCGCGTAGGTGGGCGTGGAGGCCACCACCGTCGCTCCCATGTCCACGATCTGCTTCACGCGTTGTTCGGTCTGCAGGGCTCCGCCCGGCAGCACCAGGCAGCCGAGCTTCTCTCCCGCGTAGTGCAGCCCCCAGAACCCGATGAACGTGGAGTACCCGAACGCCACGAACAGCGTGTCGGCGGGCCGGACGCCGAAGCCCCACAGCCCGTAGCACCACATCTCGGCGATCCATTCCCAGTCCTTCATCGAGTCCAGGACCCGGATCGGTGTCTTCCCGGTGGTGCCGGAGGTCATGTGGTACCGGATGGCTCGGTCGGGCGCCTCGGCCAGGACCGTCCCGTACGGTGGACTCTCCTCCTGGCCCCGCATCCACTCGTCCCGGGTCATGAACGGGATCCGCCGGAGGTCGTCCAGCGAGCGGACCGAGTCCAAGGTCACTCCCGCGTCGCGGAGCCGTTTGGCGTGCCAGGGAACCTTGGCGTCCGCCCACTCCAGCAGGTTGCGAAGCTTGCGGAGCTGGAGGGCCTCGAGGTCTTCCCGAGGCAGGGTCTCGTGGCGCGGGTTCCAGTACGGCGAGTCCGTCATCGTCGACCTCCTCGAACCGGCGTGCGGTCATCGTACTCCGGGCTCCGAGCAGCTCGAAACCGGGGCCTGCTATGGTCCGCGCGTGGCGGCGTTCGCGCTCACCGAGGAGCAGCGCGGACTGATCGACCACACCCGCCGGGTGGCCCGCGACGTCCTGGCGCCGCTCGCCGAAGCCGGCACTCCCGGACGGGTGAACCGGAGCTTGGTCCGGTCACTTGCCGACCAAGGACTGCTCTCCCGGTTGTTCCCCGACGGCGGCCGGATCTCGGCCCTGACCCTGTGCCTGCTGCGAGAGGCCGTGGCCATTGAGAGCCCGGAGGCCGAGACTGCCCTGGCCATGCAGGGCCTGGGGGGCTACCCGATCCTCCAGGCCGGAGCCAAGGAGGCCGTGGACCGGTGGGTCCCGGCCATCGCCGGGGGCGAAGCGGTGGCCGCGTTCGCCATCACCGAGCCGGAGCACGGGTCCGACGCCGCGGCGCTCGAGCTCCGGGCGGAACCCGACGGCGACGGCTTCCGGCTCACGGGAGTCAAGACCTGGATCTCCAACGCCCCGGACGCCGACGTGTACACCCTGTTCGCGCGGACCACCGAGGGCGCCGGAAGCAAGGGCGTGACGGCGTTCGTGGTCCCCGGCGACGCGCCGGGCCTCTCAGGCGAGCCGATCGAGCTGCTGTCCCCCCATCCGATAGGAGGGCTGGAGCTCGATGGCGTGCGCGTTCCCGCCGACCACGTGCTCGGGGAGGTCGACCACGGGTTCCGGGTGGCCCTGGCCACCCTGGACCTGTTCCGTCCCAGCGTCGGAGCGTTCGCCGTGGGGATGGCCCGCGCCGCAGTGGAGGCCTCGGTCGAGCACGCCGCGACCCGAGAGGCGTTCGGGCGGCCGATCCGCGAGTTCCAGGCCGTCTCCCACCTCCTCGCGGAGATGGCCACCAGGACGGAGGCCGCGAGCCTCATGGTGTACTCGGCCGCTGGCGCCTACGACGAGGGCGCCGCCGACGTGACCCGGCGATCCGCCATGGCCAAGCTGTTCGCCACCGAGACCGCCCAGTGGGTGGTGGACGCGGCGGTCCAGGTCCACGGGGCCCGGGCCCTGGAACGGGGACACCTGCTGGAGCGCCTGTACCGCGAGGTCCGTGCGCCCCGGATCTATGAGGGCACCAGCGAGATCCAGCGCGAGGTCATCGCCCGCGACCTGTTCCGCTAGTCGGGGATGATTGCCACACCGACCAGCTCGACCTTGGCGCCCGGGTCGAGCAGCTCCGTGGTTCCCAGGAGCGCCATGGCCGGGTAGTGCTTGCCGAAGTGCTTGCGGTAGGCCTCGCCGATCGGCCCCAGCCCCTCTCGATAGGCGTCTACGTCGGTGACGAAGATCAGAAGCTGGACCAGGTGATCGGGCCCGGCTCCGGCAGACTTCAGCGCGGTGACCACGTTGGCGCAGGCCTGGTCGAACTGACCGACGAGATCGTCACCGGCCAGGGTCCCATCGGCTCGGTGACCGGCCTGGCCGCCGAGGTAGACCGTCCTCCCGCCCTTCGCCACCACGGCGTGGGTGAAGCCCTTCGGTGGCGGAAGCGACTCGGGGTTGACCACCTCGTGCGGACCGGTCACCGGCCGGTCCACCCGGGATCCCGGCCCTCCTGGAAGGCCCGGTAGAACTCGTGGTGGTCCTCGGAGGTCATCAGCAGCGCCTGGGCCATGGCCTCCAGCTCCAGCGACCCGGCAAGGTTCATGTCGATCTCCCGGGTCAGCAGCATCTTGGTGGTGGCATAGGCCAGCGCCGGTCCGTCGGCCAGGCGGCGGGCCAGGGCTCGCGCTTCATCGGCCAGCGCACCGTCCTCGACCACCCGGTTGGCCAGCCCGAGATCCACGGCCCGACCGGCGTCCACGTCCTCGCCGAGGATCAGCAGCTCGGTGGCCCGGCCCAGCCCCACAAGACGAGGGAGCAGATAGGCCGAACCCATGTCGGCCCCCGCCAGACCGACCTTGGTGAACAGGAACGAGAACCTCGCCGACCGGGCCACCAGACGGAAGTCGGCGGCCAGGGCGATCACCGCACCGGCCCCCGCGGCCACGCCGTTCACCGCGGCCACGATCGGGAGGGGGCACTCCCGCATTCGCTGCACCACCGACCCGGTCATCCGGGTAAAGTCGAGCAGGTCGCGGGCGTCCATCTTCTGGAGGGCCCCGATGATGTCGTTGACGTCGCCACCCGAGCAGAACCCCCGGCCGGTCCCGGTGATCACCAGGGTCCGGACGTCCTCTCGCTGCGGGAGCTCGGCCAGCAGGTCCCGGAGGTCCGCGTACGCCTGGAACGTGAGCGCGTTCAGCCGGTCCGGGCGGTCGAACGTCACCGTCGCCACGCGGTCCCCGATCCGGAATCCGAAGTTGTCCCAGCGGTCGGTGAACGGGACCGAGCCGCGGAACGGGCTCAATTGAACGCGCGCAGGCCGGTGAGGGCCTCGCCGAGGATCAGTGTGTGGATCTCGCTGGTCCCCTCGTACGTCAGCACGGACTCCAGGTTGTTCATGTGCCGGATGATCGGGTACTCGAGGGTGATCCCGTTGGCGCCCAGGATCGTCCTGGCCTCCCGGGCGATGCGGAGGGCCTCTCGCACGTTGTTCAGCTTGCCCACGCTCATGTGCTCCGGGGTGATCCTGCCCTCCTCCTTCATCCGCCCCAGGTGGAGCGCCAGAAGCGTCCCCTTCGAAAGCTCCAGGGCCATGTTCACCAGCTTCTCCTGGGTGAGCTGGAACGACCCGATCGGCTTGCCGAACTGCTCCCGGGTGGTGGCGTACTCCAGGGCGGTCTCGTAGCAGGACCTGGCCGCCCCCATGGCCCCCCACATGATCCCGAACCGGGCCTCGTTCAAGGTGGACAACGGTCCCTTCATCCCGGTCACCCCGGGCAGAACGGCGTCGGATGGGAGGCGGACGTCGTCCATGATCAGCTCGCTGGTGACCGACGCTCGGAGCGAGATCTTGCGCTCGATGTCCGCGGTGCTGAACCCCGGGGTGTCGGTCGGAACCAGGAAGCCCCGGATCCCCTCGTCGGTCTTGGCCCACACGATGGCCAGATCCGCGATCCCTCCGTTGGTGATCCACATCTTGGTCCCCGACAGGACCCACTCGTCTCCATCCGGCTTCGCGGTGGTGCGCATGCTGCTGGGATCGCTACCGGAATCCGGTTCGGTGAGCCCGAAACACCCGATCACTTCGCCCCGAGCCATCGGCGGGAGCCACCGCTCCTTCTGCTCCTCCGACCCGAATCGCCAGATCGGGTACATGCACAGCGACCCCTGCACCGACACCATCGACCGGATCCCGCTGTCGCCGGCCTCCAGCTCCATGATCGTCAGGCCGTAGGCAACCGCGCTGGCACCCGCGCAGCCGTATCCGGTGAGGTGCATCCCCAGCCAGCCCATCTCGCCCGCCTCGGGAACGAGCTCCCGAGGGAACTCGCCCTTCTCGAACCACTCGTCGATGTGGGGCATGATCCGGTCCTGCACCCACCGCCGGACGGCGTCGCGGACCCCTCGCTCCTCGTCTGAGAGAAGAGCATCGACGTCAACGGGGTCGAGCGGCTTCAGCTGCTCGCGGCGGCGCTCCGTCATGCCGCTAACGATAGCGGAGCCGATCTGCGGACGGCTATGGTTGGGCGCGGTGACTCGCACCGAGACCGAGGTCCTGGTGGTGGGAGGCGGCCCGGCGGGGCTGGCCGCCGGCGCCATGCTCCGCAAGCGAGGGATCGGTGCCCTGATCGTCGACCGGGCACCTCGGGTGGGCGACAGCTGGCGGAAGCACTACGACCGGCTGCACCTTCACACCGTCCGGTGGCTGTCGGATCTCCCCGGCCTGCCGATCCCTCGCCGGGAGGGGAAGTGGGTCAGTCGTGACGGCGTGGTCCGGTACCTCGAGACCTACGCGGATCACCATTCCCTCCCCATCCGTCTTCGAACGGAGGTGCGGAGGCTCGACAGGGTCGATGGAGCGTGGTCGGCGCAGACCGGCGACGGCCAGATCCTGGCAAACAGCGTCGTGGTGGCCACCGGGTACAATCGCCGGCCTCGCATCCCCTCGTGGCCGGGTACGGAGAGCTTCGCCGGGGAGCTTCTTCATTCCAGCCACTACCGGAACCCCCAGCCCTACGCGGGCCGGGACGTCCTGGTGGTGGGCACGGGGAACTCGGGGGCGGAGATCGCCGTCGATCTGGTGGAGGGCGGCGCCCGAGACGTGGCCATCTCGGTGCGGACCCCGCCGAACATCCTCCGTCGGGACGTCGGCGGGCTCCCCTCCCAGGTGCTCGGGGTCCTCATGCGACCCCTTCCCCCGCGGCTCGTCGACGTGATGTCGAGGGCGGCCCGGAGGCTGACGGTCGGCGACCTCCGGCCCTACGGCTTGCCCTCGCCACCGCGAGGCATGTACACGCGGCTGAAGGACGACGACATCGTCCCCATCCTCGACGTGGGGTTGATCGGGCTCCTCAAGGCCCGGAGGGTGAGGGTGGTGCAGGCCGTTGAAGGCTTCGAGGGCCCCGAGGTGATCGTGGGCGGCGGGAAGCGGCTCCGCCCAGACGCCGTGATCGCGGCCACCGGATTCGAGCGCGCGCTCGAGGAGCTGGTCGGCCACCTCGGCGTGCTCGGCCGCCACGGACGGCCGGTGGCCCACGGCGCGGTCACCCATCCGCACGCGCCGGGCCTGTACTTCATCGGCTACTCCAACCCGCTCAGCGGGAACCTTCGAGAGCTGGGGATCGACGCACGGCGGATCGCCAGGGCCGTGCACGCATCCCGTGGCCGGGCCCGGCCGGACGAGGGTCGCTCGACCTATGCGCCCGGCGCCCGGTAGTCCATGGACCGCTTCGTAGCTTCGTCGATCTCCTCTGGGGTCAGGAGCACGACCGTCTTCACCCTGGCGGCTCCCGCAGCGCCGACCGTGATGCTCACGGATGCGGCGGACACGTTGTCCGGCAAGTCGACGATGCAGTACACGTCGTCATCGCCGAACGCGAAGTAGAAGGCCTCCAGCGAGCCACCCAGCCCCCCGACCACCTTCTCCACCGCCTTCCGGCGGCCGGTCCCGCCTTCCTTGGCCAATCCCTTGACGCCCTCATGCGTGTACGACACCTGCCACAGATACCGAGCCATCCGTTCTCCTCTCTCTTGGACCCGAGGGGCGTCTCCTACCCGGGGATGGGCACGTCGGGGATGCTCCTCAGCCCTTCCTCCAGGCGGGCGTCCTCGTACTCCACCTCGGGCAGGCGACCGTTGAGGTAGTCGTCGTAGGCCTGCATGTCGAAGAAGCCGTGGCCGGACAGGTTGAACAGGATGACCCGTTCCTCGCCGGCCTCCTTCGCCGCATCTGCCTCCTCGATGACGGCCCGGATGGCGTGCGCCGGCTCCGGCCCGGGGATGATCCCCTGCGTCTGCGCGAAGCGTATGGCGGCCTCGAAGATCTCGTTCTGTGTGTACGCCCGGGCCTCCATGTGCCCGTCCTTCACCAAACCGGAAAGTGAGGGGGCATCCCCGTGATACCGCAGCCCCCCGGCGTGCACCGGGGCCGGCACGAATGTGTGGCCCAGGGTGTACATCGGAAGCAGCGGGGTCATCTGGCCGGTGTCGCCGAAGTCGTAGGCGAACTTGCCCTTGGTGAGGGTGGGGCACGCCGCCGGCTCGCAGGCGACGAACCGGCTCTGACGCTCGCCCCGTAGCCGCTGGCCCATGAAGGGATAGCTGAACCCGGCGTAGTTGGACCCGCCGCCCACGCACCCGATGATCACGTCCGGGTCCTCACCGGTCATCTCCATCTGCTTCTGGGTCTCCAGACCCACTACGGTCTGGTGCAGAAGCACGTGGTTGAGCACGCTCCCCAGCGAGTACTTGGTGTCCTCGTTCTGGGCGGCCACCTCGATGGCCTCGCTGATGGCGATGCCCAGGGAGCCCGGCGAGTCGGGATCTCCCTCCAGGATGTTCTTCCCGGCCTCCGTGGTCGAGGTGGGAGAGGGCCGGACCTCCGCGCCGAAGGTCTCCATGAACACTCGCCGATACGGCTTCTGCTCGTACGAGGCCCTGACCATGAACACCAGGCAGTCCAGGTCGAAGAACCGGCAGGCCATCGATAGGGCCGAGCCCCACTGACCGGCGCCGGTCTCGGTGGTGATCCGCTTGGTCCCGGCCTCCTTGTTGTAGAAGGCCTGGGCCACCGCGGTGTTGGGCTTGTGGGAGCCGGCCGGAGAGACCCCCTCGTACTTGAAGTAGATGTGCGCAGGGGTGTCGAGCGACTGCTCCAGCCGCCTGGCCCGCATCAGCGGCGTGGGCCTCCACATGCGGTACACGTCGAGCACCGGGCCGGGGATGTCGATCCACTGGTCGGTGGAGACCTCCTGCATGATCAGCGCCTCGGGGAACAGTGGCGCCAAGAGGTCCGGGGTGACCGGCTCCTTGGTCCCCGGGTGGAGCGGTGGAAGCGGCTGTCCGCCGGCTCCCACGATGTCCGGCATGATGTTGTACCAGGCCGAAGGGAGCTCTTCGGTAGAGAGATTGAACTGCACGGGGTCGGCCACGAGAGCCTCCTTCCTGGTCGGGGAACCTCCAGGCTCTGGGGGTATAGTCGCGCCATGGACCTTCGAGAGGCAAGCGTGGTGCTCACCGGAGGGTCCCGGGGCGTCGGCCCCTACATCGCCCGTGCGCTGCTGTCACGCGGGGCCCGGGTGACGCTGGCGGCCCGCTCCGCCCCCGACCTCGAGCGAGCGCGAGGTGACCTCGACTCCAATCGGGTGGCCACCGTGGCCGGCGACGTGGCCAACGAGGACGACCGGGCGGCGATCCTGGCGGACGCCGAGGCGGCGTTCGGACCGGTCGACGTCTTGATCAACTACGCGGGCATCGAGTTCATCCGGCCGTTCACCGACTACACGGCCGAGGAGATCCGCGGGACCATCGAGGTCAACCTGGAGGCCGCGCTCCAGCTCTGCCTGCTGGCTCTCCCGGGGATGCTGCAACGCGGGCGCGGCCACGTGGTCAATGTGTCGTCGCTGGCGGGGAAGGCCGCGGTTCCTTTCAACACCGTGTACGCCGCCACCAAGTACGGCCTGGTGGGGTTCACGTACTCGCTGCGAGCGGAGCTGCACGGAACGGGGGTGGGGGCGTCGGTGGTGTGCCCGGGATTCGTGTCGGAGGCGGGGATGTTCGCCGACCGGCACTTCCCCACGGTCCCCAAGGGCACGGGCACCGGGACCACTCCCCGGGCGGTGGCTTCGGCGGTGGTACGGGCCATCGAGCGGAACAAGCCCGACATCGTGGTTTCGGGGCTGCTCCCCAAGATCTCCGACGTGGCCTTCGCAGTGTCGCCGTCGCTGGCCGACGCCGTCGCCCGGCGCTCCGGGGCCTACGAGCTCCAGCGACGGGAGGCCGAGGTCCAGACCCAGCAACGGGAGACCACGTGATCGCCGTGCTGCTCAGGCTGGCAGTCCCGGTGGCGGTGGTGATCCTGTTCGTGTACGCGCTGGTCGATGCCATCAAGGTTCCGGACGATTCGATGTATCGGGCCGGAAACAAGCTGATCTGGGTGCTGGTGATCCTGTTGGTACCGGTGGTGATCGGTCCCCTGATCTACCTCACCGTGGGACGACCGCTCTCCGAGCGCAGTCCTCGTCGCCGCCAGCTGCCGCCCGACGACATCATCTGATGAACCAGATCGGCCCAGAGAGCGTCGGTCCGTTCATCGCCATTTTCATCTTCGCGTTCGTGTTCGGGATCGGCGCCCTGGTGCTCATGATCGTGGCGCTGGTCGACGCCGCCCGGGTTCCTCACGACGCCATGTACCGTACCGGAACGAAGGTGATGTGGATCCTCCTGATCATCTTCGTGGGGATCATCGGCCCGATCCTGTACTTCGCCATCGGGCGGCCGACCAAGGAGGTGCGGGAGGGAGCTCTTACGGGAGTGGGTCCTTACGCCGGAGCGGTGTCCATCGACTATCGAGGGGCTCGCTATTCGCTGGGCCGCACGGCCGTCGCCTACGTGATCTGGGACGGCGCTGCCGGCGGGGTCCCCATCCGCACGTTTCCGCTCACCGCCGAGGGGTGGTCCCAGGCCTGGACCGCGTACTACCAGGAGCTGGAAGGACCACCGCCACCGGCACCCCCGGCCCCCGGCTAGCCCGACAGCCGCTCGCGGAGCAGGCGCTGGGCTTCCTGGGGGTTGGCCGCGCCCTTGGTCTTCTTCATCACCTGGCCGACCAGGAAGCCGATGGCCCCCTCCTTGCCACCGCGGAACTGCTCGGCAGGGCCGGGGTTCTCCATGATCACGTCGTCGACGATCGCTCCGAGCGCCGACTCGTCGGAGATCTGGGCCAGGCCCAGGCGCTCCACGGCGTCCTCGATCCCGGCCCCCGAAGCGACGGCCTCGGCCAACGCCCGCTTGGCCCCGGCGGTAGAGATCGTGCCGTCCGCCACCAGCCGGGAGAGATCTGCCACGTGGGAGGGGGTTACCTTCGACTCCCCCAAGGAGGTGGCCGCTTCGCGCAACAGCCCGGCCAGGTCGCCGGTCATCCAGTTGGCCGCGCCCCGAGGCTCGGCACCCAGCGACACGGCCTCCTCGTAGAACGCCGCCCCGTCCAGGGAGCCGACCAGGATCCGAGCGGTGGCGGGCTCCAGCCCGTACTCCTCGGCGAACCGCGCCTGCCGGGCCGCGGGCAGCTCGGGGAGCTCGGCCCGAAGCTTCTCTATCCACTCCGGGTCGGGCTCGACCGGCGACAGGTCGGGCTCCGGGAAGTACCGGTAGTCGAACGCGTACTCCTTCGACCGCAGCGGAAGCGTCACGCCCTGCCCCTCGTCCCAGTGACGGGTCTCCTGCACCAGAGCCTCGCCACGATCCAGGGCCTCGCGCTGCCGCTCGGCTTCGTACCGGACCGCCCGTTCCACGCTGCGGATGGAGTTCATGTTCTTGACCTCGACCTTGACGCCGTACTCGGGGTTCCCGCGAGGCCGCACCGATACGTTCGCGTCGCAGCGTAGCGATCCCTCCTCCATCCGCACGTCCGAGACCCCCAGGGCCTCCAGCAGCGCTCGCAGCTCCTGGAGGTACGCCCGGGCCTCCTCCGAGGAGCGGATGTCGGGCTCGGAGACCACTTCGACCAGCGGCACCCCCGCCCGGTTGTAGTCCTCCAGGGCGTACTCGGCCTCGGCGATACGTCCGGTGGCCCCGGCGTGCACCGTCTTTCCGGTGTCCTCCTCCAGGTGGACGCGGTTCATCTGGATCGACCGAACCTCGCCGTCCACCTCCACGTCGAGATGGCCGCCGGTGCTGATGGGAAGGTCGTACTGGCTGATCTGGTAGTTCTTGGGCATGTCCGGATAGAAGTAGTTCTTCCGGTGGAACAGGGACCGCGGCGCGATCTCGCCGTCCAGGGCCAGGGCGATCTTCATGGTGCCCTCGATCGCCTGCCGGTTGGGAACCGGGAGGGTCCCCGGGTGCCCCAGGCACACCGGACAGGTGCGGGTGTTGGGCTCACCGCCGAACGCGTTCGGACAGCCGCAGAACATCTTGGAACGCGTGGACAGCTCCACGTGGCACTCCAGCCCGATGACCGTCTCGTAGTCGGTCACGCCGCCTCCCGAACCAGGGCGGGGCGTTCGGCCAGCCCCAGGTCCTGCTCGAACGCCTGCGCGGCCCGGAGCACGGTGGGCTCATCGAGGTGCTTGCCCATGAGCTGGAGGCCGATCGGCAGACCCCGGTCGTCCAGGCCGCAGGGAACCGAGATGGCCGGGTTCCCGGCCAGGTCGCTGGGGATCGTGAAGATGTCGGAGAGGTACATGGCCAGGGGGTCCTCGGCCTTCTCCCCGATCCGGAACGCCACGGTCGGCGAGGTCGGTCCCAGCAACAGGTCGTGGTCGGAAAACGCGTTCTCGAAGTCCCGGATCACCAGGGTGCGGACCTTCTGGGCCTGGCCGTAGTAGGCCTCGTAGTACCCCGCGGACAGGGAGTAGGTGCCCAGGATGATCCGGCGCTTGACCTCGTCGCCGAACCCCTCGCCGCGGGTCCGCATGTTCATCTCGACCACGTCGGCGGCATCACTGGCTCGGTGGCCGTACCGCACCCCGTCGTACCGGGCCAGGTTCGACGAGCACTCCGCGGGAGCGATCAGGTAGTACGCGGACAACGCGTACTCGGTGTGGGGCAGGGCGGCCTCCCCGATCTCCGCCCCCAGCCCTGCCAGGCGATCGATCGACGCCTCGATGGCGGCACGCACTCCCGGCTCCACTCCCTCGCCCAGCCACTCTCGGACCACGCCGATCCGCAGTCCGCTCACTCCCCCGTCCAGCCCTTCCGTGTAGTCGCGAGGCTCGGTCGGCAGGGAGGTGGCATCGAGCCGGTCCTTGCCGGCGATCGCCGACACCAGCGTGGCGCAGTCCCGGACGTCGCGGGTCAGCGTGCCGATGTGGTCGAGGGAGGAGGCGAACGCGATAAGCCCGTACCTGGAGATCAGCCCGTACGTCGGCTTGAAGCCCACCACCCCGCACAGCGCCGCGGGCTGCCGCACCGATCCCCCGGTGTCGGTGCCCAGGGCCCATACCGCTTCCCCGGCCGCCACCGCCGCCGCGGACCCCCCCGACGAGCCGCCCGGTACGGTCTCCGGGTCCCACGGATTGTGCGTGGGGAAGTACCCCGAGTTCTCCGTGGACGACCCCATGGCGAACTCGTCGCAGTTCGTCTTGCCGAGCAGCACCGACCCCCCCGCCTGGAGCCGGGCCCACGGGGTGCAGTCGTAGGGGGGCACGTAGGTCCGCAGGATCTTCGACCCGCACGTCGTGGTGATGCCGTTCGTGCACAGCACGTCCTTGAGAGCGAGCGGCACCCCCGCCACCGGCGAGAGCTCCTCTCCGGCAGCCACCCGTGCGTCGGCGGCCCGGGCCTGGTCTCGGGCCCGATCCGCGGTGACCTCCAGGAACGCGTTCACCCTCCCGTCGACGGCCTCGATCCGACCGAGGCAGGATTCGGTGGCCTCGAGAGCGGTGGCCTGGCGGTCGCGCAGAGCCCGGGCCAGGTCGTGGCCGGTGAGGTCGCAGAGCTCGGTCACCGGACTGCCCTCACTCCACCTCGATGATCCGAGGCACCTTGAACCGCCCGTCGTCGGTCTCGGGCGCTCCGGCCAGGGCCCGGTCCCGCGGGAGTGACTCCCAGGGCTCGTCGTCGTCGCGGAACACGTTGCGCTGGGGAGCGGGGTGCGCGGTGGGCGGCACGTCGTCGGCGGCCACCTCGCGGACCCGTTCGGCGGCCTCCAGGATCACCCCCAGCTGGGCGCGAAGCCGCTCCCGTTCCTCGTCGGTGAGCGCCAGCCGCGCCAAGCGGGCGACGTGGTCGACATCGATCTCAACCGGCATCAGCGGCAGTCTAGCCGAGGGGAGTTCGTTAGCTCCCGCGGGTTGCAGCCTTGGCCCGGGGCTTGGTGCGGCCCAAGCGCTTCAGGAACTCCTTCTCGTCGATGGTCTCCACGCCCAGGCCCTGGGCCTTGTCGTACTTCGTCCCGGGGTCCGTTCCCGCCACCACGAAGTCGGTCTTCTTCGACACGCTGGAGGCCACCCGGGCGCCGGCCTCCTCGGCGGCCTTGGTGGCCTCCTCCCGAGACATCGACTCCAGCCCGCCGGTGAGGACGATGGTCTTGCCGGTCAGCGGTCCCTTGGCCTTCTTCTTCTTCGGCGGATCCGCCATCCGAACCCCGGCCTTGCGAAGCTTGTCGAGGAGCTTCCGGTTCCCCCGGTCGGCGAACCAGTCGTGGACCGCCCGGGCCACCACCGGGCCGATCTCCTCCACGGCTTCCAGATCCTCCACCGACGCGTCCTTGAGCGTGTCGATGGACCCGAACGCGTCGGCCAGCACCTGGGCCACGTGGCCCCCGACGTGGGGGATCGAGAGAGCCACCAGGAGCCGCCACAGCTCACGGTCCTTTCCCGCCTCGATGGAGCGCCGGAGGTTGGAGATCGACTTGTCCTTGAACCCCGGCAGCTCGGCGAGCTGCTCGTCCGTGATCGCGTAGATGTCTGCGGGGTCCTCCACCCACCCCCGATCGATCAGCAGCAGACCGGTCTTGTACCCGAGGTGCTCGATGTCCATCCCGCCACGCGAAGCGAAGTGGAACAGCCACTCGATGTTCTGAGAGGGACAGCCCCGTCGGTTCGGACACCGCCAGTAGGCCTCGCCTTCCTTCCGAACCAGTGCGGTGCCGCACGAGGTGCATTTCTTGGGAAACCTCCACCTCCGGGCCCCTTTCTTCCGCTTGGCGGGCACCGGCCCGATGACCTCGGGGATCACGTCGCCGGCCCGGCGGACGATCACCGTGTCGCCCTCCCGGACGTCCTTGCGGGCCACCTCGTCCTCGTTGTGCAGGGTGGCGGTGGTAACCGTGACGCCGCCGACGAACACCGGCTCGAGGAACGCGAACGGGGTCACCACGCCGGTCCGGCCGGTGTGGACGAAGATGTTCTTGAGCACGGTGGTCCGTTCCTCCGGGGGGAACTTGTAAGCGATGGCCCATCTGGGCGCCTTGCTGGTGGCGCCCAGCTCCTCTTGCAGGGCGATCTGGTCCACCTTGACAACAACGCCGTCGATCTCGTAGTCGATGTCGTGGCGGTTCCTCTGCCACCGTTCGCAGAAGCTGAACACCTCCTCGAGGGTCTCCAACTTCTCCGTGGTGGGCGGCACCGGTAGTCCCGCTTCCTTGAGGTACTCGAGGGACTCGGAGTGCCGCTGGGACCGGCGTCCCTCGGCCACGCCGACCCCGTAGCACCACAGGCTCAGGGGCCGGGACGCCGTGACCGCGGGATCCTTCTGGCGCAGCGTGCCGGCCCCCGCGTTGCGGGGGTTGGCGAAGGCCCGGCCACCCTGCTCCAGGAGCTGCTTGTTGAGGCGCTCGAACGCCTTCACCGGGAGATACACCTCGCCACGAACCTCCAGGACGCTGGAGTGGCCGCCGCCCCGGAGCTTGGCCGGTACCGCGCGGATCGTGCGGATGTTCGCGGTGATGTCGTCGCCCACGATTCCGTCCCCGCGGGTGGCGCCCCGGGTGTAGGAGCCGTTCTCGTACGTGAGGGACACAGCCACGCCGTCGATCTTCAGCTCGCAAACGAAGTCGGCTTGCCGGCCCAGAGCTCGTTCCAGCCGCTTGCCCCACGCGTTTAGCTCCTCCCACGAGAACGCGTTGTCGAGGGAGAGCATCGGGGCCCGGTGGCGCACCGGAGCGAACAGCTCGGAGGGCTGGCCCCCGACCCGCTGGGTGGGGCTCTCCGGGATGATGAGCTCGGGGAACTCGTCCTCCAGGGCCTTGAGCTCCCGCATGAGCTCGTCGAACTCCGCGTCCGAGACCTCGGGGTCATCCAGGACGTGGTACCGGTAATTGTGGTGATCGATGAGGTCCTGGAGCTCCTCCACCCGGCGCTTGGCCTCGGACCGGCGCTCGACGTCCCGCTGGCTCACCGCACCTCGACCGGGTCGCCCACCCGGACCAGCCCGCCCCCGACCACCCGGGCCAGGATCCCCCGTCGTCCCACCAGCCGGCGGCGCATGGCCTCGAGATCCTCGGCGCCCAGATGCTCGCCGATGTGGGTGCACGGATCGCACGGCTTGCTGACCTCGATCTCCACGTCCCCCAACCGCAGCCGGGCACCGAACTCGAGCGTCTGAAGGCCGGGCAGCTCGACGGTGACCTGCTCGCGGAGGTCACCGGGAGACAGCCCCAGCGCGGACAGGCTCTCGGTGTCCATCAGGAGGACCGACCGGGTGTCCCGGTCGGCGTGGATGTCGCCTTCGAGGCCGCCCCGAGCTACCGCCTTGACCTCGTCCCGGAACGACATGGGCCCGTGCCGTTGCTCGCACACCTGGAGGGAGATCACCCGGCCGGCCATCACCAACCGAGGATACCTGGGGTGGAGCCGGCCCTACCCGACCGGAGGCTTCTCCAGCTTCCGTAGCCGGGCGGCCATGGACTTCATGATCCGGGTGGCCAGGAGCGGGTCCCGGGCCAGCATGTCCGACAGGCTCTTGCCCGAGAGGGTGAGGAATCGCCCCGGCGTCTCGGTGACCACGGAAGCGCCTCGAGGCTCGCCGTCGAGCAGGGACATCTCACCGAAGAAGTCCCCTCGCTTCAGCCGGGCCACCGTGCGGCCCCGGCGGACGACCTTGGCCCGGCCGTCGAGGATCACGAAGAACACCGAACCCGCTGCACCTTCCCTGACCACGGTGGTGCCCTCACGGCGCTCGGTCACGCCGCTGGCCTTGGCCAATTGGCGAAGGTGTCGCCGGGGCAGTCCCTCGAACAGGGGCACCTTGGCCAGGGCCTCTTCGCGCTCGGCGATGCGGGCTCGCACCACCTTCCCGCCGCCTCGAGCCGTCGGCCGGTGCTCCCATTCAACTCGCGAGCCGGTCCACGTGTCCCTGGCCATTAGCCCTCCCTGGCTCGAGTGATCGTCCCTCCCCCGACGACCTCGTCGCCGGAGTAGAACACCACACTCTGCCCGGGGGCCACCGCTCGCTGGGGGGAACGGAACTCCACGCGGGCACCGTCGTCCCCGACGGGCGCCACCACGGCCGCGGCCTCCTCGCCCCGGTACCGGATCTTCACCGAGGCCTCGAACGGCTCGGCCGGCCGCCCGGCGATCCAGTTCACCCGTTCCGCCTCCAGCCCTCGGCGCGACAGCAGTGCCGCGGGACCGACCACCACCCGGTTCGCCCCGGAGTCGACGTCCACCACGTAGGTTCGCTCTCCCGTGGAGACCCCCAGGCCTCGGCGCTGCCCGATCGTGTACCGGAAGGCGCCCTGGTGCACGCCCAGGGACCGCCCCTCGGCGTCCACTACATCGCCTCGGCGAGCGAGGTGAGGAGCCCGGGCGGCGACGAACTCGCCGGCATCCGCGGCCGGAGCGAAGCACAGGTCCTGGGAGTCGGGCTTGCCGGCCACCGGGAGCCTCAGTCGTTCCGCGTGGCCCCGGGTCGCCGCCTTGGTCATCTCCCCCACCGGGAACGTGGCCCGGCCCAGCTGTCGCTGGGTGAGCCCGGCCAGCACGTACGACTGGTCCTTGTCGCGGTCGAGTCCCCGGAGCAGCCGCCACCGTCCGTCGCCGGTTCGCCGGGTTCGGACGTAGTGCCCGGTGGCCACCAGGTCGGCGCCCAGCTCTTCGGCCCGGTCCAGGAACGCCCCGAACTTGATCCGCTCGTTGCACCGAACGCACGGGTTGGGGGTGCGACCGGCCTCGTGCTCCGCCAGGTAGTCCCCGATCACCCGGTCCTCGAACACCTCCGACAGGTCGAGCACCTCGAAGGGGAACCCGGCGGTCTCGGCCACCTCCCGGGCGTCGGATTCCGCCTGCGGGCCGCAGCAGCCGTGCTCCACACCATCGGTATGCACCAGCTTCAGGTGGGAGCCCACGACGTCGTACCCCCGCTCGGCCAGCAGGCAAGCGGCAACAGAGGAGTCCACTCCCCCGCTCATGGCGACCAGCACCGACGGCGACATCGAGCCTGAGGGTAACAGGCTGCTCGCAGGCATCGGGTCGGTCACGATGACGGAACTGCGAGAATGCTCCGAGGCGAGCGAGAGGAGTGGCGATGTCCCGGTCGACCGTGGAGGCAGAGCAGCGGGCCGTGCCGATGATCTCCTACGAGAACGTCGCAGAGGCGATCGACTGGCTCAGCAAGGCCTTCGGCTTCAGAGAGAAGGGCGGTGAGCGATACACCGAACCCGACGGCACCGTGTCGCACGCCGAGCTGGAGCTCGACGGCGCCGTGGTGATGCTGGGATGGCCGGGGCCGGCGTACCGGAGCCCCCCCCGACACCAGGAGGTCTGCGAGTACGCCCGGGAATGGCTGTCGGTGCCCCACGGGGTCGACGGCTCCCTCGTCTACGTCGATGATGTTGACCTCCACTACGAACAGGCACGATCCGCGGGAGCGGAGATCCTTCTGGAGCTCCGAGACGAGCCTTACGGACGCGGCTACAACGCCGCCGATGCCGAGGGTCACCGGTGGATGTTCTTGCAGGCCCCCGCAGGATAGGCCCCGCATGCTGGTTGATCTCAGCTTTCCGATCGAGGACGGGATGCCCACACTGCCGGGAGTGCTGCCCGAGGCCCGGGTGAGCGCCATCCTCGATCACGATGCCTCCCGGGAGCGGTATCAGGGCAAGGCCGAGTTCTACCCGGGGCGGGTGGACATCCCCGGCAACACCGGGACGTACCTCGACGCTCCGTTCCACCGCCACCGGGACCGCGAGGACCTGGCGGCGATCCAGCTCGAACGTCTGGCCAACCTTCCGGGCATCCTGGTCGAAGCCGGGACCGCCGCATCCTCTGTCGCCATCGACCTCCAGCCGCAGGAGATTCGGGGACGAGCCGTGCTGCTCCGGACCGGGTGGGACCGGCGGTGGGGAACCGACTCGTACTGGGAGCCGGATCCCTATCTGTCGCCGGAAGCGATCGACCTGCTAATCGAAGGCGGAGCGGCTCTGGTCGGCGTGGACTGGAACAACGTCGACGACACGTCCGATCCGGCGCGTCCTGCCCACACCCGTCTGTTGGAGGCTGGCGTGCTGATCCTGGAGCGCCTCCGCGGCCTGGAGGCCCTGCCACGCGAAGGGTTCACGGTCACCGCGGTCCCCCCGGCGATCGTCCGGGGAGCGTCGTTCCCGGTCCGGGCGTTCGCGGACGTGCCCGGCTAGCCGGATCCCTTGATCTGCTCGGTGACCTTGGGGACCACCTTCAGAGCGTCGCCCACCACCCCCAGATCGACCAGCTTGAAGATGGGGGCGTCGGGGTCCTTGTTGATGGCGATGATCCGCTTGGCCTCCTTCATCCCCACCTGGTGCTGGGTGGCACCGCTGATCCCGATGGCGATGTACACGTCGGGCTTGACGGTGATCCCGGTCTGCCCGATCTGCATGGCATAGGGCACCCACCCCGCGTCCACCACGGCGCGGGTGGCCCCCACCGCCGCGTTCCCGATGGCCTTGGCCAGATCGTTGAGCAGCTCGAAGTTCTTGGGGTCCTGGAGTCCTCGGCCTCCGGACACCACCACGGGCGCCTGGTCGAGCTTCGGCCCGGTGGATTCCTCCTCGTGGCGCTCCACGAGCTTGGCCGACTTCAGCTCGTCGGGGACCTCGATCTCCACCGGCACGACCTCGGCCTGGCCCCCGGAGGGCTCGGCCACGAAGGACTTCGGCCGCACCAGGACGAGCTTGGGGTCCGGGCCGCCCAGCTCCACATCGGCGATCTTGGTGCCGCCGAAGATCTGCGTCTGTGCCCGGTCGGGTGCGGTGACCTCGCTGGCGTTGCTCATCAGCGTCGAGCCGGTACGAGCCTGGAGCCGACCTGCCACGTCGCGCGAGTTGTACGTGGAGCCGAACAGGATCAGGTTCGGCTGATGCTGCTTCACCAGCTGGTGGAGCGCGTGGACCCGGGGCTGAGCGAGGTGCTCGTCGTACACGGAATCGTCACCCGCGTACACCTTCTGGGCGCCGTGCTCACCGAGTGGACCGGCGGCTCCCTTGGCCCCCGACCCCAGCACCACCGCTTCCACCGTGTCGCCGAGCTCCCGGGCCTTGGTCAGGAGCTCCAGGGCGGTCACGTTGAGCGTCCCGTCCGGCCCGATCTCCCCGTACACCCAGACCGTGGTCACCTCAGACCACCTTCGCTTCCTTGAGGAACTGCACGATCCGCTCCGCGGCGCTGCCGTCGTCCTCGATGACCTCCCCGGCCTCACGCTCGGGGGCCGGCTCGATCGCGGTGACGTTCTGGGTGGCCTTCACCGTTTCCGCGTCGAACCCCAGGTCCGAGAGACTGAGCTGCTCCACCGGCTTCTGCTTCGCCTGCATGATCCCCTTGAGGGTGGGATACCGCGGCGTCGTGGCTCCCGCCGTCACCGTGACCAGGGCCGGCAGCGACGACTTCACGACCTCGTAGCCCTCCTCGGTCTGGCGCTCGATCTTGATCGACCCGTCGGACAGCTCGAACTTCCGGGCAAACGTGAGGGCCGGCAGGCCCAGGAACTCCGCCAGCGCCTGGGGCAGCGTGCCGGTGTAGCCGTCGGTGGACTCCACCGCGGCCAGCACCAGGTCCGGCTCCTGGAGCTGGATCGCCGTGGACAGGACCATTGCCGTGGCCAGGGTGTCGGAGCCTCGCAGCGCGTCGTCGGTGATCAGCACGCCTTTCGCGGCTCCCAGCGACAGGGCCTTGCGGACCGCATCCATGGCCGGCGCGGGGCCCATCGATACCACCGTGACTTCGCCGCCCTCCTTCTCGGTGATCTCCAGGGCTGCCTCGATGGCCGGTTCGTCACCGGGATCCAGGCTTCCTTCCACCCCCTCCCGGACCAACAGGAAGTCGTCCCCGATCTCCGGCGTGCCGGTTGGATCCGGGATGTACTTGGCCAACACCACGACGTTCAAGCGAGCCTCCTCGGAGAAAGGACCCCTATTTGTACCCGATTCGGCCCGGCCGTGGCCGCGCCTCGTGACCCCGATAATGGGCCGGTGCGCGTGGTCGGAGGGCTGCTGCTGGTTGCGCTCGGCGCCGCCGCGGCGCTCTTGGCCGACCGGGTGTTGTTGGAGCCGGCGAGCTCGGATGCCACCACCCCGGCCGTGCCCCAGTCGGCACCGGGGCCCGGCGATCCCCCGGTAGTGTGGGTCGACGGGACCCTGGAGGAGGTATCGGACTCGCAGATCATCGTGCGAGAAGGCCAGGGCCCGGAGGTTGCCGTGGAGCGCCTGGGCCAGGGCGCCACGGCTTTCCTGGCGCTGGAAGGCAGCGAGTGGCTGGAGCTCGCCGATGAGCAGATCTCGGAGATCGAAACCGGTGGCCTGGCCTGCGTGGAGACCCTGCTCGACGGCCGGACGTTCCTGGCCCTTCGGGTGTTCCTGGGCTCCGGCTGCGGCCCGGCCTGATGTACGGTCCCCGGGTGCGACGACTCGCTCTCATGGCCGCGTTGCTGCTGACGGCCTGCCCGGAGGGCGGAGGGGCCGGAGGACAGGCCAGTCCCTCCCCTCAGCCCATCAGTCTCAGCCCCACGGAATCGCCCAGCCCAACCCCCACGGAGTCGCCGGCCGCGATTTCCCCGCCCGCGGTGACGGTGGAGCAGGGGGGGCGGTACTGGGCGGTGTACGCCGTGGTGGCGGAGGCCGGCAGCGCCGAGCTCGACGAGGCCTTCAACCGGCTCCGCGACCTGGAGGTCACGGTCGGGGGATTCGGCGAGCTGGCCTGCGACGAGGGAGCCGCCGAAGCGCTGGGGGTGGACCCCAGCCTGCACGGCGTGGCCGTGTACTTCGAAAGGAAGGCGGATGCTCAGGCCTTCGCCGCCTCGCTCGACCCGCCGCCCGCGGGCGTCGCCCGGGTTCGAACCTTCTGCGCGGATTGAACCTCCCGCTCACCGGCGAGCGGACCCTGCCGGGGATCCCGGAAGAGAACTACTGGTTCCGGCGACACGTGGCCGCGTACCGGTTCGCGTCCAGGTTCGCGCGGGGGACGGTCGTGGACGCCGGAGCGGGAGAGGGATACGGCGCCGCGATGCTGGCCGGCCGGGCCCCGGGTGGTGGCCTTCGAGCTGGACGCCGAGTCGATCGGGCATGCCGCGGACAGGTACTTGGCGCCGTGGTTCGTCCAGGCGGACCTGTGTCGCATCCCGGTGCGTGACGGCTCGGCGGACGCGCTGGTGTCCCTCCAGGTCATCGAGCACCTTCCCTGTGCGGATGAGTTCCTGGCCGACTGTCGGCGGGCTCTCCGTCCGGGTGGCACGCTAATCCTGTCGACCCCCAACCGGGCAACATTCCCCGGCGGCCTCAACCCGTTCCACGTCCGCGAGTTCGACGCCGGCGAGCTCCAGGCGCTCCTGCTGAGACACTTCGCTCGGGTGGACCTCCTGGGGATCGAGCACCGAGCGCCCCTGGCCCTTCTCGACCGGGTCCTCGGCGAGTCGGTCCAGCATCGCCTGGTACGACTCCCCTACCCGGATCAGCCCGCGTGGCTCCGAGGCGTCCTCCGGACGGTTCGGTCACAGGACTTCCGTATCACCCGACACGCTCAACGCCCCTTGGACCTCCTCGCCGTTTGCCGGGCTTAGTACTCGAGGGCGATACGATCGGACCGTGAGCAAGGTCACCACCGTCTATCTGGGGCAGTTCACCAACGAACACGCCAACGCCATCGCGGAGAAGCTCGAGGAGGCCGGGATCACCTGGTGGGCCAAGAACCCGGGAACCGTCTCCTACGTGCTGTTCATGGAGTGGGGGCCTCGCCTCTTCGTCGACCGGGCCCGCCTGGACGAAGCACGTGAGATCGCCCGCCGGATCGCCCCGGAGGGCCTGAAGGACTAAGCAGCGGCCCTGCGGCGCCGCTCGCCCCGGACCAGGGGGAAGCGGTGGGGCATGTGCGCCCAGCAGTAGTCCAGCCGGTTGTAGATGGAGATCCGGGTGTCGCAGCCCTCGTGGGCGCAAACCCGGCCGGGACCATAGGTCCGGTTCGGTCGGGGCAGCTCCCGGGGCCGGGACCCCTTCATGAACTGGCCGTCGCTCATCGAACTCCCTTTCCCACTCTCGGGGGTGGCGGGCTGCCAACCCCCACAACAGGTCATCGGCACGCGGTATTCCCCGCTGGAGCCCCGGGGGGGCGCCATTGCCGCTTCTACCCATTCCGACGCTTGGCCAACCGCCCGGGGTTCCCCACGATCAACGACCGCTCGGGGAACCGCCCCCGGACCACCGTGGAGGCCCCCACCACGGACCCTTCCCCCACCGTGGTCCCCCGCAGGACGGTTGACTTCACCCCCAGCCAGCAATCCGGGCCGATGCGGACCGGCGACTTGACGATCCCCTGCTGCTGGATGGGCGTGTCCAGATCCTGGTATCGGTGGTCGAAGTCCCCCACATAGACCTGGTCGGCGAAAAGACAGTCGTCGTCGATCTCCACGTGGAGATAGCAGTTGACGGTGTCGTCGCCCCCGAACACCACCCGATCGCCGATCCGCAGGTAGCCCTCGTGGCACCGGATCGACGTCCCCCGGCCGATCCACACCCGGCGCCCGATCTCCAGGTGGCCCAGCCCCCTGGTGCACCGGATCTCCACGCCCCGGGCCATGAACACCATCCCCCGGGTGATCACGTGAGGGTTCCGCAGGCGGAACCAGGCGTACCGCAGGCCCATGGCCCAGAACTTGGGCCTGTACATCCGCTCGCGGATCCAGGCCGACACCGGCTCAGCCCACGGGCGGCCGGTGACCGGAGAGCAGGAGGTTGTAGAACAGGCCCTTGGGCAATACCGGATACAGGAACTGGTCCACCCGGTACAGGGATTGCCAGCTTCGGAACGCGAACCTGGCCCACCGCTTCCCGAACAGCCCGGGGCGCAGCTCGGATTCCATCGTTCGGACCGTCCACCCGAACAAGCTCGACAGCAGCTCCTCGGTCTCCACCCGGACCTCGGCGAACCCCACCGCCCGCGCCCACCCGGCCACCCTCCGGGGGTCGAACGTGTGGAGGTCAACGTCCCACTCGAGGTCCTGGAGGATCCGATCCTCCTCGCTGGTCGGCGGGACGCGTTCCGACGTCAGGGAGCGCAGGGGCGGTAGGCGGGTGAGGATCCGGCAGGCCGTCCGGGTCCCGGCCTTGGCCACCCCGGCCATCCGATCACCCACGCGGCTGGGCTCCCCCGCAACCAGGAGCGCACCGCCGGGGGACAGAACGCGGTACGCCTCGGTCAACGCGGCAGCGGGGTCGGGGACGTGGTGAAGGAAGGCATGGCCCACCACCAGGTCGAACGAACCGTCCTCGTATGGCAGCCGCTCCGCGTCACCGACCCGAGCCTCCACCGGGCACCCCACCGCGGCGGCGTTCTCCCGGCACACCTCCAACATCCCCTCGGAGATGTCGATGACGTGGACCCGACCCGCGAAGCCGGCTCGCCACAGGTTGAGGACCCAGAACCCGGTCCCCGCTCCCACCTCCAGGACCCTCTCGTACCGGCGGCCCGGCAGCATGCGCTCGGTCCGCTCCCGCACGTAGTTGATGCCGGCCCCGTCGAACGCGATGGACCACTTGGCGTCGTACGTGGCGGCCGCGGCGTCGTGGTAGATGGCGTTGGCGACCTTGGGATCGGGAACCACGCGGGCCACCGGCCGGCCTACTTGCCCTCGAACGTCGCCTTGCCGGGGCCTTGCTCCAGGAACGTGCGCATCCCGGACTTCTGGTCTTCGGTGCTGAACAGGTCGGCGAAGGTCTCCCGCTCGATGGACAGACCGGTTTGGAGGTCCACCCGGGCGCCCCAGTTGACCGAGACCTTGGCGGCCCGGAGCGCCACCAGGGGACCTTTGGCGAACTGGCGGGCGGCATCGACCGCTTCCGCGTACACGTCCTCGCATACCTGGTCGACCAGGCCGATGTCTTTGGCCTCCTCGGCCTTCACCTGGCGCCCCGTGTAGATGAGGTCCTTGGCCTTGGCCGGCCCGATCAGCCGGGGCATCCGCTGGGTGCCCCCGGCTCCGGGGATGATCCCCAGCTGGATCTCCGGCTGGCCGAGCTTGGCGTTCGTGGCGGCGAACCGGAAGTCGGCGCACATCGCCAGCTCGCACCCGCCTCCCAGCGCGTAGCCGTTGATGGCGGCGATGGTGACCTTGGGGATGTCCTCCACGGTGCTGAAGCACTGCTGGAGGCCCTGGATCATCGGTCGGATCTCGGCGGGGCTCATGTCCACCATCATCTTCACGTCGGCTCCGGCGGCGAAGATCTTGTCGCCCCCGTAGATCACCACGGCCCCGACGTCGTCCCGGCGGCCGGCCTCGATGGCGGCGTCCAGCAGGTCGCGGGTCAGCTCCTCGTTGATCGCGTTCATTGGAGGACGGTCCAGTCGGATGGTCCCCACCCCGTCCTCGACCTCCAGGCGCACGAATTCTCCCATCGGGTCTCCTCGCTCGGGAACGGCCTATCTTAGTCCGGTGAAGCTCACGCTCCGCGTCGGCGCGGTGCTGGTGGCCGGCGCGGTCCTCCTTCCGGCGGCCCCCTCGCACGGCCAGCCGCGGGCGGACATCGAGCCGTACCGGGGCCTCGGCGCATGGGTGGACATCTTCGACGGCGGACTGTACGAAGCACCGGAGGCCACGGTGGCCGACCTGGCCGGCCGCGGGGTGCGGACGTTGTACCTGGAGACGGCCAGCTACCGGCTCCCCGGCCCCATCCGGTTCCCCGACCTGGCGGGCCGGTTCCTCGACGCCGCTCACGCAGCCGGGATGCGGGTGGTGGGGTGGTACGTCCCCGACTTCGTCGACCTGGAGCGAGACCTGGAATGGTCGCTGGCCGCGGTCCGGTTCGCCAGCCCCGCCGGAGAGCGGTTCGACTCGTTCGCCCTGGACATCGAGGTCACCGCGGTGCAGGACCCCACCGAGCGGGCCAACCGGCTGCTTCAGCTGTCGAACGCGATCCGCCGGGCCGTGGGGCCGACGTATCCGCTGGGGGCCATCACGCCGTCACCCCTCCGGTCGCCCAGCTACTGGCCGGTGTTCCCCGACGCCGAGCTGGCGGCCATCTACGACGTGTACCTGCCGATGGCCTACTCCTCCTACCACGTGCAGGGGGAGGCCGGGACCCACGACTACATCACCCAGGCCGCCCAGGTCGTTCGTCAGGTCACGGCGCGGCCGGACATCCCCATCCACATGATCGGTGGGATCGCCAACGGCCTCGACGGACCCGAGATGGCTGGATTCATCCGGGCGGTGAGCGAGCAGCGGCTCATGGGGGCCAGCCTGTACGACGTGGGCTCCTCGGGCCCCGAGGAGTGGGCCGCCCTGGCCACGCTGCGGTTCGCCCAGCCGGCTCAGGGCAGCGAGCCCAAGAAGAAGGAGAAACGGGACCGGCCGGAGCGGCTCCGGCTCGGGCGGGACGTGGGGACGTACGGGGCCATTCCCGACGCCGACCGGACCTTCGATGGCGCGGTCTCATTCGTCGCGGGGTCGTTCCCTGGGGGCTGGGAGCTCGACTACGAGGCCTTCGACCTGGCCACCAACGAAGCCACCGTGTCGGTGAACGGAGAGCCCGTGGCCGTCCTTCCCCCCACCGATCGGGCGGCCTGGGGCCCCCGGAGTACCGCGACCCTCCCCGACGACGCCCTGGACGACGGGAACAACCGGGTCACGTTCCAGATCGATCCCGACGTGCGCGGGGCCGGGGAGACCTGGGCGGTCCGCCGGGTGACCCTGGTGGCGTCGCCGCTGTCGCTGGACGAGCGAGGCGCGCACGGGGCCATGCCGCAGTCGGACCCGGGCCGCGAGGACCGGGTGACCTACGCTTTCACCTCCGATGGATCGGAGACCGCGGTGGTGGTCCGGGGGTTCGACGTGATCCCCGGAGAGGTCGCCGTGCTCCTCAACGGACGGCTGGTCTCCGCGCTGCGACCCTCGCCGCAGGCTGCGTGGGGAGACCCCCAGACCATCCTGCTCGGAGCGCCGTTCCTCAGGGCCGGCCAGAATCGCCTGACGTTCGACGGTGAGCCCGAGCAGCCCTGGGGAGTGCGGATCGAACGCTCGGCGAGCGTGGGCCTGGTCTAGTGAGTCAGCGAGTGCTCCAGCGAGCGGAGCCGGCGGGACATCTCGACCAGCAGCTTCCTGGCGATCGAGGGGATCTTCTCCAGGAGCGGTAGGAACGACCATGAGGTCAGCGACAGGGTGTGCACCGGTGTGACGGCCCGCACCGTGGCCGACCTTGGGCCTCCGTCCAGGAGGGACATCTCGCCGAAGTAGTCGCCGGCCCGGAGGGTGGCCCGCTTCCGTCCGCCGACCAGGACCGCGGCCTCGCCCTCCAGGATCAGGTGGAAGCCGACGCCCCCGGTGGCCCCCTCCTCGACGATGTTCTTGTCGGGAGGGAAGACCACCTCCTTGCCCGCCGGGTAGATCGCCTCGAGCTCCCGCTTGGACAGCCCCTCGAACAACGGGACCGTCTTGAGCATCGCAATGGTGTCCTTCTTGGCCCTGGCCATGCCGCCTCCTCCCGCGGCCGCATCATAGAGGAGCCGGGGTAGGCTCTGCCCCGATGGCCGACCTGATGGGGGACTTCGACGGCACGTTCCCGTTCCAGCCGCGGTACGCGCAGGTCGCCGCCGATGTCCGGCTCCACTATGTGGAGGAGGGAGCGGGGGAACCGGTCCTCATGCTCCACGGCAACCCCACGTGGAGCTACCTGTACCGCCGGTTCATCCCGCCGGTCGCCGAGGCGGGTTTCCGGGCCATCGCCGTGGATCACATGGGGTTCGGGCGCTCCGACCGGCCGCCGGGTCACCGCCGGTACACGATGCGCAGCCACGTTGACAACCTCCTCGCATTCATCCGGGAGCTGGATCTCCGCGACCTCACGCTGGTGATGCAGGACTGGGGCGGCCCGATCGGGTTCGGAGCGGCGGTGGAGGAGCCCGACCGGGTGGCCCGGCTGGTGATCATGAATACCGGAGTGGGCGTGTTTCCCTCCGGGACCCCGATGCCCTTCCACGAGCCGTTCCGGACCCGCGGCTTGGGCGAGATGCTGGGCCTGGGCGCCAACCTGTTCGTCGAGGCGATGTTCGGGGGGATGCGCCCGGAGAGCGCCACCCCGCTGGTGGCCGAGGCCTACCGGGCCCCGTTCCCCGACTATTACTCCCGAGTGCCCATCCTCGCATTCGCCCGCGACGTCCCCATCGGTCATGAGCACCCCACGGCGGCGTACATGCACGAGGTGGCCGAAAATGTCCCGGGGCTGGTGCGGCCCACGCTGGTGGTGTGGGGCATGCAGGACCGAATCTTCCCCCCGATGCTCCTCGAGGTGTGGAGGAACCTGTACCCGCACGCGGACGTCCTCGAGCTTCCCGAGGCCCGGCACTACCTCCAGGAGGACGAGCCCGAAGCGATCACCGCCCGGCTGGTGGAGTTCCTCCGGGCGAACCCCCGCTCATAGCGCCTGCTGCACGTGCAATGCGTTTGCAGTAAGGTCTGCCCATGAGTGAGGAGGCCCGATCGGTGGCCGGGATGCTCAGGGGGCGGGGGTACCGCATCACCCCTCAGCGGGAAGCGATCCTCGAGGAGGTTCTGGCCACCCGGGGCCACATCACCCCGCAGGACGTGGCCCGACGGGTCCAGCGGCGGATGCCGGCGGTGAACCCCTCCACCGTGTACCGGACCATGACCATGCTGGAAGCGGTGGGGGTGGTGCGTCACGCCCATCTGGAGGGCGGGGCCGAATACCACCGGACCGACCACGAGGAGCATGTTCACCTCACCTGCTCCCGGTGTGGAGCGGAGGACGACCTGTCGATGGAAGAGGCCGAATCGCTCAAGGGCGTGATCCGCCGCCATCACGGCTTCCTCCCGGACCTGGCTCATTTCGCCATCTCCGGGCTGTGCGCCTCGTGTCAGCGCGCCGGGCGCGGAAGCAAGTCCACCTGAGGATCAGGAGGCGGGGCGCGGGTATCCTCGGCTCCATGGCCATGCCGTGTCCCTCCTGTGGGGTGCCCGTCGACGAGAACGATCGGTTCTGCGGGCGGTGCGGAGCACAGCTCGGTGAGGCGGTGGCTACCGAAGGTCAGGAGTTCTGCACGGAGTGCGGAGCTCGGCTGGTGGCGGGAGATCGGTACTGCCCACGGTGCGGCACGGCCGTGCGGGGATCGCTCACCGAGGAGGTGACCCTCGCCAGCGTCGCCTCCGAAGAAGAAGACTTCATGGCCGGCTGGGACGACATCCCCGCCGCGCAGATGTCTGAGGACGCGGCGGTCACGGAGACGATCGCCACGCGAGAGCACGGCGGGGACACTGCCGTGCTCACGCCGCCTCCCGGTCCTCCCGCGCCCGCCTCGTCCGCTCCTCCGACACCGGCCCATGCCCTCGACCGCAGGCCACCAGCGAACAGCTTCCCGCTCGGGGCGACGTTCGCCCTGCTGGGAGCGGTGACCGTGATCGTGTCCTCGATCCTGAAGTGGCGCGGGCCGTTCGAAGGAGACTTCCCCAGGGACATCCCCGCAGTGGCGATCCTGGACCCGCAGGCCACCTCCGGGCTGAACCTGGGTTTGGTCCTGCTGGGGATCGGGACGCTCGGCGCCCTGGTGGCCCTGCTGACCATGGCGGTCCCGTTCCTCAAGTTCGTCCGAAGGCTGATCGGCCTGGCCACCCTGGCCATCCCGGTCGGCTTCGCCCTTCGGACCGCCGATCCACTCCTGGCCGACGGCCGGATCGGTGATCTCCCCACCGCGCTGGGGATCGGGGTGTACGTGGCCGCTGCGGGCGCCGTGACCCAGATGGTCGCCGGACGATGGTTCCGGCGATGACCGAGGCTTCCCGCGGATGACCGAACCTCCGATTCCGCTGGCACCGTCCCGATCCTGGAGGCCGGGTGTCCTCGTGACCCTCGCCGGTTCGGGGCTCGCGGCGATCTCCGTCGCTCTGGCCTGGGGGGTCCAACCGTTCCAGCAGGACGTTGGGCTGTACCCGGTGAGCGTGTCCCTCCCCCGCCTGCTGTTCCGAGAGGCGGGCGGCACCATCCCGAACCTTGGGCTCGTGGTCGTGCTCCTGGCGCTCCTCGCCGGGGCGCTGGCCGCGGTCGGCGAGCGTCCCGGGGTCGAGGTGGTGCGAAGGGGGCTGGGGGTGCTCGTCCTGGGCCTGGTGGCGCTGTTCGGGTTCCGGTACGCGCAGGCCCTCGAAGGCCTGCCACCGCAGCTCGCCTCGTTCCCGGGGGGTCTCCGAGCCGGGTTCTACTTCGCGCTGGCGGGAGCGGTCCTCACGGTGGTGACGGGGCGACCGCTCCGGTCGCCGAGACCTGCACCTGGGCCCGACGAGCCTTCGGGTTAGAACCGCGGGGTCTCGACGTACTCGCCGAACACCTCACGGAGGGTTCCGACGATCTCACCCTCGGTGCAGTAGGCCCGGGCGCAATCCACCAGGAGCGGCATCAGGTTCTCGGACTCGCTCGTGGCCCCCGCCCGTAGCCGCTCGAGCGCGTGCGCTGCCGCCTTGCCGTCTCGGTCATCGCGGAGGCGTTGGACCTCACCGATCTGTGACTCCTCGATCTCCGGCCCGATCTTCAGGAGGTCGATGGGCTTGTCGTGGGGATCGACGTACTCGTTGACTCCCACCTTGATCAGCCTCCCTTTCTCGAACCGGGTCTGCTCCCGGTACGCGGCGTCCGCGATCTCCGACTGGAACCACCCGCGCTCGATCCCCACCAGGACGCCCTCGAGCATCGAGCCATTACCCATCTTCTCGATGCGCTGGAAGTACTCCCCCGCCTGGGCCTCGATCTGGTTGGTGAGCGCCTCGACGAAGTAGGAGCCGCCCAGCGGGTCGATGACGTTGGCCACGCCCGTCTCGTGGGCGATCACCTGCTGGGTGCGCAGGGCGATCTGGGCGGCCTTCTCCGTGGGGAGGGCCAGGACCTCGTCGAGGGCGTTGGTGTGCAGCGACTGCGTCCCGCCGAGCACCCCTGCCAGCGCCTCGATCGCCGTCCGGACGATGTTGTTCTCCGGCTGCTGAGCAGTGAGCGAGCACCCGGCGGTCTGAGTGTGGAACCGGAGCCGCCACGACGCCGGGTCCTTGGCCCCGTACCGGTCGCGGGCCCACCGGGCCCAGATCCTCCGGGCGGCCCGGTACTTGGCGATCTCCTCGAAGAAGTCGATGTGGGCGTTGAAAAAGAACGACAGCTTGGGAGCGAAGCGGTCCACGTCCAGCCCCCGCTGGCTGCCGAGCTCGACGTAGCTGAACCCGTCGGCCAGGGTGAAGGCCAGCTCCTGCGCGGCCGTGGAGCCGGCCTCCCTGATGTGGTAGCCGGAGACGCTGAGCGGGTGCCACTTGGGGACCTCCGCGGCGCAGAACTCCAACAGGTCGCCGATCAGCCTGAGGTGGGGACGGGGCGGGAAGATGTACTCCTTCTGGGCGATGTACTCCTTGAGGATGTCGGTCTGCAGCGTCCCGTCCAGGGTCTTCCAGTCCACGCCCTGACGCTCCGCCGCAGCCAGGAAGAACGCGAAGATCACCACCGCCGGCCCGCTCATGGTCATCGACGTGCTGATCTCGTCGAGCGGGATGTCCCGGAACAGGGTCTCGAAGTCGGCCAGTGAGTCGGTGGCCACCCCGCACCGGCCCACCTCTCCCTCCGATCGGGGGTCGTCGGAGTCCCGCCCCATCAGCGTGGGCATGTCGAAGGCCACCGACAGGCCGGTCTGTCCGTGCGACAACAGGTATCGGTACCGCTCGTTGGTCTGCTCCGCGCTACCGAACCCGGAGAACTGGCGCATGGTCCACAGCCGGCCGCGGTACATCGAGTGGTAGACACCCCGGGTGTACGGGTACTCGCCCGGATTCCCGAGGTCGCGCTCCTCGTCGAGGTCCTCCACGTCGTCCCTCGTGTACAGGGGCTCGAGGGGCTCACCGGAGATCGTCTCGAAGTCCGCGTCGCGCTCGCCCGAGCGGCGGTAGCGGTCCCGCCACTCCTCCCGGTTCATCTCTCCTCCCGAGTCACCGTCTCCACCAGCATATCGGCGGCTTGGTAGGGGTCCATGTTCCTGGCCACCAGATCGTCGGCCAGCGCTTGGAGGTCACCCTCCTCGAGCCTGGCGGCCACGCGATCCCGGAGACGCACCGAAGCCATCTCCTCCACCTCCCGGAGGATCCGGGCCCGGCGCCGGCGGTCCAGCTCTCCGGTGGCCTCCAGGTGCTTGCGGTGCCCCTCGATGGCCTCCCACAGGTCCTCGATCCCCTCTCCCTCCTGGGCGGAGGTTCGGACCACCGGCGGGGTCCAGTCCATGGCCGGCCCCAGGTGCAGCATGGCCTCCAGGTCCCGCACGGTCTCCGCGGCGCCGTCCCGGTCCGCCTTGTTGACCACGAACACGTCGGCGATCTCCAGGATCCCGGCCTTGGAGGCCTGCACGGCGTCGCCCCAGCCCGGAGCCACCACCACCAGCGTGGTGTCGGCGGCGGTGGCCACCTCGACCTCCGCCTGTCCGACCCCCACGGTCTCCACGAGCACCAGGTCGGCGCCGGCGGCGTCGAGCACCCGGACCGCCTCCGGCGCCGCTAAGGCCAGGCCCCCGAGGTGGCCGCGGGTGGCCATCGACCGGATGAACACGCCCGGATCCGTGGCCGAGGACTGCATCCGAAGGCGGTCACCCAGGAGCGCCCCGCCGGTGAACGGCGAGGTGGGATCGATGGCCAGGACGGAGACCGTACGGTCGTGGGCCCGGGCCGCCTTCACCAGCTCCGCAGCCAGGCTGGACTTCCCCACGCCGGGCGAGCCGGTGAGTCCCACCGTGTACGCCCGTCCGGTCTTCGGATACAGGCCGGCGATCAGCCCGGGGAGGTCCTCGGAGCCGTCCTCGACCATGGAGATCGCCCGGGCCACGGCGCGCCGCTCCCCGGCGAGCACGCCCTCGACGACCTCCCGGACGTCCACCAGAAGAGCGTAGCAGGGCCCCTCAGAGGACCGACAGGAGGCGGTTCAGCCGGGACACCACCTCGGGATGACGCACCAGACCCCGCACCCGGAGGTCACCCCGCAGGAGCTTCCGCGTCACCTCGCGGCCCTCGTCGGTCAGGGCGTCGGGGAACCCGAGGCGGAGCGGGGTCGAGCTCAGCTCGGTGAGGGTGGAGGAATCGGAGCGAACCACCACCTGCGGCCGGCCACGGAGCCCGTTGGAGACCCGAACCCGTTTCGGCGAGAGCCACAGGGTGATGGATGTCTGGGCGTCGGTGGCCACGATGCCCACCGTCGCCGCCCGCAGCAGCCGGACGCGGTCGGGGTGGGCCTGAAGGTTCCCCTCGATCAGGCCTCCGATCATCGCCGCCAGGCCGTTCGGCTCCTCGTCGACGTACTCGACCGGGACCGTCACGGTTTCAGCAGGACCTTGGTGGCCTCCCGACGGTCGAACAGCTCGAAGCCCTTGGGGGCCTCCTCGAGCGGCAGCGTGTGGGAGATGATCGGGAGCGGATCGATCCTCCCATCGGCCACCGCCTCGAGGGCTTGCTCCCACCAAGACTGGATGGGACAGATCCCGCCGAACACGAACGTGAGCATGCGGAACCAGGCGATCCCCAGCTGGAGCTCCGTGGACTCGCTCACGTACCAACCGATCACGCAGATCCGTCCGCCCCGGCGGACCACCTCCTGGGCGGTCTCGAACGCGGGAACCGAACCCACGGCCTCGATCACCACGTCCGCTCCGCGTCCCTCGGTGTGATCGCCCACCGCGGTCTGCGCGTTGCGCTCGCCCACGTTGACCGGGGTCAGGCCCAGCCCCTCCACGATGTCCAGCCGGTCCTGCTGCATGTCCAGGACCAGCACCTCGGCCGGGTCGTGGAGCCGGGCGGCCTGGGCGGCGAAGAACCCCACGGGCCCGGCGCCGACCACCGCTACCGTGTCTCCCGGCTCGATCCCCGCGATGGCGGCCGCGTAGTAGCCGGTGGTGAGGACGTCCCCCAGGAACAGGGCCCGCTCGTCCTCGATGCCGTCGGGGATCTTCAGGAGGTTCCGGTCCGCGTTTGGCACCCGGAGACGCTCCGCGTGGGTCCCTCCCAGGCCCCCGCCGATCTCCCCCGCCCCCAGGTTCCGGAAGTCCTCGCACAGCGAGGTCTGCCCGCGTTTGCAGAACCAGCAATCTCCACACACGATGTTGAACGGCACCACCACCCGGTCCCCCGGCTGGACCGAGGTGACCTCCGGCCCCACCTCCTCGACCACCCCGGCCCCCTCGTGACCGAGGACCTCGCCGGGAAGGATCGGGGCCTTGCCGTGATACCAGTGGAGGTCCGACCCGCAGATCGCCGCGGTGGTCAGCCGGATCAGGACGTCGCCGGGCTCCTCGATCGCCGGCTCGGGGACATCGTCTACCCGGACCTTCCCGATGTCCTCGAAGACGACGGCCCGCATGTCACTCGTCGGGGAACTCGGTGGGAACGCTCTGCGACAGGTTCACCAGCTCGTTGGCGGCCTTGACGTACCGAACAATCGTGGGGAGGTCGCCCTTGAGCTTCAGCTTGCCCTGCATCATGCCCTTCACCGGGTCCAGCTCCTTGCGGATCACTTCCTTCCACCGGGTGTACGGAGCGCGGATCACGAACCGGGCCTTCTCGCCCTCCTCGGGGCTGACGATCTTTCCCTCCCGGCAGTCGCCGTGCCACAGATCGAGCCACGCCCACACGTCCTCGGGCACGCCCTTGTCCGGCTCGGCCTCGATCACGTAGGCGACGTCCCCCTCCCAGGACGCGGCGGCCTCCTTGTACGCGGGGCTGTCGTTGATGCGAGTGACGTACTCCTTCAGCCATTCCTCGCTGGGGAACTGGGGCATGGGTGCTCCCTCCTCGGTCGGGGGCTAAGGATGTCACCTGAGCGCGGCGTCCGCGAGCGCCGGGAGCACCGTGCCGGCCTCGCCGGACACCCGGAGGTCGGCCTCGATGAACGTGGGGCCCGTCCCCACCTCGATCACCACGGCCCCGGCCCGCGACGCCGTCTCCGGAAGCTGTGCCGCGGGGAACACCTCGCCGGACGTCCCCACCACCAGCATGGCCCGGGCCTCCCGGGCAAGCCGGTCAGCGTGTTCGAAGTCCTGGAGCGCTTCGCCGAACGCCACGAAGTCCGGGCGAGCCGGCCCTCCGCACTTCGAGCACCGCGGGAGCAGGGAGGCCATGCTGGGGACGAACGCCGTGCGAAGCCCCACGATGGCTCGGTCCAGGTTCGCCACGAACTCGGACCGGCTCACTCGCTCCCCGTGCCCGCACGCCAGGCAGGACGTGCGCTCGAAGGACCCGTGGACCTCCACCACCCTGCGGCTGCCGGCCTCCTGGTGAAGGCCGTCCACGTTCTGGGTGATGACCGCGTTGAGCAGCCCGCCCTCCTCCAGGCGGGCCAGCGCCGTGTGCGCCGGGCCCGGCCTGGCCGCGGCGAACACCTTTCGGAGCTGCGCCAGGAAGTCTGCCAGGGCATCCGGCTTGCTCACCGCCAGACGGGTGATGCCGTCCCAGGTCCCGAAGTCCCGGGGATCGAAACGGTCCCAGATCCCCCCGGGATCACGGAACGTGGGGATGCCGGACTCAGCGGAGATCCCGGCCCCGGTGAACGCCACCACGTCCCCGCCGGACAGGACCGCCGCTGCCTCATCGGTGGCCACTGCCCGCCCGGTCAGGTCCGCTCCATGACGATCAGCGCGTACCCGACCACGTTGAACACCGCATGTGCGGCGATCGGGGCGGCCAGGGATCCCCGTCGCTGGTAGAGGTATGCCAGGGCCAGCCCGACGAAGAACATCATCACGGCCAGGACGGCATCGCCGTGAAACACCGCGAATACCACGGCGGAGACCGACCCGGAGACCCAGAATCCGAACCGGCCTCGGAGCGACCCGTACAGGAAGCCGCGGAAGAAGATCTCCTCGCCAACAGGGGCGGCCAACACGACGGCCACGACCCCCAGCACCACCTCGCCGGGCGTGGGGTCGCTCGGAAGCACCGGCTGGTTGATCGGATCCGGTGGTCCACCGGTCAGCACTCGGATCAGCACGACGAACGCGGGGTACAGGAGGAAGGCCACCACGGCGAACAGGCCCGCGCCCGCCCACGCCCCCACGGCCACGTCCCTGGCCGGTCGCCGGCTGCGGAGCCCGAGCGCCGCCACCCACCCTCGATGGCGGATGGCGATCCACAGGATCGAGAAGGCGGCCAGCCCGGCCTGGAAGGCCACCGCGGCGAGGAGGTACACCGTCCCTCCCACCCCGCCGAGGGTGGCCGCCAGGATCACCGACGCAAGCACCCCCGTCACCAGCGCGGCGAGGGCCACCGGGATGGCCTCCAGCGGATGCCAGGGCGGGCTCAGGCGCTGTTCCACCGGACCGCCGGATAGACCATCGCCGCGGATAGGAACGGGAAGGTCACCGCGGCCATCCCGTAGGTGTCGTTGAGCACGTAACCGATCATCCCACCGACGGCCAGAACCACGACCCCGCCCCGCCATACGGCCATCCGCTCCAGCGGCTGCCGGAACGGGCCCGGCCGCAGCGCGGCGACCGCGAGCCACACCGGCAGTCCGGCCAACGCGAGCCATACCGACGGAGTGTCCGCCGTGGCCTGCAGGTTGATCTCCAACCGGCGAAGGAACACCTCCACGATCCCCCCGGCTCCTCCGGCCCCCTCCACCGCCCGGGAGACGTGGGTGGTGCCCGGGGGAAGCACCTCGTGGGCTCCCACCACCAGGAGCAACCCGGCCACCGCGCCCGCCGCGGTCCATACCGCCTGCCCTCGCCATCCCATGGTCCGGACCCGGCGGGCGTACCACAGCCCGGACACGGCAAATAGCGTGACGCCTCCGCCCAGGTCGGCGCCCAGGAACGGGAGTCCGGCGAACAACGCCGCCGCCAGGACCAGCCATACCCCAGGCCACGGACCGAGCCGCGCGGCCACGAGGACCGCCCCGGCCATGACGATGCCGGCGGAAGTGTTGCCCAGCCCGAAGAACCTCACCCCATCGAGCGCGCTGCCTCCGAACAGCGGCGTCAACCCGGTGGGCCATCCCAGGAACCCGTCGACGACCACCAGGGCCAGGCCGGTCCCGGCCACCACGGCCACCGCACCGGCAGGGTCCCCCCGTCCCAGGCGCACGGCCAGCGCGGTGACCACCGCGGCCACCGCCACCAGCGCCGGAACGACCAGCGCGAGGTCGTACGTCGGCAGGAGCCCACCGGGAACCAGCGCCACCAGCAACGACACGGCGAACAGACCCCACAACGCGACGCCCCGGGCAACGGTGGGCCGGACACCTCTGCGCCACAGGAGCACGATCAGCGCCGCCACCAGGGAGGCCACGGCGAACAGCAGCACCACCACGCCGATGGGGGTCACCACCTTGCGGTACTCCAGGTAACGGGAGTGCAGGTCGGTGACCCGGTGCTTGGAGATGGGGTCTTCATCGGCGCTCAGGAACGCGTGCACATCGACGGTGCGCATGGGAGAACCGGCCATTTCCTCAGGGATCTCCAGGCCCAGGAAATCCAGGACGGTGGGAGCCACGTCGATGTTTGCCACGATCCCGTCCCGCCGCGTGGTCTCGGAGGTCGGCTGCCCGAGTCCGAACTCGTTGATCCCCAGCAGGCTTTCGGGCGACCCGCGTGCGACGACCAGGGGCGTCACGTTGTCGCCGCGGCCCATCATTGCCGAAGAGGGTGCGGCCACCACCACCATCAGGAGCACATCGTCCGCGGTCGACTCCTGGAGCGTGGTCTCGATCAGGTCGAGATCGGGAGAAACAACGAGGTCGGCTCGGTCAACCTCTCCGTCCTCCGCGCCGCCGCTCTGGATCAACGGGATCCGTCCCTCTCGATCTGCGGCCACGAGCATGGCCGGGTCCGGAGCCGTTGACGCCCCCAGGTAGCCCACCGTCCGCCCCGCGGCCGCCAGCTCGGAGGCCAGGGCCCCCGGCTCGGCGTCGCCGTCTGTCCCTCCGGCAACGTCGACGATCAGGCCGCCATCCGCTTCCTCGACCACGACAGAGGCCGAGGGGGCTTCGATGGAAGCCCCCGCACCCAGCGTGGCGAATGAACCGGCGCCGCCGTCCCCGCCGCCGGTCATCAGCCCGATGCCTCCGGCCTGGGCCCACCTGCGGAGGGGTCCATCGACGGACACCGCCTCCTCATAGCTGACCCCCTGTGTGATGAACAGGAACACCTGGCGTTCGGTACCCGCCGCTGCCGGCGAGGCCGGGACCAGGGTGAGGATCAGGGTGAGGAGAGCGGCTGCCGCTCCCCTCACGGGGAGAGAGCCGGCGACAGCGCGGGCTGCCGGATCACCTCGGCGCCCAGAGCGGTGAGCTTGCCGTCGAGGTCTTCGTACCCCCGATCGACGTGGTCGACGTCGGCGATCTCGGTCACGCCGTCCGCGCCCAGCGCGGCAATGACCATCGCGGCGCCGGCCCGGATGTCGAGCGCCCGAACCGGGGCTGAGAACAGGCGATCCATCCCCCGCACCACCGCGTGGTGCCCCTCCGTGCGGATGTCCGCACCCATCCGGTTGAGCTCGTCGACGAACATGAACCGGCTCTCGAACACGTTCTCGGTGATGATGCTGGTCCCATCGGCCGTGGCCAGCAGGGCCATGATCGGGGACTGGAGGTCGGTGGGAAACCCCGGGTACGGTAGGGTCACCAGGTCGACGGCCCGGGGGCGATCGGCCATGGCCACCCGCACGCCCGCCTGGTCGATGGAGATCCGGGCCCCGGCCTCGTCGAGCTTGGCCAGGACCAAGTCCAGGTGGTCCGCCCGAGCCCCACGCAGCAGGATCTCACCCCCGGTCACGCACCCGGCGATGGCGAACGTCCCGGCCTCGATGCGGTCGGGGATCACGGTGTACTCGGCCGGGTGGAACGCGCTCACTCCCTCGATCTCGATGGTGGGCGTCCCGACCCCTTCGACCCGGCCGCCCATGGCCACCAGGAACGCCGCGAGGTCCTGGATCTCGGGCTCTCGCGCGGCGTTCTCGATCACGGTGGTCCCCGACGCGGCGACGGCGGCCATCAACAGGTTCTCCGTGGCCCCCACGCTGGGGAAGTCCAGGTTCACCACCGCCCCCTGGAGCCTTTGGGCCGTTCCCACCAGGTAGCCGTGGTCGTAGCTGAACTCGGCACCCATCCGCTCCAGGCCGCGGATGTGGAGATCGATCTTCCGGCGACCGATGTTGCAGCCGCCGGGCATGGCCACCCGGGCCCGGCCCTGACGGGCCAGCAGGGGGCCCAGGACCAGGATCGAGGCCCGCATCCGCCGCACCAGGTCGTAGGGGGTCTCGTTCCCCAGGGGGCCCTTTGTGTCGATGACCAGCGCGTGATCCTGCCGCTCGACGGGGACCCCCAGGCGCTCGAGGACCTCGACCATCGTCCGGCAGTCGGCGATGTCGGGCACGTTGTGCAGGACGGTCGGCCCCTCGGCCAGGAGGGCGGCCGCCATGAGCTTGAGGGCGGAGTTCTTGGCCCCCCCGATGGCTACCTCGCCGGACAGGCGGAGGCCACCGGTCACCAGAAGACGGTCCATGACCAGCAGATTGTACGCGGCCGGCGGTCTCCCACCGTGGAGGGGTCCGGAGGGGTCCCGGGGGGTCCACGGCCCAGAAATCCCTTTCTGGCCCGTCCGCACGTACCTCAATCGGTTTGACTCGTTCACCCGGAATTCACTAGATTTCGCTGGGAAGGAAGGGGGGATGCGAACGGCGAAGGTGCGGGAATCCGGCCCGTTCGGGCCCACGCTCAGAGCACTGCCCGTCGAGGGGACACACATACCCACCACAAGGAGGTGGATTGCGTTGAGACAATGGTGGCGAATCGTTCTGCCCGCACTCTTCGCGGTTGGGCTGACCGCCGCTCCGTTGCCCGTCGGGGCGACCCACAACACCGACGAGCACAGCGCCAACATGACGCTGCTGGCCAACCGGCCGCAGACCGCGTTCACCAACTCGGACCTGGCGTTCTGGGGGAACCGAGCCTACGCCGGGAACTACGGGGGGTTCCGGATCTTCGACATCTCGAACCCGTCCAACCCCACCATGATCACGGACTTCTCGTGTCCCGGTCCCCAGAACGACGTCTCGGTGTGGAATAACGACGCCGATGCCGCGGCGGACCTGCTGTTCCTGTCCGTTGACTCGGTCCGGTTCGACGGAACCGGGGCCAGCGACGACTGCACCAGCGCGGCGGCGAACACAACGGACACCCAGCAGGAAGAGGGCTGGGAAGGGGTCCGGATCTTCGACATCAACGACGAGACCGCTCCGGTGAACATCGCCAACGTCCCCACCGACTGCGGTTCCCACACCCACACGCTGTTCCCCACGGCTGCCAACGACTTCCTGTACATCTACGTGTCGTCGTACCCGACCAGCGGCCAGACGAACGACCTGGACTTCGAGGCCGACGGAGCCACCCAGGGAGGCGTCACCGCGGACCAGGTGGCGGGCGCCCGTGAGAATGGGACGGAGTGCCTGGAGCCGGAGCCCCGGCCCGACTCGGCCACCGGCGACTGGGTCGGGAACAAGGCCCACGCCAAGATCTCCATCATCCAGGTGAACCTGGCGGACCCGGCGGCTGCCGACGACGCCGTGGTGACCACGGAGACCGGAGCGCCGGGGGGTCCGGTGTGCGACGACGGCGACCCGGCGGCCGGGGCGGACACCTGCCTCTCCTACCCCGCGGTGATCGAGCACCCCATGCCCCTCGGGACCAGGGTGACCCATCTCCAGAGCGGCTCCCGGACGAACGAGTTCACCGCATGCCACGACATCGCGGTGTTCGTGGAGCTCAACCTGATGGCCGGGGCCTGCTGGGACGAGGGGATCCTGTGGGACGTCTCGGACCCGGCCGAGCCGGATTTCCTCCGGAGGGTCCGCAACAACGCCGTGGACCTGCTGTTCCACTCGGCCACGTTCACCTGGGACGGGAAGCACATTGCGTTCGAGGATGAGGCCGGCGGCGGCGGCGGCGACCGGTGCCGTGACCCCAACGACCTCCAGGGACGGATGTGGTTCTACAACCAGTCCCTGGTGGAACAGGGCAGCTTCAAGATTCCACGGCCGCAGGCCAAGGACGAGAACTGCACCGCTCACAACTACAACGTGATCCCCCAGATGAGCGGTCGGAACATCCTGGCCTCGGCGTGGTACTCGGGTGGGACGTCGATGATCGACTTCACCAATCCGGCCACGGCCAAGGAGATCGGGTTCTACGACGCCAACAGCCCGCTCACCGGGGGGACCACGAACATCGACTCCGACGTGTGGTCGTCCTACTGGTACAACGGCAACGTGTACGTGAACGACATCCAGCGAGGCTTCGAGGTGCTGTCGTTCACCGACCACCGGGTGACGTCACCGGTGACCCTGCCGTTCCTGAACCCGCAGACGCAGATGAGCACCATCCCGCAGAGCCCGGTGCTCTGCAAGGGTGAGGTGGCTACGCACATCGGTACCGGAGGCAAGGACAACATCACCGGCACCGAGGAGGCGGACGTCATCGCCACCCTGGGCGGTAAGGACAACGTCAAAGCCATGGGCGGTGATGACATCGTCTGCGCCGGCGCGGGCAAGGACAGGGTGAAGGGCGGCGACGGCAACGATCTGCTGCTCGGCCAGAAGGGCAACGACCGGCTGAGCGGGCAGGCAGGCAACGACGACCTCCGAGGCCAGGAGGGAAAGAACGACCGCTGCAACGGAGGCAAGGGCAAGGACACCGCGAAGGGCTGCGAGGTCGAGAAGAAGATCCCGTAGCGTTCCGGGAGGACGAGGGCCCGGCGAAAGCCGGGCCCTCTCCTTGTCTACCGGCGTCGGGTC
>JBOGVS010000015.1:0-66258 GCA_050692555.1 Actinomycetota bacterium
CATGAGGCGGCGTTCCGGATCCAGCAAGGGGTGGAGTCCGGCGAGCGCGTGGTGGTGGGGGTCAACCGGTTCGTCGAGTCGCAGGAGGAGCCGGTGGAGCTCCAGCACCTGGACGAGGATGCCGTTCGCCGGCAGGTGGAGCGGCTTCGGAAGCTCAGGGAGACGCGCGACAACGCGGCGGTGGAACGGACCCTGAAGGAGGTGGAGGAGACCGCCAGAGGGACCGAGAACCTGCTCCCTCCCATGCGAGAGGCGCTTCGGGCCCGGGCGACCCTCGGTGAGGTCTCCGACGCACTTCGAGGGGTCTTCGGCCAGTACCGGCCGGGCCGGTAGCTCGAGAGACCCCAGGTTGACCATGCGAGACATGCCGTTGCTAGCTCGGGAGCCCTCCTGAGGTTCATCGTCGCCGACGCCTCGGCGCTGGTGGTCCGTGCAAGCCGCGTCGCGAACCATTCCGCGGCCCTCTTCGTGCTGGTGGCTCTTCTGCTTGGAGGTCAGACCGCCGGAGCCCAGGGAGGGCCCACGTGCCGGGGAGAGCCGGCCACGATCTACGGAACGAATGGCGACGACTTCCTGATCGGAGGAGCCGGCCGCGACGTCATCTCCGGCCTGGCCGGCGACGACCTGCTGTGGGGGCTGGACGGCGACGACCTGCTGTGTGGGGATGAGGGTGACGACAGTCTGATCGGAGGTCTGGGGAACGACACGCTCGACGGGGGCCCGGGACGAGACGGGCTGTTCGGAGTGGAAGGGGACGACATCCAGTACGGGGGGCCGGACGACGACACCATGACCAGCGGCGCCGGCGACCCCGGCGCCGACCAGCTCTTCGGTGAGGCGGGGAACGATGCGCTTCTGAACGCCGGCACCGGCCCGGACCTGGTGGACGGCGGTGAGGGCGACGACGTACTGCTGGCCGGCCCCGGCTCGGACCAGGTCATCGGGTCGCTCGGAGCCGACCTCTTGTACGGAGACCGGGCAGACGACCGGCTCGACGGGGGGCCCGACGCGGATCGGCTGTACGGCGCCCGTGGAAACGACGAGCTCCTGGGCAAGGCGGGGGACGACCTGCTCCACGGGGGGAGCGAACGGGACCGCCTGGCCGGTGGTGCCGGCGCGGACGTGTGCGTGAACGGCGAGACCATCGCGGGCTGCGGAACGTCCCTGCGCAGGCCACGCCGGGGCACCGGCCCGGCCTCGAAGGTTCTGCGATGCGCGGGTCGGCGAGCCACGATTATCGGCACCGCGGGAAACGACGCCATCTTCGGGACCCGCCGCGCGGACGTGATCCGGGCCCGGGGAGGGAACGACCTGATCGCCGGTCTGGGCGGCGACGACGTGATCTGCGCGGACGGCGGCGCGGACGCCGTCGACGGCGGCTCGGGACGCGACGTGATCTTCGGCGGTGGGGGTCCGGACGACCTGTACGGCGGCGATCGGGGAGCGAGCGTCATCCATGGGGGGCCGGGACACGACTTCCTGGACGGAGGCGGTAGGGGGACCGCAGCGGCAGGCAACGCCGACGACGCCCGCCTCTTCGGGGACGGGGGCAACGATGTGCTTCATGGGCGTAACGGCGACGATCTCCTCGACGCCGGACTGGGCCACGACGTCCTGTTCGGCGACGCCGGCAACGACGAGATGTTTGGAGGCGAGGGCAACGACGTGGCGTACGGCGACGATGGCACCGACACCATGGACGGCGGGCTGGGGGACGACCGGCTCTTCGGCGGCTACCACGAAGATGTTCTGATGGGTGGACCAGGCGACGACGTCCTGGACGGCAACTACTACCTTGACCGGCTGGACGGCGGAGACGGGACCGACGTGTGCCACAGCGGAGAGGCGGGGACCACCGGCTGCGAGTCCGGGGCCCAGGCTCCGCCCGGGGTGGACCCGCCGCCGGCCCCGCCGCCGGCCCGGCACGTCCCGGTATCCTCGCGCCGGTGAACGTCACGGTGGTGGGGGGGACCGGTGACCTCGGCTTCGGACTGGCCCTCCGGCTCGCGGACGCGGGCGCCTCGATCACCATCGGGTCCCGAGCGCTGGATCGCGCCGAGGCCGCCGCCGCCCGAGCGCTGGCGACCGTCGGTCCCAACGCCACGGTCCGGGGGAAGGACAACGCCGAGGCGGTCGTGGATGCCGACGTCGTGTTCGTCACCGTTCCGTTCGCCGGACAGGCGGACATCTACCGGTCGATCGCCGAGCACCTCCCGCGGGACGCCGTGGTCTGCGACACCACCACCCCGTTGGCCACCGCGGTCGGAGGACGACCCACGCACGTGCTCCGGCCGTGGCACGGCTCGGCGGCCGAGCAGGCCAAGGCACTGCTGCCGAAGGGCGCCCGGCTGGTCGCCGGGTTCCACACGCTGGGTGCGGAAGCGCTTGACGACCTGCCGGAACCGGTGGAGGCCGACGTCCTGTTGTGCGGGGACGATCGAGAGGACAAGGCCGCAGTGGGGGGGCTGGTCGAGAAGATCCCGGGCCTCCGATGGGTGGACTGCGGGCCGCTGTCCATGGCCCGGGTGGCGGAGCCGATCACCGCCCTGCTGATCTCGGTGAACCGGGCCTACGGGATCAAGGACTCCGCGGTCCGCCTCACGGGCCTCCCCGGATGGGGAACACCCGACCCGAGGGCCGGAGGCCGGGCATGAGCCGGGTGGTGTTGTTCTACGACGGGGAGTGCCGGGCGTGCCGGACCTTCACCAACCTGGTGCTGAAGGCCGACACCCGGCGGCGGATCCGCACCGCGCCCCTCGACTCGCCTGAAGCGGACCGGCTTCTCGGCCACCTCCCCGAACGCCGGCGCTTCGGCTCCTTCCATCTGGCGGTCGGTGACCGGGTCGTCAGCGGAGGGGCCGCGGTCGGGCCACTGCTGGAGCTCCTTCCCCCCCTCCGGCCGGCCGGCAAGCTGATCCGGAGATCGCCGGTGGCCCGCCGCGCCGCCCACGCCCTGTATCACGCGCTGGCCCGCAACCGAGGCCGGATCGGCCGCCTCCTCCCCCGGGCGGGCGATCCCTCCCGTTAGCGCCACCTGTTGACCCAGGTTCCCGCCCCCTGCTGGAATGGCGGTCCATGGCCACCGAACGGCCTCCGGGCCGGTTGACGCGACTCCGCGACCGAGTCGCCAGGCGCCTGTTGGGGATCGGCCGGGCGGACGTCGCCGACCTCGGTGACCGGATCTCCGGCCTGGAACGAGCCGGGTCCGAGCAACAGGGCGCCGTGGAGAGCCTCGATCGGGACCAGAAGGCCATCGCCGCCGACATCCGGAAGCTGGCGGCCGAGATGGGCCTGGTCGGGGGACGCACCGACGAGCTGCTGGCGGCCGCCGAGGCGCTGAGCATCGATCTCCGCACCGTGGATGCGGGCGTCGAGGCCCTCAAGGACCGGACCGCCCTCCTCGAAGAGCGGGCGGGCGAGCAGGAGGCGCGCATCGGGAGCCTCGAGGCGCGCCAGGATCTGAGCGAGCTCCACGCCCGGATCTCTCCGACGATGGAATGGGTGGACCAAGCCGACGTCCCACCAGACACCCTGTTGTCGGTGGTCATGGCCACCCGGGACCGTACCCGGCTCCTGGAGCGAGCCATCCGTTCGGTGGTGGGCCAGACGTACGAGCGTTGGGAGCTCCTGGTCGTGGACGACGGCAGCGGCCAGGCTGCGGAGGTGGCCCAGTCGTTCGCGGATCCGAGGATCCGCTTGCTCCGAGCGGAGGGACGCGGAGTGGCCGCGGCACGGAATCTGGGATTGGCCGAAGCGAAGGGTGAGGTGATCGCATATCTGGACGACGACAACCTCATGCACCGCGGCTGGTTGAAGACGGTGGTCTGGGCGTTCACCCAACAGCCGTGGACAGAGGTCCTGTACGGGGCCCGGATCGTCGAGGACCCGCACGCGGCCGGTATCAGGCGGGAGGGGCTCATCGCCCCGGTGCACCTGGAACGGTTCGACCGCCGACGCCTTGAGGAAGAGAACTACATCGACATCGGTGTGCTGGCCCACCGCCGGACACTTCCGGAGGGCAGGTTCGACGAATCGCTCGTCACCCAGAGCGACTGGGAGCTCATCCTTCGACTCACTCGCGACCGGCCGCCGCTCGTGGTTCCAGCGGTGGCCGTTCTGTATGGGACCGGGGCCCCCGGGCGCCTGAGCAAACGATCGGGAAAGCTGGCCGATCGGGACCGGATCCGCGATGCGGCCCGAGGGGCCAACCCGCTCCGGATCCTCAGCTTCAACAGCATCTTCCCCCTGACGTCCGAGATGTACATCGAGGCGACGATGGAGGCGATCGCCGCCGATGGAATGGCCATCGCCTATTGCCGCACGGACCCCCCGCTGGTCGACATGGCGGTCCGACGGCCGGTATACGAAGACCTCGACGCCGCCATCCGCGAGTTTGCCCCGGACCTTCTGCTGTTGCACTGGGTCACGTTCGGCGAGCAGCAGCTCTCACGCCTCGAGTCTGCGGGCCTGCCGTTCGCCGTCCGGGCCCACTCGTTCGACTACGCCCCCGACGCCGCAGGTCGGCTGCTCCGGCATCCGCTGTGCGTGGGGCTGTGGGCGTTCCCCAGTCACGCCGCCGACATCCGGGGCGCCTCGGTGCTTCCGCTGTTCCTGGCTCCCGACGGGGTCCCGGCCCGGGGCCCCCGCCGCGACCTGGTGGTCTCGGTCTCGGCGGGCCTTCCCAAGAAGGACTGGGATGTCCTGATCGAGGCGCTCTGCGCTTTGGAGGACGTAGATCGGAGGGTCGTCGTGGCCACCACCAACACGTACGAGGACCTCCCGGCGACCATCGCCGGGCGCCTCCAGGCATGCTCCGGTCCCCACCGGGTACAGGTGGACGTGCCGCACGAAGAGGTGCTCAGGCTCCTTGCCAGAACGGCCGTCCATGTGTACACGCTGGACCCCGGTGAGCCCTTCGGCATGCCCATGTCGGTCGCCGAGGCTCTCTGTGCGGGCGCGGCGGTCGTCATCCCCGACCGGCCCGATGCGCTGGAGTTCGCCGGTCCGAGGGCTCGCGGGTACCGGACGGCCGACGACATCGTGCGGCACGTCCGGGAGGTCTTGGCAGGAGGACCGGACATCGAGGCGGAGCACCGCCACAACCGGGACTACGGGCTGGAGCGGTTCGCCGACCCGGCCATCGGCAAGCGGTTCGCCTCGGAGCTGGGGGAAGCGTTGGACCGCTGGCGCGCCGAGCGCGGCGCGAGCTGATCCGAATCGATCACTCCAGGACGAACAGGACCTGGCCCAGCTCCACCACATCGCCGGCGGCGACGGCCACCGAGCCGACCACGGCGTCGTGCGTGGAGGCGATGTGGTTCTCCATCTTCATGGCCTCCAGGATGCACACCACGTCACCCGCCTCGATCTCCTGGCCCTCCTCCACCATCACCTGAAGGATGGTCCCCTGCATGGGAGCCGTGATCGTATCGGCCAGGTGACCGTGCGCCGTGTGCGCGCTCTTCTCCGGCGGGGCCGGCGCCGTGGGGACGTCGTCGCCCCACACCCGGACCGGCACACGACGGCCGTCGACCTCGACCACCACGGTGGCCGGGTCGAACGGGGTGGCCGCGGCTCCCGGCGAGCCCCCCTGTTCCGCGGGGAACTGCCCTTCCGACAGGGCCTGCTCCACCCATCTGGTGGTGTGGCTGGCCTCCCGGAACGCCAGGGTGTCCAGGACCCACCGGTGGAACGGTGCGGTGCTGGGGACTCCCTCCACCACCAGCTCGTCCAGAGCACGGATCGCCCTTCGCCGGGCGGCCTCCCGGTCCGCGCCCCAAACGATCAGCTTGGCGAACAAGGAGTCGTAGTCGCCGGGGATCGTCTTCCCCTCGGTGATCCCCGCGTCCACCCTGACGAACGGGCCACCGGGGAGCCGGAGCCGGGTGACGGTCCCGGGCCCCGGCATGAAGTCGGCGGAGGGATCTTCCGCGTTCACCCGGCATTCGATGGCGTGACCCCGGAGCTCGGGCGCCAGGTCGACCTTCTCCCCGAGAGCAACTTCGATCTGGAGCCTCACCAGGTCCAGGCCGGTGACCATCTCGGTGACCGGGTGCTCCACCTGGAGCCGGGCGTTGACCTCCAGGAAGTAGAACGAGCCGTCGTCCTCGACCAGGAACTCCACGGTCCCGGCATTCACGTACCCGGCGGCCTTGGTCACGGCCAGGGCCGCCTCCCCGATCCGGGCCCGGAGCTCGGCGTCCACAACGGGGGACGGGCTCTCCTCCATCAGCTTCTGGTACCGGCGTTGCAGCGAGCAGTCCCGTTCGCCGAGGAACGAGACGTTCCCCCGGGTGTCGGCCACGATCTGGGCCTCGACGTGATGGGCCCGGGCGACGTACCGCTCCAGATAGACCTCGGGCCTCCCGAAGTACGCCTGGGCCTCCCGGGCCGAGCGCTCCACCGCATCCTCCAGCTCTCCCAGGTCATCCACGAGGTGCATGCCCCGGCCGCCTCCCCCATGCGCCGCCTTCACCGCCAGGGGGAACCCGATGTCGGGAGCGACTCTCGTGGCCTCCGCTACCCCGACCGGCTCGGAAACTCCGGGCACCACCGGCACTCCAACCTGCTCGGCGGTTCGCCTGGCGGCGGCCTTGTCACCCATCTTCTCCATGGCCTCCGGGGGCGGGCCGATGAACGTCAGCCCGGCTGTGGAGCAGGCCCGGGCGAAGTCGGGGTTCTCGGCCAGGAAGCCGTAGCCGGGGTGGACCGCGGTGGCTCGGGACCTCCGAGCCGCTTCGAGCAGGGCCTCCACGTTCAGGTAGGAGTCCGTCGGAGCAGGGGGACCGAGCCGGTGGGCCTGCTCGGCCAACTCGACGTGAAGAGCGTCGCGGTCGGCGTCCGAGTACACGGCCACCGTGGGGATGCCCATCTCCCGGCACGTCCGGATGACCCGGACGGCGATCTCCCCTCTGTTGGCCACGAGCACGCGCGGTTCGGCCACCGATCAGCTCCCGGAGCGATAATCGGCCCCCGTGGGGGCCGGTCGAACGTGTTGAGGCAGGATAGCCTGGAGCGTGCCGTCCGCGGGGCGGGGATCGAGGCGCCCCCGGTGTTCCTCGACGAGACGGACTCCACGAACACCGTTGCGCTCGAGCTCGCGCGGCAGGGGGCTCCGGAGTGGACCGTGGTGGCGGCCGGGCACCAGCGGTCCGGACGAGGCCGGATGGGGCGATCGTGGACCTCCGTGCCGGGCCGATCCCTGCTCTTCTCCCTCGTGCTGCGGCCCACGCTTTCCCCCGACCGCGCCTCCCTGTTGTCGCTGCTGGCCGCGGTGGCGGCCATCGAGGCCTGTGGGGTTCCGAATCTCCTCTCCAAGTGGCCGAACGACCTGGTGGTGGGGGAGCAGAAGGTCGGTGGGATCCTGGCCGAGGGGAGGGTTGAGGGGACGGCGCTCGAGCACGTGGTCGTGGGGATGGGTCTGAACCTGGCGATGCGTGAGGAGGACTTCCCGGAGGAGCTCCGCGGATCGGCCACCAGCCTGGCGGCGGTGGGCGCGGAGCACGATATGGCGGACCTCCTGGGCGCGATCCTGTCGGGATTCCGAGAGGAGTACGACCAACAGGACGACCGCTTCGCGGTCCGGGTGGTGGGCCTTTACATGTCCCGCTGCGACACCGTCGGCCGAGGAGTCCGGGCCACCACCACCGAAGGAGTCACCATCGAGGGCCAGGCTGTGGGTCTGGACCCCCGTGGGGGGCTCCAGGTAAGGACGGCCTCCGGTCCCGTAATCGTGGCCTTCGGAGAGATCGCCCACCTCGACCGGCCCGTCTGAGGGGTCCACCGACGGTAGGATGAGCCCGGCGTGAAGCCGGAGCACCCGATTCGGCGTCAACCCTCGAGCCCCCCCGAAGCGGATCTTCTGGGGCTCCCGTTCGACCTGCACGAGCGGTACCGCTTCACTGTGGCCATGGTGCAGCGACTGTGGCCGGGTCCTCACCACCCGCTGGTGGTCCTCGACGTGGGAGGACACTCCAGCCCCCTCAAGAACCTCCTCCCCGGCGAACAGGTGGTGCTCCTGGACGCCAAGCCCCCGGGGTCGCTGACCCGGCTTCCCCTCAGCTTCGACCACTACGTGCAGGCCAGTGGGGCCCATCTTCCATTCGCCGATGATGCGTTCGACGTGGTGACCGCCCACGACACCCTGGAGCACATCCCACGGGAGGACCGCGAGCCGTTCCTCTCCGAGCTGCTCCGGGTGAGCCGGGGCGTCCTGGTCATGAACGGTCCGGTGTACGACCCCGAGACCGTCCGGGCGGAACGGGTCGTGGCTCGGCTCCAGGAGAGCCTGTCGCTGGGCCCCAACCAGTTCCTGAACGAGCACCTCGATCTGGGCCTTCCCGAACGGCAGTGGATCGAGGGGGTGCTCGAGGACCGGAACCTCAGGTGGCTGTCGATCCCCAACGGCAACTTGGGGATCTGGCTGGCGGCCAACGCGGCCCGGGATTTGGCCCTGGCGCTGTACCCCGCCGGTCAGTTGACCGAGGTGGTGGACCGGGCCCTGAACGGCGCCCCGGTGATCGCCGGGCTTTCGGGTGCGTGCTATCGCGAGGCGTACGTCGTTGCGGTGGACCCATCACGAGCCCAAGACGTGGACCGTCTCCGATCGGAGCTGCTGACCGCCGAGCGTTCCAGCGCGGAGGCGTTCCGGGAGCCGCTGGCCCTGTTGGAGGAATTCATCCGGGAAGCCCGGCTACAGACCGGTCAGACCAGGGAGCGCCGCCTGGAGCAGCGGATCACGGAGCTCGAGGCGGCACACGCTCGGATCACCGCCGGTTCCGGGTATCGCGTCCTGCATCGCCTGGATCGGGGGATCGGGGGTGTGGCTCCATGGGGCACCAGGCGGCGAAGCTTCCTTCTGGCCCCGGCCCGGGCCGCCCGCATGATCATGAACGAGGGATGGGGGGCGTTCCTGGGGCACCTTCCGAAGGTGTGGCGGTGGGGGCCGCGTCTTTTCGAGCGAGCCCTTCCTCCGGTGGAGCTCCTATCCCCCCAGGAGCGGTACGAGCTGTGGCTGCGCCTTCGGATCCTCACCCCCCGCCGACTCCGGGAGATGCGGCGGCGCGGCCGCCGGTTCTCGTATCGCCCCAAGATCAGCGTGGTCATGCCGGTGTTCGATCCCGAGCCGGAGTGGCTGCGGCTGGCGGTGGAGTCGGTGCGAGGCCAGGTGTACCCGGACTGGGAGCTGTGCATCGCCGACGACGGCTCTACCCGAGGGGGCGTCCGCGAGCTCCTGCGTTCCTACGCACGAACGGACCCTCGGATCGTGGTGACGTTCCTGGACCGGAACCAGGGAATCTCGGCCGCCTCGAACGCGGCCCTGCACCAGGCCACGGGAGAGTTCGTTGGGTTCCTGGACCACGACGACGAGCTGAAGCCGAACGCTTTGTTCGAGGTCGCCCGCCTGCTCAACGAACGGCGGGATCTCGACTACATCTACAGCGACGAGGACAAGAAAGAGCTGGACGGTCGGCTCACCGACGCCTTCTTCAAGCCCGACTGGTCACCGGACCTGCTGATGTCGGTGAACTACGTGACTCACTTCAGCATCTACCGGACTGAGGTCCTCCGCCGGATAGGCGGATTTCGGAGCGAGTACGACGGGAGCCAGGACTACGATCTGGCCCTTCGGGTCACCGAGAGCACGGACAACATCGCGCGCATCCCCGTTCCGCTGTACTCGTGGCGGAAGGTTCCCGGCTCCGCCGCCGCGTCGCTCGACTTCAAGGACTATGCCTACGACGCCGGCAAGCGAGCCCTGAAGGACGCGCTGGCCCGACGGGGATTCCGGGGAGGCGTCGAGCACGGGCTGGTCGAAGGAAGGTACCGGGTGATCTACGGGATCCGAGGAACACCCCGGGTGACCCTGATCATCCCCACCCGCGATCGGCTCGACCTCCTGGAGCCGTGCATCGAGAGCATCCGCCGGGAGTCCAGTTACCCCAATTACGAGATCCTGGTGGTGGACAACGACAGCCGCGACCCAGAGACGCTGGCCTATCTGGAGAGCGTTCCGGGGCGAGTGATGCGCCACCCGCTTCCGTTCAACTACGCCCGGATGATGAACGCCGCTGTCCAGGAAGTGGGCGACTCGGACTTCGTGCTGCTGCTGAACAACGACACCCAGGTGATCACGGCCGAATGGATCGAGGCCATGGTGGAGCACGCCCAGCGGCCCGAGGTGGCGGCGGTAGGCGCTCGGCTCCTGCACCCGACCGGTGCGCCACAGCACGAGGGGATCGTGGTGGGGCTCAGGGGAGCGGCTGCGGTGAACGTGCCCCACGCATACTTCGGGCTCGGTCGGACGATCCGGAACTGCTCGGCGGTCACCGCCGCGTGCATGATGGTCAGGCCGGAAGTCTTCCGTGAGCTCGGTGGCTTCGAGGAGCGGCTGGCGGTCGCCTTCAACGACGTGGACTTCTGTCTCCGGGCCCAGGAGAAGGGCTACCAGATCGTGTTCACCCCCTACGCCCTGCTCTATCACGATGAGGGCAGCACCCGGGGGCTGGGCGGAACCCAGTCGGAAGAAGACGAGGCCTTCTTCCGTGACCGGTGGGAGGGCTACCGCGACCCGTACTACAACCCCAGCCTGGACATCGTGCGCCCGTTTGAGCTGACGCTGGAGCGCTGAAAGTGTCCTCTCGCAAGGACCGAGACGAGGCCGAAGATCGCGCTCCCGAGGTGGAGGACCTGCGAAACGCCGGCTCCGCCGAGCGGCTTCATGTTCCTGAGGGTGACGCCCTTCGGTATGACACCGAGGTCGATCTCTCGGACCTGAATACCGCTCGCACCCAGCTGGTCCTGATGGCCGGTACGGGCCGCACCGTTCTGGAGACCGGCCCAGCCACCGGGTATATCACCCGGGCTCTCACGGAACGTGGATGCCGGGTCACGGGGATCGAGATCGATCCGGTGGCGGCCAAGCAGGCGGCCGCATACGCGGAACGGGTGATCGTCGGAGACCTGGAGACGGTCGACTTCCAGGAGGCCTTCGGGGAACAGCGGTTCGACGTGGTGATGTTCGGAGATGTCCTCGAGCATCTGGTGGACCCTCTGGCCGTCCTGGTTCGAGTGCGTTCGATCCTCGCTCCGGGGGGCTTCGTGGTGGCCTCGATCCCCAATGTCGCCCATGGGAGCGTTCGGCTCGCATTGCTGGCCGGCAGGTTCGAGTACTCGTCCGAGGGACTGCTCGACCGGACGCATCTCCGGTTCTTCACCCGGGACACCATCATGCAGCTGTTCGATGACGCCGGATACCGGATCGAGGAGCTCGGACAGACTACGGCCGACCCCTTCGGCACCGAGGTGCCGCTGCGTGAAGAAGACGTGCCACCCCATGTGACGGCTGCCATCCGCTCGTTGCCCGACGCCGACGCTTACCAGTTCCTTGTCAAGGCCTTTCCGCTCCGAGGCGACCAGCCCGGAGCCACGGACCGACCCTCGCTTCCCGAGATCGCCGAGACGCTCGAGCCCTTGGGAGAGATCGAGGAAGAGCTACACGACACCCGGACGGAACTCGTCGACACGAAGGGTCGGATCGCTTCCTCCGAAGCGCGAGCCGAAATCAAGGACCGTCTGCTGCTCGAGAAGCAGCAGCTCCTCGTGCAGCGGGAACATCGGCTCAAGCTCCTGGAGGCGGAGACCCGCTGGCTCCGAGGAGTGGCCAGCCGAGCGGAAGGGGATCGGGATCGAGCCCGGGGGGAGCTCGACGGCGTGAAGGGTTCGGCGGCCTACCGGATCTCACAGGGGCTTACCCGGCGGGCCAGGAGGTGGTTCCCACGCGGGACGATCCGAGGCCGGGCGCTGGGGAGGGTCCGCCGGCGGGCATACCGCCGGCTCCAAGGAAGCGCCGCGTCCGAGCCGGTGCAACAGGTGGCACCCCTGGTCGCCAAGGACCGGGCGGCGTGGACCGAGCCCGAGACCACGCCGGAGGCGTATCAGAAGTGGATCGAACGATTCGAGCCCGACGGCGAAGATCTCCAACGTCAGAGCCAACGGGCCGCCCAGCTGCCCTATCGACCGCTGATCAGCATCGTGGTCCCCGCCTGGAACCCGCCGGATGAACTCCTCCGGGCCATGGTGGACTCGGTTCGAGCACAGACCTACGACAACTGGGAGCTGTGCATCGCCGACGGAGGCTCACCGGCAGGAATCCGGGAGACCCTGGCCGAGCTGCAACGCACCGACCCCCGGGTCCGGGTCCGGTTCTTGGATCGGAACGAGGGCATCTCCGGCAACACCAACGAGGCCCTCGCCGCCGCCGGAGGAGAACTCGTCGTGTTCCTGGACCAGTCCGACCTGCTCGCCCCGTTCGCCCTCTACGAAGTCGTCCGGGCCGTGAACCAGGATCCGGCGTTGGACGTTCTGTACTCCGACTGGGACATCCTCTCCGAGAACGGTTCGGTTCGGTTCAATCCGTTCTTCACGGCCGAGTGGTCTCCAGATCTGCTGCTGAGCACGAATTACATGTCACACCTCCTGGTGGTGCGGAGGTCCCTGGTCGAAGAGGTCGGTGGGCTACGGCCGCTGCTGGACGGGGCGCAGGACTGGGACCTCGTCCTCCGGGTCACCGAGCGAACGGACCGGATCCACCGGGTTCCCAGGGTCCTTTATCACTGGCGAGCCGACCCCGGCTCTGCGGTGATGTCGCTGGCCACCAAGCCGCAGGCCGAGGCCAACCAGCGTCGGGCGGTCGATGAGCACCTGGAGCGCCGAGGCCTGGGCTGCTCGCTGGAGCGAACCACGGGGGAGCACCTCCGGGTCCGTTGGACGGTGAGCGGGGAATCGAGAGTCAGCATCATCATCCCCACACGGAACAACAGGGCGATGATCCTTCGGTGTCTTCAAGGCATCAGCCGCTCTTCGTACCGGAATATCGAGACGATCATCGTGGAGACGGGAGCCAGAGAGCCCTCTGTGGAGGCCTGGTATGAGGCGCTCCAGCGCGAGTTCCCCATCACGCTTCTGTGGTGGGAGAAGCCGTTCAACTACTCGGAGGTGAACAACTGGGCCGCCGGACAAGCCACCGGTGACATCCTGCTGTTCCTCAACGACGACACGGAGCCGCTCGAGCAGGACTGGCTCGAGGAGATCGTGGGGTGGACCGAGCAGGACGGCGTCGGAGTGGTCGGGGCTCAGCTCACCCACGAGAACGGGATCATCCAGCACGGAGGGGTGGTCATCGGGATGAAGGGGTTCGCGGGGCACGTGTTCGCGGGCCTTCGCCCCGGCGAGTGGAGCCTCCTCGGCTCCACGATGTGGTACCGGAACCTGACCGCCGTGACAGGTGCGTGTCTGGCCATCCGGCGAGGGGTCTTCGAGGAGATCGGCGGCTGGAACGAGACGTTCAAGCTGTGCGGGAGTGACGTGGAGCTCTGCTTGCGCGTTCGACGGGCCGGCTACCGGGTCGTCTGCACTCCGTTCGCGGAGATCCAGCACTCGGAAGGGGCCACCAGGGGCGCGGATGTCCCCCAGGAGGACTTCTTCTGCTCGTTATGGCACTACCAGACCTACCTGTTCGCCGGAGATCCGTACTTCAACCCGAACCTCGCGTACACCGACACCGTTCCGCGGCTGCGCCGTGATGACGACGAGACGCTCCCCATCGTTTCCGGGGTGATCGGCCGTGATCTCAGCCCCAGTCCACCGCCGGACCCTGCTGCGGAGGCCAGGGCCCTGACGGAGGCCTGTCGGGTCCTTCCCGAGGAGCTGAAGGCCATCCGGGCCCATCACCGGGCCACGCGGGGACATCGTGACGTGACCACCATCAACTGGTTCATCCCGGACTTCGAGAACCCGTACTACGGAGGGATCCACACGATCTTCCGGTTCGCCGACCACTTCCGGCGGACCCAGGGGGTCAAGAACCGGTTCGTGGTGATCGGGACGGGCCCGGAACAGTACATCCGGTCCGGGCTCCAGTTGACGTTCCCCGAGCTGGCCGGATCCGACATCTTCGTGACCTCGGGATCCGACGAGCTGCTGCGGATGGTTCCCGACGCGGACGTCTCTATCGCCACGCTGTGGGTAACCGCCTACCCACTGGCCAGATACGTGACCTCGGGCCGCAAGTTCTACTTCGTGCAGGACTTCGAGCCGATGTTCTACCCGGCCGGTGCGGTATACGCGCTGGCCGAGCAGACCTATCGGATGGGGTTCTACGGGATCGCCAACACCCCGTCGCTGAAGGGGATCTACGAGTCCTACGGCGGCACCGCGGTCGCGTTCACTCCGTGCGTGGACACCGAGATCTTCCACGCGAAGCGCCCGCCACGAAAGCCAGGCGATCCGCTGACGGTGTTCCTCTACGGGCGCCCCGGCCATCCGAGGAACTGCTACGAGCTGGCGGTTGAGGCGCTCGGCTCCCTCAAGCGTTCCATGGGGGATGGGCTCAGAGTGGTCACCGCGGGATCTTGGGGTGGGTCCGGCGACGACGTTCCCGAATGGTTGACGCAGCTCGGGTTGATGCAGTACGAGGAGACGGCGGAATTGTACCGTCGCTGCGACGCCGGCCTGGTGTTGAGCGTGTCGAAGCATCCCACGTATATCCCGATGCAGCTGATGGCCTGCGGAGCCCTGGTCGTTGCGAACGACAACCCGGCAAGCGGGTGGCTGCTTCGGGACGGCGACAATTCCCTCCTCGGGGCGCCAACGGTTGATTCGCTGGTCGACACGCTTCGCCGCGGCCTGCTCGACGACGATCTCCGGGCACGGCTCACCACCCAAGCCGCGGAGGACATCGCCAAGCGGCATGCGGACTGGACTCCGGAGTTCGAGCGGGTCTACCGGTTCATGTGCGACCCGGAGGCCCGTCCGGCTCCCGAGTCCTGACGGGTCGCCGCCTCCGCCCGAACAAGGCGACCGTCACGAGGATCAGGACCGAGAGTCCGGTGAGCGCCAGTCCCTTCAGGAGCCAGGCCGGCTGATATCGAAGCGTGACGGAGTGGCTCCCCGGTTCGAGCGGAACGCCCCGAAGCGCGTGGTCGACCTGGAGCACGGGAGCTTCACGCCCATCGACCTCGGCCTTCCACCCAGCATCCCACACGTCACTCAGGACAAGGACGCCGGGAGCGTCAAGCGTCGCCGCGAGCTGCACGCGTTCGGGTTCGTAGGTTCGGACGTCGGCCGCGGGGCCCGGCCGGCACGATCCGGAAGAAGAGGATCGGGCGAACGGGCCGGGAAGGTCGGACCGGCGCTCGATGACCGCGATCGAGCGCATCTCGTCCGCCGACATCGAGCCGAGCTCCTCGATCGCCGTTCCCGGGCGAACCACTCGCCAGCACGGGGTGACGAACGCCGCCGGGTGCGCATCGTCCTCCTCCTCGATGTCGTAGGCCGCGGTCGAAACAGGGCTCCCGGTGCCTTCGCCCGGCGGAACGAGCAGGAACCGCACGCCGAGCAGTCGCATGACCGGCGCCGACAGCAGCGACCGGTCGCGGAAGTTGTAGATGACGTTGAAGGCTCGGGCGTTCTCGTGCTGGTCCTCGGCGAGACTGACCAGGTCCACGTACCGGCGGAGGACGAAGTTGTCGTACCCCTGGACCTCGAACGATCCGTGGACCAACGAGCCGTTCAGGGGGACCCAGTAGTGGTCGAGACGGGCGAACCGGGGCCGCGACGGATCCTGGGACAGCAGGTATCTGATGCCGGCGTCCTCCTGGTACAGCGGTCGGGGTTCCTGGAAGGGGTGGTACCGGAACCCGAAGGCCCAGAGATCCACCCCCACCAGCAAGGTGATCCCGAGCCCAACGGCCACCGTTCGTCTCGGGAAGCTGAACGCCACACAACCCACCAGAACGGCGAGGGCCAGGACGATCCGAGGGAGTAGGTACGAGGAGGTGACGCCATCCCCACGGAACGCCACCGAGGCGAGCAGGACCAGGGCGACCACTCCGGAGGCCACGACTGCGGTCCGGGGACGGCGTTGCCTGAGCAGGGTATCGAGGCCCACGGCGGCCAGCCCCGCCAGCGCAACGTCCAGGAGCATGATGAACCTGTGCGCCCCCCGCAGCCGGGAGAGTCCGGGAACCGCGAGGTAGAGGAACCGGAAGACGAGGGTTCCCAGGGCGGCAAGGAGCCCGACCGCGCCGATGGCCGCGAAACCCGCCGTTATCCGGTCGCGGCGATGCACGACCGCCACGGTGGCCAGGACGAGCGTGAAGATCCCCCCGTAGAGCGCCGCTTCCGTGTAGTTCGGCCGGATCGTGACGTTCCCGTCCAGGGGATTGCCGAACAGGTCCGGGACGAGGAGCGCCAGGAGCTGGCGCAGCGGGAGGCCCGAGCCGGCGACCTCTTCGAACGGCTCGACTCCCCTGATCGTAGAACCGGCGAAGTCCAGCGACGAGAGGACCTGGAGCGCGGCGAGCCCCGTCGCCAGAGCCATCGAGGCCAACACAGGCCATCCGGTCCGTCCGAAGGCCGCCAGGACCGCTCGAGCCCCCCGCCTTCGCTCCGTTAGACCGTCCGACGCTGCCCCAACCGCCGCCCATAACCCGGTGATCAGCCAGACGTACAGCGCCACCTGCGGGTGGCCACCCAGGACGCTGAGAGCCAGGCCAACAGCGCCGAGCAGGATGCCCCGCCGGCGTTCACCTCGTTGTGCCAGGGTGACGCCCCCCAGCGCGAGCGGAAGCCATATCGCCGAGGAGACGAACGTGATGTGGACCGCCCAGCCGATCAGGAATCCGGAGAAGACGAACACGATCGCCCCGAGAGCCGAAGCCAACGGCTGGAGGTTGAGGATGCGGAAGAACCAGTAGGCGAGCAAGAGCCCCGCCATCCTGGACACCACCAGGAGCAGCGAATACGTGGTCAGGGTGTCGCCGGTGGCGAACAGCCAGGAGGGCGGATACCACACCGCGGTCTGCGCGTTGGCGGCAAAAGGTGCTCCGGCGAATCGGTGAGGTTCCCACAGCGGGATATCGGCCTCCCTCAGGCGGTCCCCGAGGTACTGCCGGAGCGGGTAGTAGAGCGTGTAGGCGTCGCTCTCCAGCGGGTTCCGGGGAGGCTCGAGCAGGTTCCGCGGCTTCAGGGCCCGATCGTGGTCTACGGGAAACAGTACGCGTCCACCGAGGACCGGGAAGCTGAATGCCAGCCACACCAGCGCCAGCAGCGCCAGTGCCAGTGGTCGGTACGGTGCCGCGTGCGCCGGTCGGTCTGTCATCGTCGCGGGGGTGACAAACGCGTAGGGTACCCTGGCACCCACTCGCGGAGGTCAAGGAGAACCCTTAGGTGTCGAAACTGGCCGAGCCGCAGCGGAAGGACGAGGATTCCACGGAGGCCGGCCAGGGTTCCGACCGGGAGGCCGACAGGCCTCGCCGCGCGCTCGTCCTGACGCTCTCCGTCCTGTGGATCATCGGAGCGACCGGGCTCCAACTTCTCCGGCAGGAGGGAGTGCCGGCCACCGACAGCCTGTGGGCGGAAGACGGGCATCTGTTCCTCACCGCGGCGCTGAACTTCGATCATCCCGTGGAGCTCTTCGTGGCGCCGGCTGGCAAGTACATGCACGCGGTGCCGAGGACCCTGGCCACGATCGCTGCCCGGATCCCCCTCGACCAGGCGGCGCTCTTCTTCGCCCTTGCTTCGAGCTTGATCGTCGCGGCGTTGAGCCTGTTCGTGTTCCACGCGTCCCGACCCGTCATCGAGCCCTGGCCGGCGCGAGCAGTGGTAGCGGGAGCCATGGTCCTCCTCCCGGCTGCGGGGACGGAGGTGCTGAACAACGCGGCGAACCTTCACTACTTCCTCACGTTCGCGGCGTTCTGGGCCCTGTTGTCCCGGCCGCAGTCCTGGATGTTCGCATCGGTCGCCGCGCTGATCGTCCTGGCCACCGCGATGAGCGACCCCATCACCGTGCTCCTGGCGCCGATCGCGGGCTGGACGTTGCTCCGTCGCGCGGAACCTCGCCGAGCCGTGATCGCCATTGCGTTTCTGGTGGGACTGGTGGCTCATGGATTGGTATGGATGAGTGCCGACCGGCTGCACCGGTACGCAAACGAACCGGAGGTCCCGTTCGAGATGCAGCAGCAGCTCGAGATCCGGGCGTTCGCGCCTCAGTCGTACTCGGAGTCGGATGTCTTGGACCTGCCCCGACTGTACGGGCTCCGGGTAGCCGGCTCGTTCTTCGCAGGTGACGACCTCCTGGCGGAAGGGTATCTGGGGATCGGGGACGTCCTGGCGTTCGCCGGCCTGGCGCTGATCCTCGCCCTGCTCGGCTACGGGCTGTGGAGGCGCTCAAAGAAGCGAGGGTGGCTGATCCTTCTGTTCATGTACTCGGTTCTTTTCTTCGGGGTCCCTGTGGGGATCCGTGGAAGTGACCATCTGGCGCCGATTGCGGGCGAGCTGACCTTCGCCGGTTCCCGGTACACGATCGTGCCGACCCTGTTGCTGATCTCGCTGGCGGCGGTGGTGCTCGCCATTAGGGATCCGCGGCTGTCTCCAAGGGTGTGGCGGGGGGTTCAAGCCCTGGCAGTCGTTGCCTTCCTGGCGCTGGTGCTTGCCGACTTCAGAGACCCCAACCCGCGATCCGGAGGGCCCCGCTGGTCGGAGGGCGTTGCGGACGCTCGCGCAGCATGCACATCATCGCCGGGGTCGCTTCAGCAGATCGACGTCGCCCCACTGGCGGGGTTCAATGTCTTGGTGAGCTGCGACCGGCTGCTCCCGGTGGATCGTCAGGCCGTGGCGAGTTCGAGGACCCGGTCGCGGACGGGGATCCGGGCCTTGAAGATCATCTCCGAGCGGCCCACGTACTGGCACTCCTGGACCTCGAGGCCAAGATCCCCCTCGAGCTCCTCGCGAAGGGTGTCATACGTGTAGCGGTTGATGTGTTCCTTCACGTATCCGCCGGGGAACACCTTTCCGTAGATCCACTCCAGCGTGCGCCACAGCCGCTTGCCGTAGTCGGGTGTTCCCACGATGAGTGTGCCGCCGGGGCGGATCACCCTGACCTGCTCCGCCAGACGGACCTGATCCCGAGGAACATGCTCGATCACTTCGGAGCACACGATGGCGTCGAAGGCCCCGTCCGGGAAGGGGAGCCGGTTCATGTCGCCCTGGAGCAGCATCCGTCCGGGCTCCCGGAGCCACCGAAGCTTCCGCAGCGCGAGATCGAGGCCCACTCCACGGGGGAGGTTCTGAACGATCCGGCTGGTGCCGCAGCCGATGTCCAGTACAAGGCCCTGTGGTGGGACGAACTCCTGGATGATCCTGAAGCGCTTGCGCTGCCAGTAGCGCTGAAGCGGGATCCACGAGTCGAAGGCCCGGTGGTCGTAATCGGCGGATTTCACCGAGTTCCGCAGAGCGAAGGCTCGCCCGATCGTCCGGAGGTAGCTCCAACCGAGGCGGAGCATCCGCACCCGGGTCAGGGGCTGTGCCCCCTGGTACCAGAACGGGACCTCCCCGACCTTCCATCCCTGGCAGTACGCCCTGACCACCAGCTCGGGAAGCGCATCGAGGCCCTTGGCGTTCGGCAGGCCGACGTCTTCGAGCAGCCGGCGACGATACAGGCGAAAGCCGCTTGACAGGTCGCGGTACGGGAGCGACAGGACCTTCCGATAGATCCAGTTGAGCATGCGGCTGAGGAGGCGGCGGCCGAAAGACATCTCGGCGTACGCCCCCCGCACGTACCTCGAGCCGATCACCAGCTCACCCTGGTCGCGGCCGTACCACATCGACCGCACGTAGCCCGGGCGGTGAGAGAAGTCACCGTCCATGGTGATGACGGAGTCGCCCAAAGCCGCCCCCAAGCCTGCCCGGAGCACCTCGCCGTAGCCATCTCCAGCCGCGTCGGCGAAACGCGCCCCAAGGCTCTCGGCGATCCCCCGGACTTCCGCGTTCGCCGGTCCGGCGCTGACGATGATCTCCGGACGTGGAACGGCGGATCCCAGGTCCTGCTTGAGTGACGGGATCAGATGCTCCAGGTTATGGTCACTTCCCCAAACCGGGATGACGATGGAGAGTGCGAGACCTCCCATGGCCTGGATTCTAGCCGCTGCGCACGATGCGACGAAGCGAGCGTGCTTCCGTCGCTGGCCCCGAAGACGTGGCCACCGGGAGTGAGGTCGCCGCGCCTCCAGGGACCGCGCCGGTTCCCGAGCCCCAGAGAAGGCGGGATCGACTGGCGGTGCTGGTTCCTCTGGGGCTCGTCGCGCTCGGCGCTCCGGTCCCCATCCAATCGATACCCAGCCCCTATGACGGCGGTCTCCTTCTCACCCTCGCCCGATTCTCCGGCCTGTCTCAGGTTCCATATCGGGACCTGTGGACGTTGTACGGGCCCGGCCCCCCCTATTACGGCGCCGCGATCATGGAGCTGTTCGGCCCTGGGCTGCTGCCGATACGGCTGGGATACCTGGTGCTTCACGCCCTGCTGGTCACCGGGGTGTTCGTCGTCGCCGCCCGCTTCGTTCGGCGATGGGTCGCGGCGCTCCTGACGATCCCGATCGCCACGTTCGCCTATTCGCCGGCACACTTCCATTTCGCGGGATCGATCGCCCTCATCCTGTGGGGGACGTGGTTCCTCCTGCGGGCTCCGGAGGATCCCGCCCACACTCCCCGCCGGGTCACGATCGGGGCCCTGCTGATCGGCACATCGTTCTGGGGCCGATACGAGTTCGTGGTAATCGCCGTGGTGCTGGTGGTGGTGCTGTGGTTGCTCCTTCGCCGGCACCTGGGGACTTCGGCCCGCTGGATGCTACTCGCCGGCCTCACACCTCCCGCCCTCTTCACCGTGTACCTGGTCGCGGTGGTGGGTTGGGACAGGGCATACCACAACCTGGTCGAGTTCCCTTTTCGCTTGTACCCGCGACCGTACTGCCGTGGTCTCCCCGACGCGTGGGGCCCGGCCCTGAATGCCTTCCTGATGCCGTTCCGAGGACGGATCTGGTCCGGATACGACCTCACGCTCGCTCTGGGGACCTATCTCGTACCCGTGGTGGGCGGGTTGGTCCTGGTGAAGGGTGTTCGGCGCGGGAGGGAGCGGCCCTTCGAACGAGCCGTGATCCTCGCCCTGGGGATCGCCATCCTGTTCGTGTGGCTCGAGATGCGGCCTCGGGCCAGCACTGAGCCCCACCCCACCTGGCCACTGACGATCGTCGGCGCTGCGGTGCTCCTGGAGGGCGTGCGCAGCCGTGGGCGGCGGATCGTCGCCCTGGCCGTTCCAGGTGCCGTGTTCCTGCTGGTGATGGCCACGTCCTGGTTGCCGAACGTCCTTCCTTCGTGGACGACCTGGCCTGCCTACGATCCTCTCTACGGGTTCTCGAGGATCGAGGAGGACTGGGTCTTCGATCGCCGGGTCTGGAACGAGATGATACAGACCGTTCATCGATACGCCGCCCCCGACGAACCGATCTTCGTCGGGCTCCAGGCCAACACGGGCCATTTCGCCAACTTCCCGATCTTCTACTGGGTGACCGATCGCCCGCCCGTGTCTCGATTCATCGAGTTCGAACCCTGTTTCACGGACACCGAGAGCGGCCAGAGGTTGATCGTTCAGGACCTCGAGGGCACCGATGTGATCGTGAACACGGCGCACTTCCCGTGGCCTCCTCCTCCGTTCGGTGCGCCCGCCACCACCCTCGACGCATACATGGACGAGAACTTCATGGTGGCCTATACGGGCACGCTGTTGTTGGAGGGCGACATCGAGGTCCTCGTCCGCCGGGGAGCGAGCCCCGTTGGGGGAGTGGCCGCCGGCGCGGGATCGACCCAGCCTTGGTCCTCGGAGTCGGGATGAGGTCGAGCCCACCGTCCACCGCCCCCGCTGCAGGAAGCGCCACCGCCCGGCTGGGTTCGGGGTGGGCCACGATCCTTGCCAGCGACCGGTTCCGTTGGGCGATCGCCATCGCAGTCACCGTCTACGTCTGCGTTGCCACATTCCCGGGAGCGTTCTGGATGATCCAGCCGGGCCTGGACGAGTCGTGGGTCTGGGCGATCAACAGACTTCCGTCCACCGATCTCGTCTTCGGCCGGGACCTGGCGTTCACCTATGGCCCCCTCGGGTACCTGCTGGCACCCGCGGCCATCAGCGAAACGATCTTCCGGGCTGCCGCGTTCAACGTGATCGCCCAGCTGACACTGGCGGCGCTGGCGATCTTCCACTTCGCCACGAACCGGCGGATCCTGCCACTCGTCGGTTTCGGCGTGCTCTACCTGTTCGCGCTGTCACAGGCGCTCCAACCGGAGTTCCGGCTGCTGATCCTCGAAGCGCTGCTCCTTGCGGTCCCCCCGACGAGAGTCCGCATCTGGCGTGTCGCTTCGGTGGCCGCCGCCGTCCTGGCCGCGGTGCTGCTGTTCGCCAAATTCAGCGGCATCGCAGCCGTGGTGATGCTCGCCGTGTCCGCAGCGACGTTGGCCCTGCGGAAGCAGGTCTCGCCCCGCGGTGTCCTTGCATGGCGAATCGCGCCGTTCGTCCTGGCGATCATCGTCGTCGGGCTGCCGCTGTTCCACAACCCGGGGAACTTCGTGCGGTGGCTCCGGGCCGGCTTCGAGGGTCTTCAGGGCTACGCCAGGTCGATGGCATTGCCTTATCCCCCTCTGTTGCTGTGGCTCGGGTTCCTTGGTCTGCTCATCCTGGGAGCCGCACTGGTGTGGATCGGCCGCTCGGATCGCGACCTGGCGTTCGCCTGGCTCCCCCTGGTCGTGGCTGCGGCCGTTGCGTTCCGCTACGCGTTCACCAGGTCAGAGGGCCACCCCTTCTTCCAAATGCTCCTGGCCGTCCTCGCGGTCCTCATCCTCACGGCGTCCTCCCGAAGGATGCTGGCCGGCGTCCTGGTCGCCGGGCTCGTGGCGATCCCGCTCTTCGTGGTGGGCTCCGCGCCGAGCCCGATCTGTCCATGTCCGGCCCTGCTGAGTCCGGTGAGTGGGTGGTCCAGCCTACGCGGGCTGGCCGACCTTACGGAGCTGCGCGCGGATGCCCGGGCTGCTGCCCGGCGTGCCCTGGAGGTCGAGCGGCTACCCGCGAAGTGGGTCTCCACGATCAAGGCGAACGGTGGCGACGTCGACTCGGTTCCGGCCGACCTCCTGTTCCTCAAAGCCAACGGCCTGCCATGGGATCCCGACCCCGTCCTGCAAACCTATTTCGCATACACGCCCTTCCTGGATAGATGGGCCGCGTCGCACTTCGCCGATCCCGATGGGCCGGACTTCGTGATCGCCCAATGGATCAACATCGACAGCCGGCATCCCATGCTCGACGCCCCGGCCGTCTGGCGATCGATCGTCCGCGGCTACGGAGTCGAGGGCACCTTCGACGGATTCGGCGGCCTGACCTTGCTCCACCGGCGCCCGGAGCCCCTGCCTTCTGGCGACGTGCTGAAGCGTGAACAGGCCAGGATCGGAGAGTGGGTGGAGGTACCCGACTCCCCGAGGCTGCTGTTCGCCTCGGTCCGCTTCCAGCCGAGTGTCCTTGGCCGGCTTGCCGGACTGGTTTGGAGAGTTGACCCCATGTTCATCGACCTCCAGTACGCGGATGGCCGTCTGGTCACATGGAGGATCCTTCCCACCACCGCAGAGGATGGGATGCTGATGAACCTGCTTCCCAGTTCCCACGCCGAGGTTGAAGCCCTGTTCTCCGGCCACCTCACGGCCAGGGTCATCGGGGTCCGGTTTCACGGTCCGGGGGCGGGCTCGTTCAAAGAGGAGCTGGATATCGTGTGGGAGCGGGGCCCCTACGTACCGGTGGAGGAGACCCTTTGAATCGCGTAGCCGCATGGGACAATATGGGCCGCTCCGAATCGGATTGGGTCTAGGGATCACGCTCATGGGATTCGACCTCGATGTTGTTATCATTGGGGGCTGCGGCCGGGCCGGCCTGCCCTTGGGCCTCGCTTTTGCCGACCGGGGCCTTCGCGTCGGTCTCTACGACATCGATCAGCAGGCGGTCCAAACCGTATCGGACGGCCGGATGCCGTTTCGAGAGGAGGGGGCAGATCCGGTCCTGGCGCGGGTCATGGAAGCCGGAAGGCTCCGGGCTTCCGCCGATCCCGCTCTCATCTCCAGCAGCGAGTCCGTGGTGGTGGTGATCGGAACGCCGGTCGACGAGCACCTGAACCCCGACATCCAGGCGGTCTCGGAGTCGCTCGGCGGGCTCCTCGACCGATTCGTGGACGGACAGCTCGTGGTGCTGCGGAGCACGGTGTATCCGGGGGTCACGGCCAAGGTCGAGGCGTTGCTCCACTCGCGCGGCCAGGAAGTCGACGTGTGCTTCTGCCCCGAGCGGATCGCCGAGGGGCGGGCGCTCGTCGAACTGTATGAGCTTCCCCAGATCGTCTCCGGGCGCTCCCCACGCGCGGTAGAACGCGCGGAGAAGCTGTTCCGCAACCTCACAACGGAGGTGGTCCGGCTGGAGCCGGAGGAAGCCGAGCTGGCAAAGCTGTTCACCAACGCCTGGAGGTACATCAAGTTCGCCGCGGCCAATCAGTTCTTCATGATCGCCAACGATTTCGGGATCGACTTCGAACGGATCAGGTCCGCCCTGGCCCACGACTACCCTCGAGCTAAAGACCTGCCTCGCGCCGGGTTCGCCGCGGGACCTTGCCTGTTCAAGGACACCGCGCAGCTCGCAGCCTTCAACAACAACAACTTCCACCTGGGCCAAGCCAGCATGATGATCAATGAGGGGCTGCCGCTCTACGTAATCTCTCGACTGGAACGGCGGTTCGACCTCAGCCAGATGACTGCGGGGATCCTGGGGATGGCCTTCAAGGGGGGATCCGACGACACCCGCTCCAGCCTGAGCTACAAGCTGAAGCGGATCTTGCGATTCAAGGCCAAGGAAGTGATCTCCACCGACCCCAATGTGCAGAACGATCCGGATCTCCTGCCACTGGACGAAGTTCTCCGCCGTTCGGATCTCCTGATCGTCGGAACGCCGCATCCCGAGTATGCGGGGCTCGTGGTCGACGTCCCCGTGGCGGACATCTGGGGGATCGTCGGCGACACGGTATCGGTATGAAGCCCAGGGTCTCGGTGGTCATCCCGGCGTACAACGAGGATGAGAACATCGTCGCGTCCCTGGACCGGGTCTTCGAGGCAGTCACCCTTCCCTGCGAGGTGCTCGTGGTGTACGACGATCCGGCGGACACCACCCTTCCGTATCTCGAGAAGTACGTCAGAGAAGAGCCGCGCCTGGTTCCCCTGCTCAACGAGTACGGCCCCGGCCCCGCTCGGGCGATCCGGTTTGGAGTGGAACATGCCCGCTCGGATGTCGTGGTGGTCACCATGGCCGACGGGAGCGACGACCCGCACCAGATCGATCAGCTGGCTCGCCTGGTCGAACGCGGCGTGGTGATCGCGGCCGCGTCCCGGTACACCAGAGGTGGCCAGCAGGTGGGCGGACCGTGGTTCAAGAGCTTCCTGTCTCGGATGGCCGGCCTGACCATGCACTGGTTCGCGAGAGTCGGGACCCGCGACGCCACGAACTCGTTCAAGGCGTACTCCACCCAGTTCCTCCAGAAGGTGGGGATCCACTCGGACTCCGGGTTCGAGGTCGGCATCGAGCTGGTGGCGAAGGCCAAGCGTCTCCGCCAGCCGATCGCAGAGATTCCCACGATCTGGCTGGATCGATCCCTCGGGAGCTCGAACTTCCAGCTCGCGGCCTGGATCCCCCGTTATCTGCGCTGGTACTTCTTTGCCTTCGGAGGCCGTCTCACCGAGGATCGGCTCGCTGAGAAGGTCGCCAGGAAGTCGTGAAGGTCCTGGTCACCGGCTCTGCCGGGTTCATCGGCGGCTACGTCGTCGAGCACCTCTTGGAGAAGGGTCATGAAGTTGTGGGTGTGGACAATCTGTCCAAGTACGGCCCTGTCTCGAAGTCGTACGATTCCCACCCTCGCTACCGCGTCGTCGAAGAAGACGCGCGGAACGTCGAGCGCCTCTCCGAGCTCCTCGGTGATTGCGATCACTTCATCGCCGGCGCCGCCCTCATTGGGGGGATCTCCTACTTCCATTCCTATGCCTACGATCTCTTGGCCACCAATGAGCGCATCACTGCCGCCGCCTGCGACGCTGCGATCGATGTCTTTGGCCGCGGGAGACTCCAGAAGGTGACCTACATGAGCTCATCGATGGTCTTTGAGTCGGCGACCTCCTGGCCGTCGTTCGAAGGACAGGAGCTGGAGGTCCCTCCCCCGGGGTCCTCGTACGGGTTCCAGAAGCTCGCGGTCGAGTACTTCGCCCGGGCGGCTTACGAGCAGCACGGTCTCCCGTACACCATCGTCCGCCCCTTCAACTGCGTGGGGGTGGGGGAGATGCGAGCGCGGGCAGCACCGGAGATCCTCAGCGGGAACGTCAAGCTGGCGATGAGCCACGTGGTGCCGGACCTGGTCCACAAGGTGGTGAAGGGGCAGGATCCGCTCCACATCCTGGGCGACGGGAGCCAGGTTCGTCACTACACGTATGGCGGCGACCTGGCCCGAGGCATTGTACTGGCGATGGAGCACCCCGACGCCCTCAACGAGGACTTCAACCTGTCGACCGCGGAGTCCACCACCGTCCTCGAATTGGCGGAGAAGATCTGGGACCGACTCCGGCCCGGCAGCTCATTCCGGTACGTGAGCGACCCGCCGTTCGAGCACGATGTGCAACAGAGGATTCCCTCCACCGAGAAGGCCAAGCGGATCCTCGGCTTCGAGGCCACCACGACCCTGGATCAGACGCTGGACCAGACCATCCCCTGGATTGCCGACGCCGTCGACCAGGGACTGATCTGACCGGGGCCAGGAACGAGCCTAGGAGGTACGCCTCCCAACGACGAGCATCTGCCGTCCGAAGATGGGCCAAACGAATGGAAGCCGGAGATAGAGGCGTAGCAGGAGCAGGCTCTTCGGAACCGATGTCTGCTTGACCGTGTAGGGAAGGAACCGGGGGACCACCCGCTCGAGACCGAAGCCGGTCAGCTTCAGCGCTTCCCCCAGGCTGAAATCGGTGAGGGGGGTGTGGTGGTCGAAGTAGTCCCAATAGCGCCCATGGAGGTACCGGATGTTCGGCATGAGCACGATCAGCGTGCCGCCCGGCCGCAACACCCGATGGCACTGTTCAAGGGTGCCGAGCACCGCGGCCTTGCCAGACAGGTGCTCGAGGAAGTTTGAGGAAAAGACGACGTCCACCGATCCCGGCTCGATGGCCGAAAGGTCCAAGCTGGAGGTGATCACGACCCGCGCATCTCGGGCGTACGCCTTGACGTCGGGGTTGAGATCCACCGCGATCTTCTCCCCACAGTGGATCGCGTTGATGAACTCGCAGCGTCCCGCTCCAAGGTCGAGGACCGTGTCCGTGTCCTTGACGTACCGCTGGAAGGCACTCCGGCACAGGATGTCCCACGCTCGTTCCTTGAACATCTGGTCCTGGTCGGCAAAGCGTTCTCGGTAGAGGTGCGAGAGGCGCTCGGCATCCAGCGGGTCGGGAATCGACACGGCTGACTGATACCCGGTCGGCCCGCCAGTGTCAACGAGGTTGTTCCGCTGAGGGGCCCGGCCTCTCCCGACGTCTTCCAAGGAGTAGCGCGGCCACCAGGAGCAGGAGAGCCGCCGCGGAGACGATCAGGCCGAGTCGCAAGCCATCCGGACGGTAGCGGAGCTCGACCACGTGAGACCCTCCGGGAACCGCTACCGCCGCCAGGGCGTGGTCAGCCGGCAGCAATGGGACGGGGTGGCCGTCCAGCTCGGCGTGCCAGCCGTGCTGCAACGCGTCGGCGACCACCAGGTAGCCCGCACCCTCGGCCTGTACAGCCACCCGGATGACATCCCCCTCGTCCTCCAGGGGGCGGACCAGGGCAGGTTGCCCGGAGGCCGGAGGACCGGTGGAGTTGAGGATCACCGAATGGGACGGGGTGCCCCTGGCCAGCATCTCAATCCGTTCGCTGGGGTCGGTCACCACCTCGACTTCGGAAGCCCACCGGATCCGGGGCAGCCAATCCAGCCGTTCGTAAACGACCGCTCCACCGACGTGGGCAACCCGCAGTTCGTCGTCCTGCTCGCGGATGGCCGACAGCACCGCATCGCCCTGCTCGTCGGCTCCCAGGTCGATGGGTTCTCCGCTCAGCGAGAGACGGATGCGAACGGTAGAAGCCTCCCGACCCGTCACGGAGCCTGCCACTGCGATCTCCACCGGCCCCAGAGACTCGGGGAAGAGACGCCGCCAGCCACGAGCGACGACCCCGCCACTGGCATCAAGGAACTCCACCGTGAGAGCGGTGAACCGATCCGGGTTCCGTGGCGGCCCGGCCACATGCAGGATCAGCCCACGGGGTGAGGTCACAGCCATTTCCCTGGTGATCGTCGCTCCGGGTTGGAGAGTTCGGGTGCGGATCGGAGTGGCGAGCGGTGCGGACTCTCCGAGCATGGGAGCCGCCGGCGACACCACGAAGTACCGGGCGGAGAGTCGGTCGAGGATTGGGGAAGTGGCGATGTCCGAGCGCCAGGAGAGGGCGGGGTGGGTGGGGCTCGGCTCGAAGGACCGCGGATCCACCGCCAGTAGCAGCTCCTTCCATGTGTCCTCGTAGAAGACATGGCCCGTGACCGACCGAAGCCCGTAGAACGGGGCGGACCCGGGGAAGAATGTTCGCCCCTCCGGAACCAGCCGATCGTGACCGAGGTTCTCCGCGAGAAAGTGGTGGACGCTGGTAGTCGGGTAGAACTGCTCTCTGGGGATCCTGGGCCAGGCGGGGAGTGTGAACGCGAGAACCTCGATCGCCACGAGGACCGGAATGGACCAGAGCAACACGGGCCTCAGGCGTCTGCGTAGGAGAAGTCCTCCCGCGACGGCCGTAGCGGTCAGGGGAACGAGCGACTGGCGAAGGACGTACCCTTGCTGGTCCGCCTCGCTGGCCGACCTATAGAGGACCACTGCTCCGAGCACCGCAAGACAGAGAGCGATCGCCACCGTTGCAGCCCGACGCAGGCCACCGGAGGGGATGGGCTTCTCCCGATCGACGAGCAGCGCATGAACCCCCACGGCGGCCAGGCAGGCGAGGAAGAAGCCCAGGACGGCCCGCAGCTTATCGATGTGGGTCAGGTCGAAGATCGGGATGAGCTGCAGGATCGCCAACACGGGCCCTCCGATGAAGATGGCGAGCGCGGCGACGACCGTCCCCGTCCACAGGTATGGGAGCGTCCCTCGGCCGACCCGGACTCGCCCGAGGGCCGCACCGGCGGCGATCAGCACGAGGCCCGTGGTCCCGAAGAAGGTCTGGATCCCGACCTCGTTGTAGGGGGCAAAGTACTCGCCACCGTGGGCCAGCGTCCCGAACGCGTACGGCACTCCCAGCGTCACCGCCGTGTGGAGGGGGAGGTGTGACCCCGCCGTCTGCTCACGGTAGGAAAGATCGAAGTTGCCCAGTTGCTCGAGGAAGGGGGCGAGCTGGAACGCGGTCAACGCGATACCGAGGGTTGCTCCTCCGAACAGGAAGGAGGCCGTGCGGGCCTTCAGCCTGGGTGGCGCGTCCCGGATCCCCAAGACCCGAACGAGGCCGTAGACAGCTCCGGCGAACAGGGCCATGCCCGCGAGGGGCGGGTATCCCTCGAAGAGCATCGCCGCCACGATCAGCGCGAGCGGTATCATCCCCCGCACGGAGCGCCGCCCGATCCCGTACTCGATGGCCCAGAACAGTCCCGGGATGAACGCCCCGACGTGGGCCTGCGGCCAGTTCGTCCACACGACCTGGAAGCCGGAGAAGACGAACAGGAGCCCGCCAATGATCGCCGGGGCTCTGGACAGGCCGACGCGCCGCAAGAACAAGAAGGTGAAGCCTCCGGCGACGATCATCTCCAGGAGCTTGGAGACGGCCGGGGCGAACCACAGCGGCACCATCAGGAAGGGCAGGTTCAGTGGCCCGACGAGGCCTTCGGGGCGGGCGGCCAGGGGTGAGCCCCCGGAAGAAAGAGGGCCCCACAGGGGGAAGTCCACGCGCAGGGCCCGCCGGGTTGCTTCGGCTCGCTCCGGCATGACCGCATCGACGGTGTCCCACAGCAGGATGTGCGAGGGAGTGACGCTCTCGTGACTCTCGCTCTTCCAGGGGTCGAAGGAGAGCAGCAGGTCTGAGGGGTGGAAGACTCGGAGCCCGATGAGGGGGGTGCCGATCGCCAGGAACGCTGTGCAGACCCCAACGATGAGGACCCACCTGCCGAGAGATCGATTGGGCTGGCGCTCGTCGGTGGGTCCGCCTGGATGTTCCTGGAGGGTCCGCGTTTCGGGGGAGGAGGGGGAACTCATCCCCCTTGTCGCGAGCTAAGGGAAGCGTTGGCTGATGTGCCACCGCCCCGGCCCCTTCCCCTCCTGGCGATGACCACGTAGTTGAGCGGGAGTCGTCGTCGGCCCGGGAGCACCGAATCCAGGGCGTTGCAGGGGAAGGTGACGAGCAGCGCATTGAGCCAGAACACGACCTGCCGAAGGATCGGAACACGCCAAGAAGAAGAGACCAAGATGCTGGAGAGCTGGTGACCGAGGAACGAGAAGAGGGATCCGGCCGGGACGATCTCGAGCTCCTCGAATCCATGATGCTCGAGGAGTGAGACCAGCGCGTGCCTGGTGAAGCGGTAATAATCGAAGGGTTCCTCATGGAGGCGACTCAAGTGGGGGGCCGAGAGAACCAGGACGCCACTCGGACGCAGGACTCGCGCCATCTCGGCGATGGCCTTGGATGGGTCGGGGACATGTTCGAGGACCTGGCTGCAGAGGACAAGATCATAGGTGTTCGGTCGGATGGGAAGCCTCGATTGCACGTCAGAGAGAAAATCGAGATCAGGCACCCGGGCCTCGCGGTCTGAGGCGTGGTACGTGCTGACGAGACGATCGACGTACCGGCGGAACGGCATCACTCCGCACCCGACGTCGAGGAGACGACCGGACGCCTGCCTCCTGAGGCGGGGGACCATGGCCTGATGGAGAGCCAGCGTGGCGGGCGAGAGGAGTCGTGCCTTCCAGGACCCGCCCACGTCGATCTCCATTCTGGCCCGGTTGTTCGCGATCCTGCCGGCATGCGACATGGAGGGATTGTGCCCTTCCCGGGAACCCGGGTGGGCTCCGCGCTGACGGTTACGTTGACTGCCCTGGGCCAGGCTCACGAAGGTCCTCCCGGGCTCTCCGGGATCGTCTCCCCACCGTGAGGAGTTCGACGCACAGGAAGAACACGAGGTCCACAATGATGCCCACAGCGCGGAGGATCACGGCGGCCAGGGCGGCCGCCGGTGCCGTAAGGGCCGCAGCTGTGAGTGACGTTAACACCGCCTCTCGGACACCGAGGCCGGCAGGCGCGAAGAACGCCACGAGGCCGACGACGAATGCCAGCGCGTACCCGGCCATGAGCGGCGGGATCGCGTTTGGTGGGAATGTGACGACGAGGGAGGCAACCAGGACGAAGGACAGCCCTCCCGCTGCGTTCACCAGGAGATACCCTGCCGTGAACCAACTCAACGGGGCGGCTCGCCGGACTCGCTGGCTCCGGCCGGGCTCGGGCGGCAAAGGGGGCCGACCGCCGGTGACGACTCTCAACATCCGAAGCGTTGTTCCTGCCAGCCTGGGCACGTGGGCTGCGAAGGCCACCGTGAGGCTCCCCAAGGCGAGGAGAACGAGCGAGGCGGCCACGACCCCCCACTCACTCAGCGCCCAGGCAGCCAGGCCGAGGGCCGCCGCTGTGCCTATTGCCAGGACGAGCTCGTCCACCAAGCTGTGAGCGAGCGAGCTTCGAGCGACGAGTGCAGGGTCCGTGTGGACCCAGCGCGCCGCTTGCGACCATGCGCTCCCGGGCAAGTACCTGGCGATCCAGCTTCGAGAGAACGCACGGAGCAGTTGAACCGTGTCTGCATGAGGCGGACTCTCCGATCGATACCTCACCAATCCGATCCACAGGGACGCGGTCCCCGCTAGAGCCGCCAGCAGGAGCACGAAGGCGCCCACGAGGGGTTCCGGACGAAGGTCTCGGATAGACCCCAACACGGAGGGCACGTCCCAAAGAACGTAGGCGAGATACACGATGGAGCCCGCGAGGAGCACCGGCCGGAGGACACGAAGCACGGTCCTCACCGACGGACATCCTCGAGAAACCGTTGGGCGCTTGCGGCAAGGCTGAGTTGTTCTGCAAGCGTCTTCGCCCCCGCAGGTTCTTCCCTAGGGCGGTCGGCGGAACGGCAGATCGCTTCTGCGAGTGCGTCTGGGTTACTCGGTGCGACGCTTTCCCCCATCCGATGGTTCCTTACCAGGTCGCCCACATCGCCGACATCCGTGGCGATGACCGGGCACCCGGCTTGGGCCGCATCCGACAGGATCAGCGGGATGCTTTCGATGCGAGAGGGGATAATGAGCGCTCGGACCGACTGAAGGTAGCCCGAGAGCTCGACTGGGCCGATTGGCTCGCGGATCTGAACGATCTTGCTCAGGCCTTTGACCCGGACGAGTTCCCGGAGTCGGGATTCACCGGGCCCTGCTCCGAAGACGTGGAACTCCATCGACGGGCGGAGCTCCTCCGGGATCAGCGCGACTGCGCGGATAAGGACGTCGACGCCCTTGTGCTCGTGGAATCGCGCCACACAGAGGAAGTGGGTTCGTTTCGGGTCAAGGTTGGGGATGCGATCCGGGTCCGGGGCGGGTAGCCTCCGGCTCGTTGCCAGGAAGGCGCAGGGGCGGCCGGCAATCTTGGCGACGTCGCCCGCAAGGCCGACACCGTCCGCGTACAGCCGGTCGGCGTTCCGCAGAACGTGGCGAAGCAGTGTTCGCCCCAGTGGGTAGTCCGAGATCCTCCAGATGTCGGAGCCCAGAGCCCAAACGCTGTACGGGATCCCCAGGAGCTTCCGGCCGGCGAGGGCCCACACGCCCGACGGAACCGCCCACATCGCCAGTGTGTGCTCGATTCGCCTCCGGCGGAGTACCCGCACTGTTGTCAGGACGCCCGACGTCATCATGACGCCCAACCGGAGGAGGCTGCTCGGTTGCCTCATGTTCAGGTGGGTGAGGATCGGCTCCGAGCCGGGCCAGGGGATGGATACCACCTTCGGGCCTGGCCTGGTGGGCCGAACTCGCTGTGGGGTAAGAACGACAACCTGACTGCCCTTTGCCATCAACAGCTCCGCTAGATCGCGGACGAACACCCCGGCGTTCGAGGAGTCATGGGAGGCCTTGGGATAGGAACTCGTAACGACTGCGATCCGCATCGCCCAGAGGCTAGCGCCGGTAGGCGGTGAGAACCTTGACGACTGCTCCGATGGTGTCATCGACGTCTTGATCGGTCAGCTTTGCTGACAGCGGAATCGACAGGATTCGGTCGGAGATCCACGAAGCGTTGGGCAGGTCGCCCGGAGCCAGTTGAAGTGTCTCACGGTAGAAGGGGTGAAGGTGCACGGCTCGGTAATGGACACCGCAGCCGATGTTCTCGGCTTGAAGAGCGTCCAAGACCTGGTCACGCCCGACGCTGAGCCGTTCTAGGTCGACCAACAACGTATAGAGATGGCGAGCGTGCGCCATGTCCGGCGAGGGGGGTTCGGGCAACAGGATCGGAAGGTCGCGGAAGGCATCGTCATATCGATGCCAGATCTTCTCTCGTGTCTCCAGGCCTGCTTGGAGTCGCTCGAGTTGGTGGAGACCGATGCTCGCCTGAATGTCCGTCATGTTGTACTTGAACCCGGGGGCGACCACCTCATAGTGGCGAAACCCTTCATCTGAGTAGCGAGCCCAGGCGTCCTTGGTCATGCCATGGAGCGCGAACATCTTGATCCTGCCTGCCCGTTCCTCATCATCGGTCGTGACCATCCCTCCTTCCACCGTCGTGAGGTTCTTGGTCACGTAGAAACTGAAGCATGTGAGGTCCCCGATCGTTCCGATCTTCCGCCCCTGATGCCAGCCTTCGATGCAGTGGGCCGCGTCCTCCACTAACAGCAGCCGGTTCTGCTGGGCGATGTCGGTGATCCGATCCATCGGGCAAGGACGGCCGGCGAAGTGCACCGGAACGACGGCCCGGGTCCGGTCGGTGATCGCGGCCTCGATGAGATCGGGGTCGATGTTCATCGTCTGCTTCTGGACATCGACGAACACCGGGCGGGCTCCGACGTGGACGATCGCATTCGCGGTGGCCGCGAACGTCATCGGCGTCGTGATCACCTCGTCGCCCGGACCGATGCCCCCAGCCAGCATCGACAGATGAAGGGCGGCGGTGCATGAGCTGACCGCGACGGCGTGCTTTGTCCCGATGTACTCAGCGAACTTGTGCTCGAACGCGCCGACCTTCGGTCCGGTACCGACCCAGCCCGACCGGATCGAGTCTGTGATCTCGTCGACTTCCGCCTGTTTGAGATCTGGGCTCCCGAAAACGAGGAACTCCTTTCTCACCGGGGTGCCCCCATCGATCGCCAATGGCCCGGTCATGATCCTGCTCCCGGAAAGGACGTGCGTCCCTCCGCGTCCTTCAGATCGACCTTTCGCACTTCCCTGGCCGGCGAACCTGCCACGATCGTCTGGGGAGGCACGTCTTCACGCACGAGAGAGTTCGCCCCCACGACAGCCAACCGTCCGATCTTGGATCCAGCGAGAATGACTGAGTTGGCCCCGATCCAGGCCGACTCCGCCACGCGCACTGGTCGCGTATACGGAGGGAAGGTTCGGGCCAGGGGCGCACCATGGTGTGCTCCCGGGTCCGCATGGGTGAGGATGGTCACTCGAGGGGAGAGCACTGCCCCGCGCCCGATCACGACTTCGTCGCCCAAGTCGATAAGGCAACCGGGTCCGATGTGAACATCGTCCCCGAGAGTCAGGTTCCGGAACCCAGATTGCAGGTTGAAGAAGCGGGCTTCGTACACGCGTGCGTTCCGTCCGACGGTGGCACCGAGTGAACGGAGGATGCGGGCACGCCAATATGGGTTGACGATCCAGGTAAGCGCCCTCTCGGCGAGGAGGAACGAACCGTGCCGCAACCGGCCCCTCGGTATCTCGCCACCGCCCGGTAGAGAAGGACCCATTATGAGGATGCCGGTTCAACTTCGTCCCGCGGCCTGTTCAGACGCACGACGAGATCTGCGAGAAGGCCGATGGCGAAGAGCTGGAAGGCGGTGAACAGGATCAGGAGCGTGTTCGTGGCCAGATGGAAGTCCTTCGTCGCCCAGTCGTACACCAGCTTGGCCACACCCAGCAGCGTAAGCGCGACTCCGGCGGGCAGGAATACCCGCAGGGGGTTGAAGGACAGCACCATTCGAACCACCTGTGTCAGGTACCGCTTCGTGTCCTCCCACCAGTGGAACTTGGACTCGCCTGCCCGGGGCGAGTACTCGATGGGGATGTACTTCACGGAGTAGCCATTGGCCAGGAAGGCCAGGGTGATGGTGCTCACGCAGGAAAACCCGGCGGGCAGCATGTGGAGGTACTGCCGGCCCACGTCCCTTCGGAACGCCCTGAACCCGGAGTTCAGGTCGGGGATGGGCATTCTCACCAAGTAGCTCGCCAGCTTGCGGATGAACCACTTGGCGGGAACCCGGAACGCCTTCGCGTTGCCCTGCTCGGAGGTCCGTGCCCCCACGACCTGGTCGGAGCCCTCGAGCTCCTTCACCAGCTGAGGGATGGCGTCGTTCGGATACGTCATGTCGACGTCCGTCCAAACGACCACCCTGCCTTCGGCGGCGTGGGTCCCCGCCTTTCTCGCGGCGCCTACGCCGCGGTTCTGACTGAAATGAATGAGCCGGATGCCCTCGATCCCGGCCAGCTCCTCTGCCGAGCCATCGCTGGACCCGTCGTCGACGACGATGACCTCGTACGAATACGGAGAAGCGTCCATGGCAGCCTGGATCCGTTCGATCTCCCGGCCAAGGTGGTCACGCTCGTTGTGGACGGGAAGGACGATCGATACCTCCGGCGGACCCATCGGCGCCACATTATCCGTTCCCTTGCCCGCTTCCCAGCACGGCGCTACGGTGACCGTCGAGAACCTGGAGAACGACGATGGGATTCCCCAAGCGGCTGCTGGCCGATCACGAGGAGCTGGTCCTCGACCTCCGCCCGCATTGGATCGCCCTGGTCCTGCCGGTGATGGCGGCCATCCTGATCGTGGTGGCGGAGATCCTGATCTTCGCCAACTTCGACCCCCCGGAGGCCGTGGCGTGGAGCGCGTGGATCGCTGGTGTGATCCTCTTCCTGGCCTACCCGGTGGCCGCCGTCCTGGCCTGGCTGACGTCCCATTTCGTGGTGACCTCCGACCGGGTGATCCACCGGTCTGGGTGGCTGGCGAAGCGGTCCATGGAGATGCCCCTCGAACGGATCAACGACGTCACGTTCAACCAGACCGTGTTGGAGCGGGTAGTAGGGGCGGGGAGCCTGCGCATCGAGTCGGCGGGGGAGCACGGACAGAATCACTTCCGGGACATCCGGGACCCCGAGGCGGTCCAGAAGCGGATCTACGAGCTGGGCGAGGAGAACGAGAACCGGATGCGAGGCAGAGCCGGCCCCGGCGCCGGTGCCCCCACCGAGGCCATTTCCACCGGCGGCTCGCCTCTGGAAGAGATCGAGCGCCTGGCTTCGATGAGGAAGCGCGGTCTGATCTCCGAGGAGGAGTTCGAGACCCAGAAGCGGCGCCTTCTCGGCCGGCTGTAGTGCCGGTGGACGAAGAGTTCATTCGGCACCGGACGACCGAGGTCTCCCTCCGAGACGGGATCCGGGTTCGGATCCGGCCGATCGTCCCCGACGATAAGGCTCACCTGATCGACGGGTTCACTCGAATGTCCCCGGAGTCCCGGTACCGGCGGTTCCTGTCCCCGATCGCCGAGCTCACCCCAGACATGCTCCGCGAGCTCACCGAGCTCGACTACGTCAGCCACTTCGCGTACATCGCGTTCGCAGTCGAGGGCTCCGTTGAAGTGGGAGCCGGCGTGGCCCGGTATGTCCGAGCGCCCGAAGAGCCAGAGGTCGCGGAGGCCGCGGTCACCGTCGTCGACGAGTACCAGGGGAGGGGGCTGGGCACGTTCCTCCTTCAGGCGCTCGGGGCCGTGGCCCTGGAGAACGGTATCCGGCGGTTCCGCGGCTATGCCCTGGAGACCAACCGCCCCATCCGGGATGTGCTGGAGGCGCTGGGAGCCGATATCCACCACGACTCTCCCGGGCTCATCCGGGTGGAGATCGATCTTCCGGCCCGGCTCGTCGCCCTCCGGGACTCGCCGCTGTACGACATCCTTCGAGCGGTGGCCCGTGGCGACGGACCGGTCTTCGTCCCCGCAGGTGGCCTTCCTCCCAACCCCCCGGGCGGGGCCTGACCGGCGTCCTCAGCCTGCCGAGAGACGGGGGCCTTGCTAGACTCCCCGCCGCCATGGGGGACCGGGTCGCCATCGTGGGCGTCGGCCACTCGGGGTTCGCCCCGATCATCGCGGGGCTCTCGTACAAGGAGCTGACGTTCGAGGCGGCGCTGCGGGCCTACGACGACGCCGGGATCGACTCCCGGAAGGACGTGGACTCCTTCGTGGCCGTGTCCGAGGACTTCTGGGAGGGGACGTCGATCTTCGACGAGTACGTCCCCGACCAGATCGGCGGGGCCCTGCGGCCGGTCCATACCGTTTCCGCCGATGGGCTGTTCGCCGTGGCCACCGCGGTCATGCTGATCCGCTCCGGCGCCGCGCGAGTGGTGGCCGTCGAGGGACACAGCAAGGCCTCCGACATCCTGACCCCGGGGTCGATCCATCAGTTCGCCCTGGACCCCGTGTACAACCGGCCACTGGGCGTGTCACCACACGCCGTGGCCGGCCTGGAGATGAACCGTTACCTGGAGGTGACCGGGACCACCGAGGAGCAGTGCGCCCTGGTGGTGGAGAAGAACCGCCAGGGAGCGCTGGACAACCCCCACGCCGCGTACCCCAGCGCGGTGACCGCCGACGACGTGGAAGCCTCGGGGCCGGTGTGGTGGCCGCTCCGCCGCCTGGACGTGGCCCAGCGCGCGGACGGGGCCGTGGTCCTGGTGCTCGCCGACGCGGACCGGGCCCGGGACCTCACCGACGAACCGGTGTGGGTGGTGGGCGCGGGGTGGTCCTCGGGGAGCGCGTCGCTGGAGAGCCGGTCCTGGGAGGACGCCGAGTACGTCCGCCGGGCCGCCGATCGGGCTTACGAGATGGCCGGGCTGGGCTCGCCCACCAGGGACATCGACCTGGCCGAGGTCGACGACACCTACTCGTACCGGGAGCTCATGCATCTCGAAGCCCTCCGCCTGGCCCGGCCGGGGGACGCGGGAGCCATGCTCGAGGAGGGATACTTCGGCCGCGACGGCGAGCTCCCGGTGAACGCCTCCGGCGGCTCGCTGGGCCAGGGGTACCTGTACGAGGCCAACGGCCTGGCCCGGACGCTGGAGTGCGTGCTCCAGCTCCGCGGCGAGGCCGGAGAGCGGCAGGTCGCGGACGCCGGGGTGGCGGTGGCCCAGTCGTGGCGGGGAGTCCCCACCACCACCGCCGCCGTGGCCGTGTACGCCTCGGACGCGGCGGTGGCGTGATGCGGGTCATCGGGCGACTCGACTACATCTACTTCTGGGTCACCGACATGGACCGGGCGGTGGACTTCTACTCCACGGTCCTGGGTCTCCGGCTGGTCCGGCGCGAGGACTCCCAGTGGGCGGAGTTCGACGCCGGCCCGGTGCGGCTGGCGCTCCACGGGACCATCGAGGGCCGGCCTCCCGAGGCCGGAGGGACCGTGGTGTTCCGGGTCGAGGACCTCGAGGAGGCCCGGGCCGACCTCCAGGCCCGGGGCGCGGAGTTCGCGGAGCACACCGGGGACATCGAGGGGTTCGCCAGGTTCGCCTCGCTCCAGGATCCCGACGGGAACCGGGTCGATCTGATCGAGTACGCGACGCCGGCGGGGGACTGAGCATGGGGCAGCGGGTGGCGGTGGTCGGCGCGGGGATGACCCGGTTCGTGCGCCGGGCCCAGGAGACCGGGAAGGAGCTGGCCTGGCAGGCGGCCCGTGCCGCGCTGGACTCCGCGGAGCTGACCCTGGACGACATCGACTGTGTGGCCATGGGCACCGCTCCGGACGCCTTCGACGGCGTGCACATGAAGGGCGAGTACCTGTCCGACGGCGCCGGAGCGTGGGGGAAGCCCTACTTCCGCACCTACGTGGGCGGCGGCACGGGCGTGTTCGTGACCATCCAGGGCTGGTACCAGGTGGCCAGCGGGATGTTCGACACCTGCCTGGTGGTGGCGGAGGAGAAGATGTCCTCCACCCAGCCCCACGCCCAGGGCGCCTTCATCACGATCTTCGACAACATCCTGGAGCGACCGCTGGGCCCCAACCTCTTGTGGATCTTCGCGCTGGAGATGAATCGGTACATGAGCGTCCACGGGCTGGAGAAGCGGGACATCGCCCGCGTCTCGGTGAAGAACAAGCGGAACGCCGCCGACCACCCCGCAGCCCTCCTGGGCGAGGCAGACATCACCGTGGACGACGTGCTGAAGTCCGAGGTGTTGGCCTGGCCGGTCCAGCGGTTGGACGTCTCTCCGGTCTCCGATGGCGCCGTGGCGGTGGTGCTCGCCGCCGAGCACGTGGCCAAGCGGGTCACCGACCGTCCGGTGTGGGTCGACGGGGTCGGGTGGCACCTGGACACCGCGTACTGGACCAACCGCGACCTGTACTACCCCAGGTACGTGGAGTACGCGGCCCGGCAGGCCTACGAGATGGCCGGGATCCGGGAGCCGCGGAAGGAGATCAACCTCGCCGAGCCCTACGACCCGTTCGACTACAAGGAGCTGCACCACCTCGAGGGACTGCTTCTGTTCGACAAGGGGAAGGCTCCTGAGGCGATGAGAGACGGCGTGCTCGACCGGGACGGAGACCTTCCCTCCACGCCGTCGGGCGGGTTGCTCGGGGTGGGGAACCCGATCGCCGCAGCCGGGCTGATGAAGATCGCCGAGCTGTACTGGCAGCTCTCCGGCCAGGCCGGCAAGCGCCAGGTCCCCGGTGACCCGCGCAAGGGCGTGGCCCAAGCATGGGGGGACCTGATGCAGGTGGGAACCGTGGTGGTGATGGGCAAGTGAGTCCCAGGCGGAAGGCGAGCAGGCCGCGGACCGCCGACGTCCCGACCCCTCCGTTCACCACCCTGGGCCCGGCGTACCTGCGCGACGGCGAGTTTCGCAAGGCCGTGGGCGCCGTGGACTTCGCCGTTGACGCCCGGTACGCCTGGGACGCCGGCGTGGCGGTGAGCACGTACCTCCGAGGGCTGAAGGCCGGCCGGATTCTGGCTCGTGACTGCCGCCGGTGCCGCCGGGTGCTGGTCCCGCCACGGATGTTCTGCGAACAGTGCTTCCGGCCGACCGATTCGTGGGTGGAGGTCCGGGACACCGGCCGGGTCAACACCTACTCGATCTGCTACATCAGCTGGGACATGCAGCCGTTGAAGGACCCGGAGATCCCCGCGGTGATCGAGATCGACGGCGCGTCGCCGGGGATCGGGTTCATGCACAAGCTGGGCGAGGTCGACCCGAAGAACGTGGCGGTGGGCATGGAGGTGGAGGTCGTGTGGCGTCCGGAAGGACAGCGCCAGGGCTCGATCCTGGACATCGAGTACTTCCGGCCCCGCGACGCCAAGCTCCGGAGGAAGCGCTGATGTTCGAGAAGCTCACCGACCCCCAGGACGTGGTGCTGTGGGAGGGGCAGGTCCCCATCCGCCACCGGTACACTCCGGGGGTCGCCGGCGAGGCGTTCTTCACCGCGCTGAAGGACCGGGGCGTGCTCCTGGCCTCCCGGTGTGACCACTGCGGGGTCACCTACTGCCCGACCCGGCTGTTCTGCGAACGCTGCTTCGCGGGACCGCTGGAGGCCGGCGTGGAGGTCGGTCCCGGGGGCACGGTGGAGTCCTTCACCGTCGGCTACGTGGGGGTGGAGGGCGAGCCACTCGAGGAGCCGGCGGTGGTAGGGCTGATCCGGCCGGACGGAGCCGACACGGTCCTGATGCACTTCCTGATCGACACCGACCACCCAGGGATCGGCGAGCGGGTGGAGGCGGTGTTCGAGCCGAAGTCCAAGCGAACCGGCTCGATTCTCGACCTCCGCGGCTTCCGCCACGCCCGGTAACCTTCGCGTCACCCCCGTCCCGTATCCTGGGATCGTGAGCGCGAACACCTGCACGCGGTGCGGCTCGCTGCTGCCCGAGGACGCGCAGTTCTGCCCCAAGTGCGGCTGGCCGGTGGCCCCCGCTGCCGAGGAGCGGAAGGTGGTCACCGTCCTGTTCGCCGACGTGGCCGGGTCCACCGAGCTCACTACTCGTCTCGACCCCGAGCGGATCCGGGAGCTCCAGGGGGCCTTCTACCGGATGGCCTCGGACGAGATCGCCGCGCTCCGCGGCCGGACCGAGAAGTTCGCGGGGGATGCGGTGATGGCGGTGTTCGGGCTCCCAAAGGCCCACGACGACGACGCCCTCCGAGCGGTCCGGGCCGGGCTCATGGTCCGGGACCGGGCCGAACGGCTCGGGGAGGACCTCGGCATCCCCCTCCAGGTGCATGTGGGGATCAACACCGGAGCAGCGGTGACCGGAGCCGCTCCGGCGGGGGAGCTGCTGGTGTCGGGGGCCCCGGTCAACCTGGCCGCCCGTCTGCAGCAGGCCGCCGCTCCCGGCGAGGTGCTGGTGGGCCACACCACCTGGCAGCTGACCAGGGAGGCCGCTGAGTTCGGCGAGGCCCGGATCATCGAGGCTCCCGGCTTCGACGGAGAGGTCGAAGCCCGGCCGGTCCTTCGGCTGTCGTCGCGGTCGACCAGGCGAACCATCCCCTTGGTGGACCGCCGCCGGGAGCTGGAGCTCCTGCGGTCCGCGGTCGAGCGTGCCATGGAGGGCCGCCGGGCCCACCTGGTCACGCTGGTGGGAGAGCCAGGGATCGGGAAGAGCCGCCTGGTCCAGGAGCTGGTGGCCGGCCTCCCCGAGGGCACGGAGCTCCTTACCGGACGGGCCAGCGAGTTCGGCGAGGACGTCACGTTCGCTCCGCTGGTCGACATGGTCCGGCGCCGGCTGGCGATCGAAGGAGACGCCGAGCCACACGAGGTGGCCAAGCGCCTGGAAGAGGTGGTGAACGGCTGCTGCGACGCCTCCGAGGTGGAACGGGTGACGGCGCAGCTCGGGATGCTGTTGGGTCTGGGCGACGAACAGCGCCAGCAGGATCCTTACAGGAGCGCGGAGATACGGGCCGGTCTGCTCACGTTCATCGAGGGATTGGCCCGCACGGCGCCGGTGGTCATGGTCCTGGAGGACCTGCATCTGGCCCGCCCCGCGCTTCTCGAGCTGATCGAGGAGCTGGTTCGAGGGGCCCGGCGCCTCCCGCACACGGTGGTGGCCGTGGGCCGCGAGGACCTGCTCAAGGAGCGTCCCACCTGGGGGGCCGGCATCCCCGACGCGCTCACCCTTCGCCTGGAGCCGATGTCGGTCGAAGAGTCGCGCGAGCTGGCCGCGGCCGCGGGGGACCGGCTGGATGAGGAAACCGTCGATCGCATCGCCCGGAGCGCCGGCGGCAACCCGTTCTTCATCGTGGAGACCACCGGCATGTTGCTGCACGAAGCCGATGCCCACAGCCACGGCACGCCTCCGCGAGGCATGTTGCCGCCCACCGTGCAGGCCGTGGTGGCCTCCCGGATCGACCACCTCGAGGAGCCGGCCCGCAACCTGATCCGGACGGCGTCGATCTTCCCCGGCGGTGCCTTCCACGAGTCGCAGCTGGCCCTGGTGACCGAGGCCGACCCCGACGTCCTCAAGCGACTGGAGGACGAAGAGCTGATCGTCCGCGACGAGGACCGCCGCGGACGGTGGCTGTTCCGCCACGAGCTCCTGCGCGCGGTGGCATACGAGAGCCTGTCGAAGCGGGAGCGGAGGCGGCTCCATGAGCGGGTGGCCGCGGCCGTCGACCAGCCGGAAGCCTCCGAGCCCCACGTGCAGCAGCTTGCCTACCACCTGGAGAAGGCCGCCCTGGCGGCCCGGGACCTCGATCCCACCGACGGAGAGCCCGCCCTTCGGGCCGTCGCCGCTCTCCGTAGGGCCGGCGACCTGTCCAGGTGGCGCATGGAGTCGGTGGCCGCCGTCGACCTGTACGAGCGGGCCCTGGCGATCGCCGGGCCGGAGAGCTCCTGGGGCCCGGAGGAGACCCGGGCCCTGGCGGGCATCGGGGAGGCCAAGTACTGGCTGGGGGAGTACGAGGAGGCCGAGGCCGCGCTGCGCAAGGCCCTCGAGCTGGGCGAACAGGACCCCTGGACCCGAGAGCTCTCCGCTCGGTTCCTCGGAGACATCGCTCTGAACATCCACGGCGACCCGGACCGCGCCGAGGAGCTGTTCACGACCTCTGAGGAGGCGGCCCGGGAGATGGACGATCGGTGGGCGCTGTCCAGAACCCTCCTGATGTCGGGCTGGGTCCGGTTCTGGCGCAACGACTACGACGGGGCCCGAGCCCGGTTCGAGCAGGCCCTGGAGATCGCCAAGGCCAACCCCGAAGGGGACCGGACCGGCGAGGCCCGAGCCCTGGTGTCCCTGGCCGGGGTGGCCTCGCAGTTGGGGAACCCCCGGGAGGCCCTGGCCCTTGCGGACGCCGCCCTGGAGGTGGGCCGGGAGATCGGTCACCCGTTCACCGTGGCCACCGCCCAGGAGCGGCGGGCCACGTCCCTCCGGGCCATGTGGCGGCTCGACGAAGCGCTCCCGGCCTCCAACGAGGCGGTGCGGATCTATCGCGACCTGAGGGCTCGGTGGGAGCTGGCCTCGGCCCTCGGTGATCGGGGGACCCTGCTACGCCTCCTGGGGCGGCCGGAAGAGTCCGAGGCCGACCTTCGCGAGGCTCTGTCGCTGTGCCGGGAGCTGGGGGACCGGGTCCTGGTGGTATGGACGGCCTCGGAGCTGGCCATCGTGCTGGCCCTCCGCGGGAAGATCGCCGAGGCGCACAGAGTGATCGAGGACCCCTCGCTGCCGGAGGGCCTGTCCGGGCCGGCCGACCGGACCGCGCTCCTGTGGGCCCGAGGGTTCATCGCCCTGGCGGAGGGCGACCGCGACGCGGCCCTGAAGTACTGCCAGGAGGCCTTGGAGATCGACCGGGACGGGCCCAGCGAGGTGAGCGAGGCCATCTCGGTGTGGTGGGTGGCCGGCCTGTTCGGCGCGGACGCTGCGGGGGGAGAGACCGAGGTGCAGCGAGCCCGAGGCGTCCTGGAGAGGCAGGGATGGACCCGGGTGTTCCACGAGACGGAACAGATCCGCGAGGCCTTTGCCTCGGTCCACGCGCTGGGTCAACAATGAGGCTTGTTTAGCCAGGTACTTCAAGCTGGAATAGCCACATGAAGAGAGCCACGGTCACTGAAGCCAAGAATCATCTGAGCTCGCTCCTGGATCGGGTGAAGGCTGGAGAGACCATCCTGATCACCGATCGACGGGTCCCGGTGGCCCGGCTGGAGCCTGCCATCGGCGGGGAGGGGGACGACGAAGCCCGGCTGGCCCGCCTGGAGCGCAAGGGGATCATCCGCCGAGGGAAAGGAGGGATCTCCAATGAGATCCTCGAGCCGCCCCCGAAGCTCCCTCCGGGAGTGAGCGTCGTGGATGCCCTGATCCAGGAGCGGAGGGAAGGCCGCTGAGGCTCTGGGCCGCCGCCTTCGATCGCCTCGACGAGATGACCAGACCGGCTGTCCCAGGCTGCTGAACGGGAGGGTCTTCCGGTCGTCGATCTCGGGTAGCCGGCCACCGGCCCCGTCAGTGGGGTCACGGCCGCTGGTACTTAGTACGGGTTGGTTCTCCTGCCAGTCGTGAACGTCAGGTCGACCGTACTAAGTACCAGGCGGGAGAGAGTGGCCGGCTCCTCCTCTCCGAGCTACGCCGAGAGGCGCAATGGGGCGCATGTGACCCTCGAGGGCACGGTCCCCCGATACACTCCCCGGCGTGGACTTCGACCTTACCGCCGAGCAGGAGGAGTTCCGCAGGGCTATCCGGGCGTTCGCCGAGGACGTCATCGCTCCCCGGGCCGAGGAGATGGACCGGGCCGAGGAGCTCCCCATGGACATCGTCAAGCAGATGGGGGAGCTGGGGCTGTTCGGCCTCCCGTTCCCCGAGGAGTACGGGGGCCAGGGCGCCGACTTCCTGACGCTGTGCCTGGCGATCGAGGAGATCGCCCGGATCGACTCCTCGATGGCCATCACCCTGGAAGGCGCGGTGGGGCTGGGGGCCAATCCGATCTTTCGCCACGGGACCGAGGACCAGAAACAGCGGTGGCTGGTGCCGATGTGCCGGGGGGAGATCCTGGGCGCCTATGGCCTCACCGAGCCCGGCGGCGGCTCCGACGCCGAGGCCGTGAAGACAACCGCCCGGCTCGAGGGCGGCCGGTGGGTGATCAACGGCTCCAAGGCGTTCATCACCAACTCCGGAACCCCGATCTCCAAGGTCATCACGATCACTGCGGTGACCGGGGAACGGGAGGACGGAGGCAAGGAGATCTCCGCGATCATCGTCCCCATCGACACCCCGGGGGTCGAGGTGGGCCGGTCCTACCGCAAGGTGGGGTGGCGGGCCTCGGACACCCACGAGGTGTCGTTCAGCGAATGCCGGGTTCCCGAGGACGGTCTCCTGGGAGAGCGGGGGAAGGGGTTCGGCCAGTTCCTCGAGACCCTGGACGACGGCCGCATCGCCATCGCCGCCCTGGCCGTCGGCCTGGCCCAGGGGGCCCTGGACGAGAGCATCAAGTACGCCACGGAGCGGGAAGCGTTCGGACGACCGATCGGGGCCTTCCAGGGCCTTCAGTTCAAGATCGCCGACATGAAGGTCCGGGTGGAGACGGCCCGGCTGGCCACGTACAAGGCCGCGTGGCTCCGGGACCGGGGCCGGTCCTACAAGGCCGAGGCGTCCCTGGCAAAGCTGTACGCCACCGAAGCGGCGGTGGAACAGGCTCGCCAGGCCCTCCAGGTGCACGGAGCCTACGGGTTCACCGAGGAGTTCCCCGTGGCCCGGTACTATCGCGACTCCAAGGTCCTGGAGATCGGCGAGGGGACCAGCGAGATCCAGCGGATCCTGATCGCCCGAGACCTGGGGCTGCCGGGAACCGAGCTCTAGGAAGAGGGAGGGAGATGTGGCCAGGGCGCCCGAAGACCTCGATCCGGCCATCCTCAAGCGGCTCCTTCGTGAGGCCGAGAAACGAGGGGGACTTCAGCGGTGAAGGCGTGAGTCCGTGTCCTTGAATCACACGCGTGTAATCGTCAGGCTGAGGAGTGTTCGTTGACCGATCGCAGGATTACCGGGTACCCATAGGCATCCCATGAGACCGAGCCGGGGCTCGTCCGCGCGTCGGCTCCGCCCCTTCGTGGCCGGAGCCGTCTTCGTCTTGTTGCTGTTTGGTGCCGCCGCGCCGCCGCCCGTCAACGCCGGCACGGCCGAGGACCTGGAGCGGGCCCGAAGGCAGCTCGAGCGCCTCGAGGACGACCTCAAGGAGGCTCGCCAACGGCTGAACGGTGTCCAGACCCGGCTGCTGAGCGTGACCACGCAGGTCTCCCAGGTCACCTCGCAGGTCGAGGGGTTGCGGGCGGCGATCGCGGAGACCAAGGCCACGATCCGCCGTTCCACCCGGGAAGTGAACCGGCTCCAGGACACCCTGAACGAGCGGGCCCGGGACGCGTACATGGCCGGGCCGGCCGGAGCCATTGAGCTGGTGCTTGAGGCTCAGTCGCTGACCGAGCTGTCGGACCGGCTGTCGTTCCTCGAGGTGCTGTCGACCGACGACGCCCAGGTCGTCGAGGGGATCTCCGTCCGCCGGCAGCAGGTCCGCGAGCTCCAGGCCAGACTGCTGGAGTACCTGGCGGAGTACGAGGAGCAACTGGTGCTGCTCGAGGGCCGGCAGGAGGAGCTGGACGCGCTGTTCGCGGAGGCCGCCGAAGCCAAGGCCGCGTACCAGGACCGCGTGGCCGAGGCGGAAGACGCCGTCGACAAGCTGGAGAAGAAGCTCCAGCGGGAGCTCCTCCAGCAGTACGGCTTCACCGGCAGCGGGGTGGCCGCCGGCCCACCGCTCTCCGCCGACGGCCCGTTCTACTGGTGCCCCGTCGGCGAGCCGCGCTCGTACGTCGACGACTTCGGCGCCCCGCGCGTCGGCCACACCCACCAGGGCAACGACATCTTCGCCCCGGTGGGGACCCCCATCCATGCCCCGTTCGCCGGCACCGCGGAGGAGGGGTTCGACGGCCTGGGCGGCATCGTGGTCCACGTGTACGCCTCGGCCAACGCGGACTACGTGTACAACGCCCACCTGGTCCAGCACGCCGGGGTCGACGGCCAGCAGGTCGAGCCCGGGGACGTCATCGGGTACGTGGGCAACACCGGGAACGCGGCGGGGACGCCTTCCCACGACCACTTCGAGTACCACCCCGGCGGCGGTTCGGCGATCAGCCCGTACCTGTACCTCAACGAGGTCTGCGGGGTCGGCGGCATCGGATAGGCGGGACCTACCGACGCGTATACTTCGGCGCGAGGACGCCATGAGCCGTCCACAGCCCTGGATCTTTCGCACGTACGCGGGATACGCAACTCCGCGGCAGTCCAACGAGCGGTTCAAGGCCAACCTGGCCAAGGGCCAGACCGGCCTGTCGGTGGCCTTCGACCTGCCCACCCAGTGCGGGTACGACTCCGACCACCCCATGTCCGTCGGGGAGGTCGGACGGGTGGGAGTGCCGATCGGCCATCTCGGCGACATGCGGACCCTGTTCGACGGGATCCCCCTGGCCGAGATGAACACCTCGATGACCATCAACGCCACCGCGGTGTGGCTCCTGGCCCTGTACGCCGCGGCGGCCGAAGAGCATGAGGCCGACCTGTCGGCTCTGTCGGGAACAACCCAGAACGACATCCTCAAGGAGTACCTGTCCCGGGGGACCTACGCGTTCCCGCCCGAGCCGTCCATGCGGCTCACCACCGACCTGATCACCTGGACGCTGCACGAGGTTCCCCGGTGGAACCCCATCAACGTGTGCTCGTACCACCTCCAGGAGGCCGGGGCCGACCCGGTGCTGGAGACGGCGTACACGCTGGCCAACGCGGTGGCCGTCCTCGACGCGGTGAAGGCCTCGGGGAGGATCACCGGCGACGACCTCCCCCGGCTGGTGGGTCGCATCTCGTTCTTCTGCAACGCCGGCATCCGGTTCGTGGAGGAGGCCTGCAAGATGCGGGCCATGGCCCGTCTGTGGGACCGGGTGTGCAGGGAGCGCTACGGCGTGGAGGACCCCAAGTTCCGCCGGTTCCGCTACGGGGTCCAGGTCAACTCGCTGGGACTCACCGCCGCGCAGCCGGAAAACAACGTGTACCGGATCTTCCTGGAGATGCTGGCGGTGACGCTGTCGAAGGACGCCCGCGCCCGGGCCGTCCAGCTTCCGGCGTGGAACGAGGCCCTGGGCCTGCCCCGGGCCTGGGACCAGCAGTGGTCGCTGCGGGCCCAGCAGGTCCTGGCGTACGAGTCAGACCTGCTCGAGCACGAGGACCTGCTCGCCGGCTCGGAGGTGGTGGAGACGGTCACCGGAGAGATCGAAGCAGCGGCGTGGGACGAGCTCCAACGGGTGGAGGAGGCCGGGGGCTCCGTGGAGGCCCTCGGCTACATGAAGGAGCGCCTGGTGGCCAGGCATGCCGAGCGCCTCCGGGCCATCGAGACGGGGGAGCGGGTGGTGGTCGGGGTGAACCGGTTCACCGAGACGGAGACGTCCCCCCTGGTCGAGGGCCTGGACGAGGGGTTCGCGTTCCACCAGGTCGATCCGGAGGCCGAGGCCGAGCAGGTCGAGGGGCTGGAGCGGTGGAGGAGCGAACGCGACCAGGGAGCGGCCCGACGGGCCCTGGACGCGCTGCGCCGGGCGGCGAAGGGAGACCAGAACCTGGTCCCGGTGTCGATCGAAGCCACCCGGGCCGGGGTGACCACCGGCGAGTGGGCCGGGGCTCTCCGCGAGGTGTTCGGAGATTACCGCGCTCCAACCGGAGTGTCGGGCCGGGCCCAGGTGGCCGAGGCCCCCGAGGCTCTCCAGGAGGCCCGCCGCAGGGTGGAGGCCGCGGCCGCGCGGGCCGGGGCGGGGCGGCTTCGGATGCTGGTGGCCAAGCCGGGCCTGGACGGGCACTCCAACGCCGCCGAGCAGGTGGCGGTGCGAGCCCGGGACGCCGGGTTCGAGGTCATCTACCAGGGGATCCGCCTGACCCCCGAGCAGATCGCCCGGGCCGCCGCGGAGGAGGACGTCCACGTGATCGGTGTTTCGGTCTTGTCCGGGGCCCACAACCTCCTGGTGCCCGAGGTCATGGACCGGCTCCGCGAGCAGGGCGTGGACCCCGCCCATGTTCCGGTGGTGGTGGGCGGGGTGATCCCGGATGAGGACGCCCACAAGCTCCTCGACCTGGGCGTCGCTCGGGTGTACACGCCCAGGGACCACGACCTCACCCGGATGGTGGGGGAGATCGCCGACCTGATCGCCAGCGCGACAGGGGAGTCTCGACCCCCCGTTTAGGGACGGCTGCGCGGCTCGCCGTTCAGCATCCTGGGCCGATGAAGATCAGAGAGCTGTGGTCGGTATCCTGTCTGAGGCTCCAGAAGGCCGTGCTTGTCCACACGATGTCGATCCACACATGGGTCTCATAGGCGTGGCACCCACCGCGACGATCAGTCGATATGGCGAAATAGTCCCCCGCGGCAGCTGGACACCTCTGGTGGACTGGCTGAGAACTCGGGCCCCCACACTTGTTGGCGTTGGCGTCGTTCTGGTTGACTACGGTCGAATCCATGACTCCTTGGATGTGCACGCGAATCCCTCTCACACCGCTGGTGCATTCTCCCGCTCCTCGGAATCGAACCCTCCACCCTCGGTCATCGCGGAACTGGAGCGGGTAAGAGCGTGCGCGAGGCATTGGTCGGCGACGCTGGGTGTCGTATCGGCAACGATGAACCCACCTGTCAAGAGCAGAATGACTACGGCTGCTGCTGCGAGCCTCCGAACACGAGACCCTGGATTCCCGAGCATTTTTCGGACCTCCTCGATCGTTGACAACAGCCCGGCAGGCGCCTCCCAGACGGAGCTCCCTTCCTTCGGGTCATCCGTTTCGGCGAACCGATTGTTCGTGAGCCACCCTTCAATGTCCCTAGGCGTTCCCCTAGGGTTGAGGGATGTTCTATCCGTGGGGCGTTCTTGCTGTCGGCTACAAAATCCAGCGTGCGCCAGGATCGAAAGACGGCGTTCGGCGAACGTACTGGAGCGCTTCGGGACCTCAGTAAGAGAAGGTGGACGCTGGTCTGCTCCTCCGAACGTGGATGATCACCGGAAGCAGAGGGCCGGATTCTTTTGCGCTATGGGAGGTTGAGGACAGCCAACACCTCGTTGTCCCCTCGGTAAGCCATGAGCCGTCGCGGCGTATCATCATGAGGCAGGAATGCGATGAAGGCCTTCATTGGCCCCGCCACCTCTTGAGGAACGTCAACCAAATAGGCGGTGCGCACCTCGCCGCTTGTCCCGTAGGCTTCGATCCAGGCGGCCTCAGCCGACACCAAGCCAACAGCATCGCAGCCGCGCGCGTCCTCATTCGAACCTCCACCGCATGAAACCGCGGCAAAGCCGCCGGTAGGAGGCGCGACAAGGCCCGTTCCCCCATCACCCCACGCGGTCTCACGGAAGAGAATGGGACCTTCTCTTCGGTAGCCGATCCAAATGCGCCATCGCCCGCCGATAGGATCCTCACCCTGTCCGAGCTTGATTCGTCGCGCGACGGGAAAGTCGACCGGATCGATTGCCTCGCCCCGGTCGTCGTACCCCACCACCACACACTCACGCTCGCAACGCTCTGCGGTGCCCCAGACCGCTCGTCCTTCGATACTAAACATGGGCGATATGGGAATGATTCGAGCCGGGAACACTTCGCCATCGTCGTTTCGCAACTCAGCTCGAGCTACCCTCCCCGACACGCTTCCCCACGCGACGGCCCACGTCTCATCGATAAACGCTGAGGTATCCACGTCTCGTTCACGCGATCTGGTGCCCAGTCCGATCGCACCAATCATTCCCTCGGAGTCCCGGGAGACTCCCAGCCACACATTTTGGTTCGCTTCGTAGACGGCAAGTTCCACGACGCCTTCGGCGGACCGAATGCGATCGAGAACCTCATAATCGGAGCGTCGCTTCATGAGTTCAGGCTACTGCTAAGGTCGCTCGTGAGCCACCCACGTAAGGCGCAGGGGCGGATACGTGCAGCTATCCAGGTGGTTGTGCTCGTTTGTCTATGTCTCGGATTAGGGTCGATCGTGCCCGTTTCTCGTCAGCTGTCCGATGTCGCTGCTGGTGGCCAGATTCTTGCCTTCAAGAGGCCAAGGACATACGCACGTGCCACCGAACCTGCGCGATTCTGACTGGCGCTTCGCATTTGGTCAGGCTTGGCACGATTAGCGGAAGTTCCCGATGGAAGAATGCATCCTGCGAGACACCGATGGATCCGACAGGAGCTCCAACCACGGGACCTCCTCGACCGACGAGGAGACTGATATGGGAGTGTGTCTGGGTCAATCGGCCGATGGGGTGATTCTTACAATCCCCCATTCAGGGGATCGCAACGGTTCCCCAGGCAACGAGGGGAATCAGAAGCGGCTATCGACGTCGTCCGAGCGTGCACGGTGGGGCGGGACCTGAGCAGCCTCTAGCCGGATTTCCTCACCATGGTGGAGGTGGATCTCAGGCGGCAGCGTGGCCGTTGCCCACTCCGCCGGCGGCGTGCAGCCGGACGAACGCCTCGACGACCGCCGGGTCGAACTGGGTGTCGGCGGAGAGCCGGAGCCGCCGGATCGCCTCTCGCTCCGGCAACGCCGCTCGGTACGGGCGGTCCGTGGTCATGGCGTGGAACGCGTCGCACACGAACACGATTCGGGCCTCGATGGGGATCTGTTCCCCGACCAGTCCATCCGGATACCCCTTCCCGTCGAAGCGCTCGTGGCAGGCTCGGATGATGGGCCGGATGCTCTGGAGGAAGGGGACCGGCTCCAGGATCCGTTCGCCGATCTCCGGGTGCCGGTTGATCGACCGGCGCTCCTCCGCGCTCAGCGGGCCGGACTTGCGGATGATCTCGCTGGGCACACCGATCTTCCCGATGTCGTGGAACAACGCCGCCAGCTCGAGCGTCTTCAGCCGTTCGCCCTCGAACCCCAACGACTCCCCGATGGCCAGGGACATCTCCGCCAGGGAACGGGCATGGCTGTGGGTGTATTCGTCCTGGGCCTCCAGGGCGTTGGCCAAAGCCTCGACCGTGGACAAGTACGCATCCTCGAGCTCGTCGAAGCGGCTGGCATTGCCCAGGGCCAGTGATGCGGTGTCGGCGATGCCCCGGGCCAGACGGAGGTGGCGATCGGTGAACCGGAACCCCTCATCGGGAGCGGCCACCACGATGGTCCCCAGGCCGCGCGGTTCCCAAGTCATGGGCGCCACGAGCACCGGAGCTGCGCCGGGTTCCATCCGCCACTCGGGAGGCACCGTGGCCATCACCTCGGGGGTCAGCACGAACGGCTCCTCGGCCGACTGGAGGAACTCACTGGCCACCTCGCGCGGGACCGCCAGAGCTTCCAGCTTGCCGGCCATCTGGTCCGGATATCCGGTGTGGGCCACCACCCGGAACACCCCGGTCTGCGGGTCACGGGTCCATGCGCTGGCTCGCGTGCAGCCGAGCATCGGGGGGATGGCCTCCAGGGCCTCTCGAAGCACGGAGCCCACGTCGTCGGCCGCGGTGAGCATCCGCGAAAGCTGGAGGAGGACCCGGGAGGAGGCCGCCGACTCCCGCTCGGTCTGAAGCAGACGGGCGTTCTCCAGGGCCACCGCGGCGTTCGACGCCAGCACCTCGAGGAGACGGAGATCTTGGTGGTCGAACTGGCCGACGCCGAGCTTCGACAGGAACACGGTCCCGGTCACCCGGTCGCCGTACCGGAGGGGGACCACCAGAACCGATTCGTCGACGTCCGGGGTTCCCTGGATCTGGACCGCGCCCTCGAAGTCGCGGGCGTTGTCCAGGAGCAGCGCCTTCCCCGTGGCGGCGACGTGGCCGGTGATCCCTTCGCCCACCTCGGTGAGGAGGGCGTCGAACGACTCGCCCTGGTACTCGAGCAGCGTTCCCAGGAACGCCAGTGGCACCAGTGTTTTGCCGTCCTCCGCCAGGAGGTGGACCCGGCAGTTGTGGTAGTCGATCAGGCTGCGGAGCTCGACGGTGATGGCCTCGGCGATCTCGTTGACGTCGTTGAGCTGGTTGAGCTTCGCGGCCAGGCTCTGGAGCATCTTCAGGTGGGCGGCGGAGCGGACCTCGCCGGGTGTGATCGTCACCTCGTCCTGATGCCCCTGGGCGTTGCCGTTCGGCGCGGCCACCCCGTACACGTGCACCCGGTCCTTCCCGCCCGCCTTGGCCTCCATGAGGGCCAGTTCCGCGCAGCCCACCAGGTCGCGGGGACCCGTGGCGTGGTGCGGGCCCGCAGCCACCCCCACGCTCACAGTGACCCGGCCCGGCACCGGGAACGCCGCCGCCCCCACCTTGGCCCACAGTCGCTCCGCCAGGTGTGTCACCTCGTCGAGCCCGCCCCCGGGCACGATGACCGCGAACTCCTCCCCTCCGATCCGGCACAGGACGTCCTCGGAGCGGCACGTCTCCCGCAACAGGGTGGCCACCCCCTGGAGCACCTGGTCTCCGACCTGGTGGCCGTAGATGTCGTTCACTCGCTTGAAGTCGTCGAGGTCACAGATGAGGAGCCCGACCTCCGAGCGGTTCCGGCTGCTTCGCCGAAGCTCTTCGGCTAGGCGCTCGTGGAAATACCGGTGGCTGTACAGGCCGGTGAGATGGTCGGTGACCACCTCGGCCTCCAGCTGAGCCCTGGTCTCCGCGTCGTCGATGGCCAGCGCGGCGAGCCCGCCGAACCGGATGGCCAGCTCGAACTCTTCACGGGTGAAGTGGTTCTGCTCCCCCAGGCGGTACAGGCACAGAGCCCCTTTCGGCTCTCCACGGGCCACCAGCGGGATGGCGATCATGGACTCGGGCTCTGCCGGGGTGCCGGCGATCTGCTGGGCCCGGGAGTCGAGGTGGGCGTCGTTGACCAGTGCGGGCTCTCCGGACTCCACCGCCCCGCCGGTCAACCCGGTCCCGAAGGGGATGGCTCCCATGGCCAGGATCTGCTCGGCGTAGGTGTCCCGGCACAGGACCGGCCGGAGCAGGCGCAGGGGCGCGTCCGCCTGGTACACCGTGATGGTGTCGTGAGGGACCAGATCTTGCAGTGCGTCCGCCACGGCTTCCAGCACACGGTCGGGACTGCGCTCGGATACCAGGAGCTGCGCGATGTCCCAGACCACACCCTCCGCGAGCGCGTCGGGGCCGGGCCGCCCGTGGTTGGTCACTGGGGAAGCCTCAATGTCACCTCGTGGGGCCGTCCTGTCTGCTTCGTCCATGTTCATCGGCCGTGAGCACGAGACCTTGAGGTCGGTATGCTTCGGGCACCATGGGCCAGGGTGACCGGTGAGCGGGGCGGAAGCGGCCGAGGTGGCTCGGTTCTCGGACCTGTGGGAAGCGGAGCTGGCGCGCCACGTGCTGGCCGACGCGGGGATCGAGTCCTGGGTGGAGTCCTCGTCCCTCGATTTCCGGGTTTCGGGGGAACGGCACCGGCCCGTGCGGCTGGTGGTTGCCGGCGACCAATTGGACGAGGCCAGGGACATCCTCACCGGCGACCAGGAGGATGTCGATCCGCCGGCTTCTCGTCGGCGCCCGGTGTGGGTGATCGCGGTGGCCTTCGTGCTGGCGGTGGGTCTCATCGCGGGCGCGGTCCCTCGGGTTCTGTGGCCCTGGCTCCTCCTTGCGGGCCTGGTGGGCCTCCTCCTGTGGGCCACGGCCCGCCCCGGCCCCCGCTCCTGAATCGCGTGGCCTTTGCGGGCCGTCGCGGCCCTCGCGTAGGCTGAACCCCTCCCCGAGCAGGAGGTTCGGATGAAGCCCGAGGACGTCAAGAAGGTAGGCGTGATCGGCTGCGGGATCATGGGCTCCGGAATCGTCGAGGTCTGTGCCAAGGCAGGGGCCGAGGTCACGTTCGTGGAGGTCGACGACGAGAAGGTCGAACAGGGTCAAGCTCGCATCGAGAAGTCGGTCTCCAAGGCGGTGGACCGCGGCAAGATGTCCGAGGAGGATCGCGCCGGAATCATGGCCTCGGTGCACGGAACCACCGCGATCGAGGAGGTCGCGGAGTCGGACCTGGTGATCGAGGCCATCACCGAGAGCCTCGACGCCAAGCTCCGGGTGTTCCGGGACCTGGACCGCCTCACCCGCGACGAGGTGGTGCTGGCCACCAACACGTCGTCGCTCCCGGTGATCCAGATGGCCACGGCCACCAAGCGGCCCGACAAGGTGGTGGGGACCCACTTCTTCAACCCCCCGCCGGTCATGAAGCTGCTGGAGCTGGTTCGGGCCCTGACCACCTCCGACGAGACCCTGGACTTCGCCAAGGGGATGGCGGAGCGGTTGGGAAAGACCACGGTGGTGGCCAAGGACCGGGCCGGATTCATCGTGAACTGGCTGCTCTCGATGTACCTGAACGGCGCGGTGCGGATGTACGAGGAGGGGTTCGCCACCAAGGAGGACATCGACACCGCGGTGAAGCTGGGGCTGGGGCACCCGCTGGGGCCCATCGAGCTGCTGGACCTGATCGGGCTGGACACCATGATGTCGGTGGCCGACGTGCTGTACGAGGAGTTCAAGGACCCCGCGTTCGCCGCGCCGCCGCTGGCTCGCCGGATGGTCCAGGCCAGGTTCCTGGGCCGGAAGACCGGCAAGGGCTTCTACGACTACGGCAAGTAGCACCCACTTGCCGAAAGCGATCGACCTCCACGTCCACCTCCCCACGGAGGAGTGGCTTCGGGACGCCATCGGTCCGCACCTGGAGGCCACAGAGCGCTACTTCCGGCGGGCGCCGGAGCGGAAGACGCTGGATCAGGTGGCCGAGGAGTACCGCCGGCGGGACGTCCTCGGCGTCGTGCTCGACTGGGATGACCGGTCCGTGACCGGCCGCGGATGGCTGGGCAACGAGTTCATGGCCGGCCTGGCCGGCCGGTACCCCGGCGTGCTGATGGGGTTCGGCTCGGTCGACCCCCATGCCTCCGATGCGCTGGAGGAGATTCAGCGCGCCGCGGACCTGGGGCTCCAGGGTCTGAAGTTCCATCCCACCATGCAGGCCTTCGATCCGGGCGAGGAGCGGTACTACCCGCTGTGGAAGAAGGCCGAGGACCTCGGGCTGATCCTGCTGTTCCACACCGGCACGTGCGGGATCGGGGCGGGAACGCCCGGAGCGGGAGGGACCAAGATCCGGTACTCCCACCCGGGGTTCCTGGACGCGGCAGGCGCCGACTTCCCCGGGGTCACCTGGATCGCCGCGCACTTCGGGTGGCCGTGGTTCCTGGAGTGCCTGGCCATCGCCCTGCACAAGTCGAACGTGTGGATCGAGCTGTCGGGATGGGCCCCCAAATACCTGCCCCCCGAGGTCGTCCGGGAGGCGGGGAAGAGGCTGAACGAGCGCACGTTGTTCGGGAGCGACTACCCGTTCATCTCATTGGACCGGTGGTTCGATGAGTTCGAGGGCCTCGGGTACCCCGAGGAGGCCAGGGCGAACGTTCTCCATCGCAACGCGGAGCGGCTGCTGGGACTCTAGAAGGCGCCGGGGGCGGGAAGGATGATGAACGTGGCGGTGGCTCGGGCCAGGAGCTTGCCGGCCCCGTCGAGAACCTCGGCCTCGCCGTAGCCCATCCGCGACCCCATGTGCAGCGACCGCCCCCGGCCGATCAGGCGGTTCCCTTCGCCCTTGGCCAGGAAGTGCACGTTGAGCTGGGCGGTGCGATGGGTCTGGCCCGCCGGGAGCATGGAACGCAGGGCCAGACCGATCGAGGAGTCAGCCAGGGCGGAGATGACCCCGCCGTGAGCGATGCGCTGTGGGTTGAGATGGTGGTCTTGCAGCTCCATGGCCAGCTCCGAACGGCCACCACCCACCGAGATCAGCTCGATCCCCGCCCAGCGATGGAACGTGGAGCTTCGGAGCCGCTCCTTCAGCTCCTCGAGGTGGTGAGCGTCGAGCCCAGGACCCGGCTGGGCCTCGTCCATGGCGCGGAGTTTAGCCGCCGGACCCGTCGCCGAGTGCTTCCAGGGCGGCCTCGACGTCGGACTCGTCGTTGTAGGCATGGAACCCCAGCCGCAGCGACCCCCCGCGGACCGCACCGATGACCCTGCGGTCGAGGAGCCGACGGCGGAGGGCTCCGGGGTCCTCCACCCGAACGCTCACGATCTGGGTGGGGAGCTCCTCGGGGACCAGGACCAGGCCGCGGCGGGCGGCCTCCTCGCGGAAGGAGCGGGACAGGCCCAGGCACCGGGCCTCGACGGCTGGCGGGTCCATCGATCCGATCACCTCCAGGGCGGCCCGGGCACCCGGCCAAGAGAACCACGCCAGGCTGGCGTCCAGCCTGCGTGCCGTTGACGCCGGGGCATACGGCCCACCGAAGTAATCCGCGTACGGGTCCTCGGCGGTCTTCCAGCTGGGCGCCAGGGGAGACAGCTCGTCGAGGCGTTCCGGCCGGACCCAGAACCATCCGGCCCCTCGTGGGCCCAGCAGCCACTTGTACCCGTGCGCCACCGCGTAATCGGTGCCGGTTGCATCCACATCGAAGGCCAGCGCCCCCAACGACTGGCACAGGTCCACGAACAACCGGGCTCCGGTCTCCCGGCACCGGGCACCGATGGCCGGCAGATCCACCCGGAACCCGTTCGACGACTGGACCTCGGTGACCGCCACCAGAACGGTGCGATCGTCGATCCTGTCGATGATCGCTGCGCTGGTGATCGTCTCCTCCCGGGCGGGGACCTCGACCACCTCGAAGCCGCGATCGCGAAGCGCCAGCCAGGGCCACGAGTTGCTGCGGAACTCCCTGGCCCCCACCACGACCTTTCCGGGCGGCAGGGAGACGGCCACCGTGGCGGCCGCCTCGGCCACCGAGGAGACCAACGCCACATCCTTCGCGTGACCGCCGACGAGTCCGGCGAACAGCTCGCGGGTGACCTCGCCCTCACTCTCCCAGCCCTGCCAGGAAAACTCGCCGGCCTCCCACTCCGCCTGGGCTCTGCTCAGGGCTTCGAGTACCGGCCGGCAGCCCGGTGCGGCGGTGGCCGTGTTCAGGTACACCACTCGGCCTAGGGAGGGGAACAGGGCCCGCATCTCCTCCGGTCTCACGACGCCACCCCCGTGTAGATGTCGATGGTCGCCCGAGCGGTGCGCTCCCAGGAGAACCGTCCCGCGCGCGCCAGGCCCGCCTCGGAAAGACGCTGCGCCTCGGTGGGGTCCCCGAGCACGCGGGTGATGGCCTCGGACAGGGCCCGGACGGATCGAGGATCGACAGCGATGGCCGCGCCTCCGGCCACCTCGGGGAGGGCCGACGAAGTGGACACGATCGTGGGCACGCCCCTGGCCATGGCCTCGAGGACCGGCAGCCCGAACCCCTCGTACACCGACGGGTATACAAAGGCGTCGGCGCCTCGGAACAGGGCGTCCAGATCTCTGGCCCCCAGGCGCCCCGTCAAGAAGATCTCCCCCGGCCCGGAGACCTTAAGCTCCCGCTGGAGTCGCTCCGACCGCCAGCCCAGCGGGCCCGCCAGGACCAGGGCGTGGGCCAGCCCGGCGGTCATGGACCGCCGGTAGGCCCGAACCAGCCGGACCAGGTTCTTCCGCGGCTCCAGGGTCCCCACGAACAGGACGTACGGCTGGGGGACCTTGAGCCGCTCGAGCGTCGCTTCGAGGTCCGTTGCGGTGGCGGCCCACGGAAGGGAGGCGGCCAGAGGGACGACGTGGATCCGGCCTGGATCGGTCTTGGTGAGCCGGGCCAGGTCCGTCGCCGTGTGCCGGGACACGGCGATGATGGCGTCGGCCCGGGCGGCCGCCCGGCGGAGCCCGAGACGGAACGTGGCCCGCCAGGCAGGGGGGAACATCTGGGGGAACAGACGGAATGCCAGGTCGTGGACGGTTACCACCAGCCGCTGGCCGGGCCCCCGAGGCGGGATGGCTGCCGGCGACGGCGTGTGGACCACATCGAGGCCGGCCAACGTGGCCGGCAGGGGCGGTCTGCCGATCAGGTTCCAGCGCGGGTACAGCGTCCGGATGTCCCGGGGGAGCTCCACGGGGTGGTAACGGGCCAGCGCTGGAGGGGCGGGGGTGTCGAACCGGGCATGGAACGCCCTTACCTCCAGCGATGGGTCGGCGATGGCCAGGGCGGGGAGGAGCTCCCGGATGTACGTCCCCGTACCTCCGGGGACGCGGAAGAACAGCTGGTCGACGTGGAAGGCGACGGAGGTCACGCCCGGCGCGAGGCCTCCACGCAGGTGACGCCCCCAGGACCGACCGTGGCGGCGTGCGGGGTCCCGGGCGGGACGTCCAGCCGGTCACCGGGGCGGAGCTCCGCATCGTGGTCGTCCAGGTGGAACACGATCGAGCCCGCGGCGCAGTACAGGACCTTGTGATATGGGTGGTCGTGCCGGCCGTACGTGTCCCCGGGCCCGTTCGACCACCACCGCGGAGACGACAGACCCTCAGCGGCGAGCCGGCCTTCGAGGTCCTTTCGTCCGGGGATCCTTCCGCCGGCCGCCGGCAGGGGCCGCTCCTCAGCCATCCCCGGCGATCCGCTCGATCAGCTCACGAGCTTCCAGGACCCGCTCCTCGGGGACCAGGACGTCGATCCCCTGGACCAGGAGCGCGCCGACCGCCGTGCCGTAGGAGCTCGGGAAGTCATCGGGGAAGACCCGCGCCGGGATCCCTTCGGCATTGAGTCGACCGGCCAGCAACCGGGCCTCTTCGTCTCGGAGGAAGGATCCCAACCCGGCCCAGCCGTGCGGCGCTTGGGCAACCGAGGCGTCAACCGGCTCCGGTTGTTCGGGTGGCTCCGGGGGCGCCGGGCCCGGGACCAGCTGAGCTCCGACGTCCGCGCAGGTGTCGAACCCCGTGCGGTACTCGGCGCCGCACGACGGGCAGTGCGCGGCGGCCTTGTTGAGGTCCTCGGCGGTCACTTCGCGTCGCCGCGGCCGGTGAGTCGAGAGGTGCCCCGGCGGGCGAAGGGGGCCTCGCCCCGGAAGGTCCACGGACGCTCGCCGTTCCGGCGAACCTGGAGCGAGCCGAGACGGAGTGCCTCGGCTCTTCCGGCCAGTGCCCACGGTGCCGGGCGGCGGCGTCGCACGCCGAGGGTCCGTTCCAGGGCGGCGACCACGGCCCGCTCCTCCTCGGGTGAGAGGTCCTCGGGGAGCTCGTACCTTCGCATGGTTACAGGGGGATGTTGCCGTGCTTGCGGGCCGGCACGGCCTCGCGCTTCGAGCTGAGCATGTGGAGGGCCTTGATCAGACGGGGCCGGGTGTCGGCCGGCTCGATCACGTCGTCGAGATAGCCTCGCTCCGCGGCCAGGTAGGGGTTGTTGAATCGCTCCTCGTACTCCGAGATCAGCTCCCGGCGACGAGTCGCCGAGTCTTCGGCCTTCTGCAGCTCCCGGCCGTGGACGATGTTCACCGCCCCCTCTGCGCCCATCACCGCGATCTCGGCGGTGGGCCAGGCGAAGGAGACGTCCGCGCGGATGTGCTTCGAGTTCATGACCACGTAGGCGCCGCCATAGGCCTTGCGGGTGATCACCGTCATCCGGGGCACGGTTGCCTCGGTGAACGCGTACAGGAGCTTGGCGCCGCGCCGGATGATGCCCCCGTACTCCTGTGCGGTGCCCGGCAGGAATCCCGGCACGTCGACGAAGGTCAGGAGGGGGATGTTGAATGCGTCGCAGAACCTGACGAACCGCGCGGCCTTCTCGCTGGACTCGATGTCCAACGTCCCGGCCAGGACCTTCGGCTGGTTGGCCACGATGCCCACCGAGTGCCCGTCCAGCCTGGCGAACCCCGTGAGGATGTTCATGGCCCACAGGGGGAACACCTCGAGGAAGTCGCCGCCGTCGACCACCGCGCGGATGACCTGATGCATGTCGTAGGGCTCCCGGGACGAGTCCGGCACCAGGCCGTCGAGCTCCTCCGCGGCCCGGTTCGGATCGTCGGCGGATGCGAACACCGGGGGGTCCTCCATATTGTTCGACGGGAGGAACGAGAGCAGGTACCGGACGTTCTGGAGGCATTCCTGCTCGTCCTCCGAGATGAACGAGGCGACGCCCGAACGGCTGGCGTGGGTCTGGGCGCCGCCCAGCTCCTCGAACGTGACGTCCTCGCCGGTCACGGTCTTGATGACCTCCGGGCCGGTGATGAACATGTGGGAGGTCTCCTTGACCATGAAGATGAAGTCGGTCATGGCGGGGGAGTACACAGCGCCGCCGGCCGAGGGGCCCAGGACCACGCTGATCTGGGGGATGACCCCCGAGGACCGGACGTTGCGGTCGAAGATGAAGCCGTACCCGGCCAGCGAGGCGGCTCCCTCCTGGATCCGGGCACCGCCTGAGTCGTTGATCCCGATCATCGGCGCCCCGGTGGCCAGGGCCAGGTCCATGATCTTGCCGATCTTCTCCGAGAACGTCTCACCCAGCGACCCCCCGAACACCGTGAAGTCCTGAGAGAACACGAACACCTTGCGTCCGTCGATCGTGCCCCAGCCGGTTACCACTCCGTCCCCGTACGGCCGTCTGTCCTCCATCCCGAAGCCGTGGACGCGGTGACGTACCAGGGCGTCGCTCTCCACGAACGATTCGGGATCCAGAAGCAGGTCGATCCGCTCCCGGGCGGTCAGCTTGCCCCGGGCGTGCTGACGCTCGATGGCCTCCTCGCCGCCGGCGACCAGGGCCTCCTCTTTCCTCTTCCGGAGCTCCTCGATCTTCCGGTCGACCTGGCGCTGCGGGGCCTCGGGCGGCTCACGCGTCGTAGTCATCGCCTGGCGAGTGTAGTGCAGCGAAACCCCGGATCGTGTCACCCCCCAGGGCTACGCTTGCGACATGTCGTTGACCACGGTTCAAGAGCGGACCCTGGTGGAGCTGATGGGGAGCCGTGAGGAAAGGCCTCTGTTCCCCCGCTCGGTGGCCGAGGATCTCACCGCCGAGCTCGAGCGCCACCTCATGCCGGCGGCGGATCGGCTCCCGGAGGGCCGGCAGCTGTGGCTCACCAAGGGCCGGCTGGTCAACCTCCACAGCCGCTGCGAGGGGTTCTTCCTGGCCGACGAGCTGGGGGAAGCGGTATTCACCTACGGGCCCCAGCTGGCGGTGGGAAAGGTGGTCCACAAGGCCGTGGAGGTGGGTGTGTACGCCCGGACCTTGGGAGAGGCCGAGCTCGCCGAACGAGCCCTGGACCGGCTCCGGGAGAGCGACCCCCGGTTCGACGAGTACGCCGGCCTGCTCGACGAGGTCGAGCGCGCCGAGCTTCTGGGCGAGGCGGTCCGCCAGCTCTCCTGGTTCCGTACCGCGTTCCCACCTCTCGAGCGGTCCTGGAACCCCGTGGTGGAGTGGCCGGTCCGGGTGGAGCTGGCCGGCGGGCGCATCGTGCTGTCGGCCCGGCCGGACCTGGTGCTGGGCTCCGCCGACCAGGAGGAGCCCATGCGGGCCCGCCGGCTGGTCCTGGAGCTGAAGGGAGGGCAGGATCGCCCCGAGCAGGACGACGACGCCAGGTTCTACGCGCTGGTCATGGCCCTCCATCACGGCGTCCCGCCGTTCCGGGTGGTGACCGTGAACCTCCAGGGCGGGACCTCGCGGCCCCAGGACGTCACCATGGACCTCCTGCGGTCCGCGCTCCGCCGCGTCGCCGACGGCGCAGCCCGCGCCGTCGCGTTGCTGGGCGGTGAGGAGCCCAACCTCCGGCCGGGGAAGTGGTGCGAGTGGTGCCCTCGGAGCGAGACGTGCCCGGTGTCTTCCGTTCGTACTTCCGGGGAGGCGTAATCTGGCGGGGTGTTCGAGCGGTTCACCGACCGGGCCCGCCGGGTGGTGGTCCTCGCCCAGGAAGAGGCGAGGATGGTCAACCACAACTACATCGGCACCGAGCACATCCTCCTGGGACTGATCCACGAGGGTGAAGGGGTGGCCGCCAGGGCCCTGGAGCACATGGACATCTCGCTCGACGAGGTTCGTCAGCAGGTGGAGGAGATCATCGGGCGAGGACAGTCCGCCCCAACCGGCCACATCCCGTTCACCCCTCGAGCCAAGAAGGTCCTGGAGCTGTCGCTCCGGGAGGCCCTCCAGCTCCAGCACAACTACATCGGGACCGAGCACATCCTGCTCGGATTGATGAGAGAGGGAGAGGGTGTGGGCGCACAGGTGCTCCGGAAGCTGGGTGCGGACCTGGACCGCGTCCGTCGCGAGGTACTCCAGCTCCTGCGGGGCTACTCGCAGTCGGCCGAGCAGGTCGTGGGCAGAGGCGAGCTCGTGGAGGAGCGGCCCCCGGAGGAGCGGCCCCCGGAGGAAGGGCCGTACTGTCCTCGGTGCAGGGCCAAGCTCGCGGACTCCGCGGCCTACCGGGTCATCGACGTCCGGGCGCACAAGGGGGAAGGGACCCGGGCGGTCACGTTCGCGTTGTGCACCGACTGCGGGACGTGGCTGGGCACGGTTGCTTGAACGGGTAGCCGCCCCGGCCGAGACTGGGATCCGAATGATCGGGCGAACTCTTCTCATCCTGGCGCTGTTGGTCGGGGCCCTGGCTCCCGCGGCCCTGGCGCCGGCCGGCCAGGGCGCCGGCCTGGAGGCGTACCGGGGGCTGGCCGCTTGGGTGGACATTTTCGAGGACCGGGCCTGGCGCCGGCCCGTGAAGGCCGTGGCCGACATGGCCTCACACGGCGTCCGCACGCTGTTCCTGGAGACCTCGAACTACACCCAGGAGCGGTCCATCGCCCATCCAGAGGGCGTGGCCCGGTTCATCGAGGCCGCCCACGCCCGGCAGATGGACGTGGTGGCCTGGTACCTGGCGGGGTTCAAGAAGCTTCACCGTGATTTCCAGCGGTCGATGGCAGCGATCCGGTTCCGGACCGGGTCGGGCCAGCGGTTCGATTCATTCGGGCTGGACATCGAGGCCAGCGTGGTGGACCCGGTATCCAAACGAACCCGGCGCCTCCTGGCCCTGTCGCGGCGGCTCCGGAGCCGGGTCGGCCCGGGCTATCCGCTGGGAGCCATCATCCCCTCGCCCCGGGGGATCGAGCTGGCCGACGACTATTGGCCCGGCTTCCCGTACGCGGAGCTCGCCGGGATCTACGACGTGTTCGTGCCGATGGGCTACTTCACGTACCACGGCAAGGGATCGCAGCGGACCCACTTCGACACCGTGCAGAACGTCGAGATCCTCCGCCGCGAGGTGGGGGACCCCACGGTCCCCACCCACCTGATCGGAGGGATCGCCGATGACGCCAGCGGGGAGGAGGTCGGCGCCTTCGTCCGGGCGGTACGTGAGCACGGGCTCCTGGGGGCGAGCCTGTACAACTGGTCGCTCACCCGCCGCCACGACTGGCGGGAGCTGGCTGCCATCCATCCCAACCCCCGCCAGTCTCCCGCCCTCCCGGTGGCGCTGGGATTCCTCGATCCCCTGGGTAACGTGCCCGGCACGGAGGTCACCCACCCCAAGGAGGTCCACATCCGAGCCGGGGGGCTCCCCGGTCCCCGGACCCTCCAGCTGGAGGCCTTCGACGTTCAGCCCGGCGAGGTCGAGGTCCTGGCGAACTGGGAATCGGTCGGCGTCCTGCCGCAAGGAAAGGCGATGGAGTGGAGCACGATCACCGTCCCGTTGCCGGACCAAGCGCTGAACGACGCGGGCTCGAACCTCATCACCTTCGTCGCCCGGGGGGACCACCCCACCTGGAGCGAATGGGGGGTGCGGGCGGTCTCGGTTGTCTAACCCAAGCAGGAGTTGCCGCTCCCGGAGCGAATAACCTACCCTTGGGTAACCACCGAGCCGGAGGTCCTGACGTGCCCAAGGAGCTGTACGAGATCGGGGAGATCCCGCCCCTCGGCGAGGTCCCCAGCCGGATGTATGCGCAGGTCATCCGCCCGGAGCGCTTCGGTGATCCGGAGAAGGCCTTCCAGGTCGAGGAGATCGGCGTGGCCGAGGTGGGCCCCCGGGATGCCCTGGTCCTGGTGATGGCCGCGGGCATCAACTACAACAACGTGTGGGCCGCTCGGGGGGTCCCCGTGGACGTGTGCGCGTACCACGAGAAGTTCGGGGAGCCCACGGACTTCCACATCGGCGGCTCCGACGCCTCCGGGATCGTCTACGCGGTCGGCGACGACGTCACGAACGTGAAGGTCGGCGACCAGGTGGTGATCCACTGCGGACAGTGGGACCCGGAGGCCGAAGCGGGCGAGGACCCCATGTTCCATCCGTCGTTCCGGATATGGGGGTACGAGTCGAACTGGGGCTCGTTCGCCCAGTTCACCAAGGTCCAGGCCCATCAGTGCCTGCCCAAGGCTCCTCAGCTCACCTGGGAGGCTGCCGCGGCGCCGACCCTGGTGGGGGCCACCGCCTACCGGATGCTCCTGGGATGGCCCCCGCACACGGTCCGGGTCGGCGACGCCGTCCTGGTGTGGGGCGGGGCCGGAGGTCTGGGCTCCATGGCCACCCAGATCGTCCGGGAGATGGGGGGAACGCCCGTGGCCGTCGTGTCGTCGGACGACAAGGCGGAGTTCTGCCGCAAGCTGGGGGCGGCGGGGGTGATCAACCGCCGGGAGTTCGACCACTGGGGGATGCCCCCGCATTGGAAGGACACCGAGGCATACGGCGCGTGGCTGAAGCAGGCCAAGGCGTTCGGCAAGGCCTTCTGGGAGGCGCTGGGGGACAAGCGCTCTCCCCGGCTGGTGTTCGAGCATCCCGGGGAAGACACCATCCCCACGTCGATCTTCATGTGCGACACCGGCGGGATGGTGGTGATCTGCGCCGGCACGACCGGGTACAACGCGGTCTCGGACCTTCGCTACCTGTGGATGCGCCAGAAGCGGTTGCAGGGATCCCACTTCGCCAACGACCGGCAGTCCGCTGCGTTCAACCAGCTGGTGATCGACGGGAAGGTCGACCCCTGTCTGTCGACCACGTTCTCGTTCGACGACATCGGCGCGGCCCACCAGCTGATGCACGAGAACCGGCATCCCGAGGGCAACATGGCCGCCCTGGTCTCGGCCCCGCGAGAAGGACTGATCGAGGTTCCGGATGTCTAATGGCGCCCGAGCAGTCGAGCGAAGAGACTGCTCTCCGAGCCACCGGCGGGTGAGCACTCCCGAGTCCAGGGCCGAGGAGCCCCACGGCTAGATGTAGTTCCCACGAGGGTTGTTGACACGGCGAGAGCCTCCATCACGGTTTGGGGTGTGGACCTCGACCGAGAGGAGGCTCTCGTGGCCCATCGTAGGGCGAAGCTGACGCCGCAGGGGCGG
>JBOGVS010000016.1:0-65256 GCA_050692555.1 Actinomycetota bacterium
TCCTTCGTTCTCTCGCGGAATCTGTGCGGAATCTTGGAACGGCTCGAGCGCGGCCTCCGTCTCGGAAAAGCTGGTGTGACCTGCGATCCTCTCTAGTGGGCGCTGGTGGTTTCGAACCACCGACCTCCGCCTTGTAAGGGCGGAAGAAAGCGATCCGCCTACCTGCGGAAACAGCTGAGAAGCCGGGTTGACCTACGGATATGAGTGCTCAACGTTTCGCATCGTTGCCCATCGTTTCGCATCCCTTCGCGGGACCGTTGCGGGACCGCGCCACGGTGGTTACTGCGTCCTCGTGGCCTAAGAGCTACAGCCTGGAGTCAACGGCTCGCTCTCGACCGCGAGGATTCCGAACACACACTCGTGGATCCGTGCATTCCGCACAGCAGTTCGGGCGCGCCCCCGGCCGTCGGCACGAAGGGCGTTGAGATCATGGAGCGTCTTTCATCTATCTCTCGTCTCCTTCCGCCAACTCGTTGAGCACGCCCTTTCGTTCCGCGCCCTTCAGAACCGCTCGGTAGACGGCGTGTGCAAGATCCCTGCCATGAAGAGTTGCGGGTCCCCCGTAAGGAATCTGCCCGCCGGGCGGGCAGGCGATACAGATCGAGTCGGTCGCCGTGCCTGTTGCGAACCCTTGGGAGTTGCGCGCGGGCACTCGTGCGCCCGCGAGGGCCTGCACCTTCGCCTCGACGGCCGTCTGCAGGGCATTCACCAACCCCGCTTCAGTAAGCCCCGTTTGCATGATCACAAGCAGGTTGATGGTCCCCGCCCCCGGTGCTTCCTCCAGGTTGCAGTCAGCTGCTGCGATCGGATGGCGGAGGCCGACGGTCGCGATGGCCCGGGCGACCCCCAAGCGAGCGGCCGTGAAGCGAGCCACCGGCGCGGCCGTAAGCATGCCGACCACCGGCTCTTCGAGCCCGGCCGCGGCAGCACGAAGGTCGACCTCCGGATGCCTACAGTCGTAACCCGACTCCACCTGAAGATTCAGCCACGTGCGGATCGACCCCATCCCGCCACCCAGCACCGCCGAAGAGATACACCAGTGTACCGCCTCCAGGTCGACGACCAAACCACCGTTCCGGAGGACCGGCCTCACGGGAGCACCTCACGCAGGGCCGCAAGCAAGATCTCGTTCTCAGCAGGGGTACGGACTGCGATCCGAAGATGTCCGGCATGGAGTCCTGGGAAGGTTCCGACGGGTCGGACTGCCACGCCCCGATCCAGCAGCGCGGTCCGGACACGAGGGCCGTCGGGAACCCGGATCAACACGTAGTTTGCGGCTGAGGGCCACACGCGAACCCCCGGCAGCTCGGCCAATCTGCTTGTCAGTACCTTCCTCGCCCCATCCACCTCCTCGGCTAGCTTCTGCAGCGACGACCGGTCGCCGACACAGGCGGCGATGAGGGCGCACGCCAGCGTGTTCACCGACCACGGCTGTCGGACCGCTCGAAGCGACTCCAGGATCTCCGGGGGCCCCAACAGGAAGCCGGCCCGGATTCCGGGGAGGGACCAGACCTTGGTGAGGCTGCGGACCACAACCACCCCGGGCAGATCTGAACGTGGAGCCAGGCTCTCGGGCTCGCCCAAGGAAAAGTCCATGAAGGCCTCGTCCACGACGAAAACCCGCCCCGGTCGGGCCAAGCGGCCCAGGACTGCTGCCGATTCCAGATTGCCGGTCGGGTTGTTTGGGTTGCCGATGATCATCAGGTCCGCGTCATCGGCGATGACATCGACGTCCAGGCAGAAGTCCTCCGCACCTCGGAGTGCGCGGTCAACCCGATGACCCATCGCTGTCAGCGCCGTGTCAGGCTCGGTGAACGCCGGGTGGACGACCACGGCATGCCTCGGTCGCATCGCCGCCGCGAGAAGCCAGAAGGCCTCTGAGGCACCGTTCGTGAGTAGGACTTCCTCGGGGCGCCGCCCGTAGCGGTCCGAGACGGCGCGGATCGCCTCCGACTCGTCCGGATAGCTGGAGGCCCGATCGAGAGCTTCGCGAAGCCGTTGACGCAGCCACGCCGGCGGGCCACGCGGCACCACGCTGACCGCGAAGTCCAGCGTCCCCTCTGGCACCATCCGATCACCGTGCGGACCGAAGCGTAGAGCCAGATCAGGCGGACTCGCCGTCGTGCGGGTTAACGACGGAGGCGCTTGCTGCCCGTGTATCCCCGTGGCAACGAAGGGAAGCCCGGCTGGAACTCCGCTAATCAGACGCCCTAACATCTTCGTATCGGAGTGGCGCTCGATCAGGTTCCCAAGGAGGTCGAGGTGTGCCTCCCGCACCTCAGAGAAAGGACGCGAGCCCGCGATCCAGTCGAGGCTCCTCACCTCGGCCGTCCACCGAAGGAAGCTGCGGCGGAACGAGTCTGCTTCGAACACTCCGTGCCAGGAGGTCCCAACTACCGTCCCGATCCGGCAGCCCTCGTCCCCTTCCGCGGTGGCGAACAGGGGCTCCCCACCGGCACGCTGTACCCGACCGTGGCGGATCTCGTATCCGGTCGCCTCCGTGCCGCTGAAGGAGGGGGCCCAGCCGGTCCGGTTGGCCAGGACCTTGTCTGGACCGAAGACGGTTTCTACGGGGAGCAGGCCAAGGCCGACGGTCTGACCGGCGCCGCTTTCCACTTCGTCCTCGATCCGCACCCCCAGCATCTGATAGCCCCCGCAGATTCCGACCAAGGGGTGCCCGCGCTCCGCGCGGACGCGGAGAGCCTGGTCCAGTTCCCGGGCGCGCAGCCAGCGAAGGTCCTCGACCGTCGACTTGGTTCCAGGGAGGACGGCGACATCCGCCCGGATGATGTCCTGAGGGGACTCGGTGAACGCCACCGTCACTCCTGGCTCGGCGGTCAGCGGATCGAAGTCGGTGAAGTTGCTGATACGCGGAAGGCGAACCACCGCGACCGATAAGCCGTCTCTCCCCAAGGGAGGGGCAGACTCGCGCGCGGGGGCGTGAAGGGCCAGCGAGTCCTCCGCATCGACTCCGAGCCTCCCTGCCCAGGGAAGCACGCCGAGGAAGGGCCGGCCGGTGAGCTCACTCAGGCGGTTGAGGGCCGGCATCAAGAGGTCCCGGTCGCCGCGGAACTTATTGAGGAGGAATCCGGCGATGAGGTCCTGATCGCCCCGGTCGAGCAGCGCCAGCGAGCCGAACAGCCCGGCGAAGGCCCCACCCCTATCAATATCCGCGACCACCAACACCGGCAGCTGCGCCGCGCGGGCAAGGCCCATGTTCACGATGTCGCCCTCGCGGAGGTTGATCTCGGCGATGCTCCCCGCTCCCTCGCATATCACCACGTCGAATCGCTCCCGTAACGAATGGAGTGCCCCAAGGACGGTCCGAAGGATCTCCCGTCGTGGCCCCTGGAAGAACCGCGCATCCGCCACGCCAACGGGTCGGCCCATGACCACCACCTGACTGCTCCGTTCCCCCGCAGGCTTGAGGAGTACTGGGTTCATGACGGCCTCCGGCGGTACACGGGCGGCGGCAGCCTGCGCGGCCTGGGCCCTGCCGATCTCCGCACCGTCCGGAGTCACGGCGGAGTTGAGTGACATGTTCTGGGCCTTGAACGGCGCGACGCTCACACCCTGACGGGAGAGCCAGCGGCATATCCCGGCCACCACGAGGCTCTTTCCCACGTCAGACGAGGTTCCGGCCACGAGCAGCGCGCCTCTCACCGGCCCCTCCTCCAAGCGAGCAAGACGCACATCCCTGCGGCCGCCGCAGCGACGCCTTCGGAGAGCCTGACGGCCCGACGGACGGATCGGACATCGGGTGCGAAACCTTCTCCGATCCTCGGTCGGGTCTCCACGCGAGTGCCGTAGCGATTCGTCCCTCCTAGCTGGACACCCAGCGCCCCGGCGAAGGCCGCCTCCATGAGGCCGGCGTTCGGGCTCGGATGCCGCCTGCCGTCGCGAAGGAGGATGCGCCGAGCCTCACGTACCCTCCCGCCAATCGTCGGGGCCAGGACGACGGCGATGAGTGCGCCGAGCCGGGCCGCGGGCCAGGTGAGAACGTCGTCGAGCCGGGCGGCGGCCCACCCGAAGCGCTCGTGCCGTTCGCTGCGATGCCCCACCATCGCGTCGAGGGTGTTCGCGGCCCGGTAGGCCACCGCCCCCGCCGGACCCGCCACCGCACCCCATAGCAGCGCCCCTACGACGGCGTCCGCTGTGTTCTCGGCGACTGACTCCACCGCGGCTCGGCATAGTTCTGGCCCGTCCAGGTCGGCCGGATCCCGCCCCATCAGGGAAGGGGCGATCCGGCGTGCTTCGGTGAGATCGCCGCGGGCGACGGCATCCGCCAAGCGATGCGCCTCCCGGCTCAACGACCGTCCGCCGAGAACCACCCAGGTGACGATCGAGACAAATACGAGGCGTGTAAAAGGGCGACGCCGAAGCGCCGCATCCAATGCGGCCGCAGCCGTCGTCACGGGAAACACAAGAGCAAGAACGTAGGCAGTGCCCGCACCTCGTGAGTGGCGCCAGAGCGCGCGCTCGAGGGCGCTTGCCGCCCGTCCGAACGCGGCAACCGGATGGCCACGGACCGGGTCACCGACAAGAGCATCGGCGACGTACCCGCTTATCAACCCGAGTGCCGTGGATGCCGTCATAGGACCACCTGTTCGACTGCACCCGGGGGCACCCGCGCATCGCGACCGGCGTGTCTGAGCAGCGCACGGATCACCCCACCGTGGGTGAAGAGGAGATGCTCCCCCTCATGCAACCCCGCGGTGAAGTCGAGAACCCGAATCTGGAGCTCACAGACGGACTCACCACCGGGCGCCGCGAATTCGTCGAAAAAGAGAAGCCGCTGTTGGATGAAGGGGGAGCACTCGTCCCAATGCTTGCCCTCCAGCTCGCCGAAGTTCAGCTCCCGCAGCCGTTCGTCTGCGGTGGCTCCGCCCGCGGCCAGGTTGGCCGTCTCCGTGGCGCGGATGAGGTCCGAGCTCCAGACCGAGGCGAACACACCGCCAGAGAGACCCTCTCGAAGGGCTCGAGCCTGACGACGGCCGTTCACATTCAGCGCGACGTCTGTCCAGCCGAGTAACCGGCCCGCGTCGCTCCAGTCGGTGGTCCCGTGGCGCACCAGCCACAGACGGACGCTCATCGCCACCACACGACAGAGGACGGCCACCCGCGCGCAGCGGCAGCCCCGAGCAGGAGGATGGCAATTTCCGCAACTTGCTGGACAGCCCCCAGGACGTCCCCAGTCATTCCCCCAATGCGTTGTACCGACAGCGCCGCTATCGCCGCCGCTCCGAGGAGCGCGAGCGCCGCAGCCGGGACAACCCACGCACCCAGAAAGAGACCGCCGAGAAGGAGGCTGCTAACTACCGCCCAAGACACCTCCCGCCGCGTGGTTGCAGCCGAAAAGGCAGCACCGAGCCCATGCCTCGTGGCCGCCGGGCGCGCCGCCAGCAGGAGCCCAGCCGCTCCCCGGCTCAGCGCATGGGCTCCCGGGAGAAAGGCCAACGCCCGCCACCCATCAAGGGTCCCGAGGGCCAAGACGCGCAAGAGCACGCTCAGCACAATGGCCAGTACGCCATAGGTACCCAGACTTGGATCCTTGAGGATGCGCAGGGCATCCTCCTTGCTACGGGCGCCTCCGAGTGCATCGGCCGTGTCGGCAAGACCGTCCTCGTGGAGAGCCCCGGTCAGCGCGATGCCGACGCCCACGGCCATGCCCGAGGCCGCTAGAGGAGGCAGCAGCACAAGCGCTCCGATATAGCTAGCGGCTAGCAGCAGACCTAGGAGGCCCCCGACCACCGGGAACCAGGCCACCGCTCGACCGAGATGCTTGGCCTCGGGCTGCTCGGCACCTGCGGGCACGCGGGTCAGGAGGGAGACGGCGGTCCTGAATCCGCTCACGAAAAGAGACTCCACTCGGCGAAGGTGGCCACGTCGGTGACGCAGGCTGCCGCCATCTTCACCAAAGGGACCGCGGCCAATGCGCCGCTTCCTTCCCCCAAGCGCAGGCCAAGGTCGAGCAGGGGCTGCTTTCCGAGCTTCTCCAAGAGCAGACGATGACCTGGCTCCTCCGAACAATGCGCTGCAAGGCAGTGACTCAAGGCGCCGGGCCAGACGAATTCCAGCGGAGCACATGCCGCGGTGACCACGAACCCGTCAAGGAGCACAGGGATCGAGCGCAGGCGAGCCTCCGCTACCGCTCCCGCAACGGCCACGAGGTCCGCGCCCCCCAGCTGCCGAAGAATCTCGAGAGGGCCCTCACCCTCGTCCATGCGCCTCCGAGCGCCATCCACGACGCGTACCTTGCGAGCGAAGCCCGCGTCGTCGATCCCGGTTCCACGTCCCGCCCACTCCTCGGCCGGGCCCCCGAAGAGCGCGGCACACACCGCGGCGGCCGCGGTCGTGTTACCGATCCCCATCTCTCCGACCACGAGGAGATCGGTGTCGAGCTCCCGGACCGTCCGTCGTCCAGCCTCGAAGCACTCCCGGAACCGACTCGGCGACAAAGCGGCCTCCTGAAGGAGATTCGCTGAGGGCCTTCCAACACCAACATCCACAACAGAGAGCTCGACTCCCGCGAGGCCGGCCATGACGCTCGCGGTCGCCGCGCCGGCCCGCAGGGCTCGAAGCATCTCTCCTGTGACCTCGGTGGGGTAGGCGCTCACACCTTCCGTCGCCACGCCGTGGTCGGCGACGAAGACGACGGCCGATGGGGCATCGACGCGCGGGCGGGACGTCCTCTGCCATCCGGCCAGCCAGGCAGCCACCTCGTCCAGCCTGGCGAGCGCCCCTTTCGGCCGCAGGATGTTGGCTGCACGCTCCCGCACAGCGGCCGCGGCTGCTCCATCCGGAGCGGGGAGGTCTCCGAGTTCCGAAGAACCTTCATCCATCTCGTTCGCCCTCGAGGAGCGCGTCCGGACCTGCGAGAGGCAGGACGCGCCCCGCCACGATGAGGGCCGACCGGTCGGCGGCTTCCACCCAGATCGCGTTCACGCGGCCCAACAGGTCCCGATACCTGCGAGCGAGCCGATTAGCCGGCACGACCCCGCTTCCTACCTCGTTGCTCACCACGACGCTCGCGGCCCTCCGGGAAGCCACCATCGAGGCCAACTTGCCAGCGCGATCCTCGACTTCCTCATTGGATGCCCCGTGCTCGAGGAGGTTGGAAACCCAAAGGGTCAGACAGTCGAGCAGGATCGTTGCCTCTTCCGGGACCGAGGCGAGAGCTGCCTCGAGATTCACAGGTTCTTCGACCGTCTTCCACTCGGAGGGCCGATTCTCGCGGTGACGGCGGATCCGCTCGGTCATCTCCTCGTCACGGGCCTCCGCGGTCACGAGCACGACCACCGGGTGTCCACCTATCCCCACTAGGCGGGCAGCGAGCCGGGATTTCCCCGCCCCAGCCCCGCCGAGCAGCAACGTGAGGGGCATCAGTAATCGATGCCTCGACGCACGCGGACGCCTTTGTCGAAGGCGTGCCGGACCTTGACCATCTCCGTCACGGTGTCGGCCACCTCGACCAGGCCCCGGGGGGCGTCCCTCCCTGTAACGATGATGTTTACGTGCGGGGGGCGGCCGCGGATCGACTCCGCTACGTCTTCCCCCGTGATCCATCCCCAGTTGACGGGGTACGTGAGCTCATCCAGCACGATCAGGTCGTAGTCACCCGAGGCGATCTTCTCTTTGGCCGTTTCCCATGCCGATCTCGCAAGGGCTTCGGAAGCGCTGAGGTCGTCGGAATCCCAACTGAAGCCGTTGCCCATGGCCCACCAGTCCACACCGAGCTGTCGGGCCACCTTCTCCTCCCCCGCCCGCCAGCGTCCCGACTTGATGAACTGGATGACGCAGACCTTCCACCCGCGGGCCACGGCTCGAAGCACCGTCCCCATGGCGGCGGTCGTCTTCCCCTTGCCATGACCCGTGTTCACCAGGACCAGGGAAGGCGCGGCAACCATCTTGCGCCTCCTCTGATGCTCCGTCGGTGGCCTGGCCATATCGCCGCTCATTGGTGCACCCTCTTCGCTGGTTCGAGACTGGCCGAGGGTTGAGACTCCCGGCTGAACCCTCGGTGACCGTCGGGGTACGGCCGGCGTCGCTCGTCCCTTGAGGACCAGCATGAGATCTGCCGGCCCCGACGGGCCGGGGCGGCCAGACCGGCGCTAGGGGCGCGCGACGAAGATCGCCACGCAATGAGCATCCGGCCGGCCACCCCGACGCCGGCGGTGCCCAGATGTTGACAGGAAGGAGGGGAAGAGTGAAGGGAGACAGAAGGCTGGCCGGCATCGACTGGGCCAGCAACGTCCACGCCGTGTGCGTCCTGGAGCAGGACGGAGGGGTCCGGGCACGGTTCGACGTACCGAACACCGGCAAGTCGTTCGACGGCCTGGTCAAGCGGCTCGGAAAGCTCGGGGTGGCCGACGTTGCCATCGAGCGGCCAGACGGACCGCTCGTCGAGGCGCTGCTGGAAGCCGGGGTGCGGGTCTTCGTGGTTGCTCCGCGGATGCTGAAGGCGCTCCGCCAGCGCTACGGTGCGACCGGGGCCAAGTCCGACCCCGGCGACGCCTACGTCCTGGCCGATGTGCTCAGGACCGATGGCCACAGGCTGAAGGCGCTCATCGCCGATTCGGCGGAGACCAAGGTGCTCCGGGCGCTGACGCGCACCCGCAAGGATCTGGTCGAAGCAAGGGTGGCGCTGGAGAACCAGCTTCGTGCCCAGCTCGAGGTGTGCTTCCCAGGGGCGATCGGGCTGTTCCACGAGCTGTCCTCGGCCGTCTCGATCGCGTTCCTGCGTCGCTACCCGACGACCCGGTCGGCCCAACGGCTCACCGAGGCGAGGCTCGCGGCCTTCCTGCACCGGATCGGCTACTGCGGTCGGAAGCCCGTGGCCGAGCTGCTCGCCAGGGTCAAGGAGGCGCCGGAGGCGGGCATCACCGAGGCCGAGGCGGAGGGCAGGGCGATCTGTGTCGCTGCCCTGGTGGACGCGATCGAGCTGAGCAACGCGAAGGCAAGAGAGCTCCAGGCCGAGGTGGTCGAGCGACTGGAGACCCACCGCGACGCGGCGATCTTCACGTCGCTGCCGCGTGCCGGCCGCGGCGTGCGGGCCGCCTCGCTCCTCGCAGAGATCGGGGACGCGAGAGAGCGCTTCCCCGACGAGGAGTGTCTTGCCGCGCTCGCGGGCGTCGCTCCCGTCACCAAGGCCTCGGGCAAGTCCCGGTCCGTTGGCTTCCGCTGGGCCTGCGACAAGAAGCTCCGCAACGCGCTCATCGACTTCGTCGATGACTCCCGCCACGCCTCCCCGTGGGCGGCGAGGATCTACACGAACGCCATAGCTCGCGGCAAGCGGCACCCGCACGCCATCCGGATTCTCGCCCGAGCTTGGGTCCGCGTGATCTGGCGCATGTGGCAAGACGGGAAGCCCTACGACGTCTCGAAGCATGGAGGTGCTGCGATGCTCCAAGCTGCCTGAGGTTGACCTAGGGGGTCTCATGCGCGGGCCTCCACCGGAGCCCCTGGACGCCACGGCCGGGTCGGCACGACCACGACCCCCCCACCGGGCTCATCCACGAGGCGGACCCGGGCGCCGTAATGATCGAGGATGATCTTCTCGGTTAGGACCTCCCTGGCCGGCCCCTCCGCGACCGCACGGCCTGCGGCCAGGAGGAGGAGCCGGTCGGCGAACTGGCCAGCGAGCGTAAGGTCGTGCATGGCGCTGAGCACGGTGAGGTCGTGCTCAGCTCGCAACTCGTCGACGAGTTCCAGGACCTGCTGTTGATGGCCGACATCGAGCGCTGACGTTGGCTCGTCGAGGAGAAGAAGCGGGGCCTGTTGCGCAAGCGCCCGTCCCAGCACGGCACGTTGTACCTCTCCCCCGGAGAGTGAGCCGAGCGGTCTTCTCGCGAACCCTTCCAGCTCGAGCCGCCGAAGCACCCCCGCCACGATCTCCCGGTCGCGCACACTCTCGCTGCCGAGATACGGAATGTAGGGGGTCCGACCGAGGAGAGCGTAGTCGGCCACAGTCATGGCCTCGGGGATCACAGGGCGCTGCGGAAGGTAGGCCACCAGCCGGGAGATCCTTCGTCTATTGAGGGAAGCGACCGAGACACCCTGAAGCCGGATATCACCGTCGAAGTCGAGCAGTCCCGCGACTGCTCGGAGGAGGGTGGTCTTCCCCGCCCCGTTCGGTCCGATCAGTCCGACCCAGCTCCCCGCGGTGAAACGGGAGGTCAAGCCTTCCAATACCGGCACCCCGTCGTAGGCGACGGATACGGCGCACAACTCCACGGTCGTCATGCCATCCTCCTCGCCGTTCTCAGCACCACGAGAAAGAACGGAGCGCCGAAGAACGCGGTGATCACTCCGATCGGAATCTCGGCGGGAGCCATCGCTGTCCTCGCAAAGAAGTCGGCGAAGATGAGGAAGGCAGCCCCGAAGATCACCGAGAGGGGAAGGATGCGCCGATAGCTCGAACCCAGCATCAGCCGCACCGCGTGGGGCACGATGATCCCCACGAACCCGATCAGCCCGCTCACGGCGACCGCTGCGGCGGTTCCCAGAGTGGCCGCTCCCACCACGACGAGGCGCACCCTCGCTGACCTGATCCCCAAGCTATCGGCCTCCTCATCGCCCAGGCTCATCACGTCGAGGAGCCGCCGGTGGAGAACCAATGCCGCTCCACTCAGCGCCACGTAGGGCAGGATGAGGACCACCTCGCGCCAGCCCACCGTGCCCAGAGTCCCAAGGATCCAGGAGTACACCTCCCGGATGGTGTCGACGTTCTGCTGCTGCACGAACGTTTGGGCGGCGGTGAAGAAGGCGGCGACGGCCACGCCGGCGAGGATGAGCGTTGCCGTGCTTCGGATTCTGCTGCCAGAACGACCTAGGAGATATGTTGCTCCGACCCCGGCGAGAGCGCCCAGAAACGCCGCAAGGGGCAGAGGGTTCACCGGCCACGCGGCGCGCCCGGGTATGTAGGCAACGGCCAGGGTGGCTCCCAGACCCGCGCCTGCGGCCACACCCAGCAAGTACGGGTCGGCCAGCGGATTGCGAAAAACCCCTTGATAGGCGGCACCGGCCATGGCCAGCATCGAACCCACGAGCCCCCCGAGGACGACACGCGGCACCCGAAGTTCCCACAGGATCGCCGCCTCTCGATCGGAAAGCTTCGAGGCCACGTCGAGCAGGGGGAGGCGGTCGGCGAACTCGCGCAGTATTGAGGTCGGCTCGATCTTGACGGGGCCCACCAGCACGCCCAGCAACCCGGCGCCCACCAAGCACCCGACGGCGGCGAGGAGCAAGGGCAGACCGAGTCGTGTCGGTCTGAGCTCCGCACGCGATGCAGATGCTTCCCTCATCCCCCCACGGGCTGAAGCTCGGAGACCCGCTCAACGACGACCCGGAGAAGGTCCACGACGCGGGGACCCCAGCGGGACGCGATATCGTCGTCGAGCTCGACAACGGCACCGGTCTTCACGGCCGAGATCTGGTCCCATCCGGGCCGCGCCGCCACCTTCTCGGCGTTGATGCCGCAGCACTTGGTGTCGGCAAGGAAGATGAGATCGGGGTCCGCATCTATGATGAACTCTGCGGAAAGCTGGGGATACGGGTTTCCCTCCTCGGCCGTGTCGGCGATGTTCTCCAAACCGACCAAGCCGTAGATCTCGCCGATGAAGGTTCGCGAGGTGACCGAGAAGTAGGTCTGGTCCAGTTCGTGATAGTAGGTCGGCGCCTGCTGGAAATCGGGGACCGACTCCGTCAGCTCGTCGATCTCGGACGTCATCGAGGCCACGAGGTCCGCGCTCTCGGCTACATGCCCCGTCGCAGCGCCGAGCTGCTCGATCTGACTGTAGGTAGCGTCCAGCGTCTCCGCCGCCGGATGGACCATTACCGGTATGTCCAGAGCCGCCAAGGACTTCACCAGGTCGTTGATGTCGTCGGACACGACCACAAGGTCCGGGTCGAACCCTGCTACGGCCTCCACGTTCGGCTCGTACGCCGAGATGTCGGTCATGGGCGCTTGCGGCGGGTAATTCGAGTTGTCGTCAACGGCAACGACCTGGCCGCCTGCCTCGATGGCGAACAGCATCTCCGTGCTCGTGGCCGACATGGAGACGATACGCTCGGGGGGGGCGTCGATCGTGACCTCCCCGTTAGCAGCCTTGACGGTGACCGGGAAGGCCCCGTCATCGTCTGCAGTTCGATCAGGCATCGGCCGTGCCTCCTGCCCGCGGCACGCCGAGGCGAAGAAAGTGAGTGTGAGGAAAAGGAGCAGAAGGCGCCCCATCCTCCGATGATGCCGAGGGGACGTTCGTGCGCTGGCCTCCGGACCGACACCGTCACGCCTCAACTGCGACGTTCGTCCGCGGGGTGGGACGTCCCGTGCCATGCTTCCTCCTCTCCGGCCGAACGCGCGGCCATTCGGCCGTTCCCGCGCGAAGGCTCCAGAAAGAAGGGAAGCCCCCGACCCTCGGCCGGAGGCCCATCGGGCGCGCCGCCTTCGAGCGAGGAACGGCTCCTTCAGCCCCGAGATGGGTCTCCTGACTCCCGGATCAACGCTTCCCGAGCCTTCCCAGGACACACCGTCCCAGTGGCATCTCTCTCGGGTTCGCTCCCCGGTCACAGTGGCGCGACCGTGCCGGATTCTCACCGGCTTCACTTTTCACCAGCTGCGCGGGATGCCTTCCCTCGCGCTGGCCACCTCAGAGCCCTATGTACTTGTTCCGTGATTCTCACCGAAGGCGGCCAGATCCGCAACCATGGCCTACTTTCGCGATGCCCCCCCCTGAGCGAGAATCGCCAACGTGACCGATCAGGACCGTGTACCCAAGCCATACCGATACAGGCTGCACCGACTCAAGAACGCCTATCGGAGGGCCTACCGGAGCGAACCGCCGTTGGATCGGCCTGTGACGGAGGAAGCGGCCCGGCGTGCAATCGCCTTTCTCGAGGAAGCCCTTCAGCGACAGGGCGTTTCCATTGAGGATCATCAAGACGGAAACAGGCGTCGGCGAGGAAGACGCCTGCGAGGAGCCTCCTAACAGAGTGCGGTAGTGCCCGTCACCTGCACTTTTCCTCGTGGGCGCTCCAGGTTTCGAACCTGGGTCCTCCGCCTTGTAAGGGCGGCGCTCTCCCGCTGAGCTAAGCGCCCGGCGAGCCTATGGTAGCGTGAGTTGTTCGGCCGTCCGGAGGAGGTGAGGTGGCCGACTTCGAAACCGTGAGGTACGGCGTTCACGACGGCGTGGCCACGATCGAGCTGGCCCGGCCGGACAAACGCAACGCGATCAACGCCCAGATGTTCAACGAGCTCGGCGAGGCCACTGAGCGGGCGGCCTCCGACTCAGGCATCCGGGTGGTGCTGGTGACCGCTCAGGGCCCCTCGTTCTCAGCCGGCATCGACGTCACCCTCCTCGGTCAGCTCTCCGGCACCCGGGGAGCTCGGTTCGGAACGTTCGTCCGGGCCGCGCAGCGCCCCTTCCTCAACCTGGCCCAGATGGACAAGCCGGCGGTGGCCGCCGTGCAGGGCCATGCCATCGGGGCCGGATTCCAACTGGCGCTGGCCTGCGATCTCCGCATCGCCGCGGAGGACGTCCGGTTCGCCCTCCTCGAAGTACGGTTCGGGCTGGTCCCCGACCTCGGCGGCATGCACCGGCTGGCCCGGATGGTCGGCCAGGCCCGAACGAAGGACCTGGTGTGGACCGGGCGGAGCATGGAGGCGGAGGAGGCGGAGCGACTGGGGATCGTCAACCGGGTGGTCGGCCAGGAGATCCTGGCCAAGGAGGCCGAGGCCTACGCCCGGGAGATCGCTTCCTCACCCCCCCGCCCCGTGAGTCTGGCCAAGTCGCTCATCGGACGGACGTTCGAGACCAGCCTGGAGACCAACCTCGAGCGGGACGCCCAGGCCCAGGCGGCGTGCATCGAGAGCGAGGACCATCGCGAGGCCGTGGAGGCCTTCCTGGAGAAGCGCCCGCCCCGGTTCACCGGGCGCTGACATGCCGGGCCTCGCCGTCGTTCTGGCTCAGAGGGAGGGGGAGATCACCTTCACCCCCGACCTCACCGGGTTCATCACGCTGGGAGCGGGGATCCTGATCCTGGTCATGCCCAAGGCGCTCAACTACATCGTGGCCGCGTATCTCATCGTTGTCGGCGTGATCACGCTGTTCAACGTGACGATCTAGCCCAGCAGGGCCACGGCTGCGACCAGGATCACCATGGTGAGCGGTTTCAGCGGGTGCTTGGCAGGACGCCTGCCGGCTGGGTCATGATCAAATGCTCGGGAGCCTGAAGCCCGACTTGGCAACGACGTAGTCCCTGGACTCGGCGGCCATTCGTTTCACCGCCGGCCAGTCGACGTGGAGCAATTCGCCGTGGCGCTTCATCACCCGACCACCGATGAAGACCGTGTCGACATTTCCGGTGTCCATCCCTGTCACGACCGCGGTTGCCGGGTCGTTGAGCGGCGTGACATTGATCCGATCGGTGCGCAGCATGATGAGATCTGCCTGCTTGCCCGGCGTCAGGGTCCCCACCTTCGAGTCGAGTCCATTCGCCCTGGCCCCCTCGATCGTGGCGCAGGCCAGGACCTCCGTCGTCTGGAGCGGCGACTTCCCCCCGGCGGTTGCCAGTGCCCGTTGCAGCGCCTGCACCGAACGCATCTGGTTGAACATGTCGCTCGGCACGTTCGTCTCCACATCCACGCTGAGGCTGGGACGGAGGCCCCGGTCGAGGAACTCCTGGATCGGGGGCATCCCGTGGCCCATCATCATCTCCACCGGCGAAGCCAGCGAGACGGTGCCCCCCGTGTCGACGATCATCTGGATCTCGGTGTCGTTGAGCGTGGTGCAGTGGATGTAGGTCGTGTCCGGGCCGAGAAGACCTGCCTCCCCCATCTCTTGGACCTTTCCATCCTGGCCGTAGCTCCCCACACCCACGTGGGTGGTGATCCGCGCTCCGGTCTCTCGGGCCAGCTTCCAGTGGTCGCGGGATACCTCGAAGTCGGTGAATTCCGGGCCCGGCGCGGCGAGGGCGAGCGTAAGCATCTGATCCTTCGTCGAGAAGTGCTCGCTCGCGGCCCGGACGAACCAACTGGGTTGACGCTCTTCCCACTTGCCCCACCACGGGAATCCGTAGGCGAACACAGTCCGCAGGCCGGAGTCCCGCAGCGCCTGGATCACCGCATCGGTGTGCGCGGGTGAGCGCTGGATGTGGGACCAGTCGAGGAGGGTGGTGATGCCGGCGTCGATGGCGCCCAGGGCCGAGATCAGATTGCCGATATAGGCGTCCTCCGGTCGGAACGCGGGTGCCAGCTTGTGCAACACGAATGAGATGTAGCTGGACCTCCCCTCCAGCGGAACGTCGGTCCCGATGTTGCGCAGGATGCCCTCCCAGATGTGCCGATGGCTGTCGACGAAGCCCGGCATGACGATCATGCCCGACGCGTCGACCACCTCGGCCTCCGCAGCCACGAGACCGGGGCGGATCTCGAGGATCTGGTCCCCCTCGATGAGGATGTCCGCGGTCGCGAAGTCACCCACCTTGGGGTCGAGGCTGAGCACGGTCCCGCCTCGTATCAGCGTCCTCCCCGTCGGCACCATCCTGAAGTCGGGGCCCGAGGGGTAGAGCTCGGGAACCTCGGCCAACTTCGGAGAGCGGCTTCCGATCACCAGGCGCCGGGCTCGCTTGTAGTTGCGTTTCACGAGCTCCTTGATGTCACCGGCTTGGAACAAGACGATCCCGATGAGTACCAGGACACCGATGATCATCAGGCCGTGCTCCGCGCTCAGGCCGAGGAAGGGGAGGGCGCTGATGATCAGCGCCAGGAGCACCGACGCCACGACGGAACCCAGGAACGTCGCCCGTCCGCCGGACAGCGCGGCTCCGCCGAGCACCGCAGCGGTGATGCTGTTCAGGGCGTAGCTGTCACCGATCTCCGCGTTCCCGATCCCGGACCGCGCCATCACGAAAAACGCCCCGAGGGCAGCGAACAGGGCCGACAGCACCAACGCCCTCACCTGGACCCACGTGGTGCGGACGCCGCTCCGCTTCGCCGACCGCTCGTCGAACCCCACCGAGCGCAGCTGGAGACCCGAGCCACTGGCATGGAGCCAGTAGTCGAGCCCAGCGGCTCCTGCAATGACGACGAAGAAGGAGATAGGCACCGCCCCGATCCCGGTCCCCAGCCACGCGGTGAAGTCCCGATCGATGATGCCGCCGGCTGTCGGCCGCAGGGTGAGCGAGACCCCGCTGAGGATGCTGAGGGTTGCGAGGGTGGCGATGATCGACGGGATCTTGAGCCCGCGAATCAGGAGGGCGTTGACCAACCCGAGGGCCAGACCTGCGAGGAAGATGGCGCCGACCCCGAGCAGGATCTGGGTCAGCGTGGAGTCGGTGGGGATCAGGAACGAGGCGAGCACCACCCCGAAGGTCACCATCGCTCCGACCGAAAGGTCGAGATAGCCCACGAGGAGCGCGTGGGTCTGGCCCATCGCCACCACCGCGAGCGGCACGGCGAGGATGAGGATGGTGCGGACGTTCGAATCGTTGATGAACCCAGGGAACCGCGAGGTGGCGTACCAGGCGACGGCAATGATCAGCAGGAGCTGGAGGGCCACCGGCATCCACAGCCGGAACCTGACGATCTTCCGCCACTTGTTCTTGTCCCGAGCATCGCGCAGGGCCTTGCGGGCGGCTCGCCTGGCCGCATCGACCCGTGCGGTCACGTCGTGGTCCGGGGGGACGAAGCTTTGGGCATGGCCGCGCCCAACGGCGAGCGTCCGGCCCGTGACAGCCCAGGTCCGCGAACGATGGCCTCCACGATGCGAACTTGGTCGAGCTCGTCCCCCGGGATCTCCTCCACGATCTGGCCCCGTGACATCACCAGCACGCGGTCGCACAACCCGGCGAGCTCGATGGGGTCGCTCGACTTGACGAGGAGGGCCGTTCCGGCGTCGCTCCGCGCGCGCAACGCCGCGTAGATGTCGAAGCGGGAACCGACGTCGACGCCCTGGGTCGGCTCGTACGCGAGGATGACGGCCGGTTCCCTGAGGAACGAACGCGAGACCGAGACCTTCTGCTGGTTGCCGCCCGACAGGAACTGGACGGGCTGCTCGAGCGATGGGGTACGGATCTCGAGCTGGGCGATCAGGTCTTTCACCCTCTTCCGTTCCTTGCCCCGGCGCAGGAATCCGAGCACCCCGAACCGCCGGAGCGACTGGATGGTCGAATTGACCCTGACCCCCAGCACGGGCATCAACGCTTCGAGCTTGCGGTCGCCGGGCAACAGCATGATCCCCGAACGGACGGCTTCGTGCGTCGAGATCAGCATCAGTTCCTTCCCGGTGCAGACCACCCGACCCGCCCGCGGCGGCTGTCGGCCGGCCAGGCAGTCGAAGAGCTGGGGCTGGCCGTTGCCTTCGGCCCCGGCGATCCCGACGATCTCGCCACTACCCAGCGTGAAGCTCACGGGCCCGAACGACTGTCCCTGGAGGCTGTCCACGACGAGCACCTCACGCCGGTCACCGGTCTCAGTCGCAGGTGGAGGGAACGCCGCTTCGAACGCGCGGCCGACGATCAGATCGACGAGCTCTTGTTCGCTGACCTCGCTCGCATCGAAGGTGCCCTGGCTCCGGCCGTCGCGAAGGACGGTGATGCGATCGGCGATCTCGAGCACCTCCGGCAGACGATGGCTCACGTACACCACGCCCACGCCGCGATCCCGGCATCCGGCAAGGGTCCGGTGGAGCGCCTCCACCTCGTGAGGCCCCAGCGCGGTGGTGGGTTCGTCCACGAGCAATACCGATGGGTCGGTGACCAGGGCCTTGGCCACCTCGAAGAGCTGGCGGTCGGCCAGGCTGAGTGATCCGGCGGGGGCGTCGGGGAAGAGCTCGATATCGAGGTCGAACTCTGCCAGGACGCGTCGCGCCCACTTTTTCCTCCGCCAGAAGTGAGGCCGTTGGTCGGGTGGCGCCGCGAGATAGAGGTTGTTCTTGACCGGCTGGGCCTGGATCAGGGATGTGTCCTGATAGGCCATCGCCAGGCCCAGCTTCCGCGCCTCCGCGGGAGAGTCGCGTCGGAGGGCCCGTCCCCTGATCCGGACCGTGCCTCGATCGGGATCGATGAACCCGCTGGCGATCCCGAGGAGGGTCGACTTCCCGGAGCCGTTCTCGCCGACGATGGCGTGAACCTCACCGGCGCGACAGTCGAAGCTGACATCGGTCAGCGCTCGAACCGCCCCGAACTGCCGGGAGACCCCACGCAGCTCGAGGACCAGGTCATCCGTCGCCGACCCTCCTCTGGAACCGCCGCTGCTCATCCGGTCGGGTACATCTCGGCGAGCACCTCGTCCGGCACCAGGGACGTCCCCGACACCGTCGGCGTCACCCTGTCCGGATCACAGTCCGCAGGAGTGACCTCCCTCATCACGTGGGGAACGACGATCTCGGCGGGGATCTCCGCGCCGTTGAGATGCATCATCGCGGCCGTCACCGCGACCCGCGACTGGAAGTTGCCACCGGCCGAGTAGAAGATCTGATAGCTCGGCTCGTCCCGCCGGGCCCAGTCGCAGAACAGGGTCTGCTCGTCGGTCCTCACCGCGATCGTGATGTCTTCCACCGGGACATCCAGCTGCTCATACGCGTCCAACGCCGTGTACATCCCGTCGGCGTACTCATAGGCGTACCCCTTGATGTCCGGCTCCGTCGACAACCATCCGAGGACGCTCTGCAGAGCGAAGTCGTTCACCCAGTAGGTGTCTGCAGGAGGACCGACCAGATCGATCTGATTCTCCAACGCCGGGGTGAGACACTGCTGCCACCCGGCCGACAACGCGTTGCCCGGGGTCCCGCCCATCACGCCGATCATCCCGGAGCCAACCTCGCTGTTGAGGACGCCCGCGAAGCTCTCACCGAGCGCACACAGGTCCTCGCCGACGATGGTGAGGTAGTCCTCACCGGGCACGAGGGCGCCCTCCTGGCCGGGAAGACCGACCCACCCCGCCGAATATGGGATGTACGGGATCCCGGCTGCCTCGGCCTCGAGGATCACGCTGGCGAGATTCGTCCCCTGGTCCGGATAGCCGATGATGAAGTCGACGCCTCGCTGGATCAGGAACCTGATGTCCCCTTCGGCAACAGCAGGATCCTCGTTCCACTGAGCATCACGGGAGACGATCGTGCCGATCTCCGGATAGGTGAGCGCCTGGAGGATGGCCTCCATATGGGTCACCTGCCTCCACACATTGCCGCGCCCCCCGTCGGCGACGCCCATGACGAGCTCGCCTCCGCTCCCGGTCTCGCACTCCACCTCGTTCCAGCACTCCAGTGCCGTGGTGATCGTTGCCTCGTCGAGATCTTGGTCGGCACGGGCGATGGCGGCGAGGACGATGTCCGGCACACCCTCCACGGGCCCGAGGGCCTTCTCCACCAGCGCCGGGTCGGCATCGGTGCTCTCCCCGAACTCCGCCAACGGCCCGCTCCCGGTGGTCGTCGTTCCGCCACCTTCGGCGGTGCCGGTCGAGTCCGTGCCGCCGCCGTCACCGTTACACGCTGCTGCCACCAATGCGAGCAGGGCGACGACGCCGACGAACTTGAGCCGTTGCATGTTCCTCCTCCCCTTGAGTCGATGGTCCTCGCTGTCACCGATCGATGGGACTCTCTGGATACGCCCCTCCTTTCTTAACGTGTACCGTCGCCGAAACTGCCGATGGTCTGTGTCCCCACGAGATCCGATCCTTTTCGCACTCGAAGCACCTGCTCCACACCCCGGATGATCCGATCGCCCGACACCAACATCCCCCCGATGATGACGAGGCCGAAGACCACGAATTGGAGTGAGGTGGGAAGGCCCATGACCCGCATCATCTGGTTGAGCGCGGCCAGGAAGAAGGCTGCGGCCCACGTCGCGAGCGGGCTGGCCAGCCCCCCGGTGAGCGAGGCGCCGCCGATGACGACGGCGGCGATCGGACCCAGGAGGTAGGGAGCCCCCAGGGTGATACTGGGCGTACGGAGGAACGAGGCCAGCAAGATGCCCGCCACCCCGTAGAGGACCGCGGCCACCACGTAGGCCGACACCTGGTTCAGATTGACCCTGAGACCGGCGATCCACGATGCGGTGGGGTTGGCGCCCACTGCCTGGAACCTCCGGCCGGGCGTGGTGAATCTGAAGATGACGATCAGCACGAGCGTGATGGCCACTCCCACCCAGAAGATGCGCGCAACGCCGAGGAGACGCGTCGAGGTCCATTCGGAGAGTCCCGCGGGGACCGGGGTCTGGATGGCGACGCCCGTGTAGTAGCGGAAGGCGATGCCGCTCACGATCTGACCCACCGCCAGCGTGACGATAAGAGCGTTGAGCCCGAGCCCTGCGATGAGGATCCCGTTGACCAACCCGACCACCGCCGTCAGGACCAGGGCGATGCCGATGGCGGTCCAGAGGCGATCGTCGGACGCCTGCCCGACCCCGACCGTGACAACCGCGGCGAGGGTGAAGCTCCCGGGAACGCTGAGGTCGATGCCCCCGGTCATGATCACCAGCATCTGCCCGAGTGCGGTCATCGCGAGGAACGTGCCGAAGGGCGCTATGGCGCGCAGCCCCGGGGCCCTCAACGTCGCCGGCGCCCAGATCGAGGCAACGAGGACGAGGAGCGCGATCGCGATGTACACCGGCATGTAGCGGGAGGCCACCACGAGTGCGGTGAGCGCCGACGAGGGACCCCGGCGGCCGGTCATCCCTCACCTCCCGATACGGCGCCCTCGACGAGACCCGACGCGGCCGCCACCCGCTGTCGGGCGGTCGTTGCCAGGCTGCGGGCGCGTTGCACGTCTGCTTGGAGAACGCCGCCCCGCATCAAGGCGCGCCCACCGGCGAAGACCCAGTCCACATTGGACGTGTCCATCCCCCACACCACGGCACCGATCGGGTCGTTGATCGGGAACACGTTGGGGCGGTCGGTCCGAAGCACGATGACGTCGGCGTGCATACCAGGCTCGAGGGATCCGGTCACCCGGCCCAACCCCGCCACCCGAGCTCCCTCGACGGTCGCGTAGCGGATCACGTCCCTCGTGCTTATCAATCGAGGAAGACCGGCCTTCCCGGCCAGCTTGAGATCGAAGACGGTGGCGTGTTGCAACGAGATCGTCGCCCGCATCTGGGCGAACATGTCACCCGGAGCCACCCGTTCGTCATCGACTCCCAGCCCCGGCCGGGTGTGGCGGTCGATCAGCTGCTGGATTGGAGGCGATCCGAGGCCGCTCGCCATCTCCCTCGAAGGCGCCAGCGAAACTGAAGCTCCCGACGCCGCGATGGCGTCGAGATCCGCGTCATCGAGCTCGGACCAGTGGACGAGCGTGACATCTTCGCCCAGAAGCCCCTGCTGAGCCGCCCGGGAGATCACGCCGGGCCGCGAAGTCTCCGAACCAGCGTGGGCATGGATGGGCAAGCTGAGCTCCCGGGCCAGTGCCCAGTCGCCGGCGACCCGGCCGACATCCGTTGGTCCAAGCTCCCCGGAACCGAAGGCGATGGTGGTTGACGGTCCGGCCACCTCGGCGAGGCGAGTGAGGAGTTGTCGAGTCGCCGGCCCGGCATCCTCATGGCTCTGCCCCCAAGGGCGAGCGGCCTGGACGAATACGGTGCGCAGTCCTGCGTCGGCGTGGGCCTGGAGTGCGGCGTCCGTGAAACTGTCGTCGGGTTGGATGTCCGACCAGTCGACGACTGTGGTGATCCCCGCCTCGACCGCACCCAACAAGCCGATCAGGGTGGCGGCGTAGACGTCCTCGGGCTGATAGTGATCGCCGAAGACCGCCACCTGGGCCTCCCCGCTCGAGGCACTCTCACCGAGATTCCGGAACAACGACTTCCAGGCATGGCGGTGGGTGTCGACGAAGCCGGGCATGACAATGGTGTCTGTGGCGTCCACCGGCTCGGCGTCTCGGGCGCGGAGCCCGGAGCCCACCTCGGCCACCCTGCCGCCGTCGATGAGGAGGTCGGCCTGGGTGAAGTTGGGGGTCTTCACCCCCAGAGTGAGGACACATCCACCGCGAAGCAGGATCCTCCCCGTCACGTGCCACTCCGGGACTCGACCGACCTGGACATGCCGATCACTGCCACTCTTGAAGAGTGCCCCTCGCCGTTAACAAATACTACACATGTCGCTGGAGCTGCGCCAGGGCCCGCCCCGACACCGAGACGGATCAAGCGGCTATGCGTCGCGTCCCAAGTCTGTGATCTCAACACCACGGCTGCACACTGCGATCCTCCGTCCAGTAGTCTCGCTGTGCTGTCCGGGGGGGAGCGAGCCAGGGCGAGAATCAGCCGGCGCGAGCCGGCGCAGAGGCTAGAAACCAATGGCCTCCTCCCGACCGTCGATCAGGACACGGCCGAACCGGTATCCCTCGATCCTCGCCATCTGTGGCAGCCTCGGGACAAGATGCCTCATCGCGACCCGGATGCGCAGCCCGGTCCCGAGGATCTCGTCCAGGCCTCGCGGCGTTCGGGGGTCACCGACCCCAGGATCCTCGAGGCCCTTGGGCGGATCCGCCGGGAGGGATTCGTCCCCCCGACGTGGCGGGACCGGGCCTACGGGGACCGGCCGGTCCCCATCGCCCATGGACAGGTCACCACGCAGCCGTCCCTGGTCGCCCAGATGGTGGCCGCCCTGAGGCTCAGGGGAACCGAACGTGTCCTGGAGCTGGGAACCGGCCTGGGCTTCCAGACGGCGATCGTGGCCACCGTGGCCGCCGAGGTGTTCTCGATCGAGCGGTTCCCCGACCTGGCGCACCAGGCCCTCCGCAACCTTCGCGACGCGGGGATCGAGAACGCCACGGTGGTGGTGGGCGACGGCACGCTGGGCCTCCCCGAGCACGCTCCGTTTGACGCCGTGGTCGTCTCCGCCGCCGCTCCGTGGGTCCCCGATCCCCTGGTCGAGCAGCTCTCGAACGGCGGACGGCTGGTGCACCCCCTTGGCCCCGGCGGCCAGGAGGTGGTCACGGCGTTCCGGAAGGAGGGCGGAAGCCTGGTGCGAGAGACCGCCGTGGTCCCCGCACACTTCGTGCGGCTGGTCGGCGAACAGGGGCTCCCCGAGGACGATCCATTCACCAATTGACCACCAGGCGTCCGTCCCGCTCCTCGACGTCGGTGCCCAGCTCGGCGCAGGCCTCCCGGAACCGCCGCCCAACCCACGAGGCCTCATCGTCGTCGGCCAGACGGGTGTGGCAGAAGTCCAGGGCCAGCGGCACGGCCTCCAGTCGCCGTGGCCCGCGCTCATCCAGCTCCACCACCCACAGGAGCCCCAGGTCGTTCCGGAGCACCGGATCGACGGCGTAGTCGTCCAGGAAGTCGCCCAGATCGAAGAGCACCCTGCCGCCCACTCCATGGAACACGTGGGCCGAGTGCCCGGCGATAAGGGTGGCCCCGCCCTCTTGGAGCACCGCCGCTGCCGAGCTCACGTGGGACACCGGTCGGGAGGTCATATTCGGTCCCCAGTGGGGAGTGACCAGGACGGCGTCGGCGTCCGCCGTTCGCACCGACTTATCCACCCATTCCGGGACTCCCCGGCGGAGGTCGGCGTAGGCGATCCCCGGGCGATCCACGCCCACGGCGAAGTCCGCGGGGTGGTCGCTGAGGCCAAGGATCCCGAGCCGGAAACCGCTCGACCGGACCACCGCCGGCCTCCGGGCCCGCTCCAGATCCGGCCCCGCCCCCACCCAGGCGATGCCGGCGCTCGACAGGTGCTCGAACGTTTCCAGGAGGGCCTCCTCCCCGAAGTCGAGGGCGTGGTTGTTGGCCAGCGTCACACAGTCGACCCCGAGGTGGACCAGGGTCTCCACCGCCGCGGGCGGGGCCCGGAAGAAGAACGCCTTCGCCGGATCCGGCCAGGGCCGTCCGCCGGTCGAGATGCAGCACTCCAGGTTGAGCACCATCAGGTCCGCCTCCCGGACCACGTCCACGACCTCCGGAGCGACCAGTGATGAGGGCCGTGCCGAAGAGAGGCGCTCCGCAGCCCCTCGGCCCAGCATCGTGTCCCCGGCCAGCGCGAGCCTGATCCTCACCTGCGTATCATCGCGCCGATGGGCGCCCAGACGGTCATGGTGTACGTGGAGATCCCCAAGGGCTCCCGGAACAAGTACGAGTACGACGACGAGGCCGGCGGCCTGGTCCTGGACCGCATGCTGTTCACCTCGATGGTGTACCCGGCCGACTACGGCTTCGTGGAGGGTACCCTGGCCCAGGATGGTGACCCGCTCGACGCCATGGTTCTGGTGAGCGAGCCCACGTTCCCCGGTTGCCGGATCCGTTCACGGCCGATCGGTCTGTTCCGGATGTGGGACGAGAAGGGGCCTGACCAGAAGATCATGTGTGTTCCGTTGCGCGACCCCACCTGGTCGGCGCTGCGGGTCTACGAGGACATCCCCGAGAGCCTGCGCAACGAGATCGAGCACTTCTTCGCGGTGTACAAGGACCTCGAGGGAAAGCCCACCGGGGTGGAAGGGTGGGGTGATCTGCCCGAAGCCGAGGCCCTGATCAAGGAAGCCAGGGCTCGGGCCGCTCCCTGACCCTTGCCTGGAAGCCGTCCCGCCGGCCGGGTAGTATAGCAACTCAGTGGTTGCACGATGAGCGAAGACCTGAGAACCGTCGAGCGGAGCGTGACCTTGCCGGTCCCCCGGGAGGAGCTGTGGGACCTGCTGACCCGTCCGGAGCAGCTCTCCGCGTGGTTCGGCGCCGAGGTCGAGGAGCTCGAGCTGCGTCCCGGCGGACGGATCGCCTTCCGAGGCCCCGACGGCCGGATTCGGCGAGCCCTCATCCAGGAGCTGGAGCCTCCTACCCGCCTGGTCTTCCGGTGGCTGCCGTCGGGCGGTGAGGCGGTGGACGAGCACCCGTCGACCGTGGAGTTCCTCCTGGAGGAGGTGGCCGAGGGGACCAGGCTCACCATCGTGGAGTCCCGGCATTCCACGGATGCGGATCCCGTCGCGCCCGAGATGGAGTCGGGCTGGGCTCCCATCCTGGCCGATCCTCCCCCCGATCCGCCGGGGGCCCCACCGCGGATCCTCCTTCACACATGAGCCCCAGGCCCGACCCCGTCGAACCGGTCTTCGCCGCGCTCGCGGACCCCACCCGCCGCCGGGTGATCCTCAGCCTCTCCGAGCGAGGACCGGCCACGGCCACCCGGCTGGCCCGGGATCTCCCGGTCACCCGACAGGCAGTGGCCAAGCACCTCGCCGCCCTGCAGGAGGCGGGACTGGTCGCCGGGGAGCGGGTCGGCAGGGAGCATCGGTACCGGCTGACCCCGGCGCCCCTGGCCGACGCGGTCTCCTGGATGGCGTCGGTCGGAGCGCACTGGGACGAACGGCTGGACCGTCTCCGGAGCCTTGTCCATCGTGGCCCCCGGTAGCTCGGATCCGCCTCCTCAATCCCGGATCCAGCCCACCTGAGCGGCAAGCGACTCTACGCGCCGGCGGTGCACGAGACCGGGGACCTCTGTTTCCACGCTTGCGCCGGCGCATCCCAGGGCCATGGACAGCGCCGAGCGGAGGTCGTCGCCGCGCTCCAGGCAACCGACGAGGCCGGATACCAGCGCGTCCCCGGCCCCGATCGGGTTCCGGACCTCCACCGGCGGAGCCTCGAGCCCCCAGCGGTCCGAGGCCGTGACCACGGCGGCCCCGGCCCGGCCCACGGTCACCACGGCCATGCCGGCGCCCCGAGCGATCAGCTCCGCTCCCGCTTCCGCGGCTCGCTCCCGCAACCCCGATCCGGCCTCCTCCACGGGCAGCCCTGCGGCTCCACGCAGCATCCCCTCGACCTCGGCCACATTGGGGGTCACGATGTCCGGCCCTGCCTCCAAGGCTGCCTCCAGCTTCGGGCCGGAGGCATCGACGACGGACCGAGCTCCCCGGTCGCGGGCCATGCGGACGAGCCGCGCGTAGGCGTCCGGAGGGGTTCCGGGCGGGGCGCTTCCGATGCACACCAAGAACGTCTGTCCCGGGAGATGCTCCCCCATCGCATGCTCGTAGGCCGTCCACTCGGCCGGCGAGACCGGAGGGCCGGGCTCGTTCAGCACGGTTACCCGGCCGCTACCCTCGATGACGATCGACGCCGCCCGGACTTCCCCCCGGGTGGTCACGGGCACGACGGCCAGGCCTTCATCCCCGAGGAGCCCAACGACGGCTCCCCCGGTGCGTCCCGGCGCCAGGGCCACCAGTGTGGCCGGGAACCCCATCTCCCGAGCCAGCCGGAGCACGTTCACGCCCTTGCCGCCCGGCCCGACCGTAGCGTTGGAGAACCGGAGGACCTCTGCGGGCCGAAGCTCGTCGATCCGGAGGATCCGGTCGGTAGTCAGGTTGGGGCCGGCGACGAGCATCCTCAGGCGGCGGTGGGGCGCCACTCGATCGGGGGAAGATCTTCCACTCCTCCATAAAGCCCGGCGGCCACCCCCGCCATCAGGGCCGCTCCCCTGGCCCCGGCCTCGTCTACCACCGGCTCATCGAACGGCCCCAGGATCTCCCGCTTGACTGCTCGGACCGCGGGGCTTCGCGCCCACCCGCCTGCCACGACCAGCCGTCCCGTCGGTCCGGCCACGGACTCGATCGTGGCCAGGGCCCCGGCGCCGTGCTGAGCGATCGCCTCGAGCGCCGCCCGCCACACGTGGCCGGGGGTGGCGGCCCAGGTGATCCCCTCCAAGGCGGCCAGATCGCCGGTCATGTCGTGCACGACCAACCCACCGGCGCCGGTGGGCACCCCCATCGCTGCCGCGTCCAAAGCCTCCCGATCCTCCGTGCCGAGGAGACCGAGGAAACGCTGGAGAGCCAGCCCCGAGACGAACCCCGCCATCAAGGACTGCCTGCCCGGAAGGGCGTGCCAGCCCACCGTGACCCCGCCGGCCGCCGTGCGACGGATGGCCTGTGCGGGAACGGGGGGCTCGACGGCGGCAACGAGGGCCTCCGCCGTACCACACGAGTCGAACACGTCCCCGGGTCGCGTGGCCCCGGCTCCGATGGTGGCGCATGGGTGGTCGTGCCCCCCGACCGTCAGGGTGGCCCCTTCGGCGCCGGGGAGTGCTTCCCCCACCAGTCCGGCGGGGCTCCCCGCGTCCGCCGTCTCGGGAAGCAGACCGCCCGGCGCCCCGGCCCATGTCATCACCTCGTCCCACCATGCTCGCGACGCCAGATCCAGGAACCCGGTGCGTGATGCCAGGGAGAGATCGGCCACCTCATGGCCGCCCAGGCTTCGAACCATCCATTCCGCGACGTTCAGCCACCGCACGCCCCGTCGGGACTCGGCCAGATGGGCCCGCATCCACCGATACTTGCTGAGCGTGCACAGTCGGCTGGGAGGGAGCCCGGTTCGATCTCGCCGAATGCTTCCGCCAACTCCCGAGCCTGGTGGTCCCCACGGGCGTCGTGCCAGGCGATCATTGGAGCTACCGGCTCGCCTCGGCGATCCAGCAGCGTCCCGGTCTCCGCCATGCTGGTCACTCCTACTCCCAGCACCTGTCCGTCGGGGCCGCCATCGATGGCCTCACGAGCCGCCACCACCCCTGCGCCGACCAGATCGCCGGGGTCCATCTCGGCCCCGGTGGACACCGTGCGCCACGGAGTGGGAACCACACCGTGTGATCGCTCTTGGCCGTCGAGAGTGATCACGGCGGCCTTCGCGTGGGTGGTCCCCAGGTCGATGCCCAGCAGCAGCCCGTCGGTCATCGCAGCTCGGGTGTCGCCGCGTCGGGAGCGTCGGGAGCCGGCGGGATGCATCGTACGGCTTCGATCGTTCCGATCAACCGGCAGTCCCCGGCGGCGAACGGTACCAGCACCGTGGTCCCCCGCTGAAGATCAACCGGGCCGCCGGCCGCCGGCTCAAGACGCCCGTGGCCCTCGGTCACCACCAGGATCGAGAACCCCGCGGGAATGAGCGCGGCGTTGCCGGGCCGGAGCCGCTCCGCGCGGAAGAACGGGTCGGCCTGGTCAGGGAAGAGCAACTCCACCCCCGGGCGCGTTCCATCCTCCCTCGGTCGATGATTGAGCAGGCGGGGGAGCTCGGATGGTCCCCACCCGGAACGATCGACGCATCCCAGGGCCACGTCGAAGCCCAGGCTCAGGTGGCCTTCCCGGACCCCATCGATGCCGAACCCATCCCACTCCAGGAGGACAGAGAAGTCGGTGGGCTCCTGGAGCTCTACCAGGAACACCCCTTCGCCGATGGCGTGAGGGACTCCGGCCGGGACGAGCACGGCGTCTCCAGCCCTGATGGGGATCCGATTCATGGCCTCGAGCATGGTCGACCGCTCCTGCCCGTTCACCCAGGTGGCCAGCTCGGGCCCGTGAACGTCTCGCCGGAAGCCGAGGAACACGTGTGGATCCGAGGAATCGGTTCCCAGGATCACCCACCCCTCGGTCTTCCCCCAGCGGCAGTCGAGATGCCGGCGAGCGAAGTCGCGGTCCGGGTGGCAGTGAACGGGCAGGCGTTGGCCGGCATGGAGCAGCTTCACCAGCAGGCCCGGATCAGAGCCGAATCGGTCGGCGTGGCGTGGGCCAAGATAGGCCTCCGGGTCCGAGGCCAGTGCTTCGGAGACGGTGCGACCGTCAGGGAGAAGGCTCACCCCGGTCCCTACCTCGCCGAACACCGTGGTGGCAGAACCCACCCAGTCCTCGGGGGCATGGTCGTCCTCGTTCGGGATCCCCCGAAACTCCGAGATGGCCCAGCCCCCGCGATAGAAGCGACGTACCTGGTTCGGTCCCAGAACGATCGGCTCCACCACCACGTCCATTCTCGAGGCCGGCCGGCCGGCGCCATCCCGAAGACGGCGCCGGCCAGCCTTCCCTTCAACCTCGATCAGCACTCTCCCAGGTAGAGCGTGTCCCGCACCTCCGGGTCCTCCAGGTTGTCCTGGGTGACCACGGTCAGGGGAGTGGTGATCTCTTCCTCGAAGGACTCGCCGCGAAGCGACGCCACCGCCGTCTCCACACCGAGGCTGCCGATCTCCCTGGGGTTCTGGGCCACCAGGGCCTGCACCAGACCCTCCTCGAGCTGCGCCACCTGTCCCGGGCTGGCGTCGAAGCCCACGATCTGGACCTCGCCCAGCTCCCCCGCGTCCCGGAGGGCAGTGGCCGCCCCCTCGGCCGAGAACAGGTTGGTGGCGAAGATGCCCGCCAGATCGGGGTTGGCGGCAAGCTGCGCCGACGTGATCTGGGCGGCCCGGGTGGGGTCGTCGTTGTTGAACTCCGCCCCGAGATACTCGATCCCCGGCTCCCCTTCGATCACTTCCTCGAACCCCTGCTGGCGCTCCTCCACCGTGGAGACCCCCGGTTGGGTGGTGTTCACGAACACCGAGCCCTGGCCTCCGATGAGGTCGACCAGCGCCTCTCCGGCGACTCGGCCCCCTTCGATATTGTCGGTGGCGATCCGGGAGATCCCGATCTCCGGGTCGTCCACGATGGTGTCCACGAGCACGACGGTGATCCCGGCGTCCTGGGCTGCCTGGAGCGGCGCGATCAGGGCCGTGCGCTCGGTCGGCGCGATCAAGATGGCATCGGGCTGCTGCGCTACCACCGCCTCCACGATGGGGATCTGTTCGGTGGGGTCGAACTCATTGGGCCCCTGCACCGAGTAGCTCACCCCCAGCTCGTCCGCGGCCGCCTGAGCCCCACAATCCATCGTGATGTAGAACTCGTCGCCAGCCACGCCCTGGATCAGGACGATCTCCAGCGGTTCCTCGCCGCCGTCGCCACCACCGCCGCCTTCCCCCCCATTGCAGGCCGCGGCAATGAGGGCGGCTACGGCCACCAAGGCCAACAGCGTTCGTCTCATGGCACGCTCCCTTCCTCGGGCTGCCCCCTCTTCAGTCCTCCCTCGCCTCAATCGATGCAACCTCCCCTCCTTCCGGTTGTCCCTCAAGCCCGTTCCCTGGCACGACGTTTCAGCTGATCCACGTACACCGCCAGGATCAGCACCGCACCCACAGCGACCTGCTGCCAGAACGGCTCGACGCCGATGATGATGAAGCCGTTTCGCAAGATGGCCGGGATGAACACGCCCACCACCGTCCCGGCGATCGCCCCGATGCCACCGAACAGGCTCGTTCCCCCGATGACCACGGCGGCGATGGCCTGAAGGTTGGCGGTGCCGTACCCCTCGATCGTGGTCGTGGTGAACCGAGCGAGCTGGAGGTAACCGGCCACCCCCGCCAGGAACCCGGAGAGTGCGTACACCTTGATCAGGTGCCGGGACACATTGATCCCGGCCCGGCGAGAGGCTTCGGCGTTCGACCCGATCGCATACGTGTACCGACCGAACCGGGTGAGGTGCAGCAGGATCCCCCCGAGGATGGTGATCCCCGCGCCGATCAGCACCAGGTAGGGGATCGTGTCGAACAGACGACCGATGCCCACGGTGGTCACCAGCTCTGTGGGGACACCCCGGACGTTGATGCCCCCGCTCAACAGCAAGGCCGCACCCTGGGCCATGCCCAGTGTCCCCAGGGTCACGATCAGCGCGGGCATCCGGGACTTGGCGATGAGGAATCCGTTGATCAGCCCCCAGGCCAGCCCCGACAGCAGGGCGCTCAGCAGTCCCACCAGGATGACGATCAGGCCCTCCCCGCCCATGGCCCGCATCACCAGGGCTGCCACCACCTGAGAGAAGACCAGTACGGATCCGACCGAGAGATCGATCCCCGCGGTGATGATCACGAAGGTCATCCCCACCGCGATGATCAGCAGGCTCGACGCATCGATCATGATGTTTCGGAGGTTGAACACCGAAGCAAAGGCATCGAAGTTCAGCACCGAGAAGATGGCGATGATCACTACCAGCACCAGGAAGATCCAGGTGGAGGTTGCCGCCGTGAGCTTCCAGAGACGGGAGCGAGCCTCCGGCTCCCCCCTCTCCACGAGACCGTCCCGCGGAGCCTGATCCACGGGCGTCCGCTCGGCGGGCATCACGACGACTCCTGGTCCGAGAGCGCGCCGGTCATGGCCCCCACGACCTCGTCCATCCTTACCTCGCCGGCGCGCAAGGTCGCCACCCGCCTCCCCAGCCGCAGCACCTGGATCCGGCTGGCCACCTGGAACACCTGCGGCAAGTTGTGGCTGATCAACACCACCGACGTCCCCGAGTCCCGGATCCGCCGGATCAGGTCCAGCACCTTCTCGGACTGGACCACGCCGAGTGCGGCGGTGGGCTCGTCCATGAAGATCACCCGGCTGGCCCAGGTGGCGGCGCGACTCACGGCCACGCTCTGGCGCTGCCCTCCCGAGAGCGTGCCCACATCGGCGTTCAGATCCTGGAGACCGATGCCCAGGGTGGCGAAGGACTCCGCCGCTCGACGGCGCATCCCTCGCTTGTCGATGAACCCCAGCCCGCCCAGCAGACCGGCTCGCATCACCTCCCGGCCGAGGAACAGGTTGGCCGCCGGGTCCAGGTCCTCGGCCAGGGCCAGGTCCTGGTACACGGTCTCCATCCCCAGGCGTCGGGCGGCCATCGGCGAGTCGATCCGGGTGGAACGTCCCTCGAATCGGATGTCCCCCCCGTCCGCCTGGACCGTCCCGGAAAGGATCTTGATGAGGGTGGTCTTGCCGGCGCCGTTGTCGCCCACGAGGGCGGTGATCTCTCCGGGGAATACGTCGAAGTCGGCCCCCTGAAGGGCGCGAACGTGACCGTAGTTCTTGACGATGCCCTGAGCCTCGAGGAGCGCGCCATTCTCCGCGCTCACGGCCGCACCTCACCGGAGCCGCGGATCACCAGCTCGGTGGGCAGAACGATCGTCCGTGGAGGCCGCTCGTCCCCACCCAAACGGGAGAACAAGAGCCGTGCGGCCTGTCGGCCCATCTCCCGGGCGTCGTGCCGGACGACGGTCACCGACAGCAGGTCGGCCAGCTCGAAGTCGTCGAAGCCGACGAGCGCGGCCCGACCTCCGACCCCGCGGATGGCTCGAACAGCCCCGACACTCGCTCGATTGTTCGTGGCGAAGATCGCCGTGGGCGGATCGGGCAGCAACAGGAGCTCGCGAGTGGCCGTTTCCGCTTCCAGGACGTCCCGGGCGCCCACCCGGATCAGCGACTCGTCCACGGGGATATCACTCGTGGCGAACGCCTCCTGGAACCCTGCCACCCGTTCGGCGATGGTGTGGATGGTTGGAGGATCGCCCACCACGCCGATCCTTCGGTGCCCTCCGTTCAGCAGGTGCCTTGTGGCCGCGCGGGCCCCACCCACGTTGTCAATGAGGACGGCGTCCGCCTCCAGGTTGCCGGGAGGCCGATCCATGAACACGACCGGCGTCCCCCGGGACACCTCCTCCTGAAGATAGGAGTGGTCACGCCCGGCCGGGACCAACAGGAGGCCGCTGACACGGCGTTCCAGGAGGGTGCCGACCAGCTTCCGCTCGGCGACCGGGTCTTCGTCCGAGTTCCCCACGATGAGCATGTGGCGGTGCTCACGAGCGACCTCCTCGACCGCCCGGGCGATGGTCGAGTAGAAGGGGTTCCGGACGTCCTCGATGACCAGGCCGGCGGTTGCGGCTCGCTGTCGCCGCCTCAGGCTCCGGGCCAGGTCGTTGGGCCGGTAGCCCAGCGCGGCGATGACCTCCCTCACCCGGGCGGCCCGCTCCGCCCCCACCCCCGGCTCGTCGTTCACCACGCGAGACACGGTCTTCAGGCTGACGCCCGCCGCCCTGGCCACGTCGACCATGGTCGGCCGCGGGTCCTGCGCGGATCTCCTCGAGGATGACAACGTTGTCAACAGACTCAACCACCGATTTCGGGCGGTTGTCAAATCAGGGGCGTCGAGGAACACACCGGTGGCCGAGCCGCGCCCGCCGACCGGATAACGTTGTCGTCGCGCTATGGAAGAGACGTTCTGGTCGGCCGAGGCCGGTCGGTCGCCAGACGCGGCCACCCACATGGATCCCCACGATGCAACGGCGCGGGTCCTCGAGGCCGTCCTGGACACCACGGCACGGGGATTTCGGAGATGACGATCACGCAAGCCTGGTCAGGCGACGGCGGCTCGAGTGGAGCAACACAAGGGGTGCGATACCCTGGGGGTCAACCCGCAATCGGGTACCGGAGGAACTCCTCATGACCGAACCGGCGATCCTGGTCGAGGGACTCAGAAAGAGCTTCGGTTCCGTCGTGGCTCTCGACGGGATCGACTTCGACGTCCCGCCGGCGACGGTGTTTGGGCTCCTCGGCCCGAATGGCGCCGGGAAGACCACGGCGGTACGGATCGTGACCACGATCCTGGAACCGGATGGGGGGCGGGCCGCGGTCCTGGGCCACGACGTGGTGCGGGAGGCGGAGGTGGTGCGCTCCGTCATCGGGCTGGCCGGGCAGAACGCCGCCGTGGACCCCAACCTCACCGGCCGGGAGAACCTGCGACTCATCGGACGGCTGGCCCAGCTCCCTCGGCTCCAGGTCCTGCCGCGGGCCCAGGAGCTGCTCGATCGCTTCGGACTCGCCGATGCGGGCGACCGGCCCGTGAAGACCTACTCCGGCGGGATGCGACGGCGGCTGGATGTGGCCGCCGCCTTGGTGCAGCGGCCGCCGGTGCTGTTCCTGGACGAACCCACCACCGGTCTGGACATCCAGGGCCGGAACGATCTGTGGGAGATGATCCAGGAGCTGGTCACCGAAGGCACCACCGTCCTGCTCACCACCCAGTACCTGGAGGAGGCCGACAGGCTAGCCGACGACATCGCCGTCGTCGACGTGGGACGGGTGATCGCCCGGGGCACCCCGGCCGAGCTGAAGGACCGGCTCGGGGGCACGGTCATCGAGATCGAGATGGCGGACGAAGTCCGGGCAGCCCGAGCTGAAGACGTGCTGGGTCGGCTGGGCGCCGGCGACCCGGAGCGCGAGGGGACCACCATCCGCCTCGCGTCCGACGCTGGGCCACGTGCCTTGATCGATGTGCTCCGGTCCCTTGACGGCGAGGATCTGTCCCCCATCCGCCTGGCCGTGAGAGAACCGAGCCTCGACGACGTGTTCCTGTCTCTTACCGGCCGGCACGCCGAGCCGCAACCGGAACCCGATCAGGAGCTCGTCCACACGGGAGGCGCCGAATGAGCACGGGCACCGCCACCTGGTCCACCCCCGCGCAGCGCCTGGGGGTCAGTCGCGTTGCCGGCGCCGCCAGGGACTCCATGGCCGTGGCTTGGCGAAACCTGATCCACCTGCGCCGGGTTCCCCAGCTCCTGGTCTTCTCCACCATCCAGCCGGTGATCTTCGTCCTGATGTTCCGATACGTCTTCGGCGGGGCCATCGACACCGGCCCGATCCCCTACGTGGATTACCTGATGCCGGGGATCTTCGTGCAGACGTGTGTGTTCGGGGCTATGGGAACGGCGGTCGGCCTGGCCGCGGACCTGAAGACCGGCCTACTCGAACGGTTCCATGCGCTGCCGATGGCCCGCTCTGCGGTCCTGGCCGGACGAACCGGCGCCGACCTGTTTCGGAACGTGTTCGTGGTGGCCTTGATGAGCGCGGTGGGATTCGCCGTGGGCTTTCGGGTCCACACCGACGCGATGGCCTTCCTGGGCGGCATGCTGCTGGTGCTCCTGTTCGCCTACTCCCTGTCGTGGGTGTTCGCCACGCTCGGGCTTGTGGTCGGTGACCCCGAGTCGGCTCAGGCGGCGGCCTTCCCGGTCATCGCTCCGCTGGTCTTCGCCTCATCTGCCTTCGTGCCCGTAAGCAGCATGCCGGGCTGGCTCCAGGGCTTCGCGGAGCACCAGCCGGTATCCGTGACGGCCTCGGCGGTTCGAGACCTGGTGCTGGGGTTCCCGGCGACCTCCCACGTCATTCAGTCGGTGGCGTGGAGCGCGGGCATCTTGCTGGTCTTCGCGCCGATCGCCGTCCGCCGCTACCGCCGCGCGGTGTAGGTCGACCGGCTCCGGACTCCTCTACCGGGTGATCGTGACCTGCACGGCTCCCGGGCCGGTGGTCCGGAGCCTGAGAAGGGCCGCGCCGGGGGCAGAGGTGATCCGGGCCGGGCCGGTGACGGTGACCTGGTAGCCGCCCGGGTAGTGGCGGGACACCGGCACGAAGACCTCGGTGGGGGCGCGGATGGAAGGATCCGTCTCGTAGGCCAGCTCGAACAGTCTGTCCTCCCGGTCCGGGTGGAAGGCGTACGAGGTTGGGACTCCCGCGACCGCCCTCGGGTATGGGCGCACCAGCACGTCGAGCTTCTCCTGCTTGACGTTGTCGCCCTCCGGCGGCAGGGACAGGTCGTGGACGATTCCTTCGTGGGGGCGCTCACAGCACACGTCCCGATTCCAGTAGGACCAGTACTGCCAGGACATCATGTGGCGGTCCGCGGCCTCCACGTCGCGCAGCAGCGAGCCCAGCTCATCCGTCGCTCCGAACTCCGACAGGAGCAGAGCGTCGCCGGTGCGCTCGGCCTGGGCCTCCGCTCGGTCGAACGGCCGGTCGATCCCCAGGGGGCAGGCCAGGGGCCCGAGGATGTCCCCGGGAAGGCCCACCGTGGATCCCAGGCAGTACACGTGGAAGGAGAACCCGGCGTTGTCGTCGCCGGTGTCCCCGATGCTCACGTCGGCTCCCCCACCGAAGATCGGGTGGGTCTCGTAGAACACCAGCTTGGTGGGATCGGCCTTCCGGATCTCATCGAACACCCGCCGGGAGAACTCGGTGACCTGGGCGTCGAACAGCGGGCAGCCGTTGGGGTTGAGACAGGTGGTCCACTGACTGCCCGGCCAGGCCTCGTTGAAGATGTCGTATCCGAGGACGGCCGACTCCAGCCGAAGCCGGATGGCGGCCTGGCGCCACGCCGTGGCGAAGGCATCCTGGAGCGGCGTCCCGTCGCCGGCGGGGTCGTTGGCCCAGAAATGGTCGTAGGCCCGCCACAGGGCGGCCATCACGAAGTAGTTGCCGGGGAACCCCGCGTCGGGCTGGGCCGGGAGCCCGTCGTCCTGGACCGCCCAGTCGGGGAACCCCTCTCCGCTGAACCGCTCGTTGAACAGGTCCTGGTGGAAGTCGACCAGGACGTGGATGCCGTGGCGTCCGAGCATCCGTGCCGTGCGGGCGATGGACTCCAGATAGGCCTCGTCGTACCCACCTCGTTCCGGCTCGAGACCCTTGTAGATGATGCCGAGACGGACCGTGTTGAAGCCCTGAGCCGCCAGGAACGCCGCGTCGTCGGCTCCGAATCCCAGCGGTGCGGGGTCGTACGGTGCGAGCTTCGCCACCATGTTGACTCCGTGGAGAATCACGATGCGCCCCTTGGCGTCGGTGATCCACCGGTCCCGGTGTCCGAGTGGAAGCGTGAATCTCTGGAGCGGGCGGACCAGCCTGTCTTCTGGAGTCTCAGAGCGCGCCGTCGATGGGGCCGGCACACCCAGGAGGCCGAACAGGGAGACTCCGAGCAGGGCGGCGACAGCCCCTCGCCTCATTTGTAGACAGTTCGACGGGCCGGCGCCCCTCCCCTTCCCGGAGGGCTACGTGGCGGCGAGGACCTCGCGGATCAGCGGAGAGTCGGCACCCAGCACCTCGGCGAGGACTTCGCGCGTGTGCTCTCCCCGCCTGGGGGCCGGCCGAGGCTCGGCCGGAGCCCGAAGGGGTCCCCGGGCCACTCGGTAGGTACCCTCGGGAGCCCGGACCTCGGCCACCAGGCCGCGAGACCTCACGTAGGGGGTCCCGAGCGCCTCGATGATCCCCAACACCGGCGCGTGCGGCACCGGTGTGGTCCGGAGGCGCTCCGCCGCCTCGTCCGTGGTGAGCGTGTTCAGGGTCTCGGCGATCCGGGCCTCGACTTCCTCCCGCCGTTCGAGCCGGCCGTCGTTGTGAGCCAGCTCGGAACGGGCCAGGAGGTCGTCGAGCCCCAGGGCCCGGCACAGAGGAGGCCAGAACTTGTCCTCCAACGCGCCCACGGCGATCCAGCCGTCGCTGGTGGGGAACGCCCCGTACGGAACCTGGCGGTGATGCCCCGATCCAACCTTGGGCGGCTCCTGGCCGGTGCCCAGGGCGGAGGTGGCCATGTAGCACAGCAGCGGGAGCGTGGCATCGACCATGGGGATCTCCACGTGACGCCCGCGACCGTCACGGTCCCGGGCCAGCAGCGCGGCCACGGCACCGAGTGCGGCCCACAGCCCCGCGGTCAGGTCGGAGAGCGGCACTCCCGCGCGCACGGGAGGCCGGCCCGGCTCACCGGTGACGGCCATGATCCCCGTCTCGGCCTGGATCGTCAGGTCGAATGCCCCTTCCTCGACCCGATCGCTCTCCCGGGCATGGCCGACCACACTGACCGCGACCAGCCGGGGGTGGCGACGCAGCAGGGTCTCCGGATCCAGCCCCAGCCGGCGTCCGGTGGAGGGGCGGAAGTTCTCGACCAGCACGTCGCACCCGGCGATGAGGGCGTCGAGGGCCGCTCGACCGGCCTCGGTCGAGAGATTCAGGTACACCCCCCGCTTCCCCGTGTTCAGTGAGGAGAAGTACAGGGACCGGCCGTCCAGAAAGGGACCGATCGATCGCGCCGGATCTCCGGATCCCGTCTCCACCTTGATGACGTCCGCTCCCATCTCCGCCATGACCTGGGCACCGAACGGTCCGGCCAGGACCCGGGACAGGTCCACCACCCGAACGCCGTGAAGGAGGGAACTCATCGGAGGCCCGCGGCGACCAGGACGTCCTCCGCCGGCCTGTTCGGATCGTCCAGGACCCCCTCGAGACGAGAGCCCGCCAGCGCCCGGACCTTCTCCGCCAGTGCCGAGCGGTCCATCGGCCGGGCGGGCGAACCCAGAGCGGCCTCCACCCGTTCCTCCGCTCCACCCTCGGCAGCCAGCACGGCCTCGGACTCCAGGAGGGAGGGATCGGTGCGAACCTCGATCCGGCCGGCCCGCTTCCCGATGTGGGGGTCGACGTGGTCGAGGTCGTCCACGTTCGGGGGACCGTGGGCCAACGCGAAGGCGGTCAGGTAGGGGATGGAGAACTTCGCCTGGAGCCCGTCGGCAACGTCGTCGAATGGAGCGGCCTGCCGGGAAACCGGGTGCACCATGACCGTGACCCGCTCGGGCTCCTCGACCCGGTCCCGAACCCGGGTCCCGGCCTCGATGGCAGAGTGGGCCTGGAGGCAGCAGGGATACGCCTTGATCCAGTTGAGGCGTACCGCCGGCTCGTCGCCCGGCTGGAGCTCCTGCCATCGGCCACCGTAGGCGTCCTCGAACCCGGCCGACGTGGTGGGCAGGTCGTCGGGGACTCGAGCCCCGGCATCGGCCAGCCGCGCGGCCCGCAGGCCCGTGGCCGCTGCCATCCCCACCTGCAGCGACTTCCCGTCCGACCCGAACGCGGCCCGGAGTCCCCCGGCGCCCAGCAGGGCCAGGCGGACCGCCCTCCGGCTCCTGGCCTCGTCCAGGCCCAAGAGCCGGGAGGCCGCGGTGGCGGCGCCGACCACCCCGCACACCGCGGTGGGATGCCAACCGCGGTCGTACAGCCCCGGGTGCCCGGCCCGAGCCACGGCGGCCATGGCCTCGAACCCCGCCGCATACGCATCCATGACCTGGCCCACGGAAGCCCCCGTTTCGCTCCCCAGCGCCAGAGCGGCCGGGGCGGTGGGCGCGCTGAGGTGAGCCAGCCCGGGCAGGTAGGTATCGTCGAAGTCAAGGACGTGCCCGGAGGTACCGAGGGCCACGGCCCGGTCCTCCACGCTCACCGGGTCCTTCCGGGCCGCCCTGGTGGCGGGCCGGCCCCACCCGCCCACCGCGCACGCCAGCCAGTCGAGGAGGGCCGTGACGTACCCCGCTTCGCCGGCCGGCGGCGATGAGGTGGGCGCCGGAGCCGGACGCATCTCAGGCCACGCCCAGGTAGGCCTCGCGGATCCGGGCGTCTGCCAGGAGGTCCCGGCTCGATCCCTGAGCGACGATGCGTCCGGTCTCCAGCACGTAACCGCGTGAAGCGATCTCCAGCGCGGCGTCGACGTCCTGCTCCACGATCAGCACCGCCATCCCCCGCTCCGGTACCTCGCGAAGCCGCTCGAGGAGCGCCTCGGCGAGGTTGGGAGCCAGCCCCAGGGACAGCTCGTCGATCATCACGAGCTGTGGCCGGCTCATGAGCCCCCGGCCGATCGCACACATCTGTTGCTCCCCACCGGAAAGCCGGCCGGCCACTCTGGGAAGGAGCTTCCGAAGCTGCGGAAACAGACCGAGCACCCACTCCAGGTCGGCATCCACCTCGCCGTCCCGTCGGTGGTGGGCTCCGATGACCAGGTTCTCCTGGACGGACAGGCCCGGGAACATGTGCCTGCCCTCCGGGACATGGGCGATCCCCAGCCCGACGATCCGCTCGGGAGGGAGCCCCACGATGTCCCGGCCGTTCCACCGGACCTCGCCACCGACCGAGCGGATCTGCCCCGAGAGCGTCCGCAGGAGCGTGGTTTTCCCCGCGCCGTTCGAGCCCAGGAGAGCCACGATCTCCCGGTCCTCGACTCGGAGGTCGGTTCCCCACAGCACCTGGATCTCGCCGTAGCCGGCCTCGAGGGCCCGGACCTCAAGCATCGGCGTCCCCCTGCCCGTCCCCTCGTCGGGTCCGGCGAGCGTAGCGCTCCCCGAGGTACGCCTCGATCACCCGTTCGTCGGCGGCGATCTCCTCGGGTGTCCCCTCGGTCAGGATCCTCCCCTCGTGGAGAACCACGATCCGATCGGACACCGCCATGATCGCCTTCACCACGTGCTCCACGGCGACCATGGTGATGCCTTCCTCCCGGAGCGACCGGATCAGCCCGACAGCCTGCTGGATCTCCTGAGGGCGCAGTCCTGCCATCACCTCGTCGAGAAGCAGGAGCTTGGGGTTCATGGCCAGCGCCCGGGCCAGCTCCATGCGCTTGGCCTCGGCCACCGTTAGCTCACCCGCGGGTGAGTCGGCCTTGCCTGACAGCCCCACCCGGCCGAGCATTTCGTCCGCCTCTGACAGGCTGGCCCCAAGGGACCCGGCCCGCTCCGGGCCGAACATCCGCCCCACCGCCACGTTCTCTCGAACGGTCATCTCCCGGAACGGCTTCACGATCTGGAACGTCCGGGATACCCTCCGGCCGACCACTTGCCACGGCCTCGCCCCGGTGACCTCCTCACCGCCCACGAACACCCGCCCGGAGGTCGGCCGGAGGAACCCCGTGGCCACGTTGATCAGCGTGGTCTTGCCGGCGCCGTTCGGTCCGATGATGCCGACGATGGACCCCTCTGCGATCGCGAGGGAGACGTCGGACAGGGCCTCCACCCCGCCGAAGCGGTGCGTTACACCTCGGGTCTCCAGGAGTGCGGTCACAGCCGGTGGCGCCGGACGTTCTCCAAAAGCGACAGCCGCTTTCGGCGCCGGGTCTCCCGGGCGGCGCTGACCAGGCCCCGGGGAAGGAAGATCACCCCCACCACGATGATGGCCCCGAAGATGAACAGGTTCCAGTCGAGGTAGTTCTGCCGGAGGAACTCCGAGAGGAACTGGAGGGCCACCGCCCCGATCAGAGGTCCGAGCACCGTTCCGGTCCCCCCGATCACCGCCATCACCACCATCAGGACGGTGATCTCCACGGAGAACAATCGGTACGGGTAGATCGTGACCTGTTGGAACGCGTACAGTGCCCCGGCCGCACCGGTCAGCAGGGCCGACAGGGCGAACGCGGTGATCTTGGCCCGGGTGGTGTCGATCCCCATGGCGGCCGCGCCCTCCTCGTCCTGCCGGATCGCTCGAAGAGCGAAGCCAAACCGGCTTCGGGACACGGTCCACATCACCCCCAGGGCCACGGCCAGGAGGGCCAGGAAGAAATAGTAGAAGCCGATGTTCCCCGGATACGTGGTCGTGGCTTCGGTGCCCAGCGCCGGGATGGTGATCCCCGCACCGCCACCGGTGACGGCGGGCACGTTGATGACGATCTCCCGGACTCCCTCCGCCACCCCCAGCGTGGCGATGGCGAAGTAGTGGCCCCGCAGCCGGAGGATCGGCATCCCGATGAGGACGGCGAAGGCCATCGCCAGCATCGCCGCGACCACCATGGCCGGCCAGAAGCTCCACCCCAGCTTGCCCATAAGGGCGGCGACCGTGTAGCCGGCCAGCCCGAAGAACACCACGTTGCCGAAGCTCGGATAGCCGGCGAAGCCGCCGATGATGTTCCACCCCAGGGCCAGCGTGGCGAACATGAACACCCCGCTGAGGGTCCGCAGGAAGCTCTCGAGGAGGAAGACCGGAGCGAAGAGCAGGTACGCGACCACCACGGCCAGCACCACCCATCCCCAGGCCCTCACCCGGGGAAGGGCAGCGAGGAGCCGTCCGGCCGCGGTCTCCGCCGACGAGCCCGCCACCGTCAGGCCTCCACGCGGGCCTCGAAGAACGGCCGGCCGAGGAGACCGCTCGGCCGAACGATGAGCACGAAGACCAGGACGGCGAACCCGATGGCGTTGACCAGGGTCCCCGACAGGTACTGGCCGCCCAGCGACTCGGCCACCCCGAGGAGCAGGCCGCCGGCCAGCGCCCCCCACATGTTGCCCAGCCCCCCGAGCACGGCGATCACGAAGCTCCGCAGCGTGAAGCTCCCGGCGCCGGCGGGACTGAACGTTCCCACCAGCCCCACCATGGAACCGGCTATCGCTGCCAGCGCCGCGGCGATGGCGAACGTGAGCGCATACACATGCCGCACGTCGATCCCCATCAACCGGGCCGTGGCCCGGTCCATCCCCGTGGCCTTGATGGCCCGGCCGGACCGAGTTCGATCCAGGAACCGCGCGAGCAAGAGCGTGAGCAGCAGGGCCAGACCGAAACCGAGGAGCCGGCCGTAGGGGATCCGCACCCCCCCGACCGACAGTCCCTGGCCGGCGAAGTCCGTGGGGATGGAACGGAAGTCGCCCGAGTACACGATGATCAACCCGTTGACGATGAGCAGCTCCAGGCCGAACGTGAGGAGCAGGGTCATCCAGATCGGCGAGTTCACCACCAGGTTGATGACACCCCGCTGGAGGACATATCCCACGGCGAACAGCACCGCGGCGGCCACGGCCATGCCGATGAACGGGCTGAGGCCCAGGTCGGTGGTGACGCTCCAGGCGACGTAGGCTCCGGCGATCACGAAGGCCCCGTGCGCCACGTTGACGACGTGCATCACTCCCCAGACCAGGGAGAACCCCACGGCGATCAGCGCGTACAGCCCACCCTGGAGGACGCCGTAGACGGCGGCCTGGAAGAACTGCTCCACTACCGTTCGTCGAAGGGCGGAGCCGGCCACTGGAGCTCGGCCGTTCCCGCCGGAAACACGGTGACCGGCTCCCCGTCCTGGATCTGGATCACGGCCATGTCCTTGTACACGTTCTTCCCCTGCTCATCGAACTTGATGGGCCCGAAGAACGAGGGCATGTCCAGGCCGGCCAGCGCGTCGCGGACCGGATCAACCTCGAGGGTTCCCGCCGCTTCGATGGCCTCCACCATGGCCAGGCACCCCGCGGTGGCCTCGGCGTTGTGGTACTCGGGGGTCTGGCCGAACTCCTCCTCGAAGCCCGCGGCGTAGTCCTGGGCCGTGCCGAACCACCGGTCCTCCCCTTCGACCTCCGGCGTCCACTGGGAAGAGCCCAGCACGAACTCCGCGGCGTCCCCCAGGGTCTCGGCGAAGTCCGGAGTGGGCGGGGCCACGGTCTCCCCGAACCCTCCGCTGGGGTTGATGCCCAGCTCCTCGCTCTGCCGGATGATGGCGATGCCTTCCTCCAGGTGCACCGCGCCGAGGATGAGGTCCGGGTTCAGCGGCTCGATCCGGGTCAGCGAGGCCGACACGTCGGTGGAACCCTCCGGGAAGAACTCCGTGGCCACGACCTCCATGCCCTGCGCTTCCGCTTCCGAAGCTCCGCCCTCGGCCGAAGTCTTGGAGAACCCGTCGTCGGCAGAGAGGATGGCCACCGTCTGGGGCTTCGGATCCGCCAGCTCGGCGACCGCCTTCACGATGGTGGCCAGGTACATGCTCGCCGGTGAGAGGACGCCGAACGAGTACCGGTACCCCTTGTCGTAGATCTTGTTGTCGGCGCCGGCCGTGATGACCATGAGCTGCTGGTTCCGCTCGACCACCGCGGATGCGGCCTCCGTCGACGACGAGCCGTACGGTCCCAGGAGGAACTTGATGCCCTGGTCGTTCATCTGGTCCACCAGCTGCGCGGCCACGTCGGGGGTGGAGCGGTCGTCCTGGTAGACGATGTCCAGCTGGTAGGTCTGGTCGCCGACCTGGACGCCTCCTTCCCCGTTGATCACCTGCTTGCAGTACTCGTAGCCATCCCGGGTCAGTTCGCCTTCCCGAGAGAGCTGGCCGGTCAGGGACAGCGCCGCCCCGAATCGCAGGGTTCCGCCTTCCTGGGCTTCCGGCTCCGCTCCCCGGCAGCCGGCGACAAGCAGGATGAGAACGGAGACCAAGAGAAGGGATCTGCGGTCGCTCATCGTCTCCTCCCTTCCGAGCGAGATGCAGCGGTTGCTCTGCTGCTATATATCGTGCCTAGTATGTGATGAAGGGGACGACGTGCACAAATCGCATCCCTCACGGAACGGGTGATCGAGCGGGGAACACACCCCCTCACGGGCTGTACGGGAGAACGGTCGGTTCCGCTGGAACGCGTCGCCCGCGAGCTCACCCGCACAACCGCGGCCTCGTTCCCGGAGGAGTGACCATCAGAGGTTGACCGCCGACATGTCGGGGTACCGGTCTCCCGCCGTGGCCCCCTTGGGGAGCGCCGCCTCGATCCGGGCCAGGTCCTCTGGGGTCAGCCCCACGTCCATGGCGCCGATGTTCTCTTCCAGGTACCGGACCCGCTTGGTCCCCGGGATGGGGACGATGTCATGGCCTCGGGAGAGCACCCAGGCCAGGGCGAGCTGGGCCGGGGTGATCCCCCTCTCTCTGGCGATCGCCTGGATCCGGTCCACCATGTCCAAGTTTCGCCGGGCGTTCTCGCCCTGGAACCTGGGGTGATTGCGGCGGTTGTCCTCGGGGTCCAGGTCCTCCAGCGAGCGGAACCGGCCGGACAGGAACCCCCGCCCCAGCGGGCTGTAGGCGACGAACCCGATCCCCAGCTCCCTGATCGTGGGAAGGATCTCGTCTTCCGGGTCCCGGGTCCAGATCGAGTACTCGGTCTGCAGTGCGGCGATCGGATGGACGGCGTTGGCCCGGCGAATAGTGTCGGGGGCCGCCTCGGAGAGGCCCAGGTGGCGGACCTTCCCCGCCGCTACCAGTTCCGCCATGGCTCCCACCGTCTCCTCGATCGGCGTCCCGGGGTCCACCCGATGCTGGTAGTAGAGATCGATGGTCTCCACGCCGAGGCGCGCCAGCGATGCTTCGCACGCTTCCCGGACATACGAACTGTCGCCCCGGATCCCCAGCCGCTCCCCATTCGGGCCCCGGACGTTGCCGAACTTGGTGGCCACCACAACCTCGTCGCGCCCGGCAATGGCCCGGCCGACCAGCCGTTCGTTGGTAAACGGCCCGTACATGTCCGCGGTGTCCAGGAACGTGATCCCCAGATCGAGGGCCCGGTGGATCACGGCGACGGCTTCGTCCTCATCTGTGCGGCCGTAGAACTCCGACATCCCCATGCAGCCCAGTCCGAGCGCGGAGACCTCGAGCCCCTGGCGCCCAAGCGTGCGTTTCTCCATGTCCCGCCTCCCACGGGAAGCATGACGCATCGTCTGGGACCTCTACCGGGGGGTCAACCCTGGACGGGTCGGCGAACGTGGATCCCGTGGCCTTACGGGGCGACCGACGTCCGACGATTCGGACGGCTTCCGGGCTCCAGGACGGAGTGCTCCGAGGCGACGGCCCGAAACAGACGATAGGGAGCCGGCGGACGCACGTCCTCGTGCTTCCATGCGCGGGCCCCATGCACCTGTGACCTCCGGGAGAAGATCTCGATGCCCCGGTCGAGCTCGGCACCGGTCAGCTCCCCGGCGACTGCGGACATGTACACCCCCTGACCCGTTCCGATGGGCGTCCGGGAGTCGAAGATCACCATGCTGACCTGCGGGCGGTTGGCGAGGTTCCGCGAGTGTCTGGCCTCCGGCGAAGACACCCAGAAGAACTCCCGGTATCCCTGGGGCGCGTAGTACACCGGCGAGACCCATGGCCGGCCGGTCTCATCGGCGGTTCCGAGTGCCATGTACATGACCGAGTCGATGATGCTCCGGGCGAGGGCTCCCAGATCCTGTGGACGATCACCGCTCATCGCCGGTCCCCGGTCCCTCACGGCTGCTCGGCCTCCACGGCTTTGACCTCATCGGCAGGAGCGTTCTGTCGCCGGGACAGCACGAGGAACGGCAGGGCCAGGGCGGAGATGCCCGCCCCCAGGACGTACGAGGGCCCGTATCCCCACACGTCGGCGGCCCGACCGAGGATCGGCTGGGCCCAGACCCCCCCGGCGGAAGCCATCAGCGAATCGAAGGACAGGATCGTGGCCCGCTGTTGCGAAGGGATCAGCCCATTCATGTACGCCTGGCGGATCGGCATCGAGGCCGCGAACACCAGTCCCCAGACCACGATCAGCCCGATCACCGCCCAGAAGCTCTGGACGATCCCGATCAGGCCAAGCGCGACCACGCCGACTGCGCCGATGGCAATCAGCGCCGATGTTCGCCGGCGGAATAGTCGTCGGATCCGGGGTGCCGTCACCCCACCCACGATCTGCGCTCCGGCGACGATCGCCGCCACCAGGCCGGCGATCTGGTAGGCCTGGGGGTCTCCGTACAGCTCCAGCAGGTACGGCTGCAGTGCGTAGAAGGCGTAGATCCCGACGCCCCCGATGAACAGGGCCTCGACCATCAGCCACTTGACCGCCGGGACCCGCAAGCCGTACTTGATCGATGCGGAGGCGACCTTTCGTATCTCGGTCAACGGTCCCCCAGTCTTCTCGGGGGAGAACCCCACGTCGTGCATGAGCCTGAACGCGACTACGAACATCACGACGAGGATGGCGCCTCGGAGCACGAAGGGAACCCCCAGACCCAGCTGCTGGGCGATGAATCCACCGGCCACCGAACCGGTGAGCATGGCCACCCCGGTGACGATCTGGCCGCGTCCGAACACCGACTCGAGATTCCCGGTGAACCCCGTGGCGGTGAGGGCATCGACCACCCAGGCCTCGACCGCTCCGGAGAAGAACGTGAAGCCCAGGCCGATCAGCATGGACACGATGGCCCACGGGAAGAACGGGGCCTCGATCTGCCACAGCAGGACGTAGAGCAACGTCGACGCGGCTAGTGTCACCGTCCCGAGCAGGTAGGAGAGGCGACGCCCCCTGGTGTCGGCCACGATCCCGGTGGGCACCTCGAACAGCACCATCCCGGCTGTGAAGAACGCGTTGGCCGCGAACGCCTCGAAGTTCGAGAGCCCCGCGTCGAGCAGGAAGATGGTGTTGATCCCCCAGATGAGTGAGGCCGCCAGCGTGTTCCCCAGCAGGAGCACCAGGTAGGTCCGCTGGATGGTGCGGGGCGTCGGGAGCTGGACCCCTCTACTCATCGGCGCTTACGGTCTGTACTCCACGTTTTCGCCCGTCGGCTGGTAGGTGAGGAAGAGGACCCCGGTACCGGTCGTCTTGGTGTCGGCGAGCCTCAGGGCGGTCATCGGGCTTCCCTCTCTGAAGAGCCGCATCCCGGTCCCCAGGACCACGGGGTGAACCATGAGCTGATACTGGTCGACGAGGCCCTGCTGCATCAGCGACTGGACCAGATCGCCGCTCCCGATGACCAGCAGGTCGCCCCCGGACTGCTCCTTCAGCTTCGTTACGTCTTGGACGAGATCCCCCTTGAGCAGCGTTGAATTCTCCCATTCGAGGGGCTCCTTCAGCGTCCGTGAGGCAACGTACTTGGGGAGACTGTTCATGGTGCCGGCCAGCGGCTCATCAGCACGGGCGGTCGGCCAGTACGCCGCGAAGAGCTCGTAGGTCTTCCGGCCCAGCAGGAAACCGCCCGACTGCTCGATCCCCTCGGAAATGGCCTTCCCCCCGACCTCATCGATGTAGCCCATCTGCCAGCCCCCGTGCTCGAACCCCCCACGGCGGTCCTCATCCGAGTGTCCGGGAGCTTGCATGACCCCATCCACGGTCAAGAACTCGCTGACGATGACCTTCCTCATTGGCATCCTCCTTGCATCGACTCCAAGCAGTGGGACGGCTCTGCCCAGCGAAACTCATCGCCGTTCCCGTTCGGAAATGTCGCCGATGAGTTTCGCCCACTCGAACGGTCTCTGTTGAGGAAGACGGTGAAAGGAGATCCACGGTTGGCCGCTCCCCGGGAGTCGCCGACGCCATTGCTCGCTCTGAGACCCTGCCCCGAACCGGGCACGATCCTCCTGGTCATGAGTGGTCCCATCTCTCGCGCCGGCATCCCGGGACTCTGCCAGCGGGTCCGCGTTCTGCTCGAGAAGCAGGATGGCGATCTGGTCGTGTGCGACGTGGGCGCGCTCGGCGACCCGGACGCCGTTACGGTCGATGCTCTGGCCCGGCTGCAGCTCACCGCTCGGCGCCTGGGCCGCCAGATCTGGCTGCACCAGGCGTGCGGCCGGCTGCGAGAGCTGCTGACCCTGATGGGGTTGACCGACGTCGTGCCACTCGCGCCGGCCTCACGGCTCGAGCCGGGGAGCCAGGCCGAAGAGCGGGAACCACCGGGCGGTATCGAGGAAGAAGCTGATCCCGGTGATCCGATCGGCTGACACCTCCAGGACCTGGAGCGCCCAGGGTTCGTAGCCTCCCCCCGGGCCGGGCTTGTACTGCCCGAACGCGGGCGAGCCGTTCGCCACGGTGGGCACCAGACGCGAGCCCCGGCAGGCGATCCCGGGCCCCAAGCACCACCGGCGTATGTCCGGGTGTCCCCGCAGCCACAGCTCGTACGGTGGCATCGACCAGGTGGCGTCCTCGCGGAGCAGCGCGGTGAGCGAGTCCATGTCGTATCGCTCGAAAGCGTCGACGTAGCGGTCCAGGAGCTTCCGCTGCGCCTCGTCCATCGGCTGGGCCGTGCTCTGGGCGAGGTCGATGGCAGCGAGGGTCGCCCGGGCTCGTTGGAGCGCGCTGTTGATCGACGCCACTGAGGTATCCAGCAGCTCCGCGACCTCGATCGCCTTCCAGCGCAGGACCTCCCGCAGGATCAGCACCGCTCGCTGTCGGGGCGGGAGATGCTGAAGGGCGGCGACGAAGGCGAGCCGGATCGTCTCCCGCGACTCCGCGAGCTCGCCCGGGTCGCCGCCCCCAGGCATGATTCGAGCGTCTGGGATCGGCTCGATCCAGGTGGCCTCCGGCAACGCGTCGCCGAGGGGCACATCGGCGGTCCCGGAGGGCCCCAGATCCATGGGTCGGGCGCGACGCTGCTTCCCGTTCAGCATGTCCAGGCACACGTTTGTGGCGATGCGATAGAGCCAGGAGCGCACCGCAGCTCGGCCCTCGAATCGATCGAAGGCCCGCCACGCCCGCAGCAGGGTCTCCTGCACGGCGTCCTCGGCCTCGAACGCCGAGCCCAGCATCCTGTAGCAGTAGGCGGTCAGCTCGGCCCGATGCTGTTCGAGCAGGGGCTCCACCTCGCCGGGCCTCCGAGGAGCCCCGCGCTCGGCTGCGGGGTCCGTTGCGGCCACGTCAGTCATCCCAGGTCGCTCCTCCCCGCCTGGTCGCGGTCTCGTGGATCTAGCGGCGACAGCCATGATAGGCAGCCACCCGACGGGGTGACCACCGGACCGCCTCACCAGGGACAACGGCCGGAGGGCCGGAGAGTCACCGGTCCTCGCTCGCCGGCGCCAGAGCGATTCGGCTCGGAATGAACCTGGCTGGGCCGGGTGTCACAACCGATGAGTTTTCGGGTTGCCCGCCGTCCAAACGGTGAGATATCGCCCACCAGAGATCGACCACTGGAGCTTGGACATGCCGCTGGAGAACGAGAAGGTCGCCCCACCCCGGGCCGGACGTCGTGAGTGGGTCGGGCTCGGCGTCCTGGCGATCGCCTGCGTCCTCTACGTGATGGACCTGACCGTCCTGCACCTGGCGATCCCGGAGATCAGCCGGGACCTCAGGCCCAGCAGCGCCCAGCTGCTGTGGATCATCGACATCTACGGGTTCATGGTCGCCGGTTCGCTGATCACGATGGGGACCCTGGGAGACCGGATCGGCCGTCGCCGGCTGCTGATGATCGGCGCCGCCACGTTCGGGCTTGCTTCCGTGCTGGCCGCGTTCTCCACCAGCGCCGAGATGCTCATCGCCACCCGCGCGCTGCTCGGGTTGGCCGGGGCGACCCTGGCGCCGTCCACCCTGTCCCTCATCAGAAACCTGTTCCTCGACCCCCGGCAGCGCCAGACCGCCATCGCCGTGTGGATCACCAGCTTCTCGGTGGGCGCGGCCATCGGCCCGCTGCTCGGCGGGTTGGTGCTCGAGTTCTTCTGGTGGGGCTCGGCGTTCCTGCTGGCCGTGCCGGTGATGGCGCTGCTCCTCGTGCTGGGACCGAGGCTCCTTCCCGAGTATCGGGACCCCGGGGCCGGCCGGTTGGACCTAGCCAGCGCGGCGATGTCGCTGGTCGCCGTCCTGGCGGTCAACTTCGGTCTCAAGCAGATCGCCCAGAACGGCTGGGGAACCCTCCCCGCCCTGTCGATCCTGTTCGGTTTCGCCCTGGGGATCGCGTTCGTGCGGCGGCAACGGCGGCTCGCCGACCCGTTCATCGACCTCCGCCTGTTTCGGGCACCGGGCTTCAGCGCGTCGCTGACCACCTATGGGCTGGGCGTCGTCATCGTGTTCGGTGGTTTCCTGTTCCTCCCGCAGTTCCTCCAGCTGGTGCTGGGGCTCTCGCCGTTGCAGGCGGGGCTGTGGACACTGCCGTGGGCCCTGTCGTTCGTGGTCGGCTCCCAGCTGACCCCGCGGCTCGCCCGCCGGATCCGTCCCGCGTACCTGATGGGCGGCGGGATGGTCCTCGCGGCTCTGGGCTTCGCCACGTTCACCCAGCTCCACGAGAGCTCGGGATTCCCGATCTTCCTCTTCGGGTCCGTGGTCTTCTCGCTGGGACTGGCTCCGGTGTTCACCCTGGCGATCGACATGATCGTGGGGGTCGCCCCACCGGAGCGGGCCGGAGCGGCGTCGGGGATCGCAGAGACGGCCGCCGAGTTCGGAGGGGCGATCGGCATCGCCATGTTCGGCAGCATCGGGACCGCGATCTACCGAAGCGGGATCGCCGACGGCATCCCCGCCCGTATCCCTTCCCAGGTCGCCGAGGTGGCACGGGACACCCTCGGCGGCGCCGTGGAGGTCGCGGGCCAGCTCCCCGATCGGCTCGGATCGGTGCTGATCGATGCGGCGAACGGCGCGTTCATCCAGGGGATCCATCTCAGCGCGTTTCTGAGCGCCGTGGGCGCGATCGGCCTCGCCGCTTTCGCCGCCACCCTGCTGCGACGCATCCCGATCTCCGGATCCCTAGATCAACCGGATCCGGAGGCGCGGGGAGACGCCGCAGGGGCCCTGGATGCTGTGAGGGTGGAGTCGTGACCACCATCTCGATCCCGGAGCTCCGCAAGGCCTTCAAGGGCCGGGTGATCTCCCCGGATGACGCCGGGTACGACGAGGCCCGTACCGTCTTCAACGGCGCGATCGACCGCCGGCCCGCGGTCATCATCCGGGTCGCCGACGACGCCGAGGTTTCCCGGGTGATCTCGCTGGCGCGGGATACGGGTCTCGAGCTCGCCGTTCGAAGCGGCGGTCACAGCACGGCGGGCCACAGCGTCACCGACGGAGGGATCGTGCTGGATCTCTCGGACATGCGGGCGCTGGACATCGACGTCGAAGGACGGACCGCGTGGGCCCAGACGGGGGTCACCGCCGGTGAGTACTCGGTCGCGGCAGGAGCCCACGGCCTGGCGACCGGGTTCGGGGACACCGGGTCGGTGGGGATCGGGGGGATCACCCTGGGCGGCGGCGTCGGGTACCTGGCCCGCAGGTACGGCCTCACGATCGACGACCTGCTCGCTGCGGACGTGGTGACCGCGGACGGCCGGCTTCTCCGCGTCGATGCCGAGAGCCATCCGGACCTGTTCTGGGCGATCCGCGGCGGAGGCGGCAACTACGGGGTGGCCACCCGGTTCCAGTACCGGCTCCACGAGATCGACACGATCGTGGGCGGGATGCTGATGCTCCCGGCCACCGCCGACGTCGTGGCCTCCTTCATCGCCGAGGCGGAGGCCGCCCCGGAGGAGCTGTCGACGATCGCCAACGTCATGCCCGCCCCACCGATGGAGTTCGTGCCCCCCGAGCACCAGGGCGAGCTGGTGGTGATGGCCCTGATGGCCTACGCAGGCGACCCGGAGGCCGGTGGGCGCGATGTGGCGCCGTTCCGAGCCCTGGCCACGCCGATCGCCGACATGGTCCAGCCGATGCCCTATCCGGAGATCTACCCTCCCGAGGAGGAGGAATACCATCCCACCGCCGCGGGGCTCACCATGTTCGTCGACGCGATCGACAAGGACGTGGCCGAGACCATCGTCGAGACCCTCAGCGCGTCAGACGCGACGATGCGCGTCGCTCAGCTCCGGGTGCTCGGCGGGGCGATGGCCCGCGTCCCCGCCGAGGCCACCGCGTTCGCCCACCGCCAGAGCCGGATCATGGTCAACGTCGCCGCGTTCTACGAGGGCCCCGAGGACCGGCGGGTGCGTGAGGCCTGGGTCGCGGAATTCGCGGATACCCTGCACCAGAGCGACGACGGCGCGTACGTCGGCTTCCTCGACGACGAGGGGGAAGCCCGGATCCGGGCAGCCTACCCGGGGAGAACGTGGGACCGGCTGGCGGCGATCAAGGCTCGCTACGATCCCACCAACCTGTTCCGGCTCAACCAGAACATCCCGCCGGCGGTCCAAGGCTCGCGGTAACCACAGGTGTTGATCGCTTTTGCGCCGAGCCCCTTATGCGAGGTCGACGTGCACGAGAACGGCAGAACCATCCACCGCCGTGGCTACCCAGATCGCTCTCATAGCCGGGTCCCAGGCAAGGTCCGTGTAGATGGCTGTGCCCAGGGTGGCCACACGATCGGCCACTGCGAAGGTCTCTGGATGGAGCCGAAGGATCTGCACCCAACCGTAGCGAGAGGTCGGGCCGGTAGCCCAGACATCACCGGGGCCAGCGGCGAACGGGCTCAGACCTTGTCCGAGCGGGACCGGCGGACCACTGGACGTCCCTTCGGTGGTGTCGATGGTCCGGGCCACGGATACTCCGCGCCAATCCCCACGGTCATCGATTCGTCCGATGACGACGATGCGGTCGTGCCCAGCGGCCATGGCGATCCCCTCTGCAGGGATCACCTGGACGATTTCTCCGGTCTCCCCATCGATCCTGACCACGTACCCGTTGTGCTCCACGTGGCTCCCAGGGCGCGAGCCGTGTTGCAAGAGCCATACGTCTCCGGCGACCATCGCCATGTCGTAGATGTATCCATCGCTCAGGCCCGGGATGGGGACCCTGGCCGTGACGCGGCTCGATTCCGGGTCGATCCGGAAGAGCTGCTGTGAGTCTTCCGATGCGTCGCCGGCCACGACCCAGATCGATCCCGCCCCGGCTGCAATAGGCCCCGGGTAGGGCCCCACGTGGATCGTGGCCACCACGCTGTTCGTGACAGGATCGATGCGCTGCACGATCCCACCGGTGGCAGCGGCTCGCGGTTCACTGAATAGTGGGATCCCGGCCCAGACCGCTCCCTCTCCTGCGGCCAAGGCCCAAGCGGGACCGGCGATGGGAATCTCGGCCTCGACCTCTTTCCTTGATGGGTCGATGCGCGCGATGACGTTGCGACTCTGTGCCTGCCCATTCGACACCCCAGCCCATTCGACACCCCAGCCCACACGGCCCCCTCGCCCACCGCCAATTCGCCCGGGAGCGCGTTGGGGAGGATCTCGAGGCGGATCGGCGCCCCGACCTGTGCGTCGATGGGCTGAAGTGGTTCCATCTCCCCCGACCGCTCGACGGTGAGGGGCTGCCACGCCGGTTCGTAGTCCTCTACTTCTTTGTCCGTGACGCCGGACCGATCAACGGGACGCTCGGACCAGACTCCAGGAGTGGCCCGTGCACCGATGATCGTGCCGGCACCTGCCAGGGCAAGCGCTACGAACGCGGCTCCCAACCGGCGACCAAGCCGACGGCTCTCTTGGGTCCGTAACACTCACCTCATTTGACGTCTGACGAGAGGGAGCAGTTCGACAAAAGCAAGAGTGGCCTCTCCCCGTCCGACACCTGGCACTGCCTCGTGTCCTCGCCTCAGAATGAGGTGTGGATCAAGTGAGCCTTCGGGCTGGGGTTTTCGACTCTGGGGAGACCCTCATCGACGAGACCCGGGCGTGGGCTGAGTGGGCCGACTGGCTGGGGGTTCTCCCCTCTATCCAATACCGATTCGAGTAATCGGACGCGGCCATTGAAGGAGAGCCAGGACGCCTACGGGCAGGCGATGCTCGATCATCTCCAGGGAAGGGAAGCCTGGGAAATCGTCGAGCGCGACGACGGGTACGTCTCTCTGGGAGCGGGGCCCAAGCTGTATTTCGCCGAGTTCAGGAACTGGCGTCCGGTCGAGCGCAAAGCTATGCGGTTCGTCAGGGGCCGGGTCCTGGACATCGGATGCGGCGCCGGCAGAGTGCTGCTCCACCTGCAGGGCCGGGGTATGGAGGTCGTGGGCATAGACAACTCGCCTGCCGCCATCCGGACCTGCCGCCTTAGGGGGGCCAAGGCCGCCAAGGTGATGTCGGTGGGGCAGATCGGTCCCAGGCTTGGGACCTTCGACACCATCCTCATGTTGGGGGGAAACCTCGGGCTCTTCGGGACCCCGGAGCGGGCCCGCCGCATCCTCAGTCGGCTCCACCGCGTCACCACAACCAAGGGACGCATCATCGGAGCGAGCCGGGACCGGACGAAGGACCAGGATCCCGAAATGCGTCGGTACGTTCAGAGGAACCGGAGGCTCGGGCGATTATCTGGCCAGAGCCGCATCAGGATCCGATACCGGCACCACGTGACACCGTGGTTCGACTACTTCCGAATCACGCCTGGCGAGCTTGCCGAGCTGCTGGATGGAACAGGGTGGCAGTTATCCCGGATCCTGGACTCGGAGAATGACCTCTATGTCGCGGTGATCGAGAAGCAGAGGAGCGACGGGAAACGCAAACCTCACACTTCCGGCCTTGAGCGATAGACCGAGGTCATCACGATCTCCTCAATGGTCTGGTCGCGTCCCGGGTGGCGAGCCTTCAGAACTCTCCGCTCTCTCCCTCCAGGGCGTACGCGACGGCCTTGTCCGTGCCCATCTCCAGGCCCTCTGCCCAGACGCGCTCCGCCGTCTCCGGGTCGAGGCCTCGGCGTGCCTCGTCGAGCGACTCACCCGACCGCATCAGCTCCGCCGGAGGGCCACCCCCGGTCCGATCTTTGATGCCTTGGGACGCCCCGGCCAGGCGCAGGTCCCTCTCGAGTCGCCCGTCCATCGCCGCGATCATGGCCATCTCCTCCAGAACCATGGCGATCCCCGTCGGATTGCCGACCTCGACGAAGATCTCCAGCGACTCCCGTTGCGCGGCGGTGGCCGCCTCGTTGTCGCCGAGAATCCGGTAGAGCGATCCGAGCCCGGAAAGCGAGTCTCCGGTTGCGAACAGGTTCCCCAGCTCCCGGTAGATGGCCAGGGCCTCCTCGACCATTGGAAGCCCATCCTCGGGATGGCCCTCCCGGATCTCCTGGTTTCCGAGGATCCCCAGACAATCGGCAGCCAGCTGCCTGTCGCCGATGGATCTGGCCATCTCCAGAACGGTGCGCAGCTTGGCCATCCCCTCGTCCACGTTGCCCCGGATCCGGTCGATGAACGAGAGGTTGTACAGCCCCTCGGCGGTGGAGCGCGGGTCGCCGAGCTCGCGAGCGATCTCCAGTGACTCCGTGTAGAACCGTTCCGCGGCCGGGTAGTCGTTCTGCCAGTACGCCAGCCCTCCCACGCCCGTGAGAGCCTTGAATCGCTCGGGGGTCCTGCCTTCGCCCTCCGGTACGTGGAGGAGGTGCTCGAGCTTCCTACGGCCCTCGGCCAGGTGGCCCCGCTGATGCCAGAAGCGCCACAGCGCCCCCGCGGCCTCCTGGCCCGCCCGGACCTCCCCGGCCTGGATCGACCAGCGAAGCGCAGCGCGGATGTTGTCGTGTTCGTGGTCGCACAGGTCCAGCCATCTCTTCTGGTCTGCCCCGACCAGATGCGGCTCGGCCCGGACGGCCAGGGCCAGGAATCGCCGGGCGTGGCGGCGGCGAACATCGGCGGCGTCGGACTCAGCCTCCAATCGCTCGGTGGCGAACTCGCGGATCGTCTCCAGCATCTGGAACCGAACCTCGCCGCCCGGGCTCTCGGTGCGCCGGAGCAGGCTGTCGTCCACCAGCGCACCCAGGAGGTCGAGGACATCGCCGCCCAATTCTGAGATGCACACCGCCTCGATCGCTTCGAGCGTCCCGCCGCCCCAGAACGTCGCCACGCGGGCGAACAGCCGCCGCTCCGGCTCCCCGAGGAGCTGGTAGCTCCAATCGATCGCGCCGCGAAGGGTTCTCTGGCGCTCGGGAAGACTCCGCGGCCCGGACGTCAGGAGCGAGAGACGCTCGTCGAGCCGCGGGAGCATCGACTGGGGAGTCAGCACGTTCACTCGGACCGCTGCGAGCTCGATCGCCAACGGCAGGCCGTCGAGCTTCGCGCAGATCTCCGCGACGGCCGCAGCGTTTGCCTCCGTAAGCTCGAAGTCCGGCCGCACGGCACGGGCTCGATCGAGGAACAGAGCCACTGCTTCGGACTGGGCCAACGCCTCGACGTTCGTTCGGCGCTCGGGCTCCGGTAGCCGGAGCGGAGGGACCGGGTACTCCCGCTCCCCGTAGACCGACAGGACCGAGCGGCTGGTCACTATGACCTTCAATCCAGACGCGTGCGACAGGAGATGCTCGACCGCCAGCCCGGCATCGAGAACCTGCTCGAAGTTGTCCAGGACAAGCAGCAGGGTGCGGTCGCGGAGGTGCTCCTCCAGGCACTCGAAGACGGAGGCACCCGGATCCCGGGTGGCGTCGATGGCGATGGCGATCTCGGTGGGCACCACCGAGGGGTCGGTAACGGCCGAGAGGTCCACGAACCACACTCCGTCCTGGAAACGAGGCAGTTGGCGGTGGGCGATCTCCAGCGCCAGACGCGTCTTGCCGGTGCCACCGGGCCCGGTCAGTGTCAACAGCCGGGTGCCCTCGAGGACCTCCTCCACTCCGCGGATCTCGGCCTCCCGGCCGATGAACCTGCTGATCTGTGAGGGCAGGTTGTTCGGTCGCGCGTCGAGCGAGCGCAGCGTGGGGAACTCCCCCGGGAGTCCTTCGATCGTGAGCTGGAACAACCGCTCGGGGTGCGGCAGGTCCTTGAGCCGGTGTTCTCCGAGATCCAGGAGCTCCACGCCCTCCGGAAGACTTCGCTGGACCAGGCCCTCGGTGGCCTCGGAGAGAAGGACCTGCCCACCGTGTCCGGCGTCCCCGATTCGCGCCGCCCGATGGACGTCGAGGCCGACGTAGCCGTCCCCAACGCGGGTGCCCTCCCCTGTGTGGAGGCCCATTCGCACGCGAACCTCGGCCCCCTGGGGCCATGGGTGGACGGCGAGCGCTCGCTGAGCCTCGACGACCGCCCGGACCGCCGCCACCGGCGAGGCGAACACGGCGAATAAGGAGTCGCCCTCGGTTCCCATCTCCGCCCCGCCCTCGCGTTCGAGCTCCTCTCTGACGATCTGGCGGTGATCCCGGAGGACCTCGGCGTATCGGTCTCCGAGCTCTCGGAGGAGCAGCGTCGATCCCTCGATGTCGGTGAACAGGAACGTGACGGTTTCTGTCTGCGACAGGGTGGCCATGGACGTGGTCAGGATATCGTCGGCCACGCGCTGCAGCAGGCCGTCCCGACCGCTCGAGCCTCAGGGCCCGGCCCTCAGTCGGGGAGCAGGGGCACCGACGGGCCCTGGTCGCGGCCCAGAAGCACGGCCCGGGTGATGGCGGCCGATCCGAACCGTTCGCGCAAGCTGTCGAGCGTGGCGTCGAGGGCGCCGGCCCGTTGACCATCGAACGGAAGCGAAAGCTGGATCGCCCCGTCGTCGTCCAGGTTGCCCAGGGAGAATCCCACGAGCGTCAGGCCCCGGCTCTCGATCATCGGCATGGCCGTCGTCAGCAGCCCCCTCGCCGTGGCCAGGATCGCCTGAGTCTGTGCGGTGGCCTGGGGCAGCGTGTGCGACCGAGTAGCTCGGGAGAAGTCGTCGAAGCGCAACCGGAGCATCGCGGTCCGGCACACCCTCCGGGCCGCCCGCAGCCGGCGGGCGAGGCGGTCGACGAGCGCGACGACGACGGCATCGAGGGCGTCGGGCGATCTCCGGGTTCGGCCGAGTGCCCGCTGAGCTCCCATCGAGCGTCGACGGCGGCCCACCCGGACCGGGCGGGGGTCGTGGTTGTGGGCGAGGGCGTGGAGATGCCGGCCCGACGCCTTTCCGAGGATCGAGACGAGCGCCGCTTCGGGGAGCCGAGCAACCTGGCCGACCGTGGTGATTCCCCGGTCGCGGAGCTTGTCGGCGGTCACCGGCCCGACCCCCCAGAGCCGTTCGACCGGGAGAGGGTGCAAAAAGGCCAGCTCGCCGTCGGGTGGCACCACGAGCAGACCGTCGGGCTTGGCCACGCCGCTGGCTACTTTCGCGAGGAACTTGGTCCGAGGTGTACGCAGGGCGGGGGGTGCTCTACTGGTCGATCCTGACCAGCAGGGCCACCCAGAGCCGTATCAGCAGGGTCGCCTCCATGCCCATCTACCAGAGCATGACGATCCGCAACTGGAACACGGCGACCGCGCTGCTGCGGATGATGGACAAGGCATCGCGGACCGGCGGTCGAAGCTGATCGGGTCGTGGTGGCGAAGGGCTCGCGACCCCGTCGAGCTCCCATGTGTCCATGCCGCTCGCGCCGCGCGAGACCTCGGTCGGGCGGCGGGCCGTCTCAGAAAGCCCTCAGTAGAGAGTGGAAGCGTTCGCTAGTCGGACTCGTCAGGTTGGCCTGGGAGGCCCTGCTCGCGAGCTGCGGCTGCTGGTTCACGCATGACATTGGAGGAGCGTGAACGCCATCGGTCAAGTAGCGATCTGAAGTCGGCGATCGGCCCGAGGTGCGTCAGCTTGTCGGGGTTGAGGATCGAGCTGATGCTTGTGATCTGGCCGTCGGCGATGTCGAGCGCCAACACACCAATCAGCTGCTGTCCGTCGAGAAGGATCGCTCCCGGGCCGCCGTTGACCTCGACAGAAAGCAACGACACGCCCGGAATGCTGGCGGCCTGGCGGATCCCCTTGATGAGCGCGCCCGCGACGCGGTTGCGCCCGCCCAGCGCCCGCGCGAGCGCCGGAACCTTGCCGCCGCCGTCGGCGGTCAGCTTCACGTCGTGAGCGAGCAGCGCCTCGAGCCCCGCGAGATCGCCGTGCTCTACGGCCGCAAAGAACCGTCGTGCCAGCTCGTCGCGCTCCTCGCGGGTCGTGTGGAAGCGCGGCCGGCGCTGCTCGACGTGGCGTCTGGCGCGGGTGGCGAGCTGGCGCACGTTGTCCTCACTCTTGCCGACGATCGCCGCGATCTCCGGGTACCCGTAGCCGAACACATCGTGAAGCAGCAGCACGGCTCGCTGCTCGGGCGAGAGGCTTTCCAGCAACACCAGCATGGCCAGCGACAGCGAGTCGGCCGTCTCAGCGTGCCAGGCCGGATCATCGTGACCGTCGGTGATGATCGGCTCCGGCAGCCACTCGCCGACATAGCGCTCGCGACGGGCGCGCGCGGATCGCAGCTCGTTGATCGCCAGCCGAGTGGTCACGGTGGCGACGAACGCGCGCGGCGAGGCGATCTGCTCGCCCGCATCAAGCGCCTGATGCACCCGCAGCAGCGCTTCCTGCACCACGTCCTCGGCCTCGGAGACGCTGCCGAGCATCCGGTAGGCGATCGCGAACGCGACCGGCCGCAACTCATCAAGCAGTTGCTCGCGATCGGTCATGCCGCTGCGAACCCCTGCCGCCAGCTCGGGTGCGCCGGACGCCACGCCAGCCCGCGCTTAGCCTTCGCGTTCGACGCGCCGCGGACGTCGGTCATCATCACCACGCCAGCTTCCCCAGCGAACAGGCGGACGATGAACCGCGGCACGCGCATCGGCTTCTTGGCGCCCAGCTTCTGCGCCAGCACCGGTAACCACTCGGCGACTGGGGCGGGGTCGTCATCGACAACATTGTAGATACCGCGGCTGCCGTGCTCGACCGCCGCCACCGTCGCCTCCGCGGCGTCGGCGATGTGGATGAAAGACCACACGCCGCCGCCACCCCCGACAAGCGGGAACCGACGCTTGCGGATCATCTCGAACATGTCTCCGCCAGGCCCCATCCCTGTTCCTGGCCCGTAGAACGCGCCGTAGCGCAGCACGATGCCCTCGGTCCAATCGGCGCCGAGGACCGCTTGTTCGAGGTGACGGATCCCGACCGCGCCTTCACGCAGCTTGCGCGGAAGCGCGGGGTCGATCGGGTCCTCCTCGGTCTTCACCGGCCCGCCGGTGCGCACGTACAACCCCATGCCGATGCTCTGCGCGACGAACCGCCGCACCCCCACTGCCTTCCCGGCCGAGAGCAGATGGTCCGTGCCCTCTATCCGCACTCGGTTGGTCATTGCGGCGCGGCGCTTGAGGCCACGCAGGCCCTTCCCTGCGAGCGCGGTCAACTGATGCACGATCACGTCCGGCTGTGCCCTGCCCACGGCCTCCGCGACCTGTTCGGGATCAAGAGCGTCCGCGACCACCGGCACCGCGCCGAGCTCGTCGAGCATCGCCTGCTTTGACTCGCTACGCGTCATGCCATGAACCTCATGGTCCGCCTCGACCAGACGTGGCACCAGTTGTCGTCCGATCGCCCCCGTCGCTCCTGCGACAAACACTCTCATCATCAACTCCCTGATCGAGGATTACCTGCACCACACAAGACAAGACGGCAGCCCTCGCTGTGACACCTCCGAGCACGCCGACACGGGAACGCGAGGGGTCAGACGTGTGTGGGGCGGGCTGGACTCGAACCAGCGACCGACGGATTATGAGTCCGCTCCCCCACACCCAGGCTGACCTGCTCGAATAGCCGAATGCCCTGCTCAGGGCACTATCAGGAGCATCAGGGATGCTAGGAATTCCTACGGGTTGGAGCCTCTCCTGCCCCCTTTTTGCCCCCTGACGCCCCTCGCCAATTCCGAGGGGTCTGGGCGACGGAGTGTCTGGCTGGAGGACTTGAACCCGGCTCTTCCGCGCGTCAATGAAGAAGGAGCGCCCTTTCTAGACACAAGAATTGAGTGGAGTGTCGTTCAGCGGAGCTCCTCGACCAGCCCGATGATGATGCCGTCGGGGCCGCGGACGTAGACGTACCGGTAGATGTCCCCGTACTGCGCCACCTCGCCCACGAGTTCGGCGCCGTGGGCGCGCAGGCGGTCGAGGACGTCGTCGACGGCGTCGACGACGAACGTGAGGCGAGGGATGCCCGGGGTGTTCATCGGCGCCCTCGGCGCAATGCTGGTGGCCACCGGCGTGTGGAACGTCGATAGCTCGACCCGGCCGTGGCCGTCCGGGGTCCGCACGACGGCGATGTCCGCTCGGACGCCGTCCAGCCCGACGAGCTGGTCCACCCATTCACCCTCGACTGCTGCCTCGCCCTCCAGTTCCAGGCCCAGTTCGACGAAGAACGCGATAGCAGCCGCGAGATCCTCGACCACAACGCCGGCGTGATCCATCCGGTAGATCGTCAAGCCACGCAGTGTAGCGGACCGAGGATTCTTGCCGTTGACGAACACCGCGCCCGGCCCGGACCAGCGCTGACGGATCGCCAGGAGGCCCTCCGCGGATTTGACCCCGAGGTGTATGAGAAATGAGCTCTGTTAGGTTGGCGCCATGCGAAAACTCACAGTCCAGCAGTGGGTTACCGTCGACAACATCGCCGCGGAGGAGGACGGCGGGCTCAGCTTCGTGTCAGGGGAGCCCTTCTCCGAGACCACCAACCCTGAGTTCAAGGCACGCGTGATGGGGTTCATCGACTCGGTCGACACGTTGATTCTCGGCGCGAATACCTACGCCCAGTCCAAGGGCTACTGGCCGCACGCCGACGAGCAGGGCGAGTACGGCGAGAAGCTCAACAACCTCACCAAGTTCGTCGCCTCGTCGAAGCTGGATGACGCCCTCTGGGGCGACTTTTCCGCCGCGACCGTGACGCGCGACCCGGCCGCCACCATCCGGGAGCTCAAAGAGCAGAGCGGCAAGGACATCTGGCTGTGGGGGAGCTTGAAACTCATGCACTCCCTGCTGGAGGCCCGCGTCGTCGACGAGATCACCCTGCTCGTCTGCCCGGCGTCACGCGGCAAGGGAACGCGCGTTTTCGAGGATCGGCAAGACCTGAAGCTGGTCGAGGCCACCTCGTTCGAAAACGGCGTGGTACTTCTGCGCTACGAGATCAAGAAATAGGCGGAAAGTCCGCACTTTCGAAGAATCGTTTCCGTGTGGAGCTGAGGGGAGTCCAACCCTGACCCCTTCTCACTCTTGACAATTCCGGCCTTGAACATCAGGGCCTCCAAAAGATCCGGGGCGATTCAGTCTCCGCTCGCGACGACCGTAGAAGATACGGTCCCCAGTCTCCACGGCGGCTGGCCGTTGGTATCCGGCGGGCTCGGAATTTACATGGGACCGTATCGTGGGAGAGCCAATAGGTTGTTGGTCCAGACGCCGTCGGCGTGGGTTCGGATGTACGGCGGCTCCGCCTCGACTATCCGAATGTTTACGGTCCGCTCGCCGTCGGTCACAAAGGCGCGGGTTCCTGGCTTGCGCAGGTATTCGATCATCTGTTCGCGTGTGCTCTGCCCGATGTCTCCGGTCTGAGGATTCGTCCAGCGCACGCGGGCAATGTGCTCGTGGTTCTCGCCTCCCTCCATGTGGACGGTCGTGACCCGAACCATGCTTGATCCTTCTCTCACCTTCCCAAGTATGGCGGGAACTCGAGCACCTCATCCAGTTCCCGCACCCCGGCCTGGAGCACCGGCCACGCGGCTCCCTCATGCCTTGGAACTGGGGGCCCACGCTCGCAAGTTCATGCTCGCGGCAGCGACGTACCGCGATGATCGGTCGAGGGAGCATTCCGGCCAGGTCGTCTTCTAAGAGGACGCCCGAGGAGCTGCTCCCGAACCCGAACGACTGGCGCCACCGCCGGAGGGTTCCAAGGTGGGTGAATCAGTACCGCCATTTCGCCGCCGGGCTTCGGCAACCCTCCGGCATACTGGGAGTCGTGCCGGTCGGTTCGTACACGGTCATGGACGGGGCAGGAAACGCCGTAGGGACAGAGGAGTTCCGTGCCGCGGCGGGCCCCGCCGGGCGGCGGTACTTCTCCACCGTCGACACCCGCCAGCCGGAGCCGCACGGCGAGGTGATCGACCTCGTCGTCGACGGCGCCTCCCGCCCCGTTCGCGTACGTATCGATACCGGCTCCCATGCGATCCTGCTGGCCGCCTGGGGAGAAAGCCTCTCTGGAACCCTGGACGGGGATCCGGTGCAGATCGAGTGGGGACCGGACGTGTACCTCGACTATCTCTCTCCTGCGTTCAGCGCGGCTACGGCCAATCGGCTGGGGGGCACCGCGGACATCGAGGTCGTATGCCTGGAGCCGGTGACCTGCCGCCCTAGGGGGGAGCGGCAGCGATACGAGCTCCTCGGGGAGGAGGAGATCGCCACGCCGGTCGGCCGATTCTCAGCCCGTCGCTGGCGCTGCACCTCGCTTCCCACCGGGTGGACCCGCTCGCTGTGGGTCGCCGGGGACCTGGTGGTCTCCTACGAGGGGCTATTCGAACTGGCGGCGTACGAGCCGGGGCAGAGCGGGCCGTTCCCGCGCTAGGGGCGGCGGAGAGAGACCACCATGTTGGCGGCCATCGTGACCAGCACCCCATCGCCTGCCCTGAGCCCGTCGGGCACACCCTCGGGACCAAGCCGTGCGCTCTGCGTGCTCCCGTCGGAGAAGATCAGCGCCAGGTCGTCGAAGGTGACGCCGTGGAGGTCGAATGGTTTGACCTCCGTGACCATTGCTTCCCGGTCCCCGAGCATGTGGCGAGCACATCGTCAGTGGCGGCGCTCCATGGCGGAGCGTGTGGGCTCGCATCGGGCCTCGCGACCCTCAAGGCTAGTGGCCGCAGGTACAGCCTCCGCCCACTAGGGGGTTCTCGATCGCGAAGCCTGAGCGCTCGAGGGAGTCCTTGAAGTCGATGGTGGCCTCGGAGAGGAGCGGAGCGCTGGCCTTGTCGATTACCACGCGAACCCCGTAATGCTCCTCCGTGTGGTCCTGATCGGAGACGCTGTCGGTGGGGAGCATGGAGTACTGGAACCCGCAGCAGCCTCCGGGCTGGGCGGCCACGCGGAGGGCAACCTCCGGCCTGCCCTCCTGTTGGAGCAGTTCCTTCACCTTTGCTGCGGCGATCTCGGTCAGTTGCATGGGTCGCTCCTCGCGTCGGGGTGCGGCCGATTATAGGGGACGGGCCGGCAAAGCCCGCCTGTGCGGAGGAGGAGCGGTGATCAGAGAATGCGCGGACGCGATTCGGCGAGACGGCTTCGGGACGCCTCCTGAACCGAACCTGCTGCCTCTTGCGAGAATGGTGTGACGACGGTCGAGGGATGATGGAGATGGGGATCGAGCCGGGGCGCCTGCTGGGGCTGGCCGAGGAGATGGCCACCCGCGCCCGGGAGGAAGACGCCGGCCACTCGGCCGTGGCGGTCCTCGCCGCCCACGCCGCCCTGGAGGCGATGGTCAACCGCCTGGGGGGCGAGACCATCGGCAGCTTCAACTACCGGGCCCGGTTCCTCCCCAAATGGCACGACCTCTGCGAGCGAACCATCGGACGCCAGTTGGAGTCTGCTCCCGATCTCGAGCGGCTCCATGCCCTCCGTGACACGGTGGTCGGATACCGCGGCGACGCCGAGCGGTTGGACCGCCGGTCTACCTCCCCTCCGCCCGAGGCACCCACTGCAGTCGGAGCCGAAGAGGCCCGGTGGGCCGTAGAGGCGGCCCGCCGAGTGATCGCCGAGTTCCACAGGGCCGCCGGACGGGACGCCCCCGGCTGGGTGTGACGGCGCCGTCATGGCGGGTGTAGACGGGCAATGGCACCGATCGAAGGGGTTGAGGGAGTCCTTCGTCGCGGCCACGGGTCTCATGGGGTGGCGCTACGTCGGCCGGGCCCACGAACCGGAAGGCCAGGAGTTTGTTTGTGGCCCCGGTCGCACGACGAAATGCCTGATCATCGAGGGAATCTGGATTTTGTGCACCCTTCAGGGCCTGGCCCCGGGAACGATCCGGCAGGCGTACGTGATCCTTGCTCAGATCCTCAAGGCGGCGGAAGTGAACCTGCTCATAGGCCGGTCACCGGCCATCGGGGTGAAGGTCCCCTCGCCGCAACGCGAGGAGCAGCGCTACCTCTCGGCCGATGAGGTGGCCCTCCTCGCGGACGCGATCCACCCCCGGTTCCGGACGCTCGTCCTGACGGGCGCTTACGCTGCGCTTCGGTGGGGAGAACTGGCCGGTCTCCGGGTGCCCCAGCTGCGTCTCTTGGCTCGGAAGCTCGACATCGCGGAGACGCTGATCGAGGTGGAGGGCAACCTCGTATCCGGCCCCCCCAAAACCGGCCTCCGAACGGTGAGCATCCCCGGCGCGCTCGCGGACGAGGTCGGCGCACACATCGCCCGATACCCGGGGCGTGATGGCTACGTCTTCACGGCCCCCGACGGAGGGCCGCTCCGCCACAACAACTTCACCAAGCGCTTCTGGAAGAAGGCCGTCCAAGCAGCCGAGCTGGAACCGCTCCGAATCCACGACCTGCGACACACCGCGGTGGCTCTGGCAGTCGCCGCCGGTGCCCATCCCAAGGAGATTCAGGAGCTCTGCGGCCACGCCTCTATCACGACGACGCTGAACATCTACGGCCACCTCTTCGAGAGCCTCCAGGAGAGGCTGGCTGAACGCCTAGATGTCGCCTACAGGCAGGCTCGCCGCTCCACAAAAGAATCGCTTTCGAGCAGATCTTCTGCCCTTTGACCTTGAGGTTCCGCCAAGACACACATCGTCACCGAGCCCGCGCAGTGATAACAAGCAGCTAGCTGGCGACCGCTGAGTCATCGCTGTGAGTGGGCCTTCCCCCCCGACATGGTCGCAGGGGTCCCCTCGAGACTCTGCCCCAAATGACACCCCTAGTTGCCTCATGTCAAGATGCCCGCGAACGGCTAGTTCGTTGCCTCACGGAAAATGCCCGCGTAGGGGGGCTCGGAGGGCCAAAGCCAGCCGGCCCGTTATCTCGCCAGGGGTGGTCTGCAG
>JBOGVS010000017.1:0-59524 GCA_050692555.1 Actinomycetota bacterium
GAGATACCCCGGAATGTGAGGAAATTCAGTCTACCAGTAGGGATGTCGCTCTCAGAGCAACGTCATCGGTGGACCGATGTACCCCATGAGCTGCGCGAACTTCACAGCCAGCGAGGAGTCGGCCATCATCTGTGACCCCCAGTGCTGGGCCACCAAGGCCCATTGCTGGATGGTCATCCCGTGCTGGGCACAAACGTCCTGGACGGACGCGCCCGTCGACAGGGCTTCATAATGACCGCATATTGCTCGAGGGTGACCTCCGGGCGCTCGACGCCGGCCTCCGCAAGCTCCATCTGGTACAGCTCGTGATAGCGGTTTAGAGTCTGCGAGTCGCTCATCCGGGCCGTCCAGCCGTCGACCAGCGCTTGCAGGCGGCCTGGCGCCACGCCGTAGGACTGGGCGATGGCCTCCTGCTCCTCACGAGATTTGTCCTGTAACGCCACGGCCATCTCAGTGAAGCGCTCCAGGATGAGTCCCTCGACCGTGTCCCCGCTCATCGGGGCGGGCTACTCGAGATAGTCGCGGAGCTTCTGCGAGCGGGAGGGGTGACGCAGCTTCGACAGGGTCTTGGACTCGATCTGACGGATCCTCTCCCGGGTGACCCCGAACTCCCGGCCCACTTCCTCCAGGGTGCGCGGATGGCCGTCCACGAGCCCGAACCGGAGCTGGATGACCTTCTTCTCCCGCTCCGACAGCGTGTGGAGCACGGATTCCAGCTGCTCCTGGAGGAGGATGAAGCTGGCGGCGTCGATGGGGACGACCGCCTCGGAGTCCTCGATGAAGTCGCCGAGGTGGGAATCTTCCTCCTCCCCTATGGGAGTCTCCAGAGACACCGGCTCCTGGGACACCTTGAGGATCTCGCGAACCTTCTCCGCGGGGATCCCCATCTGGCCGCCGATCTCCTCCGGCAGCGGCTCCCGTCCGAGATCCTGGAGCAACTGTCGCTGGATGCGGACCAGCTTGTTGATGGTCTCCACCATGTGCACGGGGATCCGGATGGTCCGGGCCTGGTCGGCGATGGCCCGGGTGATGGCCTGGCGGATCCACCACGTGGCGTACGTGGAGAACTTGAACCCCTTGGAGTGGTCGAACTTCTCCACGGCCCGGATGAGACCCAGGTTGCCCTCCTGGATCAGGTCCAGGAACAGCATCCCCCGGCCCACGTATCGCTTGGCGATCGATACCACCAGCCGAAGGTTGGCCTCGATGAGCTTTTTCTTGGCCAGCTGCCCGTCCCGCTCGACCTTGCGCAGGAAGTCCTCGGTGGGGTCGCGGCCTCGGGGCCGCCAGCTCTTGGCGATGGTCTCGCGACCGATGCCTTCGACCTTGCCGAACTTCTCCTTCTGGTGCTCCCGGATCCGGACCACGTACTCGACCACACCGACCAGCTGCTTTTGGTCCACGCGTCCGGTGATGTTGATCGTGCCGAAGAGCTCTGTGGAGAACTCCCCGGCCTCGATCCGCATGGCGAAGTCGACCTCCTGGGGAGCGGTGAGCAGGGGGACCTTCCCGATCTCCTTGAGGTACATCCGGACCGGGTCGTTGGTGGGAGCCTTGAGGAGGTCCTCCTCCCGAGGGACCGACGGCTGGCCCTCGGACTCGAGCTCATCGCCGGGGACCTCGATGACCTCGATCCCCTGCTCGCGGAGGTGCTCCTCGATCTGGGTGAGGAAGTCCTCGACCTGCTCGGCCGAGATGTCCTCGACCGGCAGCCCGTCGACCAGGTCCTCGGAGGTGACGAAGCCACGCTCGCGGCCCCGGGCCACGATGAGCTCCTTGGCCTCCTCGAGGATCGGGTCCTTGATCACCTCCGCCACGTCACGCTCCTTCTCCGGCTCGGGCCTTGGCCTCTCGCCACCGGCCGGTAACGTCCGTCAACTCCCGGAACAGGGGGTCGAAGGAGTCCGCGTCGGTGACGGGATTCAGGCGCTCTAAACGCTTCCTCATTGTATCCATCCGACGCTTCAGTGACCGCTCTTCCAGGCGAGAGAACACTCGCAGCGCGTAGTCGTCCGTGGGGTCCCCCTTCAAGGGCTCGAGGGTCAGCTCCGCCACCGCCTGGGCCAGCCCCTGGTCGGCGGCCTTGTCGGCCAGCTCCCCGGAGGTCCGCCAGGGGCCTCGCAGGAGCGCAAGGACCCTGCGGTAGCGCTGTGTCTCGAAGTAATCCTCCCCCACCCGGTCGAGGTGCCTGCTGGAGATGTCGGGATACTGGGCCAGAAGCTTCAGGGCCTCCCGCTCCACTTCCCGGACCGGCGAGCGGGCCTCCGCGGCCGCCCGGTCGTCTTGGGCTCGACGCTCCGTTCTTCCCCTTGGCGCGGGCTGACCGGCTCGCTCCAGCTCCAGGGCGATGTCCGTGGGGCTCACCCCGACCAGGTCGGCCAGCCGGCCCGCGTACTCTCCCCGGAGAACGTCCTGCTTCAGGCCGGCCACGATGGGGAGGGCGTCCCGCCACGCCCGGGCCTTGCCTTCCGGCGTGGACAGGTCCTTGTCCCGCACGCTCCGCTCGAGCATGTAGTCGACCAGCGGCTGGGCCTTGTCCGCCAGCCGTTCGAAGTCTTCCCCCCCATGCCGGGACACGAAATCGGCGGGGTCCTGGCCCTCCGGAAGGATCAGCACGGAGACCTCCAGGGCGAACCCCTCGAACATCCCGTGGGCCCGCTCGGCGGCCCGGGCTCCGGCCTCGTCGGAGTCGAACGCCAGCACCGCCCGCGGACAGAACCGCGACAGCAGCCGGAGATGGCCCTCGGACAGGGCCGTTCCGCAGGTGGCCACCGCGGTGGGGATCCCCGCCTGGTGGAGGGCGATCACGTCCGTGTATCCCTCCACCACGAACGCCCGGCCGGCCCCGGTGAGCGCGGTGCGACCCCGGTTGAGGTTGTAAAGGATCTCCCCCTTCCGGTACACCGGCGTCTCCGGGGAGTTCAGGTACTTCGGTCCCTCCCCCTCCAGCAGCCGGGCCCCGAACCCCACCGGCTTGCCGGTGAGATCGTGGACCGGGAACACCACCCTGGAACGGAACCGGTCACGCGTTCCACCCCGGGGGTCCCGGAGCGCCAGGCCGGCCTCCACCAGGATCTCCGCCGACATGTCCTTGGCCAGCCGGCGGAGGAGGAAGTCCGGGAACCCGGGCGCGTAGCCGACGCCGAACTCCTCGATCGAGGCCTTGTTGATCCCCCGGGACTCGAGGTACGCCCGGGCCTGCTCGGCCTGGGGATGGTCCAGGAGGTGCCGGTGGTACAGCTCGGCGGCCCGTCCGTTGGCCCGGTACAGGGCCTGCTTGCGCGAGGCCGCCCGGCGTTCCCCGGGCGAGGCCCCCTCGTACCGAAGGGTGATCCCGGTCTGGCCGGCCAGGCGCTCCACGGCCTCGGGGAACTCCAGGCCCTCGACCTCCATCAGGAAGTGGAAGGCGTTGCCTCCCTTCCCGCATCCGAAGCAGTAGAACAGCCCCTGGGCCGGGTCCACGCTGAACGAAGGGGTCTTCTCCGTGTGGAACGGACACAGGCCGCTCCACCTCCGGCCGGACTTCTTCAGGGCGACGTACTGCTGAACCAGCCGAGCCAGATCCGTCCGCTCCCGGACGGCCTCGATGTCCTCCTGTCGGATCCTGGCCATGCCTCCCTCAGAGCATCCAGCCCTGGGGAAGGAACAGTCGCTCGTAGGTGCGGAGCGCGTACCGGTCGGTCATCCCGGCGATGTAGTCGACCACCCGGGAGGTGTCGTCTCCCGGCCCGGCCCGATACTCCGCGGGGATCTCGTCCGGGTGCTCGAGGAAATGGGAGAACAGGGCCCGGATCACACCGACGGCCTTGTCCTGCTCCGCGGCGGCCTCCTCCCGCAGGTACACCCGTTCGAACAGCACATCACGCAAGGCTTCGAGGGCCGCCCCCGACGCCTCCGACATCCTTACCTCCGGCCCCTCGGCGGAGGCCTCCACGATGTCGTTCACCAGGGTCTCGATCCGATCTCCGTGGCTGTGGCCGAGGACGTCTGTTGCCGAGGAGGGCAGCTCTTCCTCGGCGATCAGACCGGCCCGGATGGCGTCGTCGACGTCGTGGTTCACGTAGGCCAGGCGATCTGCGAACCGGGCCACCTGGGCCTCGAGGGTGCCCGGCACCGGCATCGACCAGGTGTGGTTGAGGATCCCGTCGCGGACCTCCCAGGTCAGGTTCAGGCCCTTCCCTTCCCGCTCCAGATGATCGACCACCCGGAGGCTCTGCTCGCTGTGGCGGAACGGATGCCCCAGGAACGGGCTCAAGGCCCGCTCGCCGAGGTGTCCGAACGGCGTGTGGCCCAGGTCGTGACCCAGGGCGATGGCCTCGGTGAGGTCCTCGTTGAGGCGGAGCGCCCGGGCGATGGTCCGGGCGATCTGGGACACCTCCAGGGTGTGCGTCAACCGGACCCGGTAGTGGTCGCCCTCGGGAGCGATGAACACCTGGGTCTTGTGCTTCAGACGCCGGAACGCCTTGCTGTGGACGATGCGGTCGCGGTCGCGTTGGAACGCGGTGCGCATGTGGTGAGATGGTTCCTCGCGCTCGCGGCCCTTGGAGTTCGCCGACAGGGCGGCTCGCTCCGAGAGCGTCTCTCGTTCCAGCCGTTCCTGTCGCTCTCGGATCTGCATCGGCGGCGAATATAGCATGGAGGTCTGACAGGGCCTCTGACCTGCGCAAACGAGAGCGAGCGGTCAGCCTCCGAACACGCGGTAGTACAGGTAGGCGAACGTCTCCCGGGCGTATCCCTGGAGGCGGGTGGTCTGGCTCATGGCCGCGGAGTGCCACGTGGCCGAGACGTAACCCTCGATCCCCAGGTCGCGGGCCATCCGCCGGATCCGGAGGTTGTGCCACGGATCGGAGACCAGGAAGGCGCTGTCTATCTGCTGCTCAGTCATGAGCCGAGCCGCGGCACGGAGACTCTCGTACGTGGTGCTGCCCTGTGACGAGGCCATCACCGCCTCCGTCGGAATGCCCGTGGACACCAGATAGCCGGTCCCGGCCTCCGCTTCCGTGAACGCATCACCCTCCCGTCCCGCTCCCAGGACGATGATGCGGTCGCTGAACCCCTTCTCGTACAGCAGCGCCCCGTGGTCCAGCCGGCCCTGGAAGATCGGCGAGGGGTCTCCGCCGTACTGCGCGGCGCCGAGGACCAGGATGGCATCCGCCCGATCCAGCAGGCTGGCCTCATCCGTGTGCGCGGCCCGCCACACGGCGACCGCGCTGGCCACCACGGGCACCAGAACCACGGCCAGGATCAGAGCCAGCGCAAGGAGGACTGGATGACGAGGCCGAGTGCGCACTGCTCGGCTACTGTAGCGCGGCTAGGTCCGCTTGCTCAGTCGACGCAGTGAGCCTGGAACTCCCCGCTCACCAGGGGCCGACGCCCCACCCTGGCCGTCACGGCCTCGAGCTCCGACCGCGTCTGGGCCACCACGGCGGCCACGTAGTCGCCGGGCTCCGCACCGAGGCGGACGGCGAGGCCCGACCAGCAGGAAGCCGGACTGATGGCGATCGCTCCTCCGGCCGCCTCCATCAGCTCGTCGGTCCCGGGCTCCAGATCCCCGGGGTCCTCGGCCACGTCGAAAACCGCCACCCATTCCAGGAGGCCCTGCGCGCCTGCATCGGGCGGGCCGCCGTCCGGGGGGAGCAACGCCGCACGCTCCATGACCTCGACAAACTCCGATCTACGGAATCCATTCCCGATCACCGCGATCTGCTGGCAGGGAAACTGGTCCTCCCATACCAGGACCCAGGTCTGGTCCCGGCCCAGCAGGCGTGCCGTGGCGCCACCGGACAGACCCACCTCTTCCTGGAACGGGAGTCCCTCCCCCACCTCGCCGAAGATGCCCAGCAGGTAGGTGAGGGACCTGCCCTCCGAGTCCCGGTACTCCTCCCGAACGCCGATGCTCTCCCCCTGCGGGATGTCGCGGCTCCGGGTCAGCACGAAGCCCTCCACGCCTCCCAGTCGGGCCTCGCACCGCGGTTCGGTGGCCGCTGGACCGCCGTCCGGGGACCCGGTGGCCGTCGTGGCGGGGCGGTCCCCGGTGCACGCGGCACCGAGGACCACCACCAGCACGGCCGCGAGAGCCGCGCGCCTCACGGGACGGTGAGCCCCGGGATCGGGTGAGTGAGCGGCCCGCTCCCGTCGGGGTCGGCCTCCTGCCCCAGCCCCACGTACTCGTATCCGAGGTTCTGGAGCCGAGGGGTGACGAGCGCGGGCGCGCCGGCCGCCCGAGCGAGCTGGAGATACTCCTGCGCTCCCTGGGCGGTGCGGAACGCCGACACCAGCACGTAGTCATCACCCGCGGCCCCCAGGGCCTCATCCAGACCCACGAACTGGTCGACCCGGGCCACGTAGTACCCCTGGACGTCGCCCATGGTGATCCGGTCGTTGGCCTTCTCCGCGGATTCGAGTGTGGGGAACGCACCTCCGGCCACCAGGAGGAGTCGCTCGCCGACCCCGTGGTCGGGGGCGATCTCCGGCACCGAGGGATCCAACACCGCCGGCGGGGTGTGGGTCACCGACTCCTGCGCCCGGGAGGCCACCGTCCCCACCGCCGCGCCGCCAAGGAGCGCCAGCGTGGTGACCAACGCCATCCGGTTGATCCTCATCGACATCCCCCTCTCAATAGCCCGAGGCGTACTGGAAGTGCATGGGGTCGCACCATGCCTTCCCCCACGTCCACCGGTGGTCCCGCCAGATCTGGTCGTGGTGGTAGTTGACCGTACTGTGGCACTGTCCCAGGGGCTCGTACGCCGAGCTGACGTCCACGGCGATCCCCCAGGCATGGGTGCTCCAGCTGTTGGTCCCGTCGATGTACCGGCAGTTGTAGCCCCAGATCCCGCTGCGGACGAACTGGTTCTTGCCCAGGTGAGCGATGTGGCCCTTGACGTCGTAGTCGAGGTTGGAGGAAAAGCCCCCGCCCAGCTTGTGATGGAACCGGACCAGGTAGTTCTGTCCATTGTCCGCGGCTCGCCACTCGATGGCGTTCTGATTGGCGCGGTCGCCGCAAGGCTGGCCGAACACCTCCACGATCTCCCGGTACCCGTGCGGCTTGTACGGGTAGTTCTGGTGCTTGTGGCGCCAGTCCCGGCCTGCGTAGGCAGCCGAGCCCGCGGTCGCCGCGACGAAAACCGCGGTTGCCACCACCCCCCGAGTGATGCCAGTTGTCCATCTCACGTCGGTCCCCACCTCCTCTCGGTCCGGCGGAGGAGGGAACCGGTACGGCTAACTCAACGCGTGCAGGATACGGAGGGAACCGTGCCGGATGCATCCCCCGAACGGGGGATTCTTCCGGGTCACCGGGGTGATCTCGTCGAGGTCCGGAGCTACTTCGTGGCCTCGTCGCGGTCGCCCGCGGCTGCATGGGCCGCGGCGAGCCGGGCGATGGGCACCCGGTACGGCGAGCACGACACGTAGTCCAGGCCCACGCGATGGAAGAAGGCCACCGACGCCGGATCGCCCCCGTGCTCCCCGCAGATCCCCAGCTTGATGTCCTCCCGGGTCTTTCGGCCCCGCTCGCACGCGGTCTGGACCAGCTCTCCGACCCCCCGTTCGTCCAGGGACTCGAAGGGGTTGGCGGTCAGGACCCCGTCCTCGAGGTATCGGGCCAGGAACTTGCCCTCGACGTCGTCTCGGGAGAACCCGAACGTGGTCTGGGTGAGGTCGTTGGTGCCGAACGAGAAGAACTCGGCGTCCTCGGCGATTTCGTCCGCGCTGATCGCCGCCCGGGGCAGCTCGATCATCGTGCCCACCAGGTACGGCAGCTCCACGCCTCGCTTCTCGATCACCGCGTCGGCCACCTCGCGGAGGTCCTTGGCCACCACGATCAGCTCCTCGCGGGTGGCCACCAGCGGAACCATGATCTCCACGATCGGGTCGCCGCCCCGCCGCTTCACGTTGCACGCGGCCTCGATGATGGCCTGGACCTGGCTCCGGTAGATCTCCGGGTACAGGATCCCCAGCCGGCATCCCCGAAGCCCGAGCATCGGGTTGTTCTCCTCCAGGGCCACCACTTCCCGGAGCACCTCCGCGGCCTTCCGCTTGCCGCCGAACTCCTTGATCAGCTCCTGCGAGGCCTTCCGCTGCGGCGTGGCCAGGGCGACCTCCAGCTCCTTCGACGACGGCAGGAACTCGTGAAGCGGAGGGTCCAGCAGCCGGATGGTCACCGGAAGACCGTCCATGGCCTTGAAGATCGCCTCGAAGTCCTTCCGTTGCCCCTTCAGCAGATCCTTGAGCCCCTCGAAGTACGGCTTCACGTCGCGGGACTTCAGCCGATCCCTGGCCGCCTTCACTCGCCGGTCCGCCGCCTTCTTGGCCTTCCCTCGCGCTCCCTCGGCATCCTGTTCTGCCTCCGCCCGGGCCAGCTGGACAGACCGAGCGGCGGGAGCGGACAGGATCACCTGGCGGAAGATCGGGAGGCGGGGGTCCCCGAGGGTCCCGAACATGTGCTCCGTGCGACACAGCCCGATGCCCTCGGCCCCGAACTTCCGGGCCTGGGCGGCCGAGGGCCCGTCGTCGGCGTTGGCCCGCACCTTGAGCTGGCGGAGGTTGTCCGCCCATCCAAGGAGCGTCTCGAAGTCACCGGAGAGCTTGGGCTCGACCAGGGGAACCTCACCCAGGACCACTCGGCCGGTGGTCCCGTCGATCGAGATGACGTCCCCTTCCTTCACCTTCGTCCCGTTCACGGTGAACATGCCCCTGCCGGCGTCGATCTTCAGGGCGTCGGCTCCGCACACCGCCGGCTTGCCCATCCCCCGGGCCACCACGGCCGCGTGCGAGGTCTTGCCTCCGTGCGACGTCAGGATGCCCCGGGCCGCGATCATCCCGTGGAGGTCGTCCGGGTTGGTCTCCCGCCGGACCAGGACCACGGCCTCGCCCTTCTCCCCCTGGGCCACCGCCACGTCGGCGTCGAACACCACCTTGCCCACGGCCGCCCCGGGCGAGGCGTTGAGGCCCTTCGCCAGGACCTCGATGTCGGCCTTGGGGTCGAACTGCGGATGAAGGAGCTGGTCGAGGTGGTCGGGCTCCACCCGGAGCACCGCCTCTTCTCGCTTGATCAGGCCCTCGCGGGCCATGTCCACGGCCATCTTCACCGCGGCCCCGCCGGTCCGCTTCCCCACGCGGGTCTGGAGCATCCACAGCTTGCCCTTCTCGATGGTGAACTCGATGTCGCACATGTCGCGGTAGTGGCGCTCCAGCTTCTTCATGATCTCCAGGAGCTTGCGGTAGGCATCGTTGTTCAGTCGCCGGAGGTCCGCGAGCGGAAGCGTGTTCCGGATCCCGGCCACCACGTCCTCGCCCTGGGCGTTGGGCAAGTAGTCGCCGTAGATCCCCTTCTCGCCGGTGGCCGGGTCGCGGGTGAACGCCACGCCGGTCCCCGAGTCGTCGCCGAGGTTCCCGAACACCATGGCCACCACGTTCACCGCGGTCCCCAGGTCATCGGGGATCCCGTACTGCTTCCGGTACACGAACGCGCGGGGGTTGTTCCACGAGCGGAACACCGCCTCGATCGCCATCCGGAGCTGCTCCCGGGGGTCGGTGGGGAACAGCCGTCCGGCGTGCTCGCGGACGATGTCCTTGAATCGCTCGACCAGGTCCATGAGGTCCACGGCCTCGAGGTCGGTGTCCTTGGCCTCCGGCCCCTTCTTCTCCTTGGCCCGCTCCAGCTCGTCGTCGAAGGCCTCGCCGGGGATCCCCATCACGATCTTTCCGAACATCTGGATGAACCGGCGGTACGAGTCGAACGCGAACCGGTCGCTCCGCGCCTGGCGAGCCAGGCCCAGGACGGAACGGTCGTTGAGGCCCAGGTTGAGGACCGTATCCATCATCCCCGGCATCGAGAACTTGGCCCCCGAGCGGACCGAGACCAGCAGGGGGTTCTCCAGGTCCCCCAGCCGGCGGCCCATCTCCGACTCCAGGCCCCGGAGGTGGGCGTCCACCTCTTCCAGGAGGCCGGCCGGGAAGCTACCGCCGGACAGGTACTCGTTGCACGCCTCGGTGGTGATGGTGAACCCGGGGGGAACCGGGAGGCGCAGGTTGGTCATCTCGGCCAGGTTGGCGCCCTTGCCTCCCAGGAGGTCCTTCATCTCCTTGTTGCCTTCCCGGAAGCCGTACACGTACTTGGTCTTGGCCTGGCCCATCACCCCTCCTCGCTTCGGCTAACTGTAGCGCGGCCTTCGCCGCAGGGTCGGCGCCGTGGGAGCCGCAACGAATCTTGTTGCGCTATGATCGTGGGTGTCAGAGGGAGGTGCCAGCCTGTGCCGGTGCCGGTGAGAGAGAAGCTCAAGGCCATCACCAAGGACCTGGGGAGCCAGGCCCGGGCGGCCGAGGCCCTGGGGGTCAGCCGTTCCAGGGTCAGCAGGTGGCTGCGGGCGGAGCAGCCGGACCCGGAGAACCGCCGCAAGGTGGAGGCCCTGGAGTTCGTCCTGGCGTACCTGCTGTCCTTCCTCCACCCGGAGACCGCGGTGTCCTGGCTCAACGGCCACAACGGATTCCTCAACGACTTCCGGCCCATCGACTACCTGGCTCGGGGCCGCATCGACGACGTGATCCAGGCGGCCAGGGCCTTCAAGGCCGGCTCCTTCCACTGAGGTGCTCTACCGGGTCTTCCCGCAGGTCCCGGGGGCCGGCCTCCGCGACCCCGGAGGTCCGCTGTACGTCCCTCGATTCGACCAGGGGGGAGGCCGCCACGACAACCCCGATGCCTACGGCGCGCTCTACCTCAGCCGGGTGCCCGTGGCCCCGGTGGCGGAGCACATCAGGGACCTGCGGGCCCGGACGATGGCGGACCGCGACCTGGTCCGGGAGGGTGCTCGCCTCACCCTGGTGAGCGTGGACGAGGCCACCCTGGACGGGCTGGTCGATCTCGACGACCCCGGGAACCTGGTGACCCGGGCGCTCCGCCCCTCGAGGGTGGCCACCGCCAACCGGGAGGTCACCCAGCCCCTGGCCCTGGCGCTCTACGACGAGGGCGTCATGGGGTTCGAATGGTGGTCGACGATCGAGGCGTCGTGGATCAACGTGACCCTGTTCGCCGACCGCTCCGCCGGCGGACTGTCGATCGCCGGTGAGGCGGAGCCGCTCACCATGGACCATCCCACGGTCCGCGACGCGGCCCAGGCGGTGGGGGTGTTCCTGGGGTGACTACGCAGGCCGGTCGTCGACCCAGTCGCTGGTGACGTAGCACCAGAACGCCAGGCCGGCGTACCGGCCGTACCGCCGGAATCGCCGCAGGATCGCAGTGTCCGAGACCGGCCGCCGAGACCCTCGAAGCCGGGCGTACTTCGGGCGGGTCCAGGAATCCAGGATCAGCCGCGAGTACCGTCCCAGCAGGAGCATCACGTGGGCCGCGGCGTACGGGCCCACCCCGGGAAGCGCCAGGAGCCGGGCTTCCACCTCGTCGTCCGAGAGCCCATCCGGCGTGGACCGCGCCAGGGCTTCAAGGTCCACGGTCCCCTCGACCACCGAACCGGCCAATGCCCGGAGGTACGGTCCCCTATACCCCGATCGCACCACGTCGCGGTAGAAGCGAAGGTCGGCGGCGGCCATGGCTTCGGCCGTGGGGAACGCCCGGCCGCGCCAGCCATCCTGCGGGGCGCCGGAGGCCCGCTCGCCGAGGCGCTCGACCAGCGCGGTGATCATCCGGGTGGTGAGAGCCCAGGAACAGTTGGTGGTGCAGACGATCCTTACGACCTCCTCGAACACCGTGGGGCTCCGGATCATCCGGGCGGCCCCCCGAGCCACCCAGGACAGGTCGGGGTCGTCGGCCACCAGCGCGTAGAACTCCGAGAGATCCTCGTCCATGTGGAGGACGTGTCGCACGCTGTCCGCCAGCGCCGCAGACGTCCGGGGCCCCGGCGCCCGGCCCACGACCTCTACTCGAGCGTGCCCGGCTCGCCCCGGAGAGACCCGGACGGTCCGGGGGCGTCCCCCCCGAACGGCCAGCGTGGTGGTGAGGGTCACCGCCTCCTCGTCGATCTCCAGCGGCGGCAGCGACGCCAGGCCGTGGGAGGTCAGGGTCCGGAGCAAGTCGACGGGCTCCCCACCCGATCCCACCAGCGGGATCTGCAGGTCCATGGGGGGCGAGCGTACTCGCCCGTGTGCGGAGCTATCGAGGGACGAGGTAGAAGGGGCTCGAGTACGCCACGGCCTCGCCGTACTGCGCCCAGGTGGGGTCGGCCCTGCCGTCGGCCGGAAGTGCGGGATCCGCGACCCTCAGCACGACCCAGGGCACATCTCCCGGGTCCAGGGGCATGCGGAAGGAGAGCACGGGCTCCCTCGGAGACCGGACCCGGAATTCCCGCTCGTGGAGGATCGTCGGCATCGGGGAACCGGGGCCCAGCACCTGCACGGACAGGCGTTTGCCCCACCACGAGGGCCCTGCATCCACGTCCAACCGGAACCGTACGGCGAGCCGCCCCACTGGTACTTCGCTTCCCATCCGCCGGTTGTTCCCCGACGCGTCCAGCCGGAGCCCGGAAACCCGGGTGGCGAAGAACCGGCGTTCGACCATGGCCGCGCGTACGTCGCTCCGGGTCAACCCACGAACCCACAGGCCCCCCCGCCCCTTGCCCTCGGGGAAGCCCCAGTCGGTGCCGTGCTCGTCGGTGACTCCGAGGAGGCCGACCCGCCACCCCGCGTCCAAGCACTGTGGCAAGGGCGAGGGCTGCCCGGCGTCGGTCCCTTCGAACAGGTAGTCCTCGCGCCGGTTGAAGATCTCCATGCTCACCAAGCGGTCGCGGACCGCCGGATCGGCGGAGAAGTATGAGAACCGGCCGGTCTCCCGCCCGGGGTGGTTGAACCCCGCGAGCCCATCGAGGCCACCACCCAGGGCCGGGCGTCCGCTGTCCGCCGCCAGCCAGTCGTAGAACAGCCTCATGCCGGTTCCGGTGGTCGGCGCGGCGTTCACCAGCTCGTCCAGGGCCGGGGCGATCGTGGACCCGCCGGGAGCGTCCTGGTGGATGAACTGAGCGGCCCCCTCGCCGGTCGTCGTCCCCGCGGTATGCAGCGGGTCGATCCATCGCTCCGAGAACCACACGTTGATGTGTCCGAGAGTGGGACTGGACCACTCGAACCCTCGGATGGCCACGAACGAGCTCTCCCGACTGGCCTGATCGGCCAGGTCCTTGGTCCGGGCCCAGCTGTCCTCATCGATCCCCGCCACGGACTGGCAATCGCTGTTGGGACAGACCGAATCCGGGAGGCCGTAGGACACCGTGGAATGGTCGGTAAGCGCGGCGACGTCCAGACCTGCCGCGCGCATCGACCCGAACGCCAGCTCCGGGTCGCCGGCCCCGTCGGAGAACAGGCTGTGGTTGTGAAGGTCAGCGTGAACCAGCGTGTACTCAGGGAAAAGGCGTGAGCGCCGAGCCGCTCCCGGGACGGGTTCGGCGCCCAAGGCCCGCTGGAGGGTTCCGGCCGGACGGGCCACCAGCAGGGCTCCGGTGGCCGCGCCTGCTCGCAGGAGCTGTCGTCGCGTCAGCGTCATGGACTCGAGGGCTGATTTCGCCTCCCGACGCTGCTGTTCCTGCCTGCCTCCGGGGACGGCTTGGTGAACGTTCGGAGCCCGGAGGGCGGCCGCGGTGCGAAGCCAGCCGCTCTTACTCGACGGTGAAGGGAGCCCGCATCCCCAGGCTGTAGTGGGCCTCGACCTCTCCCCCCTCGAGCTCTTCCACGACGTTGCAGAAGAGGACGTAGCTCCCCGCCTCGAGGTCGAACGTGCCGGTCTCGGTGGCCCCGGGGGCGAATTCCTCGATCTCCCCGATCACCTCGACCCCCTCGCCTTCTTCGTCCACGCTTCCATCTTCCGCCGTGGGGAGGGCGTCGGGCGCCAGGTCGGTACTGGCCACGACCAGCTCATGAGGATCCTCGGGCCCCTCGTTGGCGGCCTCGAAGGTCACCTCGCCGGCCGGCGCGGTGTCCTCAGCCGGGATGATGGCGAACTCCTGAAGCGTCACGGCTACCGTGGTGGCTCCACCACCGCACGAGGCCAGAACGAATGCCAACACGAGCGACAACACCATCAGGCCGGATCGGCGTGCCATCTTCCCCCCCTTGTGGGCGCCTCCGGCCAACGTACCCCTCACCGGATGGCGTCGGAATCCCTCTGGTTCGGTAATCGGCTACCGGATCGATGGTAGACCGGTGCTCACGGCTCCAGCAACTCGAGCTCGACGGATTCGATCCGTCCGGCACTGGGGTCGTACAGACCGCGGCGCACCGCCCATCCGATGGCCTGGGCGCGGCTGCGCACCCCAAGCTTCTTCATGAGGTTGCGGATGTGCATGGAGGCGGTATGCGGCGAGATGCCCATCTCTCTCCCGATGTCCTCGGTGCCCATCCCCCGGCACAGCAGGTCGAGGACCTGGAGCTCTCTGCGGGACAGGGCTCGGGCGGGTCGGTCTGGAGGGTCCTCCGCCGCTCCGGCCAAGGCGACGACCACGCGTTCTTCGGTCACCAGGTCGGACCCGAACGAAGCCACCAGGTAGAGCGCCACCACCCCGACCGTGGCCAGGAGCCCCTCGGCGAGGATGTGCATGAGGCTGGAGGGGTGAACCGGGGACAGCGCCTCGGCGAGGTTCTCCAACCCCACCACGAGGCCCAGGCTCATGACCAGGTAGAGTCGAACCCGGGCCCGCCGGCGCCGCAGCCCCCGAGCCCGCCACGAACCGAGGAGTGCCGCTGCGGGCCACATCACGGCACTTACAAGATGGACCAGCCGGACCAGGCTCATGCCCGGGCCAGCCTACACCCGGCCAAACCCGGCCCGCGGGAACCTAGTCGCTGGGACCAGTCATCCGCTCGGGGCGGATGGCCTCGTCGTACTCCTCTTCGGTCAGGTAACCGAGCTCGAGTGCGGCTTCCCTCAGGGTCGTGCCCTCATGGTGAGCCTTCTTTGCGATCTCCCCGGCCTTGTCGTACCCGATCTTGGGGGTCAGGGCCGTGACCAGCATCAGCGAGCGGTCCACCAGCTCCGCGATGCGCTCCCGGTTCGGCTTGAGCCCATCGACGCAAAACTCCCGGAACGTACGACAGGAATCCGCGAGGATCCGAGCCGAGTGCAGGTAGTTCTTGATGATCACCGGCTTGAAGACGTTGAGCTCGAAGTTGCCCTGCGAGCCAGCCACCCCGACCGTCACGTCGTTGCCCATCACCTGGACGCACACCATGGTCAGCGCTTCCGACTGGGTGGGGTTCACCTTCCCGGGCATGATCGAGGAGCCCGGTTCGTTCTCCGGGAGTTCCAGCTCCCCCAGGCCGGAGCGAGGACCCGACCCCAGCCACCGGATGTCGTTGGCCACCTTCATCAGGGTGACGGCCAGGGTCCGCAACACGCCGTGCGCGTGGACCAGGGCGTCGTGAGCGGCGAGGGCGGCGAACGTGTTCCGGGCCGCGGTGAACGGGAGGCCGGTCAGGGCGGCGATCTTGGCCGCCACCCGCTCGCCGAAGCCGGCCGGCGAGTTGAGTCCCGTCCCCACAGCGGTGCCGCCGATGGCCAGCTCAAGGATCCCGGGAAGGGCCTCCTCGATCCTCCTGAGGTCGTCATCCAGCTGGCTCACGTAGCCGGAAAACTCCTGCCCCAGGGTGAGCGGGACGGCGTCCTGCAGATGCGTCCGTCCGATCTTCACGATATCGTCGAACTCCCGGGCCTTGGCGTCGAGCGCCTCGCGGAGCTCCCGCACCGCGGGCAGGAGCCCCTCGTCGACGAGCCTGGCCGCGGCGATGTGCATGGCCGTGGGGAACGTGTCGTTCGAAGACTGCGACATGTTCACGTCGTCGTTGGGGTGAATCGGTGTCTTGGAGCCCAGCTCGCCGCCGGCCATCTCGATGGCCCGGTTGGCGATGACCTCGTTGGCGTTCATGTTCGCCTGGGTGCCGGAGCCGGTCTGCCACACGTGGAGGGGGAAATGGTCGTCCAGCTTTCCCTCGATGACCTCGTCGGTCGCGGCCACGATGAGGCCGGCCTTCTCCTTCGGCAGCTTCCCGAGCTCTAGGTTGACCAGCGCGCAGGCCTTCTTGAGGACCCCGAACGCCCGGATCACCTCGACCGGCATACGGTCCTCGCCGATGGAGAAATGATGCAGGGACCGCTGGGTCTGGGCGCCCCAGTAGCGGTCGGCCGGGACCTCCACGGCCCCCATGCTGTCTGTCTCGGTCCTGGTGCTCACGGTTCTGCCTCCATTGTCTCCCGATAGCGGGGTCCCCGACCGCGGTTCGACGCGTTCTTCTCTGTCTAGAGGCCCAGGGCCTCGCGGAGGAACCGGAGCTGAAGCAGCAGGAGGTTCTCGGCCGAGTCGATGTCGGTGACCATGTGGGTCTGCCCCGACAGCGGGAGGAACGTGTGGGGCCGGCCCGCCGCGGTGAGCGCCCGAGACAAACGGAGCGAGTTGGCCACGTAGCAGTTGTCGTCGGCCAGCCCGTGGATCAGCAGCATGGGGCGCTCCAGCTTCGCTGCGTCCTCCAGCACCGAGTTCCGACGATAGGACTCCGGCTCACGATCGGGATGGCCGAGGTACCGCTCGTTGTAGTGCGTGTCGTACAGACGCTGGTCGGTCACCGGCGCCCCGACCACCGCCGCATGGAACACGTCCGGCCGGCGAAGCACCGCAGCAGCCGAGAGCTCTCCGCCGAACGACCACCCCCGGATCGCCACGCGATCCAGATCCAGGAACGGGTACCGGTCCGCCGCCGCGTGGAGACCATCGACCTGGTCCTCCAAAACCGGGCCGAGGAGGTCGAGGTGCACGGCCCGCTCCCACCCCGGGCCTCGTGACGGCGTCCCCCGGCCGTCGATCACCAGGACCGCGAAGCCCTGGTCCGCGAACCACTGCGACACCAGGTACTCGCCGCGAACCTTCATGACCCGCTGGAACCACGGCCCCCCGTAGGGATCGAGGAGCACGGGGATGGGCTCGTCGGGCTCGCGCCCCTCCGGGAGGAGCAGGGCAGACCGCAGGTCCCGCGCACCGCCGGCGAACAGCCTCGGTTTGGGCTCGACCACCGGATGCTCCGCGTTCGAGGCCACCGTGGCCACGTGTTCCCCGCTCCGGCGGACGGTGACCGTGGGTGCCTCGTCGATCGTGGATGTCGTGACGACCAACACCTCTCCGCCCGCGGCCGCGTCGTGCACCCCGGGGGCCTCGGTGAGCCGCTCGAGCCGGCCCGAGGGAGACCATCGCCACACGTGCTCCTCGGTGGGGTCCTCGGAGGCGGTGAACAGAACGTCGTCGCCGGCGTGGAGGATCCGGTGGACCTGGACGCCCGGCGGCGTCACCGGCTCCCCCCCCACCACCAGGCGGCGGGTGTCGTCGAGGTCGGTGGTGCACACCAGCCTCCCGTCCGCCGTCCACGCGGGAGAGCCGCGAACCAGCTCGACCCACGCGTCGTCGGTGTCCTCCCGAACCACGGTGGTATGGCCGTCGTCCGAGGCGGTTAGGACGCGGGTGGTCCGCTGGTCGCGAGACTGGACCAGGAGGGTGAGAGGCTCCCCCTGGTCCCAGGACACCCGGGCCAGGTACTCGAAGGCTGCGCGGTCCCACCGCACCTCCGTGGACGACCCGTCGAAGCCCTGGATGTGGAGGGTGACCTCGGCGTTGGCCGTGCCGGCTCCGGGGTACCGCACCGCTCGCGGCTCGGTCTGCGGATCGATGGGATCGAAGAGATACCGCACCTCCACGGGGCGCTCGTCGACCCGGGCGGCGACGATCCGGGTCCCGTCGGGCGACCACCAGAACCCCCGGTGGCGTCCCATCTCCTCAGCGGCCACGAACTCGGCGAGCCCCCACGACACGTCCGGGTCGGGATCCTCTGCCAGTACGCGGTCGCGTCCGTCGAGCTCGGTGACCCGAAGGACGCGGCACGACACGTAGCCCACCGATCGGCCGGTGGGGTCGAGCTGGGGGTCGAAGACCGGCTCCGCCGCAGACGGCAGCTCCCGGGCCCCGCCTCCCGACAGGTCCGCGACGTGGAGCTTTCCTCCGACGGAGAACGCCGTCGTCGTGACGGCGCGGTCGGTCGAGTACGCCACCACGCCCCCGCCCCGCTCCCTGGCTCGCTCACGGAGCGCGAGCTCCTCGGCCGACAGGTGCCCGCCCCCGGCCCCCGACGGGTGGTACACCAGCCGCTCGGCCCCGCCTTCCACGTCCAGCACCCACAGAGCGTTGACCGGATCGTCGCCCGCTGCCGAGCGCAGGAACACCACCCGCGAGCCGTCGGGCGCCACCGTGAAGCTGCGGGGCCGCCCCAGCGAGAACCGCTGGGTCCGGGCCTCCTGCCGCGGGAACGATTCCTTGGCCGATGACATCCGGCGTAGCGTAGCGGCCCCGGTCCCCGACGACGACGGTACGATCGAGAACGTGCTGGGAGGCCGAAGGGGACCGCTTTCGCAGGCCATGCGGGAACTGGCGGCGGTCCGGCGGGAGGTGGACCACGACGGTCCCGTGTCGCTGGACCAGCTCACCCAGGTGGCCGATCGGATCTCCCGCCGGGACTTCCTTCGACGAAGCGCCGGCGCGGGAGCCGCGATGCTCCTGGCGGCGTGCACCGGTGAAGACGCGTCGGGTCCGGATCCCGACCGGGACGGTCCGACGGTCGCGGTCGTGGGTGCCGGGCTGGCCGGGCTGTCGGCGGCGTACTGGCTCACCCGGGCCGGCGTGCACGTCCGAGTGTTCGAGGCCCGCGACCGGGCCGGGGGGCGGTGCTGGAGCGCCCGGACCTTCGCCGGGGGCCAGATCGCCGAGCACGGCGGCGAGTTCATCGACACCCGCCACGTCCACATCCAGCGTCTGGCGGGTCGCCTGGGGCTGGAGCTCGACGACCTGTTCGAGGAGGGAGCCTCCGGCCGATGGCTCACGTTCGTCGACGGGGAGACCGTCGGAAAGACCGAGCTGTTCGCGGACGCGGACCAGGCGCTCCGGCGGCTTACAGCGGTGGCCGGAGCGAACGGCTCCTACCTCGCCGGAGAGGCCGGTCCGGAAGCCGTGGCCTTCGACGAACGAACCATGGCCGGCTGGCTGGAGGAGAACCTCCCCGGAGGGCTGGACTCGGCGCTCGGCCGGGTGATCGCCGCCGAGCAGACCGGCTGGTGGGGCGGCGACCCGGTCGTCCTGTCGGCCACCAACCTCATCGACTTCTACGTGGTCGAGTATCCGGGCGACGACGAGAGGTACACGGTCCACGGCGGCAACGACCTGATCATCAGCGGCCTCCTCGAACAGCTTCCCGAGGGTACCGTCGAGCTCGAGGCCGCCCTGGAGGCCGTCCACCAACGCGCGAACGGCATCTACGAGCTCATCATCGAGGGTCGGCCGGTGGAGGCCGACCGGGTGATCCTGACGCTCCCGTTCACCACCCTGCGAGAGGTCGACCTCCAGACATTGGGGTTCTCAGAGTCCAAGCTGGCAGCCATCCACGAGCTGGGCATGGGCACGAACTCGAAGGTCCTGCTCCAGTTCTCCGAGCCGTTCCCCATGGGGAAGTGGAGCGGCGGCGTCCTCCGGGGAGACGATCCCAGCTTCGGCACCTGGGAGAGCGGAGCCACCGACGGACCGGCGGGCCGGAGCCACGGGCTGCTCACGGTGTTCTCCGGCGGTCGCCTGGGAACGAGCTACGAGGCTTCCGAAGCTCACGGTCCGGCATCGCGGGAAGTGGTCGACTCCACCCTGGCAGCGATCGACCAGGCTGTCCCGGGCGTGTCGGAGACCTTCAGTGGGCGGGCCTGGCTCGACGAGTGGGCCTCGGATCCGTGGGCCAAGGGGTCCTACGCAGCGTTCTTTCCCGGCCAGTACACCCGGTTCTACGGAGCCATGGGAGCTGCCGAGGGGAAGGTGCACTTCGCCTGGGGAGCACACCTCGGTGGCCAGCCAGGGGTACCTCGACGGCGGTGTGGAGACCGGCGACCGGGCGGCGGTCGAGGTCCTTTCGGCGCTGGGAAAGGCCGTGCCGGCAGCTCTCACCGCGACGTTCGAGGCCGCCAGGAGGTACCGGCCCAGGTACCCGTGGTAAGGCTCGAGCGCCTGGTCCGGCGTGTCACGCGAGGAGGCGCTCGGCCCACGTGATCCGGTAGGCGGGCACCGTGGCTATCGGGGGCCGCTCCCCCACCTCCACCATCTCCACCTCCGGCCGATGGTCGGCGTCGAACCGTTGCAGTGCCATGGTGGCGTCCTCGGTGGGGTCGATCCCCGCCCGGCGAAGGGCGGCCGTGAGGACGGCCAGGGCCTGGGGACCGAGCTTCCGGAGGGTTCCGTTCTTGTGCTCGATCCACCCCAGGTCGACCTGGGCCACTCCGTCGATGCCCCACCGATCCACCACGTCGACCAGCAGGGAGAACTCCACCGCCCACCCCTGGAGGAACGGGATCTGCTCCAGGACGTCCCGCCGGCCCGCCGTGGCCCCCGCCAGAGGCTGGACGATCCCGCCGAGGTGCGGGAACAGGGTGGAGATCAGTGGCCTGGCCATCAGCTCGGTAACCCTGCCCCCACCGTGGGGCGACCCGTGGGCCGGTCGCCGGTAAAACCCCTTGACCAGGGTGACGTCGGAATCGGACAGGAGCGGACCAAGCAGGCCGGTGACGTACCGGAGATCGAAGTTCCTGATGTCTGCGTCGACCCAGCAGACCAAGTCGCCACGACTGGCGTGCAGCGAGACCCACATGGCGTTCCCCTTGCCGGACCCCGGCCCCATCTCGGGAAGCAGATCTTCGACGCTCACGACCCGGGCGCCGGCCCGCGCGGCGGCCGTCGCTGTGCCATCGATCGAGCCATCGTCGAGGACGACCACCTCGTCCACCAGACCCCACCGCTCGCACAGCTCCTCCCGGATGGTGGAGGCGATGCCTCCCACCGTGGCCTCCTCGTTCCGAGCCGGGAGGCACACCGAGACCGTGGTTCCAGAAGCCCACCGGGCTCGGGCCAGCTCTTGGGGGTCGAAATCGAGGTGATGGAACCAGCGGCGAGGCGGTACCTGGTGTACGAACATGGCGCCCCCCTGACACTCGGCCGACGAGCGCGAAACGGTCAGACGAATGGTAGGGGGCGATCCGCGAGGAGGCAAACATCCTCGGATGAACGCTCGGCAGTCGGTTGGTGAACCAGCGGCGACGTTGCGGCGCAGGGCCGGCGGCTGGCCGCGGTCAGCCCAGGTACCCCTCCACGGTTCTCTCGTCGCGCACGGCCACGTCGTCGGGGTCCTGTCCCGCCGCTCGGCGAGCTCGCCGCTGGTGGAGCAGGTCCCAGCACTGATCCAGGGTGACCTGGAGATCCTTCAGCCGCTCTCGATCCTGCTCGTTGGCCTCTCCTCGCGACTCCTTCTCGAACAGCTGGTGCTCTTCGTGGGCCAGCTCGTTGATCCGGCCGATGACTCGTTCGTCCTCCATCTCGCTCGCCTCCTCCGTTCGTCAATAGGCAACCTACGCCGGGAGCGGGTTATTCGCCTCCGCCGCCCTTCTTTCTGAACACCAGGAGAATGGCCGGGGAACTCTCGGCGGCCATGGCCCCATAGGATCGCCGGCCGAAACCGGGACCCCCTACCCTGAGGCGTTCTCGGATTGAGGAGGCGGGTAGATGGAGTTCCCCATGCTGCTTCGGGAGTCGGACCCTCAGCCCTTCGCCCAGGGTGACGTGGTCTTCCAGGCCGGTGACACCGGCGACGTCATGTACGCGGTGAAGGAGGGCCGGGTGTCCCTTCGAAGCGGACAGACCGAGGTGGAGACCGTGGGCCCTGGCGGGGTGTTCGGGGAGATGGCCCTGATCGACAGCGAGCCGCGGAGCGCGACGGCTGTGGCGACGACCGCCTGCCTCCTGGTCCCCATCGACCGGACCCGGTTCGAGCGGCTGGTGGGGATGACTCCGGGGTTCGCCCTGTCGGTCATGAAGCTCATGGCCGACCGGATCCGGGGCATGAACCTGGCCTGAGCTACCGCCAGATCCGATCCTCGGTGAGCGCCAGGATGTTCCCCTCGGGATCCTTGAACCAAGCCACCTTGCTGTCGCCCAGAGTGGCCACGCCGTTCTCCGTCTTCAGGCCGGGCATGTCGTACTCCTCGAACGTCACGCCCTTGGTCCTGAGGTCCGCCATCGAGGCCTCGATGTCCTCGACGAGGAAGCCACCGATGGTGTGCTGGGCGGTCCCGGCGAACTGGGTGGGGTACAGACCGACGACCGAGTCCCCCGCCCGGTACAGGATCCCCGATGGATCCTCCCTGACGATGTCGAATCCCAGCACGCTCTCGTAGAACTTCCTCGTTCCATCCAGGTCCTTCGCGGGGATCGACACCGCGAAGGTCCACTCTGCCGGCTTCTCCATGGCCATGCCGCCTCCTCCTCTCCTGCAGTCCTCTCATCCTAAGCCCCGGTGGGAATGTGGCGGCATACGGCCGGCGCTCGTATGATTCCGTCCGTGGCTGCCCGCGCCCGCAGGTCGGTCCTCGTCGCGCTCATCACCTTGACCGTGGCGTTGCACGGCGCCGTTCAGTCATGAAGCGGTTCTCCGACGGGGGGACGTACCTGAACTTCCCCGGATTCCTCGAGGAGGGAGAGCGGCTCCTGCGGGATGCCTTCGGGGAGAACTACGACCGGCTGGTCGAGGTGAAGAGCCGGTACGACCCCACGAACCTGTTCCACCTCAACCAGAACATCCGTCCCTGATGCGCAAGAACCCGGAGGTCGACGCGTGGTTCGAGGATCTCGATCATCCGCTCATGGACGCCATGCTTCGGGTCCGCTCGGTGATCCTGGGAGCCGACAAGCGGGTCACCGAGACCATCAAAATGGAAGAGCCCCACGTTCGTCTACCAGGGCAACATCGCCAGCATCGATCCCAAGTCGAAGAAGCACGTCCAGCTGATGTTCCATCAGGGTGCCTCGCTCCCCGGAAAGCACCCGCGACTGGAGGGAGGCGGCGGCACGGTCCGGTACCTGCGCTTCGCCGATGCAGACGACGTGAAGCAGAAGAAGGGCGACCTCGAAGCGGCCGTCAAGGCCTGGATCAAGCTGAAAGACGGTTAGGACGCGGTTGAGACGGGGACCTCAGACCGGCGGCCCAGGAGCAGCCGGACCGGGGTGGGGCCCTTCCCCTTGAGGTCGATCACGTGCAGGGGCCCGAGCTCGAACCGGTCCTCCAGGAGCTCCGCCGTCCGCTCCGACAGCAAGATGCGGCCCGGCTCACAGGTTGACTCCAGCCTGGCGGCCAGGTTCACGGTGTCACCCCACAGGTCGTAGGCGAACTTCCGCTGTCCGATCACGCCCGCCACCGCGGGGCCGGTGGCCACGCCCACTCGGACCACGACCGGATCTCCAGACGGCCACCGGACCCGGCTCCCGTGCTCGAGCACGTCGAGCGCCATGTTCGCGGCCGCCTCGGCATGATCCTTCATCGGGACGGGTGCGCCGCCAACAGCCATGTAGGCGTCGCCGATGGTCTTGATCTTCTCCATGCGATAGCGGTCCGCCACCGCGTCGAACATCCGGAACAGCCGGTCGAGGGTGTCGGCGAACGCGTCCGGGGAGATCTTGGCCGCCTGCTCCGTGGAGTTCACCGCGTCGGCGAAGAACACGCTGACTTCGTCGAAGGCCTCGGCCACATGTGCCCGGTCCGTCCCGGACTTCAGCCGGTCGATGATCACCCGAGGCAGGACGTTGAGCAGCAGGCTGTCGGAACGCTGTCGCTCACTGTCCAGCTGGCGCTCCCGGAGGAACAGGACGCGGCTGCTCTTCTCCAGCCGGTAGGCGGCCACGGCCCACAGCACGCTGAAGGTCGTCAGGTACAGGGTGGCCAGCATCGTCTTCACGCCGAAGATGTACACGGCCCACACCGCGAACGGGATGTAGGTGGCCACGGCGATCGCCGTGGTCAGCACCACCAGGACGAACCGCTGACGAAGGAGCGTGTGGGTGAACGCGGTGATCAGGATCAGGCCGACGTAGCCGTAGTCCGCCGGGACCGTGAGGACCTGTGAGTTGTAGAACACCCACAACAGGATGGTCACGGTGACGATGACGGTGGTCACCCACTCCCAGTTCCGCTCGAACCACCGGGTGAACGTGAGGCCGACGCCGATCAGGAGCAGCGGGATGAACACCCCCAGCCGCATCCACAGGTCGAAGGACTTGTCCGCCACGGCCAGCAGGTAGGGGTTGATCACGAAGCCCCACATCACCCACAGGGCCACCCCGCTGAGGAAGGCGAAGCGGATGTTCCCGAGGTTCTGCCGGAAGTAGTCGGTCCGGAACTCCGACTCCAGCTGGGGAGCCCGGAACCTGAGGGTGACGGGGTCGATGGCCACCGGCTCCTGTTCGGCCGGCGTTCGCCCCTCCGCCGCCACGGCGTCCGCTACCCGGTCCCTTCTCAGCTTGGTTCTCCTTCTGAACGGGCTCGGACCACCTGGGGCGCGCCCCATGATGACCCATCTCGGCCGGTTTGACCAGGAATCCGCCTGTCTCAGCGCTCGGACCGGAGCCCGGCAAGCACGGTGTCGACCACCGCTTCTGCCCGCTGCCGGGCGGCTCGCCGCGACAGCCGGCCGGTCAGCTTCCACAGCACGATCGGGCCGACCAGCAGGGCGCGAACCAGCTCGGGATCGGTGCCGGCCGGCAGCTCCTCCCGCTCCACCCCGCGAGCGAGCATCCCCTGGAGCAGCACGAACCGGGGGGCGATGATCCGCTCGAGGTACGCCTTGCCCAGCGGGGACGAGGACGCCACGTGGGGCGCCATCCGCGGGAAGATCGCTCCGGCGCGGGACGAGGTGAAGATAGTCTGGAGCGTCGTCAGCATCTCGACCAGATCCTCCCGGAGGGAGCCCGTGTCGGGGGCCTCCACGTGGAAGATCAACTGATCGATGGCGTCGACCAACAGATCCTCCTTGGAGGTCCACCGGCGGTAGATCGTGGTCTTGCCCACGCCGGCCCTGGCGGCCACGGCCTCGATGCTCATCCCCTCGAACCCTTCCTCGACGAACAGGTCGATGGCCGCGTCGAGGATGGCCCGGTGGGCCTCGGCGCTCCGAGGGCGGCCGGGCGGCCGATCGACCGCGGTGACCGACTGCGAACGGCTCACGTGCGGCTTCCCACGGTGGCCGTCTCCTCGACCGGCGCCGGCGCCTCCCGCTCTCTGGCGTGGGCGGGAAGGAACAGGAGAACCAGCACGGCGCCCACGGCAGCTACGGCCGCACCGACCAGCACGGCGTGGGTCATCCCTTCGATGAACGCGGCCCGTCCTGCGGCCAGCAGCGCCGCACCGGCTTCGTCGAGCCGTGGAGCCATGGTGGAGACAGCTCCGATAGAGTCGCCGGCGGCCTCGGCGATCTGGGGCGGGATCCCTCGCAGGGCGGGCTCGATCGCCGAGCCGTAGCTCGAGGCCAGCACGCTTCCCAGGACCGCCACGCCCAGGGCTCCGCCGACCATGCGCGTCGTGTCGTTCATCGCCGAGCCGACCCCGGCCTTGGCCAAGGGTAGCGAGCCCATGATCGACTCGGTGGCCGGAGCCATCGTGAGACCCATCCCGAACCCGAGAATGGCGATCGTCCAGGCCACCAGGCCGTAGCCGCTGGCCACGTCGGCGGTCGACAGGATCGTCAGCGACGTCGCCACGGTGAGCAGGCCGGTGGCCACCACGGCCTTCGTTCCGATGCGCTCGACGATCCGCGCCGACAGTGGCGCGGCAACGATCAGCGTGGCCACGGGCAGAACGCGAAACCCGGCCTGCAGCGGTGAGTAGCCCAGCACGAACTGGAGGTGCTGGGTCAGTAGGAAGACCGTGCCGAACAGCGCGAAGAACACCGTGGTGATGGCCGCACTGGCGGCGCTGAACCGGGGATTGCGGAAGAACTCGATCCGGAGCATGGGATGCTCGACGCGGCGTTCCCACCAGATGAACAGGACGGCCAGCACGAGGGCGATGGCGAAGGCCGCCAGGATCAGGCCGTCGGTCCAGCCTCGGTCCGGCGCCTCGATGATCCCGTAGACCAGGGTGACCAGCGCGGCGATCGACAGTCCGGCGCCGACGGGGTCCAGCGGAGTAGCGTACGGGTCCTTCGACTCGGGCACCAGTCCCCATCCGGCCAGGATGGCCACGGCCACCACCGGGACGTTCACCAGGAACACCGAGCCCCACCAGAAATGCTCGAGGAGCCATCCTCCGATGACCGGGCCGAGCACGATCCCGAGGCCGGCCACGCCGGCCCAGATCCCGATGGCCCGACCGCGCTCCTTCGGAGGGAAGACGTTGGTGATGATCGAAAGGGTGGAGGGCATGATCAGCGCGCCGCCGATCCCCATGGTGGCCCGGGAGGCGATCAGAACCTCAGCCGAGTCGGCGAACGCCGAGAGCACGGATCCGCCCACGAACACCAGGAGGCCGATGTTCAGGGCCCGCTTCCGCCCGAACCGGTCGCCCAGAGCTCCCATGGTCAGCAGCAGCCCGGCGAACACCAGGACGTAGGAGTCGACCATCCACTGGAGCTCGCTGGCCGTGGCCTGGAGGTCTCGGGCCAGCGTTGGGAGGGCGACATTGAGGATGGTGTTGTCCATCCCGATCACCACCAGGCTCAGGCACAACACCAGCAATGCTAGCCACCGCCGCTCGTACGGGGCCGACTGGCCGGCCTGCCCGTCGATGCTCATCGTTGCCTCCATGGCTCACCCTCCGATACGGATGCGTGTCGTATCTCTTGAGGCTACGCCTGCACTCCGAGAAACGCAACCGTCCCGTATCGGAACTGGCTTAGGAGGGCCAGTGGTCCTTGAACACGACCTCGCGACGAGGGAGCCGGGCCTCACCGGGCGACGACTTGGGCGCTCGGGCGGCCTCGGAGGGGTGGCCCAGGGCGACCACCGTGCGGACCAGGCGGTCCTCGGGGAGACCGAGGATCTGGCGCACATCGTCCGCCACCTTGGGGAGAACCCAGGCGATCCCCCCGGCCATCCCGAGCATAGAGGCAGCAGTCAGGATGCGTTCTGCCGCCCGGCCCTCATCGTATGCGTGGGAGACGTTATCGCCCGGCGCGGGGATCACGATGGCGATGGCCGCCTGCGCTGTGCGGAGAGAACGGGTCTGTGGATGGCCGGCCTCGGCGATCCGCCGGATCGTATCGACGTCACGGATCACGATGAACCGCCAGGGCTGGCTGTTCCTTGACGAGCCCGACCACCTGGCCGCGTCCGCGATGGCCTCGAGATCGGATGGATCGACAGGCTCATCCGTGAACTCTCGGACCTGCCGGACCCGCATCAGCGGCCGGACCCGTTCGTCGCCCATGGCCGAACCATAGTGGAGAGGGGCTCAAGGGAAAGAGGAGCTCCGTCGACAATGTATTGGATGCTTGCCACCGCTGCTTTAGTCCCAACTCCCATCCGAGCGAGACCTCTGTACGGGTCCGCATTTGCTCTCGTGGGTATCACCGTCGGCTTGCTACTGACAGCGTGCTTTCCCTCGATTCGAGTCGTTAAGGAGTTCCCAGGGAGCTTCTCGCCTCGCTACAGCCCCGATGGCTCCACCATCGTGTTTGTATCCGACCGCGACGGAAACGAGGAGATCTACACGGCGAACGCCGACGGCGGAACGCTTCGACGGCTGACGAACCACCCGGCTTCCGACCTGGATCCGACATGGTCGCCAGATGGGGACGAGATCGTCTTCAACTCGGACCGGGAGGGCCTCCCGCCGCAGCTCTTCGTCATGGATGCATCCGGCCGGAACCAGACCCGGCTCACGCCGACCGGCACGCCCGGAAGCATCTTCCCCTCGATCAGTCCCGATGGCCGACAGATCGTCTTCGGATGCGGACGCGATCTGGATGAGATGGATCTCTGCCTTGCATCGAGGACCAAGCCCGTGCTCGGTACCACGCTCCTCTCTCTCCCTGGTCGGCAGTGGCAACCTGCCTGGTCGCCTGATGGGGAGCGCATCGCTTTCGTCTCAGCCGAATCGGGCGATGACGAGATCTACACGGTTGCGCCAGATGGCACGGGGTTGACTCGTCTTACGGAGAGTCCTGGAAGAGACGCCGATCCGGCCTGGTCCCCCGATGGCTCCCAGATCGTCTTCTCCTCCAATCGAGAGGGAGGAGGGCTGTACACGATGGGTTCTGATGGCGCGGGGGTGAAACAGCTCACCGCTGGCATCGATGCAACACCGGCCTGGTCCCCCGACGGGAGCACCATCGTGTACTACCGCCAGACGGATACCGGGAGCCGAATCTTTGTCGTTGGCACCGATGGCTCCCTCCCACGCATGCTTCCCGTGTAAGGGCCCCTAGCCCCCCGTCCTTGTCACCCCCTCCCCCTAGAATCGAACGCATGTTCGGGTCAACGGTTTCATGAGCACGCTCCGATCGGGGCTCGATGAGCTTCAGGCGGAGGGTCTGGACCTCGTGGACGACGAGGGCCTGGAGGCCGATGTCCAGGAGCTCGACCGGGTCGAGCGCATGGTTCACGCCGAGCGTGCCCGGCGACTGGCCGAGGTCGACCGGCGTCAGACATTCAGGCGCGACGGATTCCTGTCCACCACCGCGTGGCTGGTCCACAGGCTCGGCGAGTCACGAAGCCGGGCCTCGGATCAGGTGAGGTGCGCGAAAGCCCTCCGACGGATGCCGGCAACCGCTGAGGCACTCTCTCGCGGTGAGCTGCCGACGTCATCCGTTCGGATACTGGTCGCAGCGCGGGAAGCACACCCCGAAGAGTTCCAGCGGATGGAATCCACGCTGGTCGACGCAGCACGAAAGCTGGACGCCGGACGGCTCTTCAAGGCCGTCCAGTACTGGCGGCAAGCGATGGAGCATCGCCGGGGTGCAGAGGTCCAGGACCTGCGAGATCACCGCTACCTCCATGTCTCCCCGATGTTGGACGGGATGGTGCGGGTGGACGGGGAGCTGGATCCCGAGACAGGACAGACGGTGATCTCGGCCCTTGACGCCGTCATCGACTCGGAGCTACGGGAGGCAGATCGGGACGGGCGTTCTCCTGCCCAGCACCGGGCGGATGCCCTCGGAGAGGTCTGTCGTCAGTGGCTGGACCGATCGGACCGCCCGCAGGTGGGCGGAGAGCGCCCCCACGTGAATGTTCTGGTGGATCTCATCTCACTTCGCGGCGGTGTGGGGCATGAGCGTGAGCGGCGAGAGCTCGAGAACACGGGCCCCATCCACCCCGAGGCCGCGCGGCGTATCGCGTGCGATGCCTCGGTGAGCAGGATCCTCATGCGAGGTCGCTCCGAGCCGCTGGACGTGGGGCGCCGGTCCCCCGTGGTGACTTCTGCGATGCGCCGGGCACTGGTCGTGCGTGACGGCGGCTGCACGTTCCCGGGCTGTGGGCGCCCACCCAGATGGACCGACGCTCATCACGTGGTCCACTGGGTGGATGGCGGACCGACCACGCTGGCCAACCTGATCCTCCTGTGTCGTCGCCACCATCGGGCGATCCACGTGGCCGTATTCCTTGTGGAGATGCGCGAGGGGAGACCGGAGTTCAGGCGGGCCGACGGTAGCCTCCTGGACGAACGCGCCCCGCCGTAGCGGGGGCTACCCGGCGACGGCCAGGCGATCCCCGATGTGGCCGGGCAGCTGTGGAATGGGAAGACGGTCCTGCCTCATGGTGTCTCGGTCGCGCACCGTCACGGCGTCGTCGTCCAGTGAGTCGAAATCCACCGTGACGCAGAACGGCGTGCCGACCTCATCCTGGCGGCGGTAGCGGCGACCGATGGAGCCGGCGTCGTCGTAGTCGCACATCCACGTGCCCTTCAGGAGGTCGAAGACCTCTCGGGCTTTGGGCACCAGCTTCTCGTTGCGGCTGAGCGGGAGGACGGCCACCTTGATGGGAGCCAGGTCCCGGTGGAGCTTCAGCACCGTTCGCTTCTCAATCTCGCCCTTGGCGTTGGGGGCCTCTTCCACGCGATAGGCGTCGCACAGGAACGCGAGCGAAGCGCGGTCCACCCCGGCGGCGGGCTCGATCACGTACGGGTGGTAGTGCTCGTCCTTCTCCTGGTCGAAGTACCGGAGGTCCTGGCCCGAGTGCTTCTCGTGGGCCTTGAGGTCGAAGTCCGTGCGGTTGGCGATCCCCTCCAGCTCGCCCCAATCGGTGAACGGGAACGGGTACTCCACGTCCACGGTCCGCTTGGAGTAGTGGCTCAGCTCGTCCTGCTCGTGCTCGCGGATCCGGAGGTTCTCCTCGCGGATCCCCAGACCCGTGTACCAGCTCATCCGCTGCTCGATCCAGTACTCGTGCCATTCCTCGTCGGTACCGGGCACGCAGAAGAACTCCATCTCCATCTGCTCGAACTCCCGGGTCCGGTAGATGAAGTTCCCGGGTGTGATCTCGTTGCGGAACGACTTCCCGATCTGGGCAATGCCGAACGGGAGCTTCTTCCGGCTGGCGGCCTGGACCGTGGTGAAGTCGACGAACATCCCCTGTGCGGTCTCGGGTCGCAGGTACACGACGTGACCCTCATCCTCCACTGGACCCATATAGGACTTGAACATCAGGTTGAAGTTCCGGGGGTCGGTGAACTCGTCGTGGCCGCAGTTCGGACACTTTGGCTTCTCGGCCATGTCCAGGGTGCGGGCCTCCTCCCCCTCCTCATGGCCGGACTGCGGGGCATGGAACCCGGGCAAATGGTCCACTCGGAACCGCTGGTGGCAGTTCAGGCACTCGACCAGGGGGTCGGTGAACGACTCCAGGTGGCCTGATGCCTCCCACACTTTCGGCGACATCATGATCGAGGACTCCAGCCCCACGACGTTGTCCCGCTCCTGGACCATGGCCTTCCACCATGCCGCGCGGACGTTGCGCTTGAGCTCCACGCCGAGCGGCCCGTAGTCCCAGAACGAGCGCAGCCCGCCGTAGATCTCGCTGGACTGGAAGACGATCCCCCGGCGCTTGGCCAGGGAGGTGATGGCGTCCATCAGGTCGGCCACTGAGGCCCCCTTTCCCGGCCGCCGGCTGCGGCCGCTGGCGTGAGCGTCATGGTACACACTCCCCCCACTGTGGCTCGGCCGCTCCGCGTCGGCGTGCAGCTTCCCGAGGTGGAATGGCGTGTGTCATGGCCCGAGTCCGCGGCCATGGCCCGCGCTGCTGAAGAGGCCGGGTTCGACTCGATATGGGTCGGCGACCACCTCCTGTACCGGGCCAACGGGCGGCCCGAGCGAGGCCCGTGGGAGACGTGGACCTTGCTCGCCGCCCTGGCCGCGGTGACCGAGCGGATTCAGGTGGGGCCGTTGGTGGCGTGCACGGCGTTCCACCCACCCGGTGTCCTGGCCAAGGCCGCCGCCACCGTGGACGAGATCAGCCGGGGGCGGCTGCTCCTCGGCCTGGGCGCCGGGTGGAACGAGGCCGAGTTCCGGGCGTTCGGGATCCCCTTCGACCATCGAGCCTCACGGTTCGAGGAGGCCTTCGAGATCATCCGCCGGCTTCTGTCCGGTGAGCGAGTCACGTACACCGGACGGTTCCACCACGTCGAGGACGCGGTCCTTCTCCCGCGACCCGCTCGCCGTCCGCCACTGATGATCGGCAGCACTGGAGAACGGGTCCTGAAGGCCGCCCTCCCCCACGTCGACGCGTGGAACACCTGGTACGAGTTCTTCGGCAATACCCCCGAAGGCTTCGCCGGGCACCTCTCGGGGATGAGTGCGATCGCCGAGCAGGTCGGCAGGGATCCGGGGCAGATCACCCGGAGCGCCGCGGTGCTGGTGGCGGTGGACCGGAGCTCGAGGGAGCGGCCGGTCGAGGACGGATGGAGTCCCCTGGAAGGGTCGGCGGAGCGCATCGCCCGGGGCGTGCGGGAGTTCGCGGAAGCGGGGGCGGACGCGGTCATCCTGATCCTCACCCCGATCACCGTCGAGTCGATCCGATCCGGGGGCGAGGTCGTGGCCGCGCTCCGGGCCTAGTCGGCCGGCCTGGTGGCCACGAAGGCCTCGGTGCCCACTTCCTCGTCCGTGTTGATCGCTCGGTTCTCGGCGCGGAACCCGGTCTCTTCCAGGAGCTCGAGCCACGTCGCTCGAGGGAACACTCCGCACACGTGCCGATCCCGCTCTACCCGCACCTCATCGCCTTCCCGGAGCAGGTACGCGTAGTCGGCCACGTACGTGGTGTCATCGGGGTCCGGGTCCCACACCCACTCGAGGTACCGAAGGCCTCGCCCGTCTCCATCGGTCCCGCCGTGGTCGGTCCGGGGGGTGAGCGTCTCACGCACCACGTCCGGCACGAACACGGCCGCCCCGCCGGGGCGGCAGTGAACGAAGGCGGTCTCCATGGTGGCCCGCAGGTCGGTCACGGAGGTCACGTACTCGATGGCGTCGTGGACGAAGACGGCGTCGAAGGTCCGGCCCAGCCGCAGAGTCCGCATGTCGCCCTGCAGGTGCTCGCACTCGGGATTCAGGTTCCGACTGATCGCCAGCATCTCCTCGGACAGGTCGGTGAGGGTCATCTCGAAATGGGCCTTGAGGTGAGAGGCGTTGTTCCCTCCCCCGCTCCCGAGCTCCAACACCGTGCGGACCGGGCCGTCGGCCGCCTCGACGAGCAGACCACGGTACGTCTCCGCCTCCTCGGTGTACTCCTCCGGCGGGGTCAGGACATGGAACCAGGTGGCCAGGTCCCGGTACAGCCTCGGCTCCGGATGTGCCGTCACGACCCTTTCCCGGGCCGTGGGAGGTCCTCGTAGTAGCGCTCCCACTGGGCCACGGTCTCTTCCTCGGTCACGCCGAGCTCGTACGCCGGGGAGATCAGGGGCTGGGCCCGGTCGACCCGGATGAGGACGACGCTGTTGATCCGCTCGTCCGGGCGCTCGACGGCGTCATGACCCTCGCCGAAGAACCCGATCGCCTCCTGGAAGAACGCTCCGTCCGTGAACACCTCCGCCGTGCCCTTGAACCGATAGCCCTTCCGAAGGAAGGGGTCCACCACGTTTACCTCCACGCCCGGGTTGGACCGCAGGTTCTCCACGGTTCCCGGAGAGCGGAGATCCGCAAAGATCAGATGATCCTCGTCCCAAACCGTGGTGGTGCCCTTCGGCGACAGGTTGGGCGTCCCGTCCGCGTTGACCGTGGCCACGTAGCCGAGACGCTGCTCCCGGACCACGCGCTGCATGTCCTCGGTGAGGATGCCCAGCGCTCCCTCTCAGGTGGAGATGTGGGGCTTGGGCGGGTCGGCGGCGGCCTCGACGATGTCCAGCGCTTCGGGCGGAAGCCCCTGTTGCCGGATGGCTCCCCGGATCCTGGCCAGGTACTGGTTGGTCGGCCGGACGAAGCCCACCTGGTGAGCCACCCGGTAGGTCAAGCAGCTCACGCTGTCACCGCGGCAGTCCACGGCGACTTCCTCCCGTCGGTAGAACGTGGGGTGGCCGATGAACGTGTCAAGCTTGTCGACGTCCTCCTCGTCCACCTCCCACACCACGCCCCACAGGTGGGCGTCCTGGTCGGGCTCGAGGTTCGCGGCACCGCCCTCCCATCGGTCCGAGTACACGTTGAACTCCAGGCGGTAGCCGTTCAGGCGGCCCGGTCCCACCGGCTGGGCCTCGGGCACCGTTCGATGCATGATCCGCGGGTCCATGTTCGAGCCGTAGGCGAAGTACCTCATCCCTCTCCCAGCGCTCCGTACCGTCGCTCACGCTTCTGGAAGTCTCGGATGGCCTCGTACAGATGCTCGCGATTGAAGTCCGGCCACAGGACCGGGGTGAACCACAGCTCCGCATACGCGGCCTGCCACAGCAGGAAGTTCGAGGTCCGCATCTCGCCCGAGGTTCGGATCAACAGGTCGGGATCGGGCAGCGAGGGGTCGTACAGGCGCCCGGCGATGCTCCGCTCGGTGATCCGTCCGCGCCGCTTCGCGGCAGCCTGCTCCTCCAGCAGGCTCCGGACGGCGTCGACGATCTCGGCCCGGCCCCCGTAGTTGAGGGCCACGGTCAGGGTCATGGTCCGGTTCCCGGAGGTCATCCGCTCCGCGTCCTCCATCTCCCGGAGGACGGAACGCGGGAGCTTCCACCCACGTCGGCCCAGGAACCGGATCCGGACGCCGCGGTCGCGGAGCTCGTCGCGGCGTTTGCGGATCAGGGTGCGGTTGAAGTTCATCAGGAACCGGACCTCGGTGGCCGGACGGTCCCAGTTCTCCGTGCTGAACGCATACACGGTGAGGTATGGCAGGCCGATCTCCAGCCCACCCTCGACCACGTCGTACAGGGCCCGCTCCCCCGCTTCGTGGCCCTTGGTCCGCGGAAGTCCGCGATCGGCGGCCCACCGGCCGTTGCCGTCCATGACGATGGCCACGTGGCGCGGGATCCGGGCTCGGTCCAGGTCCTGCAGGTAGCTCATTTCGGTGAGGGCGGCCCGGTCCGGGCCAGCATGGGCAGGCTCCGGATCCGGCGATCGAGGTGGTACTCGCTGAACCCGTACAACAGGGCCCGGGCCTCGCCCCGGACCTGGGGGGGCGTCCCGTCCCCTCCGGCGGCCGCCAGATCGCCGGACAGGAGCCCGGCCAGCCAGGCCAGCGCGGCCGAGCCGGCCCGGTGAGCGTCGCGCTCCCGGCAGCTCTCGCACACCGCTCCCCCTTGCGCGGAGGAGAACCTGGCCACCTCCGTGGTCCCGCACACCGCGCACGCGGTGAGGGCCGGGGCGAACCCGGACAGCCCCATGAGCCGCAGGAGGTACGCCTCGGCCACGGCGGCGGGGTCGGCGGGGCGGGTCTCCAGGGCCCGGAGACCCTGGAGCAGCAGGAGGAACAGCCGCACGTTGCGCTCGTGCTCCTCCGCGACCTTGTCGGCGGCCTCCAGCATGGTCTCGCCGGCGGAGAACAGCGCGAAGTCGTCTCGGACGGCCCGAAACGGGCTGAGGATGTCGGCCTGGGTCACGGTGTCCAGCGTTCGGCCCCGGTACAACATCAGGTTCACGTGGGTGAACGGCTCCAGCCGGGCGCCGAACCGGCTGGTGGTGCGACGGATCCCTTTGGCCACCGCCCGAACCTTCCCCGAGCCCTGGGTGAGGATGGAGACGATCTTGTCGGCCTCCGCGAGCTTCACCGCCCCCAAGACGATCCCCTGCTCCTTGTACAGCGGCATGTGCCCGAATCGTACCGAATGTAGCGGGCCTACCGAAGCACGACCCACAGGATGACCGCGGCGATCCCTCCCAGGGTCAGGAGCACCGAGAGGACGATCCGCGCCGGCGATGCGGTGGCCTGGTCCACGACCACCTTCCCGCCCTGCTTGGCCTTGTCCAGGGCCCGCTCGGCCCAGGCGTACTCCGAGGCCAGGATGGCCAGCCCGGCCAGGATCGCCACGATACCGGGGCCGGGAGTGACCATCATGATCACGCCGGCGATGAGCACGGCGAAGCCGACGATGGTGATGGCGATTCGCTTGCCGCTGCGGCCGATGAACCGGACGATCTGCGAGAACGGGTTGAGATCCACCCGGCGCGTCAGGTGCCCATGGGGTGCCACACCGTCTTCATCTCCATGAACGAGGTGACGGCGTAGGGGCTCTGCGCGACCTCGGAGCGCCAGTCGGCCTCCGGGCCCGCCGCCCGGACCACCCGCTTCACGTTCTCCGCGCACAGCTCCTCGACCTCGGGGAGGAGGTGCTCCGGACACCCGGTGAGGTCGACGGCGTTCACGTCCATGTGTCCCGCCAGCCAGGGGACCAGCTCGGCCGTGAGGCCGGTGAGGATGTTGACCACCCCGCCGGGGACGTCGGAGGTTGCCAGGACCTCGGACAGGGTCACCGCGGGGATCGGCCACCGCTCGCTGGCCAGCACCACGGTGCAGTTGCCCGAGACCACGGCGGGGGCCAGCCGGGACACCAACCCCAGGAGCGGCGCGTCCGGAGGGGCCACGATCCCCACCACCCCGGTCGGCTCCGGGATCGTGAAGTTGAAGTACGGCGCGGCCACCGGGTTCACCGTGCCCATGACGTGATGGACCTTGTCGGCCCAGCCCGCGTACCACACCCACCGGTCGATGGCGTCGGACACGCCCGCCTCCGGGTCCGTGGCCCCGGCCCGGCGAACCTCGTCGACGAACTGCTCCCGGCGGCCCTCCATCAGCTCGGCCACCCGGTACAGCACCTGGCCCCGGTTGTACGGGGTGGCCCCGGCCCAGCTGGGGAACGCGGCCCGCGCGGCCCGGACCGCCTCACGGAGGTCCTTCCTTGTGGCCCGAGCGGCGCGGGCCACCACCGTGCCGTCCTCGTCCTTCACCGGGTACGAGCGCCCAGACTCGGATCGGGGAAAGGCCCCTCCGATGTACAGCTTGTGGGTCTTCCGGACCGCCAGACGGTCGCTCATGGCGTCCCGTTCGGCTGGAGCTCGAGGTAGGGCTCCAGGCCGTGCAGACCACCCTCACGGCCGAACCCCGATTCCTTGTACCCTCCGAACGGGCTGGACGGGTCGAAGCGGTTGTAGGTGTTGGCCCACACCACTCCGGCCCGCATCCTCTGGGCCATCCACAGGATCCTCGACCCCTTCTCCGTCCACACCCCCGCCGACAGCCCGTAGGGCGTGTTGTTGGCCTTCTCCACCGCTTCATCGGGGGTCCGGAACGTGAGGACCGACAGCACCGGGCCGAAGATCTCCTCCCGGGCGATCCGGTGGGACTGGGCCACCCCGGTGAACAGGGTGGGACGGAACCAGTACCCGCGGTCCGGGAGATCGCACGCCGGCTGGTAGATCTCCGCGCCTTCTTCCACCCCGGAGGCCACCAGCTCCTCGATCTTGTCGAGCTGCTGCCTCGAGTTGATCGCCCCGATGTCGGTGTTCTTGTCCAGAGGATCTCCCACCCGCAGCGTGCCCAGCCGGTCCTTCAGCTTCTCCAGCAGCGGCTCGAATACCGACTCCTGGACGAACAGCCGCGACCCCGCACAGCACACGTGGCCCTGGTTGAAGTAGATCCCGCCGACGATCCCCTCCACGGCCTGGTCCAGCGCGGCGTCCTCGAACACCACGTTGGCGGCCTTCCCTCCGAGCTCCAGGGTGAGCCGCTTGCTCGAGCCGGCCACCGCCCGGCGGATTATCTTCCCCACCTCCGTGGAGCCGGTGAAGGCCACCTTGTTCACGGCGGGGTGCTCCACGAGGCTGCCGCCGGTCTTCCCCGCGCCGGTGATGATGTTCACCACGCCGGGCGGCAGGTCGGCCTCCCGGATCACCTCCGCCAGCAGCAACGCCGTCAGCGGCGTGGTCTCGGCGGGCTTCAGCACCGCCACGTTCCCCGTTGCCAGAGCTGGCGCCAGCTTCCACGCCGCCATCAGCAGCGGGAAGTTCCACGGGATCACCTGGCCGGCCACCCCCAGCGGCCGGGGCACCCGGCCGGGGAACGCGTACTCGAGCTTGTCGCCCCATCCCGCGTAGTAGAAGAAGTGCGCCGCGGCCAGCGGGAGGTCGACGTCGCGAGACTCCTTGATCGGCTTGCCCCCATCCATGGACTCCAGGACGGCGAACTCCCGGCTCCGCTCCTGGAGCTGGCGAGCGATGCGGTACAGGTACTTGGCCCGCTCCCGCCCGGGGAGGTCGCGCCAGTGCTTCTCCCACGCGTCTGTCGCGGTGGTCACCGCGAGGTCCACGTCCTCCGGACCCGCCTCGGCGATCTTGGACAGCGGCTCCTCGGTCGCGGGATTGATCGTGGGGAACCACTTCCCGGACCTCGGCTCCACGAACTTCCCGCCGATGAACAGCCCGTAGCTGGGGGCGATGCGTACGATCTCCGTCGACTCCGGCGCCGGGGCGTATTCGAACGGCGTGCGGTCGGCCAGCGCCCGGTCGTCCCGTCGTTCCAGGTCCTTGGCCATCAGTCCAGGGTGAAGTAGTCGGGGCTCTGGTACCGGCCGGTCCGCTCCTTCTCGACCTGCATGAGGAGGTCGTTGAGGAGCGTGGAGGCGCCGATCCGGAACCGCTCGGGCGCCAGCCACTCGGGACCCAGGGTCTCGTGGAGGATCACCAGGTAGGTCCAGGCCTCCTTGGCCTTCCGGATCCCGCCGGCCACCTTCAGCCCGACCACTCGCCCGGTCTGGCGGTGGAAGTCCCGGATGGCCTCCATCATGCACAGAGCGGTGGGATAGGTGGCGCTGATCCCGATCTTGCCCGTCGAGGTCTTGATGAAGTCGGCCCCGGCGGCCATCGACAGCACGGCGGCCTTGCGGACCTGGTCGTACGAACCGAGCTCCCCGGTCTCCAGGATCACCTTGAGGTGTGCGGTGCCGCTGGCCTCCTTCGACAGCGCCACCTCCTCGTAGGCCTGGGCGTACCGGCCGGCCAGGAACGCCGAGCGGTTGAGGACGATGTCGATCTCGTCGGCGCCCCACCGCACCGCCTGGCGGATCTCGTCCAGTCGCTCGCCCAGGGGGGCCAGGCCGCTGGGGAACCCCCCGGCCACGCTGGCCACCTTGACCCCCGTTCCCTTGAGTCGCTCCGCGGCCACCGGGACCAGGGCCGGATACACGACCACCGCGGCCACGTGCGGGATCGTGGGATCGGTGGGCGCCGGACGGACGGCCTTGGAGCACACCGCGGTGACCTTGCCGGGGGTGTCGGCCCCCTCCAGCGTGGTGAGGTCGGCGCACCTGATCGCCAGGTCCAGCGCATACAGCTTGGCCTCACGCTTGATCGAGCGGGTGGCCAGGCCGGCGGCCCGCTCTTCGAGACCCACCGCGTCCACCGGGCTGACCTTGATCGTGGCCGCTTCGGATGCGGAGGGGGTCCAGGGCGAGTCGGGCACCGAGGGTCGCTGGACGGGGACCTTGGCCATGGGAGAACCCCATGATACGCCCGGCCTCCGGCTCCACCAGGAACAACGGAACTGCGGGGTGGGTATGCTCGATCGGATGAGCCGGTGGGCCGCGCTCGGTCTGGTCGCGCTGGCGCTCGCGGCGTGCACGTCAGAGCCGGAGCCCGCGGCGTCCCCTCAACCCTCCCCGGAGCCCTCCCCCGAGGCGTCTCCGGAACCCACCGTCGAACCGGAGTCTCCCAGCCCCGAAGCGGAGCCTGCCGCTTGCGAGGACCTCACGGTCGCCGGGAGGCCCGAGGTCACCATCACCCAGAACGACAACACGTTCTCGCCCGACTGCCTGATCGTCCTGGGCGGACAGGGGCTGGAGATCGTCAACGAGGGCGTCAACCTGCACAACTTCACCATCGAGGGAACCGACGTGGACCTCGACATCAGATCCGGCAAGGCCACCCGCACGGAGGCCATCGCCGGGATCGTGGAACCCGGCTCGTACGAGTTCTTCTGCAAGTTCCACCGGTCGCTGGGGATGGACGGAGAGATTACGGTCAGCGTCGCCGGGTAGGATCAGGATGCATCCCAGACCACCCAGGGAGGAACCCCATGAACCGAGCGATCTTCGGCCTGCTCGCCGCCGTGCTCCTGGCTTCCTGCGGCGGAGGAGATGGAGGCGGCAGTGCGGCGGAATGTGTGGCCACCACCAACCTGACGATGATCGACAACGAGTTCGAGCCCCAGTGCCTGGAGGTCAGCCCGGGGGACACCATCAACCTGGCCAACGAGGGACAGGCGGTCCACAGCTTGACCGTGGAGAGCGCCGGCATCGACGTTGACGTCCGGGCCGGGGAGACGGCCACCGCCACCCTCGAAGGCATCGAGGCCGGATCGACCGATCTTACGTGCACGTTCCACCCGGAGATGACCGGGACCCTCCAGGTCGGGTGATCGAGCTGCTTGACCACCGCGGGATGCCGCACCATCATCGGTGGAAGATGACGCCTCGAGCCGTGGCCCTGGGAGCCGTCGTGGTGCTGGCCCTGTCGGCCTGCGCGGAGGAGCCGCGCGGCCGGCCCACCGGCAGCGCAGCGACCGAGGAGCCCACCACCAAGGAGCCCAAAGAGGACGAGGGGACCGAACAGGAAGAAGGCGAGATCCCCGAGGACTGCTTCGACGAGCGTGAAGGAATCAACGTCCCGCTGGTGGCCGAGGACTTCAGCTTCGATCCGCCCTGTACGGTGGCCATCGGAGCCCAGGGCGTGATCCTGGACAACGCCGGTTCCGCCACCCACAACCTGACCGTGGAGGGGACCTCGATCGACGAGGACGTGGATCCCGGCGCCCAGATCGAGGCGGGCCCGCTCAACCTCGAGCCGGGGACCCACCGGTTCTTCTGCAGGTTCCACGAGGCCCAGGGCATGGAGGGCCAGCTCGTGGTTACCGAGGTTCCCCCGGGAGAGGAAGCAGAGGTCTAGCGAAGGTCCTGCGGCCCGAAGGCGTCGGGCAGCAGCACGGACAGGCGCCGCTGCTCTCGCACCCCATCCGGGGCCTCGGACACCACCAGGAGATCCGGGCCGAACTCGTACAGCACCTGCCGGCATCCCCCGCACGGCCAGGTGGGCGTGTCGCCGGAGGCCACCACCGCCACGGCCACCAGGCCCCGGGCCCCCTCGGAGACGGCCCGCGCCACCGCAGTGCGCTCCGCGCACACCGACAGCGGGTACGAGGCGTTCTCCACGTTGCACCCGGGGAACGTGCGGCCCTCGTCGTCCAGGACTGCCGCACCGACCAGGAAGCCGCTGTACGGCGCATAGGCCCGCTCCCGGGCCCGCCGGGCCTCCTCGACCAGGGCGTCGACCTGGTCCGGATCGGGGTTGCTCAGGCCGGCTCCTCTTTGTCGGTCCGGGAAGGCTCGACCTGCTCGACCAGGATCCTGGCGATCCGCCGCCCCTGGACCCGCTCGGCGATGAACCGCAGCCCCTCGAAGTCCACCACCTCGCCCTGGCTGGGGAGCCGGCCCAGGATCCCCATCATCAGCCCGCCCACGGTGTCCCACTCGGTGTTCGGAAGCTGCACATCGAGGAGCTCGTTGAGCTCATCGACCGGCAGCCGGGCGTTCACCCGGTAGCGGCTCTCGCCCACCGGCTGGACGTCGGGCTCCTCACGGTCGTACTCGTCGACGATCTCGCCGACGATCTCCTCCAGCAGATCCTCCAGGGTGACCAGGCCGGCCAGCGCGCCGTACTCGTCCACCACCAGCGCCAAGTGGACCTTCTCCTGCTGCATCTCCCTGAGGAGGTCCGAGACCTTCTTCGACTCGGGGACGAAGTAGGCCTTCCGGCAGATGTCACCCAGGCTTCGTCCGTTCCGGCCGGCATGGAGCTCCCGGAGCACGTCCTTGGCGTACACCACCCCCACGATCTCGTCGCGGTTCCCTCGGTACACGGGGATCCGCGAGTAGCCATGACGGATCACCAGGTCGAGGACCTCGTCCAATGACTTCGACACGTCGATGGCCACCATGTCGGGCTCCGGGGTCATCACCTCCCGTACCACGGTGTCGCCGAACTCGAAGATCGAGTGGATGAGCTCCTTCTCTTCCTCCTCGATGGCTCCCTCTTCATGGCCGGCTTCGGCCATGGCCCTGATGGTCTCCTCGGAGACGAAGGGTCCCTCCTTCAGCCCCCTGCCTGGGAGCAGGACGTTGGCCACCCCGATCAGAGCCCGGGTGGGAAGACCGAGGAGCCGGGCCAGCCAGTACACCACCGGGGCCAGCGCCAACGCCACGCGGTCGTTGTGAAGGATCCCGTACGTCTTGGACATGGCCTCGACGATCACGAAGTACACCAGGGTGAACAGGATCGAGGCGATGGTGATCCAGATGTCGCCGAACGCTCGCTCCGCCAGGATGGCCACCAGGATCGCCGAGCCGTTCTGGACCAGCATCACCCACAGGTAGATCGCGTTCAGGTACCGGGGCGGATCGGACTCGATCCTGATCAACAGGCCGGCGTTCCGCCGCCCCTCCTCCTCCAGGGCCAGGGCTCGGACCCTGCTCATCCTGCTGACAGAGGCCTCGGCCATGGCCAGCACGGAGCCGAAGCCGACCAGGAATACCACCAGTACCCACAGCAGGGTCACGGCCGCACCCCGCTGTAGGCGGCCTGCCGGTCCCACATCTCCCGCTTCTGTTCGTCGGCCTCGTGGTCGTACCCCAGCAGGTGGAGGATCCCGTGCACCAGCAGGAGCCGGAGCTCCGCGTCCGCGTTGGGGTTCTGCTCGGCGGCCACCTCCGGGCAGATCACCACGTCCCCGAGGAGACCTTCCTCATCCATGGTGAACGACAGCACGTCGGTGGGACCCGGCTCCCCCAGGAACCTCTCGTGGAGCCGGCTCATCTCCTGCCGATCGGCCAGGGCCACCGAGAGCTCCACGCCGCCGGCCCCCTCCGCCTCCAGGGTCCGCCGGGCCAGGGCGATCAGGGCGTCGTGGTCCGTGGGTATGTCCTGGCGGTCCGTGAGGACCACCCGGGGACTATCGTCTTCGGTCACGGTCCCCGGTCTCTGAACGGTCGGTCCCCTGTTGGCCGGCCTCGCCGTACACCCGGTACGCCTCCACGATGTCCTGGACGATGCGGTGCCGGACCACGTCGCGGGCGCCCAGGTGGATGAACTCGATCCCGTCGATGCCCTGGAGGATCTCCTGGACCACCACCAGACCGGAGCGCTGGCCCGGCGGCAGGTCGATCTGGGTGACGTCGCCGTTCACCACGGCCTTGGACCCGAAGCCCAGACGGGTCAGGAACATCTTCATCTGCTCTGGTGAGGTGTTCTGGGCCTCGTCGAGGATGATGAACGAGTCATTAAGCGTTCTACCCCTCATGAAAGCCAGAGGGGCGATCTCGATGGTCCCGCGTTCCACGAGCCTGCGGAACGCCTCGGGCTCCATCATCTCGTAGAGGGCGTCGTACAGCGGCCGGAGGTACGGATCGATCTTCTCGTACAGCGTGCCGGGCAGGTAGCCGAGCTTCTCCCCCGCTTCCACCGCCGGCCGGGTCAGGATGATCCGAGACACCTCTCGGGCCTGGAGCGCCTTCACCGCGGTGGCCACCGCCAGGTAAGTTTTCCCCGTTCCCGCGGGGCCGATGGAGAACGTCAGGGTCGATCGCCGCAGCGCGTCGATGTACTGCTTCTGGCCCAGGGTCTTCGGGCCGATCGATCGGCCTCTCGAGGTCAGGACCACGTCCGTGAGCACGTCGGTGGGCCGGACCCCGTCCTCCTTGATCATGTCGATCGTTCGGGTCACGGCGGAGGCGCTGAGCTCCTGCCCCCGCTCGAGGAGCTCGATCAGCTCCTCGAACAGCAGGGCCACCCGTCCGGCCTCCGGGTCCTCGCCGGTGATGGTGATCTCGTTGCCCCGAACGTGGATCTGGGAATCGAACGCTGCCTCCACGACCTTGAGGAGCTCGTCCCGTTCTCCGAGCAGGGCGACCATCGACTGGTTCCCCGGGACCAGGATCTTGACCTGTGTGGTGGCCTTCGCCAACGTGCCTCTGGGGTTCCTCCCCCGTTGGAAAAGGGGTCGCAATCCTCGCGACCCCGACACCCCCGATTATAGGGCTAGCCGGGCGGCCAGCCCATGGTTCGGCCTCCCAGGAGGTGGTAGTGCAGGTGGTGGACGCTCTGGCCGGCATCGGGGCCCACGTTGGTGACCAGGCGCCACCCCGAGCGATCGATGCCATCGGCCTTGGCCAGGTGGGCGGCGGTCGTGGTGATCTCGGTCAGCAGCTCGCCGTGCTTGTCCCGGATGCCCCGGGCGGACTCGATGTGCTCCTTGGGAACGAGGAGGATGTGCGTGGGTGCCTGGGGGTTGATGTCCCGGAACGCCACCACGTTGTCGGAGGAGTGGACCACGTCGGCCTCCACCCCCCCGGCCACGATCTTGCAGAACAGGCATTCCTGGGCCATGCCCGGGATGCTAGCGCGGGCGGCGGTGCCGGTCGAGTGGACCCCGGGACATGTAGCAACGGAACGGGGCCACGTGTCGCCCCGATAGCTCCAGCGCGGCCGGCCGCCCCCGAACCTGACGGGCCACGTGCAGGTGGCCCTCGCCGAACGAATGCCCCGTGTTACCGGCCCGGGCGATCAGCTGACCGGCTCGGACCTCGCCTCGTCGAACGAACCGGGTCAGGTGGGCCACGTGGATCCGCTCCTCCCGGTCGGCGGCGCGCCACACCACCGACCTGCCATAGATGCCGGTCCGGGAGAACAGCTTGACGGTCCCGTCGTCCGGCGCGAACACCGGACGACCGAGGTCTCCGCCGGAGGCGTTGATGTCGATGGGCGGACCGAACCCCCGGGGGGTGTCGTGCCCCGGCGAGTACGTGGACGTGCAGTACCGGGTCCCGCGGGCGTAGAGGTCTCCCCTGGTGGCCACGGCCGGCAGCGCCACCACCACGACCAACCCGAAGGTGAGAACCAGCGCGCGCACGGCGGGCACCGTATCCGCGAGGTCCGGGGCCCGCAACCTTCAGGCCAGACGCCCGTACCGGGCCAGGGTCATCGTTGCCGCAACGATGGCCGCGGTCTCCGTGCGCAGGATCTGCGGTCCCAGCGAAGCCAGAAGCGCTCCCGAGCGCTCGGCCTCGCGAGCGTCCTCTTCGGAGATGCCGCCCTCGGGCCCGATCACCAACGCCACGGCCTCCGGCGCATCGAGCGGGAGGAGCGTGGAGAGGCGGTGGCTCGCTCCCTCCCACAGGATCATGGTCCGGCCGTCCGGGGCCGGCACCGCCTCCGCCCAGGGGATCGGTCCCATGACCCGGGGGAGGAACCGGCGCCGGGACTGCTTGGCCGCCTCCCGGGCCACGGCCTCCATCCGCCCCGCCGCCCGGCTGGCCCGCTCCCCCGACCACCGACGGACGCTCCGGGGGGCCTCGATCAGGACGATGCCGTCCGTACCGACCTCGGTGAGCTTCTGCACGGCCCACGAGAGCCGCTCTCCTCTCGGCGGGGCCAGGAGCACCGACACGTCCGGGCGGGGTGACGGCGCCACGTCGCGCTCCACCACCTCCCCTTCCACCAGGAGCTGGGCGGCTCGCACGATCCGGCATTGGGCCAGGCCTCCGCGGCCATCCGACGAGGTGAACCGGTCCCCGGGACGCAGCCGCAGCGAGCGGATGGCGTGGCGAGCGTCGCCGGCCTCAAGGACCACGGACTCGCCGGGCTCGGGGGCTCCGGCGAAGAAGTGGGGCAGGCTCACCCGGGCGGGCGGAGCCGTCCCCGGAGGGGTGCTCCCCGCTCACCGCGGGTATCTGCCAGGGATTCGAGCAGCTTCCGCTCGTCCTTGGAGATCTTGGCGGGAACGTCCAGGTCGATCTGCACCAGCAGGTCGCCGCGTCCCCGCCGCCCCACGTGAGGGACCCCCTCCCCGCGAACCCGGAGCACGGCGCCCGCCCGGGTCCCCGGCGGAACCTTCACCGTGGCCGGACCGTCCAGCGTGTCGATCTCCACCTCGGCCCCCAGGGCCGCGGCGGTCATCGGCAGATCCAGCACGCAGAGCAGGTCCTGCCCCCGGCGCTCGAACACCGGGTGAGGCGCGACTCGGAGCGTGATGTACAGGTCTCCGGTCCGTCCACCATGGCGACCGTCTTCTCCGCCACCCTCCATCCGGAGGTCCATGCCGTCGGCGACCCCGGCCGGGACGTCGACGGTGATCGCCTCGACCTTCGACAGGCGGCCCTCCCCTCGGCACTCGGTGCACGGCGAGACGATGGCTTCCCCAGTGCCCTCGCACGTCGTGCAGGTCCGCGAGGTCATCACGGTGCCGAACACGCTCCGGCGAACGTCGGAGACCTCACCGGACCCACCACACGTCGCGCATCGCGTGGGGAGCGTCCCCGGCTCGGAGCCGTTCCCGCCACACCGGACGCACGTCTCCAGGGTCTCCAGCCGCACTTCCTTCTGGGTGCCGAACGCGGCCTCCTCGAAGCTCAGGTCCAGCACCGCGCGGAGGTCGGCCCCCCGGCCGGTCCGGGTCCGCCGCCGTCCCCGGGCGCCGGCGCGGCCGAACGGGGAGCCTCCGAAGAACGCCTCGAAGATGTCTCCGAGGTCCCCGAACCCGAACATGTCCTGGGTAAAGCCCTCTCCACCGAACAGGTCGTACTGCCGGCGGCGGGCGGGATCGGAAAGGGTCTGGTACGCCAGGTTGATCTCCTTGATCCGTACGTCGGCCTGGGGATCGTCGCTGACGTCGGGGTGGTAGGAGCGGGCCAGGCGGCGGTAGGCCTTCTTGATGTCCTCCTGGGTGGAGTCCCGCGAGACCCCCAGGACCGTGTACAGATCCCGGTCGGCCATCAGGCCGAGATGCCGGTCGACCCCGACAGGCCTCGAGCCACCGCCAGCACCGCCGAGATCGCCGTGGGGTAGGCCATCCGGGTGGGCCCCACCACCGCGATGATCCCGGGTCCACGCCCCGTGCTCCGGTAGGGAGCCACCACCAGGCTGGCCTCCCGCATCTCGGTGAGGGGGTTCTCGCTCCCGATCTGGATGGCCACTCCCTCGGCGGTTCGGGCCATCCGGTTGAGGAGGTCGAGCACCTCGTTCTCCTCCTCGAGAACCCGCAGGAGCTCGCCGACGGTCTCCCGGCGCTCGAAGGCCTCCTCGCTGACGATGTTCGCCGCGCCCCCGATGATCACGTGCGGCGACGAGGGCGGGTACGCCACCGCCCCGTAGTGGGTCACCCGCGACAGGAGGACGGTGGTGCCTCGGACCGCCTCGTCGGGTTCCGCCGGAAGCCGGCTGAAGTACGTGGCGATGACCCGCTCCTGGCGCTCGGGGAGGCGTGGCCACCGCGGCAAGGTGTCGACGTAGTACCGGTAGCCCAGGTCCGTGGGGATCCGGCCCGCCGAGGTGTGGGGGTGGGTCAGGTAGCCCAGGCCCTCCAGCGCGGCCATGTCGTTGCGGATGGTGGCCGCGCTCACGCCCAGGCGGAGATGGGCGGCCAGGGCCCCGCTTCCCACCGGCTCGCCGGTGCGGATGTGGTCGGTGACCACCCCTCGCAGAACGGCCGCCTTCCGCTCATCCAGCGTTTCCGTCGCGGTCATCGCCCCCCTCTTTTAGCACTCTCAGGGGGAGAGTGCTAGGACCACCTCGTTGGCCAGGAACATCCCTCGCTCGGTGAGGGCGAAGCGTTCTCCGTCCACCCGGGCCAACCCTCGGTCCACGAACCCGGCGGCGGCCTCGGCCGGAACCCACGACGCGGGGATCCCGTGAGCCGACCGGACCCCCAGCAGCACCCGCTCCAGCTGCGCCTCATCGGGAGCCAGCCGCTCCTCGCCCGCCACGGCCCGGCGCCCGGCGCCGGCCAGCTCTGCGTACCGGCCCGGCGGACGAACGTTCCACCACCGGCGGCCGCCCTGGAACGAGTGAGCCCCGGCGCCGAGGCCTAGGTAGGGCCGGCCCTCCCAGTACCCCAGGTTGTGGAGGCATTGGTTCCCGGGCCGGGCCCAGTTCGACACCTCGTAGTGCCCGTACCCCGCCGACCCCAGAACGTCGCACGCCGCCTCGTACATCTCGGCCTGGAGGTCGGGGTCCGGAGGCGGGACGTCTCCCGAGGACACGGCACGGCCCAGCGCCGTGGAGGGCTCGACCGTGAGCGCGTAGCAGGACAGATGGTCCGGACCCAGCGCCACCGCGTGGTCCAGGGTCCGCCGCCAGGAATGGAGCCCCTCGCCGTGGGCGCCGTAGATCAGGTCGAGGTTCACCGAGTCGAATCCGGCGGTTCGGGCCGCCTCGTATGCTCGGCGTGCGGACTCCGGTGGGTGGACCCGCTCCAGCGAACGGAGCACCGCGGGATCGAAGGACTGCACTCCCAGCGACAACCTGGTGACCCCCGCCGCACGCAGCGCCGACAGCGACCGGCCGTCCACGGTGTCGGGGTTGGCCTCGCAGGTCACCTCGGCGTCGGCCGCCACGTCGAACGTGTCCTGGGCATGGCCGAGCAGCTCACCGATCGTGCCGGATGCCAGCGTGGTGGGGGTCCCGCCTCCCAGGAACACCGAGACGAACCGCACCCCGGTCCATCCCTCGGCCACCAGGTCGGCCTCGCGGCACAGGGCGTCCACGTACGGGACCTTCAGGTGCTCCAGTCCCGCGTGGGCGTTGAAGTCACAGTAACCACACCTGGTCAGGCAGAACGGCACGTGCACGTACAACCCGGCGTTCACCGATTCCCTCGCTGGACCACACCGAGCGCGGCGATGAACGCCTCGTGCGGGACGTCCACCTTGCCCACCCGCCGAAGCCGGGCCTTCCCGGCCTTCTGGCGCTCCAGGAGCTTGCGCTTGCGGGTCACGTCCCCCCCGTAGCACTTGGCCAGGACGTCCTTGCGCTTGGCCTTCACGGTCTCCCGGGCGATGATCCGCGACCCGATGGCGGCCTGGATGGCCACGTCGAACAGTTGCCGGGGGATGAGCTCCCGCAACCGTTCGACCATCCTTCGCCCGTAGGCCTGGGCCTTGTCCCGGTGGACCACGGCGCTGAACGCGTCCACCGGCTCGCCGTGCAGCAACACGTCAACCCGCACCAGGTCGGCTTCGCGGTACCCCCGGTGCTCGTAGTCGAGCGAGGCGTACCCCCGGGTCCGGGACTTCAGCTGATCGAAGAAGTCGAAGATGATCTCGGCCAGCGGCATGAGGTAGCGAAGCTCGACCCGGTCCGTCGACAGGTACTTCATCTCTTCCATGGCCCCGCGACGGCTCTGACACAGCTCCATCACCGGGCCGAGGTACTCGGCGGGAGTGATCACCGTGGCCAGCACCAGCGGCTCCTCCACCCGGTCGAGGGTCCCCGGCTCGGGCATCTCCGAGGGGTTGTGGACCTCGACGATCTGATCGCCGCGGATCACCCGGAGCTCCACGTTCGGGGCGGTGGCCAGCAGCTCGAGATCGAACTCCCGCTCCAGCCGCTCCCTGACGATGTCCATGTGCAGCAGCCCGAGGAAGCCGCACCGGAACCCGAACCCCAGCGCGCGTGAGGACTCCGGTTCGAACACCAGCGCGGCGTCGGAGAGCCGCAGCTTGTCCAGGGCGGCGCGGAGGCCCGGGTAGTCCCCACCCTCCATGGGGTACAGGCCGCTCCACACCATGGGCTTGGGCTCGCGGTACCCGGGAAGCGGCCCGTCCGCAGGCCGGCCGATCACCGTGACGGTATCGCCCACCTTGGCCCGGCGGACGTCCTTCTCCCCCACCACCACGTAGCCGACCTCGCCGGAGCTCAGGGCCTCGACCGGCGTGGGCTCCGGGGCCATGGCTCCGGCCTCCTCCGTCTCCGATTCCAGCCCGGTGGCCATCATGCGGATCCGGGCCCGCGACGGGAGGCTGCCGTCCACCACCCGGACGTACGCCACCACACCCCGGTACGGGTCGTAGGCGGAATCGAAGACCAGCGCCCTGAGGGGACCGTCCGGCCGTCCCGTGGGCGGCGGAACGCGATCGATCACCGCGGACAGGAGCTCGGCGACCCCCTCTCCCGTCTTGGCCGAGATCCGGAGGACGTCGCCGGGATCGGCCCCGGTGAGCTCGGCCATCTCTCGGACCGCCTCGTCCACGTCCGCCTGCGGGAGGTCGATCTTGTTCACTGCGGGGACGATGGCCAGTCCGGCCTCGGTGGCCAGGTGATGGTTGGCCAGCGTCTGGGCCTCGATCCCCTGGGACGCGTCCACCAGGAGCACGGCGCCCTCGCAGGCCGCCAGGGCCCGGGAGACCTCGTAGGTGAAGTCCACGTGCCCCGGGGTGTCGATCAGGTTGAGCTGGTACCGGATGCCGTCGTACTCGTACCCGAGGCGAACGGCCTGGGCCTTGATCGTGATGCCCCGCTCACGCTCCAGATCCATACGGTCCAGGTACTGCTCGCGCATCTGCCGCTCGGGAACCGCATGGGTGAGGTCCAGGAACCGGTCCGCGAGCGTGGACTTCCCGTGATCGATGTGGCTGATGATCGCGAAGTTGCGGATGCGCTCGGGATCCGTCACGCGTCCCATGGTACCGACCCGGTGCTACACTCTTGCGCCGTGGCCAACATCAAGTCCCAGATCAAGCGCAACCGTCAGAACGAGCGGCGCCGCGTGCGCAACAAGACCGTCCGGACCCGCCTGAAGACGGAGGCCCGGAAAGTCCGCGAGGCGGCCACGGCCGGCGACGCGGATACCGCGGCCGAAGGGCTGCGGCAGACGGCCCGGCTGTTCGACAAGGCCGCGGGGAAGGGCGCCATCCATCCCCGCACCGCCGCTCGCCGCAAGTCGAAGCTGGCCCGGGCCGTGGGCCGGGCCGGGCAACCCTCCTAGCGGGCCCCCGCTCGGGCCCTCGAGCTCGCTGCTCGTCCCCTCGGGCCCTCCCCGGCGATCCGAGACAGGAGCATCGGGAGCACCACCTGGCCGTTCCCCCCCTGCTTCAGCAGCGCATCCGCCTCCACCAGGCTCCGGTGAAGCTCGCGGAGCTCGCCTTCCCCGAACTTGCGAGCCTGGTCCCGGTACCGGCGGCCCTGCCATTCGAACCGGAGCCCGGCGGCCCGGGCCACCTCCGCCGGCGGAGCCTTGGGCGGAAGGGAGCGCACCCGCAGCAGGTCTCGGAGCCGGGCGGCGATCCCTCCCAGGATCATCAGGGGCTCCTCGCCCGCGTCAAGCATCGCGGTGAGATAGCGGAGAGCGGTCGGTAGATCCCGGCCGAAGGCGGCGTCGCACAGCTCCCAGATCCGGCGATCGCCGAGTCCCCGGAACTGGGCCGCCACGGTCTGCGGGGTGAGCCCCTCGGCGGGGTGGGCGTCGGCGAGCTGGGCCACCGCCTGATCCAGGGTCCCGGGGTCCTCGCCCACGGTCTGCACCAGCGCCGTGGCCCCCGCGGGGGTTCCCTGAAGGCCCCGGGCCCGGGCCCGGACCAGCACCCAGGTGGCCAGCTCTCGCCGCTCCACGGCCACCTTGCGGGTCTCCGCCCCGTCGCCGATCGCCTTGACCACCGCCCGGGGGGGTCCCTTGGCCCTGGGGCCCACCGAAGCGGTGAGCACCAGGCGAGCATCGGGGACGGGCGCGCGGGTGTACTCGGCGATCTCCTCGAGGGCTTCCGGGGGCAGCGCCTGGGCTCCGGCAACCAGCAGCCCCCGCTCCTCGCCCAGCAGCGACGGGGTGGCCAGGTCCGACGTGGCCCCGGCGACCCACTCCGCCCCATCGATCTCGCGGGGAGCGGTCTCCCCGAACGCCTCGTGAGCGGCCTCGCGGAGCAGGAAGTCGCTCTCCCCCCACAGCAGCAACACCGGTCCGCTCACCTCGACGATTCTACGAGGGGACCGGAAGGGCCGAAGGACACCGCCACGTCTCCCGCCAGATCGGTCCGAACCACCAGCATGCCTTCGGCTTCGAGGGCGGCCAGCACGCCGGGATTGGGGTGCCCGTACTCGTTGGGTCCGACACTCACCACGGCCACCCTGGAGCCAACCGCATCGAGGAACGCCGGGTCAGAGGTGTCGCCCCCCTGGTGGGGGACCTTCAGCACCGTGGCCTGCACGGGGTCTCCGTCCTCGAGCAGATCGCGCTGTGCGGCCACCTCGGCGTCACCGGTGAACAGGATGCTCGAGGTGCCATCGACGATCCGGAGAACGATGGATTCGTCGTTCGGCGAATCCCCATCCGGGGAGCATCGATCGGGGCCGAGGATCTCCACCCTCACGCTTCCAACCGTCATCCGCTCTCCGCCGCGAGGATGACGGACCGGGACCCCTTCGCTGCGGACCGCGTCGAGGAACCGCCGGTACGGGGACGCATCATGGGGGCACCCGGGCTCCAGCAGTAGCCCGACCGGGAACCGGGCCAGGATGGCCGGGAACCCGGTGACGTGATCGGCGTGGGAGTGGGAGGCTACCGCCAGATCGATCCGCCCGACACCCAGTGACGCCAGCTTCCGGGCCACCAGGTCCTCCTCCGGCCCCGAGTCGACGAGGATCGTGGCGCCGTCGGGCGTGCGGACCACGGCGGCGTCGCCCTGCCCCACGTCGAGGAACGTCACCGTGAGCGAGGACGGCGGACCGGTGTCCGGCGCGGCGGCCCACGCCGCCGCTCCAACCGCCACCGCCACCAGCACGGTCCCCACCCGGCGGCGGCCGCGTCGCAGTCGCCACACCACCACACCGCCCAGGAGCGCCGCGAGTACGGGGGCCAGGACTCCGTCCGCGGTGAGGTGCGGAAGCGGCGCGCGGGCCAGCCGATCGGCCAGGCCGATGAGATACCCGAGCGGTGCCGCGGCCACATCACCGAGGCCGGCCCCCACCGGCTCCCACACCAGTCCCACCGCTGCGGCAAGGGTTCCGACCAGGAGCGCCACGGGCACGGCGGGAAACGCCAGCAGGTTGGCCAGCAGCGTGACGGTGGGCACCACCCCGAAGTGCAGGAGGAGCAGCGGCGTGACCCCCACCTGGGCGGCCACCGTGGCTCCGGCCGCCGCGGCGACCGGACGGGGGAACCGGTGGAGGCGGCCAGCCACCGGACCGGCCAGGAGCGCCAACCCCAGGGTGGCCGCCACCGATAGCTGAAACGCAACCGACGCCGCCAGATCCGGGTCCACGACCAGCAGGGCCAGCACCGCTCCGCCGAGAGCGACCCCGGTGCTCCGTGGCCGGCCGGCCCACACACCCACCAGGGCCACCACGGCCATGGCGCTGGCCCGGAGGACGGACGGCTCCCACCGGGTCAGTAGGGCGAAGAAGCCCACGGCGAGCACCGCCACCGTGAGGCGGAGGCCCCGGCGGGTCCGGAGGCGACCGGTGAGGGCGATCACCGGCGCCAGGAACATGGCCACGTTCGAGCCGGACACCGCCACGAGGTGGCCCAGGCCCGTCGCTCGGAAGTCCTCCTCCACCTCCGGGGTCATCCGGGAGGTGTCGCCGATCGACAGCCCCAGCAGCAGGCCGCCCTGCGCCGGCGGAAGCGTCCGCCAGATCCCTCGTCGGAGCGCGCCGCGAGTGCCGTTGGCCACCCGGAGGGCGAGGTTGGAGGGCGGGCCCCGGACCGAGAGCTCGTGGACCGACACCGTCGCCACCACGCCACGGTCCACCAGCCACTCCTCGAAACCCGACCCGCCGCCCTGGATCCGCCGCAGGATCCCCGAGCCCTCGACCACCTGTCCGGCCTCCACCGGAGGCGCTCGGTCGTCCGCGCTCATCCACACCCGGCTGTCGAGGGTCCTCCGGGTGGCATCGTCGCCGGCCCAGGCCAGCCTCACCTCCACGGCCCATCCCCACTCGTAGACCTGGACGTCCGATACCGCGGAACCGCGGAAGGACACGGTGCGGCCGTCGAACGCGGCCAGTTCGGCACCGGTGGGACGGCGGAGAACCGACCATCCGGCTCCGAGCAGGGCGACCCCGAGAAGCGCGACGACCAGCCCCCGGATCGGCCGGCGATCAACGGCGGCGGGCTCCGCGGTGGGGATGCCGGCGGCCGCGAGGATCCGTTCCCGCGGCCCCAGAGCTCGAACCGGCGCGGACCCCAGTCCCCGCCGTGCGAGCAGCTCTCGCGATCGCCTGGGTTTGCTCCTACCGGCCAGGAACGAGGCACCCGCGCAGGCCAGACCCACCAGCAGGAGCCCCACCGCCTCCGGCCGGGCCGGCTCGAACCATCGGGCCATCAGGATCCCCGTCCCGAACCCGGCCGCCGCGGCCGGGAGCACCGAAGCCCTTGAGATCACACCGTCACCAGGTCACGGATCTCCTCCAGGGTCACCGGGCCGATCCCGCTCACGTCCTCGAGCTGGTCGACCGAGCCGAACGGCCCGTGCTCGTCCCGGTAGGCCACGATGGTGCCCGCCAGCACCTCACCGATCCCGGGAAGAACCTCGAGCTCCGCAGCCGTGGCCGTGTTCACGTTGATCAGCTGCCCGGCAGCCGAACCGCCGGGGGCCTCCCCCGGCGTCGACGCCGTCGTCGGGCCGGCCATTCTGCCGACCAGGACCTGCTGCCCGTCGGACAGCAACGCGGCCAGGTTCAGCGCGCCGAGCTCGGCACCCTTCCGCGGCCCTCCGGCCGCGTCGATGGCGTCGACGACCCGGTCGCCCTCATGGAGCTCGTACACGCCCGGCGAGCGCACCCAGCCCGCCACGTGGACGATCACCACCGCCGGAGACGGCGACGCGGAGGGCCCGGGCACGGGTGCGGAGACCTCCACCTGCCGGGGCAGCGATCGCACGTACCACAGGCCGGCTCCGCCCAGGGCGGCCAGCCCGATCACCACGACCAGCACCCTCTCCCGGCGGGTCAGCCCCTCGAGCCAGTCTCGGATGCCGTCCATCCCCCTGTCCGCCGGCACGTCGAGGGAGAGGACGTCGGAATGCTACTGGCCCCCGGTGACATGAACGGGCCGGGTATCCTCGGGTCGGATAAGGAGGGAACTGGTGGCCATCGACATCGTGGATCAGCGGATCGAGGACTACCTCCGGGATCTCCTGGGAGGCCGGGAAGAGATCGCGGAGGAGATGGAGGCGGAGGCCAGGGAGCGGGACTTCCCCATCGTCGACCGGGTCGTCGGCGTGACGCTCGAGGTGCTGGCCCGGGCCATCGGGGCCCGACGGGTGCTGGAGCTGGGCTCGGGCTACGGCTACTCGGCGTACTGGTTCGCCCGCGCGGTGGGCCCCGACGGCGAGGTCCACATGACCGAGGGCGATGCCGGGAACCAGGAGAAGGCCATGGACTACCTGGGGCGCGCCGGATTGGCCGACAGGGTCCGCTCCCACGTCGGGGACGCGCTCGAGATCATCGACCAGCTCGAGGGCTCATTCGACGTGGTGTTCTGCGACATCGACAAGGGGGGCTACCCCACCGCGTGGGAGAAGGCCCGGGAGCGGCTTCGGGTCGGCGGCCTCTATCTGGCGGACAACGTGCTGTGGGGCGGAAGGGTGGCCGAGGGTGTTCCCCCCGACGATCGCCCGCAGGACTGGACCGAGGCGGTCCGGCGACACAACAAGGCCATCGCCTCCGACGAGCGGTACCGCGCCACAATCATCCCCACCCGAGACGGAGTTATGACAGCCCTCAGGATTGCCTGAGTCTCGCGGCCCGGCGTCTATTCGTGGCTGCCGGACCGAGGAAGACCGCGGAAATAGGGCTCGAGATCGGAGATCCGCTCGAGCCGCAGCCGATCGGGATCGATTTTGATGCCCTCGATGGCAACGCAGGTCGCCTCAACCGCTCCAACGGCGAACCACTCGTCCGGTAGGCGAACGAGATGGAAATCAACGGCTCGCCCATCGACTGGGATCGTGACGGGCGTCCGAGGCGGAGACCGCCATCCTGGATTGACCGAGTGGAGCAACTCGAACGTCATCCACGCTCGCTTGGTCCCCCCAGGTTCCCGCGACATCGTCACGCGAGCCACTGGGGCACCCTCCGTGTTGACATCGCCATGTGCGAGGGTCAGTCGCGGCCCTTCGGAGCTGCTGTCCCCCAAACCGCCAATCCATCGGGGCCCGGACCACGTCCGATCCAGGCCGTAGAGGGGGAAGGGGGCCCGCTCGAATGCCTCCCGCATCAGGCGCTCCCTCCGACCTTCGTGTCCTCCGGGATCGATCACGTCTAGAAGACGAACCCGTAGGTCCCTTCGGCTCCATCGTCTCGCTCGGCTTGTAAAGACCGTGGCCATGAACACCAGCCATGTGGCCACCACGGCACCCAGAGTCACGCTCCACCACGGGATATCCCACAGAACGTCGGTGAGAGCTCCGGCTGCTGCACCCGTGAGGGCGGCTCCGATGTACGTGATCGGCGCCGGGTGCGCGCTTCGCTCTTGTTGGACTACCTGGTACAGGCGCCATGGCAACGACCACCAAGACCGGGAATGTGGTCCGAGTATCGAAAATCTCCTTGAGCCACCAGCGATACGCTGACCGCATTTCTCGCAGACGAACTCTGGTCCCGGCCAGCCGCCCCCATTGTCAAGCCACGACACGAATGCCCGGAGAGGTCTCTTGTGCTCCTCTCGCCAACGGTCCTCTCCGCATTCAGGACAGCGGAAGCTCACCTGCATCTCCATCACGAGAGGGATTCGATCCCTGTCAGGTATTCCCTGCCGCAGCCAGGAGCCGCCGGCGAACGTCGACCACCGGCATTCCGGAGACCACGAAGACCTTGCGACGGGCGGCCGCTCCGCTTCGAAGCTGCACGCTGGAGGAGGAGACGCCGAGGGCCGAGGCGAGGGCCCGGCGGCCCTCCTCCGTGGCCCGGCTCTTCTCCGGCGGGGCGGCGACAGAGATGACCAGCCCCCCGTCGGTGAGCGAGAGGCCGGGACGGGAGCGTGGGCGAACCCGGGCCGACACCAGAACCACGCCGTCCTTCTCCCGGACATCGAGCACGAAGGCTAGCCGGTAACCAGGTTCACCAGTCGCGGCGGCCTGGCCACCACCCGGACCACCTGGCGGTCGCCCACCGCCCGGCGGGCGTTCTCCGACTCCAGAGCCAGCCGCTCGGCGTCGTCCTCGGACAGGTCCGGCGAGACCTCCACCCGGTCGCGGACCTTGCCGTCGACCTGGACGATCAGCGTCACGCGCTCCTCCCGGGCCAGCTCGTCGTCGTACGAGGGCCACGGTGCCCGGTGGACGCTCTCCGACTCCCCCAGGACCTCTCGCCACAGCTCCTCGGCGATGAAGGGGGCCATCGGGGCCACGAGCAGAACGAGGGAACGCGAGGCTTCCGTTGCCGGCTGCCCCGCGTCGAGCGACCGGCGGATCTCGTTGGTCAGCTTCATCAGCTCGGCCACCGCCACGTTGAACCGGTACCTCTCGTAAAGCTCGGTGACCCGCTTGATGGAGCGGTGGGTGAACCTCCGGAGGTCGTCGGGATCGGACCCCTTTCTGTCCGCCGCCTCGTGGGTCGCTCGCCACACCCGACGGAGCCAATCGCTGACGCCCTCGGGCGACACGTCGGCCCAGTCGATGTCGTCCTCGGGACGGTTGGCGAACAGCATCGTGAGCCGGATGGTGTCGACCCCATACTCCTCGACCAGCGGCATCGGCTCGACGATGTTGCCCTTGCTCTTGCTCATCGCCGCGCCGCCCATGATCACCATCCCCTGATTGAGCAGCCGGGGGAACGGCTCGCGGAACGAGACCATCCCCATGTCGTTCAGGACCTTGGTGAAGAACCGGCAGTACAGGAGGTGCAGGATGGCGTGCTCGATCCCCCCGATGTACTGATCCACCGGCATCCACAGCTTCACGGCTTCGGGGTCGAAGGCCTGGGTCTCGTCGTGCGGGGACAGGTAGCGGTAGAAGTACCAGGAGGAGTCGACGAACGTGTCCATGGTGTCGGTCTCCCGCTTGGCCGGCTTCCCGCAGTTCGGGCAGTCGACATTCACGAAGCTCTCGTGCTTGGCCAGGGGGCTCACCCCCGTGGGCGAGAAGTCGACGTCCTCGGGGAGGACGACCGGAAGATCTTCGTCCGGCACCGGGACCTCCCCGCAGTCGGGACAGTGGACGATGGGGATCGGACAACCCCAGTACCGCTGGCGGGAGATCAGCCAGTCGCGCAGCCGGTAGGTGACCGCGTGCCTCCCCTTCCCCTGCTCCTCCAGCCACCGGGTGACCGCCTCGATGCTCTCCGGTGACGGCGTCCCGTCGAACGGACCGGAGTGCACCATCACGCCTTCGTGCGGCCACGCTTCGGTCATCGCGCCGGGATCGATGTCCCGTCCCTGGGGAGCGATGACCACCCGGATCTCCAGGCCGTACTCCCGGGCGAACTCGAAGTCCCGCTGGTCGTGCGCGGGCACGCCCATCACCGCGCCGGCACCGTACTCCATCAGCACGTAGGGGGCCACGAAGCACGGCACCTTCTCGCCGTTGACCGGGTTGATGGCGTGGACCCCCAGCGGGATCCCCTCGCGGCTCTCGGCTTGTTCCCGGCTTGTCAGGGGAGTGGCCTGGAGTCGGTTCAGCATCTCCACCGCCGCCTCCGAGGACCCACCCAGCTCCGCGAGCTTCGGGACGAGGGGGTGCTCGGGGGCGAACACGAAGAACGTGACGCCCCACAGCGTGTCGGGCCGCGTGGTGAAGACCGTCACCTTGTCACCGGTCTCCGCGATCTCGAACTCCACGTCGGCGCCCTCGGACCGCCCGATCCAGTTCCGTTGCATGTTCAGCACCCGGTCCGACCAGCCCGGAAGCAGCTCCATATCGTCCAGGAGGGCCTGGGCATAGGCGGTGATCTTGAAGAACCACTGCGTGAGGTCCTTCCGGACCACGGGGGTCCCGCACCGCTCGCAGGCGCCCGCCACGACCTGCTCGTTGGCCAGGACGGTCTGGTCCTTGGGGCACCAGTTCGCGGGGGCTGTCTTCCGATAGGCCAGGCCGTGCTCGAGGAGCTTCAGGAATAGCCACTGGGTCCACCGGTAGTACTCGGGGTCGCAGGTGTGCAGGCGCGTGGACCAGTCGAACGACACCCCGTACCGGCGGAACGAGGCGGCCTGCTTCTCGATGTTCGCGTAGGTCCACTCCTTCGGGTGGATGCCGCGCTGGATCGCCGCATTCTCCGCGGGAAGGCCGAACGCGTCCCAGCCGATGGGGTGCAGGACGTTGTAGCCCTGCATCCACCGGAACCTGGCCATCACGTCTCCCAGGGCGAAGGCCTCGGCATGGCCCATGTGCAGGTCGCCCGAGGGATACGGGAACATGTCCAGGGAGTAGAACCGGGGGCGTGGGTCGTCTGGCCCCCCGGCGGCATACAGGTTCTCCTGGTCCCAGCGGGCGACCCACTTCGGCTCGATGGCCTCGGGACGGTATGGACTGGTCATGAGTGTTCCCGCAGGGTACGGAAGCCCTCGCACCCTGGCAAGGGAAGCGGGGGGGCTGGAGGTCCGGACGGAAAACTCAAGGGCTCGCCTCAGCGGCCCGATATTCGCGATAGGCGGGAGCCCTGCCCGCGGGCCCGCCGACAGGAGAGGAGAGACGTGACGGGCCAGCCACTCATCCTTATCGTCGACGACAACCCGGACATCCTGTTCCTGCTCCGGACCAGCCTCCGGGCGGCCGGGTTCGACACCGAGGAGGCGCTGAACGGACGGATCGCCCTCGAGCGGATCGCCGGCCGAAAGCCGGACCTGGTCCTGCTCGACCTGATGATGCCCATCCTCGACGGGTGGGGCGTCCTGGAGGCCCTGGGCAGCAGGGAGGACCCGCCGCCGGTCATCGTGGTCTCGGCGCTCGAGGCCAAGGCAAGCAAGGACCGGGCCGCCAAGTACAGCGTGGCCGGGTACGTGACCAAGCCTTTCAACTTCAAACAGCTGGTCAACGCCGTCCGCGAGGTCGTGGAGTCCACGGACCTCCCCGAGCGCGGCGAGCCCGGCGAGCCCGGCGACTCCGCCGCGGTCTAGACATCCCACGCTCCTAACATGTCAAGCGGCGACCTCCACGGAGGTTGGCCAGGCGATGTCCTCGCTGTAGAGCTGACGGTGGCGAAGGCAGCCGTGGAGGATGCCGACCAGGCGGTTGGCAAGGGTCCGCAGCGCTTGGTGGTGGGTCTTGCCCTTCGCCCGGTGGGCGTCGTAGCAGCTCCGCGCTCCGGGTGAGGCGGTGAGGGCGGCGAATGCCCACAGGTAGCAGGCATCGGCCAATCGCCTGTTCCGAGCCACCCGAGCGAGCACCACCAGGCGGGTGCCGGAGGCCTTGGTGATGGGGGCGGTTCCCGCGTAGCACCTGCGAGCCTTAGTACGCTCCTTCCTAAATACATAGCGTATTAGAGTGCTGGAGTTGCCGCCCCTGGTGGGGCATGCTTTCCTCCGAGAGGAGGGAGGATATGCCCAGGAGGAGCCCGTACGTGATCGAGCTC
>JBOGVS010000018.1:0-6313 GCA_050692555.1 Actinomycetota bacterium
CCGCCACGGTCTCGTAATCATTCGATGAAACGGATTGAACGGGCATTTGGTAGTCGCGGACGCTTCGGAGTCGATTCAGACGCTCGTAGAACTCTTCGTAGTTAGGGTGATCGAATCCAATGCCTAGAGGCTTGAGAAGGGAAGCGAATTGCGCATCGTCTGCCAGAACGCTGCCAACGGGGATGAGGAACGGGTCTCTTCGTTGCACTGCACTCGGCAGCAGGAACTCTTCGACCCGGATGTCAAATCGAACATCCGGCACCCGTATTCCTGGACCAGCGGCCTCTGGCCGGTATACCCAGGCGAGACTCGTCAAACGCTGTTGGCCGTCGAGAAGTACGCCGGGCTTTCCATATTGTGGCGTGCTTTGGATGACGGCAGCAGTCTTGACCGGAAAATCAAGGTCGGTGTCCCAGATAAGAAGGGAGCCGACAGGATAATCTCGATACAGGGAATCGAGCAGTCGTGGGATCTGTGTGCGTTTCCAGACATAGCCCCTCTGTATCGAAGGTATCTGGAGTTCGCCGCCTAATAGCTTCTTAACCTGCTTGATGAGTTCCTCGGTGCCAACCCCCATGCGGATCTCCTATTCCTATGCTGTCGGGAACGTCGGGTCCCCGAAATGAGCGCGGAGCTCCTCGTTGGAAATCTTGACTACGCTCCTCTGGGGGATCTCTTCCAGGAACACCACGTCGTCGGGGAGCCACCAGTTTCCCCGTCGTAGGCGTGGTACCCCTCGTCGGTGGGGATTCACAGTGCGGCGGGAAGTACGTCGCGATCCATTTGGGCACTTGAGTCAGAGTGCGTGGATAGTCCTTCATCAGCCCTTGCATCGGGCACCTCCTGGGGGCGGGCGTCCCGCCCATTCTGCCGCCTGAGCAGGTGCGGAGGGAAATCGCGGAAAACGTCAACCTAGCCTTCCACTACCTCGGCCGCCACGGGTAGCCTCATCAAGTGGTGATCTGCGAGCGGTGCGGGACAGAGAATCCTGACTCTGCCCGGTTCTGCCAGTCGTGCGCCGGCCCGCTCACCGACGCCTCGGACGAGGCAGTGAGATCGCGGAAGATCGTCACTTTTGTATTCACCGATGTGGTCGGATCGACCTCGCTGGGAGAGCGGCTCGATCCCGAGCTCCTTCGGCAGGTGATGACCAACTACTTCGAACGGATGGGGGCCGTACTCGAACGGCACGGGGGAAACGTCGAGAAGTACATCGGGGACGCCATCGTGGCCGTGTTCGGGATCCCCGAGCTGCGGGAGGATGACGCCCTCCGGGGGGTCCGGGCAGCCTCCGAGATGCGGACCGCTCTCGACGAACTCAACCGGGAGCTCGAGGACCGGCATGGTGTCCGGATCGAGGCTCGGACCGGGGTAAACACCGGCGAGGTCCTAGCGGAGGAGACCCGCCCCGACGCTCCACTCACCTCGGACGCGGGGAACCTCGCAGCCCGGCTGGAGCAGGCGGCCGCCTCCGGCGAGATCCTGATCGGCGACTCCACATACCGGCTGGTCCGAGACGCGGTCCAGGTCGAGTCAGCTGGGCCCTTCGAACTCAAGGGCAAGGCCGCTCCGCAGGCCGCCTGGCGGCTCATCGAGGTCTCGGCTGAAGGGCCGGGTATCGCAAGGCGCCTCGACTCGCCAATCGTCGGGCGCAATCGAGAGCTGTCTCTCCTGCGAGAGGCATTTGAACACTCAACGGGGGAAGCCTCATGCCGCCTGGTCACCGTCATCGGCACGCCGGGCGTCGGGAAGTCGAGACTGTCGGCGGAGTTCATCACCTGGCTAAGGGGCCGGGCCACCATCCTCCAGGGACGGTGCCTCCCATACGGGGATGGGATCACCTACTGGCCGGTGGCCGAGGTGGTCCGCGAGGCGGCCGCCATCACCGAGCAGGATGCACCCGACGACGCCATGGACAAGATCGCCTCTTTGTGCGGCGAGCACGAGGAGACGGCAACCATCGCGGAGCGGCTGGCCTCCGTCCTCGGCCTGACCGAGACGACCGCACCGGCGCAGGAGACGTTCTGGGCGGTGCGCCGGCTCCTCGAGGCCATGGCCGGGCGCGAACCCCTAGCGGTCGTATTCGATGACATCCACTGGGGCGAGGCCACCTTCCTGGACCTGGTCGAGTACCTGGCCGGGTGGAGCACCGGAGCGCCCATCCTCCTCCTGTGCCTGGCCCGCCCCGACCTCATGGACACCCGGCCCATGTGGGGCGCCGGCGTCACCGACGCCGCCTCGATCCGGCTCGACCCCCTCACCGAGGAGGACAGCGAGCGGCTGATCGGCAACCTCCTGGGCCCGGCGCCGCTCGACGAGGAAGTCGGAACCCGGATCCGCCAAGCAGCGGAGGGCAACCCCCTGTTCGTGGAGGAGATCCTCCGGATGCTCGTCGACGACGGGCTCCTCCGCCGCGACGACGGGCGGTGGACCGCAGCCGGCGACCTCTCGGCGATCGCCATCCCCCCGACGATCAACGCCCTCCTGTCCGCCCGGCTGGAACGCCTCCCTCGCGAGGAGCGAGCGGTGATCCAGCGGGCCTCGGTGGTGGGGAAGGTGTTCTGGTGGGGGGCGGTGGCCGAGCTCTCACCCGCCCCCGAGCAGGCGGCCGTGGGCGGCCACCTTCAGGCCCTGGTCCGCAAGGAGTTGGTCCGCCCCGACCGCTCCCGGTTCTCCGGCGAGGACGCCTTTCGGTTCAGCCACATCCTCATCCGCGACGCCGCGTACGCGGGGACCACCAAGGAGCTCCGGGCCGAGTTGCACGAGCGGTTCGCGGGCTGGATCGAGCGCCGGGCGGCGGACCACCTCACCGAGTTCGAGGAGATCCTCGGATACCACCTGGAGCAGGCCCACCGGTACCGAACGGAGCTGGGCATGGATGGGGAGGTCATCCCGCAACTGGCTGCCAGGTCCGCGAAGCACCTGGCCTCGGCAGGGACTCGAGCCCTGAAGCGCGTCGACATCCAGGCCGCCATCAACCTACTCTCGCGGGCCACCGCCCTCATGGAGGAGGGCGACCCCGATCGCGTCGAGCTCCTGGTCGACCTGGTCGAGGCCCTCACCGAGAGCGGACAGATGGACCGGGCCCGGGAGGTCATCGAGGAGGCTTCCAGGGAAGCCGAGGCGCTGGGCGACGAACGCCTGGCCGCGCACGTGGTGATGGGCCGGTGGTACATCAGGGCCAACGAGGGGCCAGGCGAGTTCGAGCACGCGGAGCGGGACGGTCTCCAGGCCAGCGAGGTGTTCGCGCATCATGGCGACGACCGGGGGCTGGCCCGGGCGTGGCACCTGGTCGGCGTGGCGAGATGGTGGGCCGGGCGGGCAGGCGATTCCGAGGAGGCCCTGGAGCGGGCCCGCCAGCACGCTCGGGCCGCCGGAGACCCTCGGAGGGAGGCGGAGAGCCTCCTTACTCTCAGCGCGGTCCTGGCCCAGGGCCCCCGCCACGTTGACGACGCCGCCAGCCGGGCGGAGGCGTTCCTGGAGGAGTACGCGGGCGACCGGACCATCGAGGCGTACATGTCCCACGCCCTGGGCCACCTCCGAGCGTGGCAGGGACGCATCGATGAGGCCAGGACCCTCGCGCGGCGGTACCGCGACATCCTCCGGGAGAACGGCCAGGAGGCCAACTGGGCCGACTCCTCCGAGTGCGAGGGTGACGTCCTCCTGATGGCCGGCGACGTCGAGGGGGCGATCCGGCTCATGGAGGAGGGCCAGCGCCGGTACGAGGAGCTGAACATCACCGACACCACGATCCTTCCGTTTCTGGCCAACGCGCTGGTCACCGCGGGTCGGTGGGAGGAGGCCGAAGCTCCCGCCCTTCGGTCCATCGAGGGAGGTCATCCCCTGTGGAGGACGCTGGGCATGACCACCCTGGGAAGGATCCGTGCTCGACAAAGCAAAGGCGAGGAGGCCGAACGTCTGGCTCGCGAGGCACTAGACGCAGCCCGGGCCTCCGACTACCCGCTCTGGAAGGGTCGCGCAGCCCTGGGCCTGGCCGAGATCCTGGAAGTGCTCGGCAGGAACGGTGAGGTCACCTCCCTCCGTGAGTACGCCTTGCGAGAGTTCGAGCAGAAGGGCGCCAAGGTCTGGGCCGACCAGGCCCGCTCCCTCCTGGAACCCAAACGGCGGGACCCCTGAGGTCCGGCCGGGCGCACGCCGCTTGCAACGCCCCCGACCCTGCCGGGTCTTCGGTTCGCGCTCGCCCGTATGATGGGCCCCCGGGAGAACGCGGAGCCCCATCTTGAGCCAGGATCAGACGGGCATCGACATGCGCGAAGCACTCGGCCTCTCGGCGGGCGCTCGGGGGGTGCTGCCCAGCCAGGCCCTGCGGCGAGCTGTGGACCAAGGGATCATCGGAGCCGGGGACTTCAAGATCTCCGAACGCAGCATCCAGCCCGCGAGCATCGACCTTCGGTTGGGAGAGACCGTCTATCGCATCCGCTCCAGCTTCCTCCCCGACGATGAGCCCGTCGAGGTCAAGCTCAAGGAACTCGTCGTGGACGAGTTCAGCATCCACACCGAGAGCAGGGTGCTCGAGCCGAACACGCCGTATCTCATCCCGCTGATCGAGGAGCTGCGCCTTCCACCCGACGTCCGGGGCAAGGCCAACCCGAAGAGCTCCACCGGGCGGCTCGACGTGTTCACTCGGGTGATCACCGACCACAGCTTCCGATTCGATGAGATCCGTTCCGGCTACACTGGCCCCCTCTACCTGGAGGTGGTCCCTCTCTCCTTCACCGTGAAGGTCAAGGAGGGGCTCGCCCTCAATCAGCTGCGACTTTCGATCGGCGGCTCTGTCCTGTCGGATGAGGAGCTCCTCCAGGTCCATCAGAGCGAGCCGCTCCTCTATCGCGGGTCAGAGCCGGTTCGTGGGCCCCGATTCGCCACCGCGAACGGGCTGTTCCTCGGCCTGGATCTGCACGGCGACGAATCCGGCCGGGTCGGATATCGAGCGAAGAAGTACGCGCCACCGATCGACATGGCCCAAACGTCCGCCTACGGCTGGGAGAGGTACTGGACGCCTGTGCAGCGGGAGGAAGGCGACAGGATCATCCTGGAACCAGACGCGTTCTATCTCCTGCTGTCGGAGGAGGCCGTTCGTATCCCGCCCGGCTACGCGGCAGAGATGGCGGCCTACGACCCCACCAGCGGCGAGCTCCGGACTCATTACGCGGGATTCTTCGACCCCGGATTCGGATTCGACCCCTCGGGCGGCTTCTTCGGGTCACGAGCGGCGCTCGAGGTGCGGGCCCACGACGTCCCATTCATGATCGAGCACGGTCAGCGGGTGTGCAAGCTGACGTTCGAACGGATGGCCGAGGAGCCGGACCTCCTGTACGGAGCGAAGATCGGCTCCTCGTACCAGGGGCAGCTCGACACGCTCGGCAAGCACTTCAGGCGCCCGGCTGAGCCCGGCGCCGAGGACGCCTCCCGCGCGCGGCAGGTATCCGAGGGGCCGAGCCTTTTCGATGACCTGGCGAACCCTGAAGAGTAGGGCTTTCTGGGTCCGTGACCGGCGGCGAACCCGACCCCAAGGACTGTCAAGGGCCGGCCGATGTCGGGAAGGTCTTCCACGATGAAGAGGAAGACATCTGGTACGAGTGCGTCTTCGACCATCGTAGAGACGTTTACACCTGGACGATCCTCCCCCCTGGGGAGGCCGAGGAAGGGCGCCGCCGAAGTTAGTCCGGCGAGTTCGGTCGTATCCTCAAGAACGTGACTATCCCGGAGCCGGTGAGGACATCGGCGGAGCGGGAGGTGCGGGAATTCTGCGAGCAGCGCATCCCCGCGCACATCCGCGATCAGGTCCGTCTCGAGGTGGGCGTTCGAGGCAACGCCATCTCGATCTTCGAGCGGCGGCCTCCGTGGCGGCCAGACTTCGGCCCCGAGTGGTCACGCCTGAAGATCGCGCAGCTCCGCTACGACCCGAGCGCCCGAACGTGGACACTCTTCTGGGCAGACCGAAGGGGTAGGTGGCTCCCAGCCCCCGACGTCGGACCGGCGCCGCAGGTCACTCCGCTCCTTACCGAGATCGACCGAGACCCCACCGGCGCTTTCTGGGGTTGAGGAGCCGGAAGGTTCCGCCGCCCTGCTGACCAGCGCGTTTCTGATGTCAGAGGGGGCCGTTACGGTGCCCCTCCATGCACGCCCACGAGCCTCGGAACCGCCGGGAGCGGCGTCATCCGCCCCGGCACCGTGAAGGACAGATCTTCTGCTGTGAGATGGACGAGCGGCGCGTCCCGAGCCTCGACCCTCTCTCCGCCGAGCTGCTCGGCAGTGCGCTGGTCGGAGATGTCTACTGGGACCGCGATCC
>JBOGVS010000018.1:6413-58894 GCA_050692555.1 Actinomycetota bacterium
CCCGGCACCGTGAAGGACAGATCTTCTGCTGTGAGATGGACGAGCGGCGCGTCCCGAGCCTCGACCCTCTCTCCGCCGAGCTGCTCGGCAGTGCGCTGGTCGGAGATGTCTACTGGGACCGCGATCCCCGCAGCCGGGGCGACAAGGCTGCCCAGCGGTTTGCCGCATCCTCGCTGGGCGGAAGCGATCGGGCAGGCACGGGTAACGGAGGCGTGGCACGGCAGGGACATGGACCGCGACATGGAGGTCGTCGTGCTGACCTTCTCCTATCCCGGCGAGCCGCCTGGGATCGTCGTTGTGATCATGTACCTCACCCCCGAGCCATGGATCCATCACACCATGATCAGGCAAGAGGTCGAGCCGACCCTGGGGCGAATTCGAGCCGACCGCGAGCTCGGAGTCATATCGGTGCCGGTGACCGAAGCGTTCGGGATCGTTCGCCGGGCCCTCGCGGGCGTCGATGCGATGCCCGATCCGCCGATCTCCACCGACTTCGCCTGCGACCGAGCCTTTCTGACCGCCCTGCTCCGTCGCGGAGCGCCCGACTAGACCGATGTACCTTTCCAGTGCAGACCTGCGGCCGCTACGGAGTCGAGAATCCGCACTCTTCCCCGCTTGTGTTAACGCCTCGCCGCAAACGTGAGGCACGGAGGTTCAAGCCCGACTCAGTTCGGTTGCTCCTGGTCGCCGAATCGCCGCCTTCAGCGAAAGACCGATACTTCTATTTCACGGATGTGACCACGCAGGACGGCTTGTGGGTGGAAACGATGAAGCATCTCTATCCGGAGGATTTCGGCCCGGTCGCAACCGAACGAACGAGGAAGAAAAGGTGGCTGGAGAGGCTTCAAGCCGATGGCATCTTCCTCATCGATGCCGTGAAGGAGCCCCTGGTCGGATCCCCCAATGCACGTGTGAGGATGATCAGGTCTCAGGCCAACGCTCTCGTATCCGAGATCCGTCGGCTAGAACCCACGGCGATCGTGCTGATCAAGAGCACTGTCTGGGAAGCGCTGCGCGAGATCTTTGAGGACGAAGAACTGCCATTGCTCAACCGGGGTCCCATCCCATTCCCCGGCTCGGGGCAGCAGAAAGGGTTCCACGAGGAGATGGAACGCCTCGGCGTTCGAAGCTTCATTCGCTTCCACAAATAGCAATGGCAGAGGACTCAATTTGGCTCCACCGCCTAAACCCCCGCCTCTCCTAGCATTGATGTCAGAGGGGGGTGCTACGTTCACGAGCGGAATGGATTGGAACCATGAGCCCCATGAGCCATGAGCCGCCGACCGCTGCCCTCGCTGGACGCTGTGCTTTCCGAGGTGCGCGCGGAGCGCGAAGCGCAACTCAAGCACTTCGACTCCTTGGACTCAAAGGCCGGAATCCTGCTGGGGTTTGCCGGGGCCCTGATCGCCCTGAGCCCGCAGGATGCCAGTTTGATGGTCGACACCGGCCGGGCGTTCGCCGTTCTTGCCGCCGGAGCAGCCCTCTGGGCCTTCTGGCCACGGAAGTACCAGATCACCAACCTTCGAGTCCTCAGGGACCGCTACCTCGCAGCGGACCAGCTATTCACGTTGCAGCGGATTCTCGATACCAGCATCTCGATGACCGGCGAGACGTTCGTGGCGCTCCGAGCCAAGGCATGGCGACTCAAGGCAGCGATGTCATTCCTCGCCGTGGCGGCAGCGCTCCTCGCTTCGGGCCTTGCCCTAAACTGAGAGTCTCATGACCGAGAAGGAACGACCCCAGAAGGAACCTCCCCCGAAGCAGCCGGAGCCGCCTCCTTTCGACCCGGATCCCGATCTCGTCACCGAGATCGAGAGGGGCTGGAAGCCGGAGAAGCCCTCCAAGAGCCGCTAATCCGCTCGGGAGCACTTGCTTCCGGAACCCCGTTCGGCTCTACGATTCCGGCAATGCGAAGGCTGCCGACAGGGACCATCACGTTTCTGTTCACCGACATCGAGGGGTCCACCCGGCTCCTCCAGGAGCTCGGTTCCGATCGGTATGACCAACTGCAAGACGAGCACGCGGCCATCCTGCGACGGGCCATCGCGGCCGGCCACGGTGTCGAGATCCGGACCGAGGGCGACTCTTTCTTCGCGGTGTTCCCCACTCCAGTTGGCGGTCTTAACGCCGCCGTGGCCGCGCAGCGAGACCTGGCAGCCCATCCCTGGCCCGAGACCGCCACGATCCGGGTCCGGATGGGCCTCCACACCGGGGAGGGACGCCTCGGCGGTGGCGACTACGTGGGTATCGATGTCAATCGAGCCGCGCGCATCGCCGCGGCCGGCCACGGAGGCCAGGTCCTCATCTCCGAGGCCACGCGAGGCCTGGTGGAGCACGACCTCCCCGACGGTGTCCGTGTCCGGGACCTCGGGAACCATCGCCTGAAGGACATCGCCCATCCCGAGCAGCTCTTCGACCTGGTCATCGAGGGCCTCCCGTCCGACTTCCCCGCCTTGAGGACCCTCGATGCCCGGCCGGACAACCTGCCCCTCCAGCTGACTACGTTCATCGGCCGGGACGACGAGATCGACGAGATCGTCAAGCTCCTGGACCAGCACCGGCTGGTCACCCTGACCGGGCCGGGCGGTACCGGCAAGACCCGCCTGGCTCTCGAGGTGGCCGCCGAGGTTCTTCCCCGCTTCGCCGACGGCGCCTTCTTCGTCGATCTCTCGACGGTCGCCGAACCGGGCCTTGTTGGGCCGACGGTCGGAAGGGAGCTGGGGGTCAAGGAGGAGGCGGGGCGCGAGCTATCGGAAACCCTGGCCGACCACCTCGCGGACAAGGAGCTCCTCCTGGTGCCCGACAACCTCGAGCACCTCCTGGAGGCCACTGCGATCGTGGAACATCTCCTCTCTTCCGCACCCCGCCTTCGGATCCTGGCCACCAGCCGGACGCCCCTGGGCCTGTACGGGGAGCAGGAGCAGCCGGTTCGTCCCATGAACCTCCCGGACCCCAGCCACCTCCCGAAGACCGAAGCACTCTCCCGATATGAGGCGGTGGCCCTGTTCGTCGAGCGGGCCCGCGCAGCCAACCCCAGTTTCGAGCTGACCGAGGACAACGGCCCCGCCGTGGCCGAGATCTGCGCCCGGCTCGACGGATTGCCCCTGGCGATCGAGCTCGCCGCCAGCCGGATCAAGGTCCTGTCGCCCCAAGCGATCCTGGCTCGCCTGGAGCACCGGCTCGATCTGCTCACCACCTCCGCCCGCAACCTGCCTGAGCGACAGCGCACTCTCCGGGGAGCCATTGAATGGAGCCACGAGCTGCTCGAAGAGCCCGAGCGGAGGATGTTCGCCAGGCTTTCGGTCTTCAGGGGCGGCGCAGACCTGGAAACCATCGAAGCGGTAGCCAATCCCGGAAGCGAGATAGGCATGGAGACGCTGGACGGACTGGCGTCGCTCGTGGACAAGAGCATGCTGCGCCAGACGGACAGCTTCAGCGGTGAGCCGCGGTTCGGCATGCTGGAGACGATCCGCGAATACGCCGGCGAACGGCTCGCGGCGAAGACCGGCGCCGAGGACATCCGGCGCCGACACGCGGAGCACTTCATGGCCCTGGCGGAGGAAGCCGAACCCCATTTCGTCGAGGAGGATGCTCCGGAGTGGCTCGACCGGATCGACCTCGAACACGACAACGTCCTGGAGGCCCTGGGGTGGGCCGTCGAGGCGGCGGAGGCCGAGCGAGGGATGCGAGCCGCGGCGTCTCTCTGGCGCTTCTGGCAGTGGCGCGGGCACTTCGCCGTAGGGCGTCTCTGGCTCGATCGCCTCCTGGCCCTGCCCGGCCCACGGACCTCGGCCAGAGCCAGGGCTCACAACGCTGCCGGGAGCGTAGCGTACTGGCAAGCCGACCCCGAGGCCACCGAGCGGCACTACCGGGAGGCCCTGACGATCCACCAGGAGCTGGGGGAGCGGAGAGGCATCGCCCAGGCCACCTACGACCTGGCCTTCGTTCCGGTCGCCAGGGGCTCGGGCTTCGAGGAATCCGGTCCGCTCCTCCAGCAAGCTATCGAGCTGTTCCAAGAGGTCGGCGACGAGGACGGCGCGGCCCGGGCCCAGGGAGACTTGGGGCTCTTCCTGCTGATGGCCGGCGACCCCGGGGCCGCGCTTCCTCTCATGGAGGACTCCCTGTCCCGGTCGCGAGCCCGCGGGGACATGATCCGCCTGATGGACGACTCTCTCCGGGTCGCCGAGGCGAACCGGATGCTCGGACGACTTGACGATGCCCGACTCGGACAGCTCGAGTCACTCTCCATCGCCGAACGCGCCAACCTCCCGGGTGGGATCGCTGCCGTCCTGCAGATCATGGCGTCGGTGGAGATGGATCAGAACCAACACGTGCGAGCCATGCGGCTATTCGGAGCAGGGGAGGCGATCGCGGAGCAGTTGGGAGGTCGCCTCGAGTCGACGCCGTTCCATTTTGCCGATCCGGTGGGCGAGGCTCGGAAGGCCATCGGGGATGAGGCCACGGAGCGCGCCCTGGCCGAGGGCCGAACCATGTCACAGGAGGAAGCGGTGGCCTACGCTCGGTCGTCCGAGGACTGATTGCGGACGGCGCGCCTCCTCTGCTTGACGCTGGCCCTCGTTGGGCTGCCGCCCGCCTCGCCGGCAGGAGCGCAGGACGCGCTGCACCTCCGAGTTCTGGCGGAGCTTCGAGGGTTCACGGACTGGCTGAACCGGTTCGCCGTTGACGGGTACATCGGGGAAGTCGGATGGCCGGACGACGGTCGTGGCGACTCGGCCGAGTGGAACGCCCTGGCGGAGGCCTGGTTCACGGATGCGGATGCGGCCGGGCTGTGGGTCCACTACTGGGCCACCGGTGAATGGTGGGGGACGAAGTACCCGCTGGCCCCGTACGAGGATCGCGACTCGACAGCGGGCGTGGACACCCCGAATACGCAGGCCCCGGTGGTGGAGGCGCATCTCGGGTCGGGGCGAGGCATCGTGGATGCCGGCGGTGAGTTCGGGGAGGCGCCCACGACCCAGCGGACCAGCACGTTCTCGAACGAGCACCCGGGGGCCTACGGGCGCGAGTACCACTACGACACCGCGGCGACGTTCGCGTTCCTGGCCTCTCGCGGCATCGGCATGGTGAAGATCCCGTTCCGGTGGGAGCGGCTCCAGCCGAAGCCGGGCGGTCGCCTCGATCCGCGCGAGCTGAGACGGCTCCGGTCGGTGGTCGATCGGGCCGGCGCCGCCGGGCTCGATGTGGTGCTGGACGTGCACAACTTCGGGGCCTACTACCTGGAACGCGGAGGGAAGGGCCACCGGTGCGCGATCGGGCAGCGCCGTTGCACGGTGGGCGATTTCGCCGACCTCTGGCGCCGGATCGCCGCCGCGTTTAAGGGTTCCAGCGACGTGGTCGGCTACACCCTGATGACCGAGCCCGTGGCCATGAAGGCCATCGGCTCACGATCGCCGGCCGAGGCGTGGCGCAAGGCGTCCCGGGCCGCGGTCAAGACGATCCGCCGGACGGGCGAACGAGACGCCGTCCTGTTCGTCTCCGGCTACCACTGGTCGGGCACCCACGACTGGACGCGCTGGAACCCGGAACCCTGGATCGCCGATCCCGCCGGTCTCGTCCGCTATGAGGCCCACCACTACTGGGACCGCGACCACTCCGGCACCTACCGGCACACCTACGCCGAGGAGGTCGCGGTCGCGGAGGGATCCTCCCGGGCGCTGGATGTCACCGGCTCGAGCTAGCCTTCGGTTCAATCCCCCTCGCTGACCTGAAGCACGCCGAAAGGGGGAGAATATGCCCGTGGACGAACGGTCGCGCCACCGCCTTTACCTCAAGCTCGAGGAGGTCCTCGGACCCGACGAGGCCGGGACCCTGATGGACCACCTGCCTCCAGCTGGGCTGGCGAGCCTCGCCACGAAGGATGACGTGCGTGTCCTGAGGAGTGAGCTGGGGGCGGTCAGGAGCGAGCTGAGCGCCAAGATCGAGCAGTCGGCGAGGAGGCTGGTCATGTGGACGTCCACGATGGTGCTGATGACCGGCGCCTTGGCCTTCGCCGCCGCCAGATTCTTATAGCGCTCCGTACTGTAGGTTCTTGAGTCGTGGAACTCCCCTGGAGGCGATTCGTGGCGCTCGGAGACAGCATGACCGAGGGCGTGGGCGATCCCAAGCCAGATGGAGGGCTGCGCGGGTGGGCGGACCGGCTGGCCGAAGCTCTGACCACCGGGGACGAGGACTTCAGCTACACGAACCTGGCTCGGCGGGGGCTCAAGACCGAGGAGATCCGGCACCAGCAACTCCGGGTAGCATTCGACCTCCAACCTGACCTGGCCAGCGCGCTCATGGGGATGAACGATCTCCTGGAGCCGGGTTTCGACCCCTCGCGATACGAGCGGGACCTCGATTCGGTGGTGAGCCCGCTCCGAGAAGCCGGCGCCGGCGTGCTCATGGCCACGTTCCCCGACATCACTGCGTTCTCGCCGCTCCCGGCTCGGTTCACGGCCGGCATCCGCAACCGGCTCAAGGCCGCCAGCGAGGCGGTCCGCAGGGTGGCGTCCGCGCACGACGCGCTGCTCCTCGATGCAGACGCGTTCCCGGAGGCGAAGGAACGGCAGATCATCAGCGTCGACCGGCTCCATCCCGGTCCTCTCGGTCACGTTCTCCTGGCCCAGACGTTCGCCCGGCTCCTCGAGGAGCACAGCGGGGTACCCATCCCCCAGCCCGACGGCGGTGATGTGGCCGGCAGGCTCGCCCAGGCACGGTGGCTGATCCGCCAGTTCAAGCCCGCCGAGGTCGCCCGGTTCGTGTACCGCTTCTACCTCGCCCCGCGCCGTCGGACCAGCACCTAGCTCCTGCTTCCCGACCTGGGGTCACACCGAGCAGGGTGCGGAAGGTCAAAGGTGGGAGTGGTCAGGATGGCGACAAGTTGGGCCAGGATCCTGACCAGTGCGGGACGCAGGTACCTCAGTCCTCCCTTGTCGGCACCCTGGGCTACACTTGGGCCCTCGTGATGATCGTCAGCCGCTCGGTGGGCGGATTGCCGCTCCTAGGCCGGAACCACCGGCTGGGGGAGGTTGCTCGCCATGTTTGGCCGGTTCCGCGCGAAGCGGTTCATCGACGCAGTCGAGAAGGGCGAATTCAGCAGAATCCTGAAGGACGCCACACCTGCCTGGTGGGCTTTCCTTCGCCGTGCGGCGTGGACACCACACGTTCATCGCGTCTTTCTTCAGTACCGGTACCTCGACGACGAGGCTGACGGCCCACAGTCCCTCTGGATCGCCTACGCCCTCGAGGACTCAGATCAGCCTGACACCTTCGGCCTGCGGCTGGAATGGGTCGCCCTTCCGAACCCCGAGGACCCCGACACATTCAACAACCCGCCAGAGGAAATCGACCATGAGTGGACGTTCGTGTACCCTCCGGATCCCCAGGATCAGGTCAGTGGCGCTCGCTAGGTTGGCGAAGATCGACCCCTCCCGCTAGGCGTAGGTCCAGTCGGGGCGCTTACGGGCGTAGTCTTGGTCGCAGGTGAAGCGACCGGCGTTCTCGTCCCAGTCCACGATCTTCGGCAGGACGAGGTCGCGAGGAGATGGGCAACGCCGATCAAAGTGGTCGCGGAATTCCCGCTCGAACGAGAGGAACAGACTCTGCATCAGCAGGCTGGTCCCGGTGGGGAGGGCGCACTTCTGTCCATCTGTGGCAGAGCGGGCCCGGGACAGGGCCACGTCCAGGTCGCCCCCGCCCTCGCCGCGCTCCAGTGCCTCGAGGAACTCCACGACGTCACCGGAGTTGAGCTTGCACGGCGGGCATTGACCGCACGACTCCACGTGCAGGAACCGGCAGAACAGAAGCGCGGCCCGGACGATGCAGGTCGTCTCGTCGTATACGGCGAAGCCGCCGGCCCCCAGGGCCGAGCCGACCGCGGCCATAGTCTCGAACGCCAACGGGGTGTCGACCTGAGCAGGAAGGATCGCGGTGTTGGAGGCCCCGGGGAAGATGGCCTTCACCTCGCGGCCTTCCGTGACCCCGCCGGCCAGCTCCAACAGCTGCCGGAGGGGCGTGCCCATAGGGGCCTCGAACACCCCCTCGCGCTCCACGTCGCCAGCGATCGTGAACAACATGGTGCCGGGCGAGGCGTCGGTTCCCCACTGCCGCAGCCAGTCCGGTCCGCTGGCCAGGATGTGAGAGATGTTCGAGAGGGTCTCGACGTTGTTCACCACCGTGGGGTTCTCGTTAGGAGGGCGAGCGAACAGGCCGAGCACGTACGGCTGAGCCGCCCGGGGCAGTGGATCCCTCTCCTCGATCACCTCCAGCAGGCCGGTCTCCTCTCCCAGGAGGTAGTGGTCGGGCCCGGCCACCAGGTCCACAGGCACCGATAGGGCGCCGGCGTCCTGCATCTCCTGGAGGGCTCGGGTGAGCAGCTTGATCTCCGCGGCGAACGAGTCTTTGACCCCGATGAACGCCCGCTCGGCGCCGACCGCGTGCGCGGCGATCTCCAGCCCATCGATCACCCGATAGGGATTCCTGCGGATCAGGAGGCGATCCTTGAACGTGGCCGGCTCCCCTTCGGCCGCGTTGCACACCACGTATCGGGTGCCCGTACCCGTGGTCTTCACCGCCAGCCACTTCCGCCCGGTTGGGAACCCGGCACCGCCCCGGCCGCGGAGGCCGGAGAGCGACACCTCTTCGATCACCTGCTCGGGAGCCATGGCCAGGGCCCGCTCCAGGCCTCTGCCGCCGCCCCCGTCCACGTGCTCATCGAACGAGGATGCCGAATGCTCCAGGAGGGCCATTCGACCCATCCTCTCACCCTCGGAGAGGGCGGCCCTCTCAGGCGGCGCGACGGCGTGGCTTATACGGGTAGAACCGCTCCCGCTCGCCCCGGTCCCACGCTTCGCGGAGGCCGGGGGCGCTGAGGTCCCAGTCTGGGCGAATCTTCCGAGTCACCTCGCGGAGGTCCCGGCGAAGGTCCTCGTTCGAGGGCCGTCCCCAATACCAGTACCCCTCGTAGATGCGCGACACGACCAGCTCGGGCTCCAGCACCAAGGTGTGGGGGATCATCGGGTCGTGCTTCGGATCCGTGTACTCCTTGATGTCCAGGTCCTTCTGGACCATCCGCTTCGGGTCCGACAGGAAGGGCCACTCCGCTCCCACGCCGTCGCGGAACTCGTTGGTCCGCCGCTGGTCGTCGGTGCTGATCGTGACCAGCTTGGTGTAGGCCACCCGGATCTCCGGCCACAGGTCCACCAGGTTCATGTGCTGCTGCCGGTCCTTGGGACAGAAGTAGCCGCGGGACAGCACCACCACCATGGGATCGATCCTCTGGATCTCGGACAGCTTCCGCATGGTGCCCATGTGGTCGGGGAGCTCGTAGTCGGGGAAGCGGGCGCCCGGAGCTATGTCGGCTCTCATGCCATTCCCTCCTCGTTGACCTCTTTTCACACCTTCCACGGCCACACGAACGCCAAACCGAAGCTCTTCGGGAGGCGATCCGCTAGACGCCGGATCTCTCCACGGACTTCTCCATCCATAGAACGTCCCAGTAACGCCCGAACTTCCGGCCGACCTCCCTGTACACGCCGATCTCGGTGAACCCCAGCCGCCAGTGAAGGGCGACCGAGGCCTCGTTGGGGGGAGCACGATCCCCCCGTACGCCCTCCTTCCCCGCTCGGATGGCGAGCCCTTGCCGCACGTCGGGTGCATCGGTCAATCGCGTCTCCAGGGTCGGGCCCGTCAGTGTAGCGTCGGTCCTGATATGCCCAGCAGGGAACCCCTGGACGAATACCGGCGCAAGCGCGATACCGCGAAGACCCCCGAGCCGGCAGGACGAATACGCCGGTCGCGCCGCGGCAAGCCACAGTTCGTGGTCCAGCAGCACGACGCCACCGCGATGCATTGGGACTTCCGCCTGGAGGCCGACGGGGTGCTGAAGTCTTGGGCCGTCCCCAAGGGACCGTCCACCGACCCCAGGGAGAAGCGCCTGGCTATGCCCACCGAGGACCACCCCCTGGACTACGCGGGGTTCGAGGGGGTCATCCCCGAGGGCGAGTACGGGGCCGGGCCGGTCATCGTGTGGGACACGGGCACGTATCGGAACCTGACCGAGAAGAACGGCAAGGAGATCCCGGTCGAGGACGCCGTCCGCAAAGGTCACGTCAAGGTGTTCCTGGAGGGCGAGAAGGTTCGAGGCGCCTACGCCCTGACCCGAACGGGCCAGGGAAAGAGGCCGAGGTGGATCCTGGTGAAGATGAAGGACGAGCACGCCGACGCCCGCCGCAACCCGGTTCGAAGCGAACCCCAGTCGGTGATCAGCGGCAAGACCGTCAAGGAGATGGCCGCCGAGTACGGCTACAAGAAGCGCAGCTCGAGGGCCCGCCGCCCCGGGAGCTGACCCCTGGCCACCGGTCTCCTCGACTCGCTCCCCCAGGACGAGCGCTCCCTCCTCCGCAAGCAGCGCCAGCCGGAGTGGATCCAGCCCATGCTGGCCACCCTCACCGACCGCCGGTTCTCCGACCCGGACTGGATCTTCGAGCGGAAGCTGGACGGGGAGCGAGCCCTGGCGTTCCACTCCCGGAAGCGCGTCCGCCTCCTATCCCGGAACAACAAGGACAAGTACAGCGCCTATCCCGAGATCGTGGAGTCGATGTCCGCCCAGCCGGCCGACGATGCGGTGGTGGACGGCGAGGTGGTGGCCTTCGATGGGCGTCAGACCTCGTTCTCCAAGCTCCAGGGCCGGATGCACCTTCGGGATCCCGACAAGGCGCGGCGCACCCGGGTCGTCGTCAAGTACTACGTCTTCGATCTCCTGCACCTCGACGGATACGACATCACCCAGCTCCCCCTTCGCCGGCGAAAGGCACTCCTTCGCCGGGCCCTGGACTTCGGCGACCCCCAGCGGTTCCTCCCCCACCGGGCCGAGCACGGCGAGCGGTACCACCGGGAGGCGTGCGAGAAAGGGTGGGAAGGATTGATCGCCAAGCGGGCCTCCGCGCCCTACACGCAGGGCCGGTCCGGAGACTGGCTCAAGTTCAAGTGCGTGGCGGACCAGGAGCTGGTCATCGGTGGCTTCACCGAGCCCAAGGGCTCCCGGGCTGGGTTCGGGGCCCTTCTGGTCGGGTACTACGAGGACGGAGAGCTCGTGTACGCGGGCAAGGTGGGCACCGGGTACAACGAACAGCTGCTCCGGGACCTGCGCACGGAGCTGGACGGGCTCGTCCGCGACGACTCGCCGTTCCGGCGGCACGCCGGCCTCCTCCCCCGGAAGGACGTGCACTGGGTGGAACCGAAGCTGGTGGCCCAGATCGGGTTCACCGAGTGGACCGGCGACGGACGGCTTCGCCATCCCCGGTTCCAGGGGCTCCGCCGGGACAAGTCGCCCAAAGAAGTCGTCCGAGAGCGCCCGCAGGGGAGTCGGTAACCGACATGGAGGTGGAGATCCCCGCCGGGGAGGTCCGAATCCTCGGCGATCTGGAGGTACCGCCCAAGCCGTTCGGGGTGGTGGCCTTCGCCCACGGCACGGGCAGCAGCCGGTTCAGCCCTCGCAACCGCCGGGTGGCCTCGACGCTTCAGGATGCCGGGTTCGCCACGCTGCTCATGGATCTCCTCACCGAAGCGGAGGAGACCGAGGACGCCGCCACCGGCCACCTGCGCTTCGACATCGGCCTTCTGGCCGACCGGCTCACCGACGCCACCGACTGGCTGCGGGCGTCCCAGCGTACCCGGGGCCTGTCGATCGGACTGTTCGGGGCCTCCACCGGCGCCGCGGCTGCGCTGGTGGCCGCAGCTCGCCGGCCCGACGCTGTCGGCGCCGTGGTGTCCCGCGGCGGCCGCCCGGACCTCGCTGAGGCCGTCTTGGACCAGGGGAAGGCTCCAACGCTCCTGATCGTGGGTGAGCGGGACGAGGCCGTGATCAACATGAACCGGGAGGCCATGGAGCACCTCCCGGCGGAGACCGAGCTGGCGATCGTCCCCCACGCCACCCACCTGTTCGAGGAACCCGGCGCCCTGGAAGAGGTGGCCCGCCTGGCCGCCGATTGGTTCACACGGCACCTTCGGCCCGGCCATGCAGTGCCGCCGGGTTGACGGCCCTCTTGATGCGCTGACTCCTACTCCTTGGCAGCCTTGGTGAGCGGGGCGGGGGTGTGGGGTTCGTCCCGGAACAGGTCCTCGGTCCTGACCTTCACCGACTCCTTCTGGTTCCCCGCGGCGAAGACCACGGTAGTGTGCTCCAGCACCTCGAGGTCCACATACGTCGGGGCGCCGAGGAGCGAGCCGAGGGGCGGGAGGGCCCCCAGCTCATAGCCGGGGAAGTCGCGCTCCATCTCTTCCTCCGTGGCGAATCGAGCGTGCGTGTCGCCGACCGCTTCGCGGGTCCGCTTGATGTCCAGCCGCTGGGAAGCAGGGATCACCGCCAGCGCGTGGCCGGCCGCGGTGTCGAGCACGATCGTCTTGAGCACCTCGTCGGCGGCGATCCCCAGGGCCTGCGCCTCCTCGATGGACGTGTACGTTCGCTCGTGGGGGATGAGCTCGAACGGCACCCCCCGGCCCTGGAGGTGCTCCGCGACGGTGGCCATGGCGATCCTCTCCGGTCCCGCTATCCCGTGGGCAGCTTGTAGTCCCCGAACCTCGCGCGGAGGTCCTTCTTGGAGAACTTCCCCACGCTGGTCTTGGGGATCTCCTCGATGAACACAACGTCGTCGGGGAACCACCACTTGGCCACCTTGTCCTCCAGGAAGGACAGCAGCTCCTCCTTGGTCAGCTCCTCGTCCTTCTCGAGGACCACACAAGCGAGCGGGCGTTCCTGCCACTTGGGGTGCGCCACACCGAGCACCGCGGCCTCCAGGACCTTGGGGTGGCCCATGATGGCGCCCTCCAGGTCCACCGAGCTGATCCACTCCCCACCCGACTTGATCATGTCCTTGGCCCGGTCCACGAGCTGGAGGTATCCGTCGTGGTCGATCACTCCGACGTCGCCGGTCTTCAGCCACCCCTCGTCCCAGGACTCCGCGGCCCGGTCGTCCTCGTAGTACGTCGAGGCTACCCACGGTCCGCGGATCTGCACCTCTCCCATCGACTTGCCGTCCCAGGGCTGCACCTCGCCGTTGTCTCCCTTCAGCCGCAGCTCGATCAACGGCAGGGCCATCCCCTGCTTGGCGCGCAGCCGGGCCCGCTCGTCCTCGGGCAGCCCGGCCAGGTCGCCCTTCACCCACGATAGCGTCCCCACGGGCCCGGTCTCGGTCATCCCCCACCCCTGCATCATCGGGATGCCGAGCTTGTCGAACGCCTCGATCATCGACACCGGCGTGGCAGAGCCTCCAGACGTGACCATGCGGAGCGACGACAGGTCGTGGCCGTGCTCCTTCTGGTCCTGGAGCAGGCCGATCCAGATCGTCGGCACGCCTGAGGAGAACGTCACCTTCTGCTCCTCGATGATCGACGCGAGGTCGTGCGGAGTCATGAATGGTCCGGGGAAGACCTGCGTGGCCCCAAGCATGGTGGCCCCGAACGGGAGACTCCACGCGTTGGCGTGGAACATCGGCACGATCGTGAGCATTGTGTCGCGCTCCGAGACCGCCAGCCCGTCGGTCCCCGAGAGCGCCAGGCTGTGGAGCACCAGCGACCGGTGCGTGTACAGCACGCCCTTGGGGTTGCCGGTGGTACCGCTGGTGTAGCACATCACGCACGCGGTCTTCTCGTCTAGATCCGGCCAGGCGAACTCGGGATCCTGCCCTTCCAGCAGCGCCTCGTAGGACTCCACCGGCACCTGGAGCTCGCTCGGCGGTGGCTCTGTCCCCTCGCCCATGACCACGTACCGCTCCACGCTTCCGAACTTCGGGGCCAGCTTCTGACACGGCTCGAACAGAGAGTCGTCGATGAACATCACCTTGTCGTTGGCGTGGTTCACGATGTAAGCGATCTGTTCGGGGAACAACCGGATGTTCACGGTGTGAAGCACGGCGCCCAGACACGGGACCGCGAAGTACAGCTCCAGGTGGCGGTGGCTGTTCCAGGCGAACGAGGCCACCCGGTCGCCGGGGCCGACCCCCATGGCCTTGAGGGCCCGAGCCAGGCGCTGGACCCGCTCGGAGAAGTCCTCGTAGGTGTAAGCGTGGTACCCCTCGGCGGTCTTGGTGAGGATCCGCTTGCGGGGGAAGTACGTTGCGGCCCGCTCGAGCAGCCGGGTCAGGGTGAGCGGGTAGTCCATCATCAGCCCTTGCATCGGGGCACCTCCTGGGGCCGGGACGTCTCTATTCTGCCGCCGGAGCAGGTCCGGAGGGAAATCGGCGGTCCGGTCAGGTCACCGAGAACAGCTGCCAGTCGTCACCCACGCCCTCCAGGGAGTGGGGGCCTCGATCCTGGAGCTCCACCTCCCCGGTGTGCAGGCCGGCGCGGATGTCGATCCCGGCCCGGCGGAGCTCCTCCCGGAGGGCTAGGGCGCACCGGATCCCGCTCCCCGGGGACTCGAAGAGGGCCAGGATGCCGTCGCCGGTGGTCTTCACCAGCCTGCCGCCGTGCTCCTCCACCAGGCGACGTGCGGTGCGGTCGTCGAAGTCGAGGAGCTCACGCCACCGGCTGTCGCCTACTTCTCTGGCTCGCTCGGTGGATCCGACGATGTCGGTGAATAGCACCGCGGCAAGGGCACGACCCGTGGGGCCGGCCGGTGGAGCCGGAGGGACCAGGGTATCCACCACCAGGCTCCGGGCTCCCCGGAGCACCTCGATGTCGTACCGGTCGGAGGCGGTCTCGTAATCGGGCGACCGCCAGTCGAGCGTGCCGCCCACAGCCCGGAAGTACTGGCTGTCGAGGGTCAGGTCGCTGGCGCCGTTCTTCACGCGAACCCGGGCGGCAACGCCGGCGGGACGATGGATGGTCAGCTCGGCCGCGCCTCCGGTGATCCGGATGGGGACCTCACCGGACGGACGAGGAAGGGCCAGGGTCGACCGCACCACACCCCCCGAGGCCTCGATGCCCTTGAGCGACAACGCTCCGAGGTCGGCCGTCAGCCTGGCGACGCTGGTGCGAGCTTCGATCCGCCACGGAACGGAGGCGTCCAGCGTCACCCACGAAGCGGCCTTCCGACGGTCCCAGGTGAGGATGCTCTTGGGGTACTCGATGGCCACGGTGTCGCCGTCCGCGCGAACCTTCGGACGACGTCCCTCGAACCGCGTCCGATACAGCTCCTCCATAGAGGGGTCCGCGCGGAGAGTGAGGTTGGCCGCTCTGACGAGCCGCAATCGGGCAGTCCGGGAGGACATGCCCGAAGGATAGGCCGCGGGGGGGCGGCCCAAGGATCGCCCCTTCCGCGTCCTTCCCCTATAGGTTCGTGAACAGCAGGTGGGCGTTCGAGGTGCTGCTGCCGGTCACGATGTTCTTGGTGGTCAGGTCGAACAGGGCCTGGCGCACCGTCCCCGGCGAGGCGCCCGGGTTCCCCTGCAGATACAGCGCCGCCACCCCCGCGGTGTGAGGCGTGGCCATCGACGTTCCGCTGATGGTGTTCGTGGCCGTGGGGCTCGTGTACCACGCCGAGGTGATGCTCACACCGGGCGCGAACCAGTCCACGCAGGAGCCGTAGTTGGCCCACGAGGCCTTCCGGTCGCTGCTGTCGGTGGCGCTGATGGTCATGGCCTCCCCCACCCGGGCCGGCGAGTAGAAGCAGGCGTCGTCCTCGAAGCCGAAGATGTCGCCGTTCCCCGCTGCCACGGCGTAGCTGACCCCGTCGGCGATGGAATTGCGCACGGCGTTGTCCAGCGCCGCGCTGGCTCCGCCGCCCAGGCTCATGTTGGCCACGGCAGGCTCACCGGCCTGGTGGTCGCCGGTCACCCAGTCGATCCCGGCGATGACCCCGGAGGTGGATCCGCTGCCGGCGCAGTTGAGGACTCGCACGGCGACCAGCCTCGGGGACTTGGCCACCCCGTAGGTGCTGCCGCCGACCGTGCCGGCGACGTGGGTGCCATGGCCGTTGCAGTCGTCGGCCGAGCCCCCGTCCACGGAGTCGAAGCCGCTCACCGCCCGGCCTCCGAACTCCGAGTGGCCGAACAGGATCCCGGTGTCGATGATGTACGCGTTCACTCCCGCCCCGGTGTGGTTGTAGGTGAAGTTGCCGTCCAGGGGCAGGTTCCGCTGGTCGATCCGGTCCAGGCCCCAGGTGGCCCCGGTCTGGGTGGTCTGGATCCGCATCACCCGGTCACGTTCGACGGAAACCACGTTGGGGTTCGCGGTCAGGACCCTCGCCTGAGCGGCGGTGAGGTCCAGGGCGAATCCCTCGACGGCGTGGCGATACACGAGGTCGAGATCGGTGCCGAATCGCTGGGCCTGTCTGTGCCCCACCGCGGCCGGCTTCTCCACCGAACGCTTGAGCATCACGATGTAGGAGTGCCGTTCGGTGGCGGCACCGGCGCCGGACGGCCACAGGGTCGTCAGCGCCGCGATGAGGGCCAGGGCGAGGAAGCGAGCCTTGCGGGTCACGGGGCACCTCCTGTTTGGGCTGCGGGATTATAGGGTCAACCTCACAAACCAGGCAAAGCGAGCGCACCGAAGACTCGGAGCCTCCCTATCAGCCTTCCCCTCCTGGCCCCCGTGCCGCGAAGCATCCCACTCCACCGCTGCTCGTGAAGATGTCAGTGCCCCCGGCTACGCTCAACGCATCCCCCTCCGCTGCCTTGTAGGACCGCTCAAAGGAGGGAGACAATGGCTCTTGATGAAGGAGCTCGACACCGCCTGTACGGCAAGCTCGAGGAGGTCCTCGGCTCGGAGGAGGCCGGAACACTGATGGGGCACCTGCCACCAGCCGGTTGGGCCGATGTCGCCGTCAAGATCGACCTGGACAACCTGGAGCACCGGCTGTCGGCCAGGATGGAGAGCCTGGAGTCCAGGCTGACAGCCAGGATGGAGCAACTGGCCAGGAGGCTGGTCATGTGGACCTCGAGCATGGTCCTGGCCGCGGCGGCGCTGGCCTTCGCCGCCGGGAAGTTCGTCTGATGCTCGATCGCTAGATGCTCTTCTTCTTCTCGCAGCCCCTGGCGGTGTCCTTGCCGGGGCCCCCGCGGCAGCGGTCCTTGGCTCCCCCGCCGTTCAGCCGATCCCGGCCTGGGCCGCCCTTCAGCCGGTCCTTGCCGTTCTCGGCGAACACCCTGTCGTTCCCTCCGTAGGCCTTCACGACATCCTTGCCGGCGCCGGCGCAGATCAGGTCGTTGCCCCCGAGGCCCTCGATGACCTCGTCGCCCACGTCGCCCACCAGGACGTCGTCGCCCTCGGTGCCGAGGACCGACTCACCCGGAGAGGTGGAAAACCTGGTGGCCTCCAAACCGCCGCAGACCGGCGGATCCTCCACCTGGCCCACGTTCGAGTTGCCCTCCAGGAAGTCAACGCCGGAGATCTCGCTGGCCTGGGGCCCCGTGTACTGCAGGACGTAAAGGCCGTTGCGGAGGTCGACCACATAGATCAGCCCGTTCTTGATGATGGGGAAGCTCCACATCACCACCTTGTTGTCGCCCATGCTCAGCGCGGAGTCCTCGTTGGCCACGCTGGCCAGGGGGGTGGGGGAGAACCAGCCGCCCTGGGCCATCTTGGCCGAGTCGGAGATGTCCACGGCCTGGATGCCGCCCGAGTGCCAGGTGATCAGGGCCAGGTTCTCGGTGATCGTGGGGTTGTGCGACGCGTAGCTGGTCCGTTGCTGATCGGCGGCGCTGGGCGGAGGGCAGGAATTCTCCGGGATCAGGTACTCGCCCACCACCGTGGGATGCGCGGGGTCGGTGACGTCCAGGGTGCGGACCCACCCCCACGGACAGCCGTGCGAGGGCAGGGTGAACGTGCCGTACACCTCGTCGGTGATCAGGGAGAACGGACGGCTCACGAACGGGACCGCGGAGTGAGCGGGGTTGGCGTTCACCCACACCGGGGCGTTGGTGGCCGGGGTGAGCAGGTTGTCGTTCAGGTTGACCACCGTCCCCGGAGCGAAGGTCTCGTCGGCAACCTCCGCGGTGTCCAGCATCAGGAAGTATCCCAACAGGTAGGCCAGGTGGGTGATCCGGCCGTCGAGCGTGGGGGTCATGGAGTGAAGGGCCAGGTTGGCCCGAGGTACGAACTGGTTGTTCCAGTTGCCCTGGGCGATCAGGGTCGGGGGCTCCCCCGTGGGCACCTCGCTGATGTCGGCGATCAGGAGGTTGGCCTGGTCGGGGTTCACCGACGTCGTGGGGGTGGAGATCCACAGCAGGGCCCGCCCCGGCTCGCCGGGGTCCTGCCACAGGTAGAACTCGTGCGGCGTGCGAACGACGCCGTTCGCCTGCGTGGGCTTCCACTCGGTGAGGAACGCCGGGTGAGCCGGGTCGGAAAGGTCGAAGAACCGAAACGAGGGATCGACGCTATCGCCCGGGCACGAGTGGATCGCGGCACTGCAGGTGAAGCTGGCCACGATCAGGAGCTCCTGCCGGGGCCACACCCGGAGCTCCCGGGTGGTCTCGTTGACGTTCCCGGCGTACGGGGTCCGATCTCCCCCACCACCGTGGGCTTCGACGGCTCGGAGATATCCACGATGAGGATCCCCGGATGGATGTGAGGGCAGGAGTCGGGGCCGGAGCTCTCGCGGGGGTCTCCGTCCCCGCACCTGCTGGACCCGTCCGTGCGATTACCAACGTAGAGATGGTCGCCGAACATGGCCGGGGCGGCGTTCATCCCTCTGGAGTACAGGGGGTCGTGGCCGATCAGCTCGAAGTTGGCGGACGTGCCGGGCGTCCCGCCGCCGGGCCCCACGGTGGGGTCCCCCTGGGCGACGGAGGGCATCAGCAGCAACAGGGACAGGCAGAGGAGCGGGACGATCCGGCGCATCGTTGTCAACCCCTGTGTGACGGCGACGCGTCCTGGAGGACGCGGGCAAACGCTCCGGCCCGTAGCGTACAGGGCGATAAGTGGCGGTCGCCAGCCGGGTGGGTGGTAGCCTCGTGCGAACCCGAATGAGGCGCTTCCCCAGGATCCTCGCGCTCGCCGGGGCGATCGGCGTGGCGGCGGCCATGGTGCCCGTGCCGGCCGTGGCCCTGTCGGCCCCGGAGACGTTGAGCGCGACCTCGGCGGTCGGCGACGTCGAGGGACGCGGGCCCGTCGTTGAAGCTTCGATCCCCGTTGGCCACCTGGGCCTGTCGTGGCTGGGGGACCCGCACCCCCATCCGGACGTCCGGTTCCGCACCGATGGGGCGTGGGGACCGTGGACCGAGGTCCACGAGGACGAGATCCAGACCTCCAGCGGCCGGACGTGGTCGGCGCTGGTCCCCGCGTGGAGCGCCGACGCGTACCAGGTCCGTGGTGACGCTCTGGGCGTCCGGGCCTACGAGATCAACACCACCGACGGCCCCCGGCACCTCGAGTGGACGCAGCCCGAGGCCCAGGCCTCACACATCGCCCAGCCGCCGGTGATCACCCGGCCGCAATGGGGCGCCGACGAGTCGATCCGGTTCAAGGCGAACGGCACCGAGAAGGGGCTCCGAACCTTCTACCCCACCCAGAAGCTGATCGTGCACCACACCGTGACCGCCAACAACGATCCGGACCCCGCGGCGACGGTGCGAGCGATCTACGAGTACCACGTCCAGAGCCGGGGCTTCCTGGACATCGCGTACAACTTCCTGATCGACGCCCAGGGCCAGATCTACAAGGGCCGGTACTCCGGCCCCCAGAACACCACCGACCAGGACACCTCCACCGGCGAGGACCCCCAGGGACGCGGGGTCACCGGGGCCCACACCGGAGGGTTCAACTCCGGGACCATGGGAGTCGCCATCCTGGGCACCTACACCTCGACCCCGGCCACCGCGGCCACCCAGACCTCCCTGGTCGAGCACCTGGCCTGGGAGTCAGAGCGGCACCTGCTGGACCCTATGGCCACCACCACGTTCACCAATCCCGCCAGCGGGGAGACCAACACCGCGGGGAACATCTCCGGGCACCGTGACTGGGGCTCCACCGAGTGCCCCGGCGGGAGCCTGTACGCCCAGCTCCCCACGATCCGTCAGCAGGTGGCCGCCCGGGTGGGTCAGCTCGCGGCGCCCACGGACACCAAGGCGCCGAGGATCAAGAAGGTCGAGGCCAGGAAGGTGAAGGGCCAGTCGGCGATCATCCGGTGGCGGACCAGCGAGCCGGCCACCGGCACCGTCCGGTTCTGGACCAAGGGCGGGAAGCGCCGCACCACGGCGCCGGAGAAGGCCGCCCGGAAGGCTCACAAGACCCGGCTGAAGGGCCTGAAGCGCGAGACTGAGTACCGGTTCCTGGTGACCGGCCAGGATCCCTCGGGGAACACGGGCCACAGCCGACGCCGGAAATTCGCCACCCCGGACTGAGATTCCGGAGGTGGCCAAGACCTGGTCGCTTTACGTCGTCAAGCTGCGAGAGGAAGCACGGGAGCGTGTCCTGGGCCGCATGCGACCGCTGGCCCGATCCCGTATCGATCGCAGGTTTCCCCTCGTCTACGTGGGAGTCACCGCCCTGACGCCGGAGGAACGCTACGCGCGGCATCGTGAGGGAGGGATGACCTCCGCGCCCATCGTCCGTGACTACGGTGTCGGGCTTCTCGAGAGCCTGTACCGGGATCGCAATCCTCTGCCTGCGAAGACCGAGAAAGAGGCGTTAGAAGAAGAGGCCGCGTTGGCCGAGGAGCTCCGGGATCGTGGGTACGCGGTCTGGGGCGAGCACGGGAAGCCGCTGACCCTCGGCCCTAAGGACTGGGACGACGCCTAGGGGATCCTCGCAGCAATGGTCTGGATCATGGCCAGGTGGTCAGGATCCCGACCGCACGTTCTTGGGCACCCCCCGGCTAGCCGCCGGCGCCCAGGTCCCGGGTTGCTTCCAGGACCGTCTCCAGGACGTGGTCCCCGAAGCACCGGTCGATGGCGAACACCTCCTCGTACTCGCCTGTTCCGGTGCCGTACTCGGTGACCATGTTGCCCTCGGTGTCGAATTCGAACGACTGGATGATGTAGCCCAGGGCGTCGTTGGTCTGGCCCAGGACCATGGTCACCGCGCTCTGGTCGGCCCGCTCCTTCACCACCTCGGCGATGTTAGAGAAGATCTCTCCGGGAGCGAACGCAACCACGAGCTCGCCGATCCGGTGCGCTCCCGCCACGGTGATCACCGTGGGTCCCGCGGTGTCGCAGCCGCTGACGAAGGCGCCGTCGGGCCCGGGGTCGTTGTCCTCACCCGACGTGGACAGCTCGCCCTGCTTCGACCAGTGATACGCGCCGGGTGGTCCGGCGCCCTTGGTCCCCGGGGTGAACTCGCGGTCGAACAGCCCCACGTCGGCCAGGGTGACCAGTCCCGGGTTGGTGGCCGCCGGGTGGGTAACGACCTTCGCCGCGGCGGCCATCTCGTTGGAGGCCAGCGTCACCGGGTTCGCCGCGATGTCGGCGGCCACCGCGTCGGCGAAGGCGACCCCGGTGCTCTCGGCCGCCTCCTCCTCAGTGGCCCCGCCGGCCTCGGTGATGGACACGTTCCCCAGGCCTCCCTCGAACAGGAGCCCCACGCCTCCGAACCGAGCCTCGAGGCGGCGGGCCGCGGCGCCCGGCCAGTCGGCGTGGAGGATGGGCTCGCTGACGATGGTGGGGTGGCCGGCGTACGTGGCCCATGTGGCCAGCACCTTGCGGCCACAGCGGACGCCTCCGCAGCGGGCGCCGGGGAGGGCCCGGGCCTGGAGCCACGTGGCCCCGGTGTCGGCGGTCGAGTAGTACGTGTCCCGCCGCTCGTTGTTCCGATTCCGAAGGTGGACCTCCCCCACCTTGATGGTGGCCAGGCCCATGTTGGCCACGGCCTGCTTGGCCGAAGCGATGGCGGCGTCGCGCAGCTGGGCCCGGTACCAGGAGGGGATCCCACCCCAGCCGCCGTAGGTGTCGGCACCGGCGTGAGTGTGCGTAGAGCCCACGATGACGTCGCCCATGTCGAGGCCGAGGTCGCCGGCCACCCGCTCCCGGACGTCGAGGATCCCGCAGTCGGCGCAGACGGTCTGGTCATACCGGGCGAACCACCCCACCACGTCGGCGATCGAGTAGATGAACGTCCGCTCGCCGTTGGAGATCGCCACGGTCCGAACCCACACCCCGCCGTTCCCCACCCGCTCCGCCGGACGGACCGGCCCGATGCCGAACCCGCCCAGGTAGATGCAGTCCGGTGAGGCGGCCGGCCAGCCCCGGATCTCCCCCACCGTGTCCACCGGGTTGGCGGGGTCTATCGCCGGGATCAGGTGGTCCCCGTCCACCGTGCCGTCGTCGACGTCGGTGCAACCCTCGGTCTGCCAGTTCTGTCCGCCGAACAGCGTGGGTGCCGGCTCCAGGCTGGCGGTGGCCGCTCCCACCAGGAACCTGCCGGCGGGCAGCCGGGGACCTGCGGGGGCCCGTACCTCCATCTCCGCGGCGGCCACGATCTCGTCGGGGGCCAGCTCGGCGTCGAAGACCGGCGGGGCCTGGGCGGTGCTCCCGGAGGTCTCGTCCACCTCCCCCAGACCGGCGGGGAGAGATGCCGGAACCTCATCGGAGTGAGGGATCGAGCTGACGCCCTGTTCGGGGATGTCCTCGCCTCCGGTCAGCGAGGTGCCCAGGGCCAGGCCGGCCACGGCACCGCCGGCCGTGAGTGTGCAAACTACGAACGCGACTAGGGGTGCGCGAAGCAGGCGACGGAACGGGCGGTGATCCACAGTTGGCTCCAGAGGACTGGTTCTCTACCGGGAGGCGGCAATCCTTCCCGGGCCGGAAACGGACGTTCTTCGCATCGCAGATGAACCGAGTTCTCCGGTAGGAGTTGGGACCCCGACCAGCGAAGTCTTCTGTACGGCAACGAGGCCGTCCGGTCCCGAGGCCTGGACAAAACCGAGGGGGACTCTTTGAACCGAAACGCCCGCCGACCCCGCATCCGCACCCTGCTCCTACCCGTCGCCTTGCTTGCCTCGCTGTCCATTCCGTCGCCCGCCCTGGGCAGTCACGGCGGCGACCACACCGCTTCTGGGTGGACCTTCTTCAAGCTCCCCAACCCCCAGCCCCTGTGCTCGGGAGTGGCGTTCGGGGACATCCGTTACTGGGACCGCGAAGACTGCGGCTTCGGCGAGGTCCTGGTGGCCAACACCGAGGCCGGTGACGAGGTCCACGTGGGCCTGTTCGGCCCGACCGGCGCCCAGATCGGCGACGACCTCGCCACCACCCGCCAGTCCGACAACGGGGCCTGGCGGTTCACCTTGACCCCGGGCGACAGCCCCACCTGGCCCTTCGGCGAGATCACCGCCCGGGTGGTGAAGGTGAAGTCGGGAAGCAGCCCGGCCGAGACCGGGAACTTTGGAGAGACGACCTTCTTCCTCAACCTCCTCGGCGGCAGCGTGGGGGCGACCGGCGGGCCGTTCCAGGCCGGCCAGGACATCCCGGTCACCGGCGAGGTTTTCGAGCAGGACCAGGTCCCCCCGCTGGCCGCGGTCCAGAAGACCGGCGTTGGCGCTGAGTTCTTGCTCCAGGTCACGTGGCCGGACGGCACCGTGAAGGGCCCCTACGGTCCGATCACCGCCAGCAGCACCCCCGGCAGCGAGGGCGACTTTTCCACCACGATTCCCGGAGCGGCCACCACGGGGATCACCGCCGGGGCGGACACCGACTTCAAGGCGATCGTGCGCGTGGAGATCATCGACGCTTCCTACTCCGATCTCACCACCGGCGACTGGGGCGCCGACCTGGCCGGTGGCGGCTCCGCCACCGTGCTGGTTCCTCCCACCACGCTGATCGTGGACAACTCGTTCCTGTCGTCGGTCGGATGGGTGAAGCCCGGCGAGGGCTATCCCTTCCGGGTATTCGTCCGGAACTTCACCGCTACGGCCGCAACCATGGCCGAGGTGACGATCCCGGCGCCCGACGGCTCCACGTTCGTCGACGTGGCCACGTCCGACGGCTCCGCCATGATCGCCGGCGGAACGATCACCTGGACGATCGGGGCCGTGGCGGCTGCCGCGGCCGACGGCACGCCCGCGGTCAAGACACTGGTGGTCCAGGCGGAAGCCGACACCAGCGCGGAGGATCCCCAGATCGTGTGGAAGGACCTCTCGACCAACGCCACGCTGGCCTGCGCCACTGGCCCCTGCGGCGGGGTGTCCGACGCCAGCCACGGCCCCAAGGTCATCCCACCGTTCGGCGGCTACGAGACGGCTCGGTACGGCGACCGGCCCTTCCCGGTGGTGCCGGTGGACTTCACCGACCGGCAGCACGAGGACGCCCACACGGGGGACGCCCTGGCCAACAAGGTGAACTCGGCGTCCATTCAGGGCTCCACGTTCAACCTGTACCAGGAGATGTCGTACCAGCAGCTGTTCCCCCACGGTGAGGTGCCGTCGGCGGAGATCGCCAGCGCCGGCTGGGAATACCCGGGCCAGGACTTCGACTTCACCAACGCCGAACCTGCCGGGGCGTGCCACGGGTCAACGTTCGAGGACGTGCCCGGACCGTCGGCACGAGGAACCCCCCTGTACCCCGAGCGGATCGTCAACGGCTGGTACCAGCTCCCGGGGAACACCGACTACTACGGCGACGACAAGGCCGGTCCCGGATCCCTGACGGGGGTGGGCCCGCTGTTCACCATCGACGACGCCTGCGGGCCGACGGCGAAGTCCGTGTACGACGCCGCTCAGATCGCGGACCCGGAGATCGACTACAACGAATTCGACACCGACAAGGACGGGGTCGTCGACTTCTTCATGATGGTGTTCGTCGGGGTGGGCGGCAACGGGGTGTCCCAGACCAGCGTGCCGCCCTACGACAACATCTGGCCACACTCCTCGAGCCTGGAGTTCACCTATACCGACGACACCACGGGCCTGAAGGGCTACATCTCCGACGACCAGCTCAAGAGCCTGGAGGGCGTCCCCCAGTGCTGGACGAACGACTCCTACGTCCTGTACGAGGACTGCGGAGCCGGTGGCGACCCCGCCCTGCCGGCGTACGTGCGGGTGGGACCGTACAACGTGAACCCCGAATCCGCCATCGACAAGGCCAGCGTCATCTCGCACGAGTACGGCCACTCCCTGGGGCTCCCGGACTTCTACTCCCAGGGAGGCCGGGAGACCTACGGCGACTGGAACCTCATGGCCACCGACAAGTCGCAGAACATGGACGTCTTCTCCAAGCAGGAGCTGGGGTGGATCGTGCCCCGGGTCCTGGAGCCCAACCAGTCGCTCTCGGTCACCGGGTGGGAAGACTCCAAGAAGGACATCCACGGGATCGAGTGGGAGGAGCCGGACGGCACGCCGTACGAGTTGACCGGCCCCGGGGTCCACAACGGCGAAGCGTACGTGTCCAAGCTCCCCACCCGGCGGATCATCGACCCCCAGAAGGTGGTGGACGGGGCCACACCCACGCACGTGTGGTGGTCCACCTCCGGGAACGACTACGGCTGCACGCCGGACAAGGGCCGGAACCTGGACGTGTTCCTCCCCGAGCTGGGGGGCATCTCCTCGGGGACCGACATCACCCTCACGTTCAAGTCCCTGTGGGACATCGAGTGGGACTACGACTACGGTTTCGTGATGATCTCCACCGACGGCGGAGAGACGTACGAGTCCCTTCCCTCGGCAAACGGCTACACCACGTCACAGGCCCAGAACCCCAACGCCAGCAGCTGCCAGGCCCAATACGGGAACGGGATCACCGGGTCCAGCGGCTCGTACGACGCGGGCACCGAGGCCGTGGACCGGGTCCTGGGCGAGTACCCGGACCCCGTCTTCCTGGAGGACCAGTACGACCTCTCGGGATTCGCGGGTGAAGAGGAGGTGGTGCTGCGGTTCTCGTACTCCACCGACCCGGGAGTGGCCCGTCCGGCGTGGTTCATCGACGACATCTCCATCACCGCAGGGAGCGACACCATCTACCAGACCGACTTCGAGGGCGGACCGGACGACCTGCGCCTGTTCAACGGCGGGTGCCGGGGAACCGAGCGGGTTGCCCAGATCTGCACGCCGGGGTGGCTGTACCTCGACACCGCGGTGGGGGCCCCGTTCGACCATGCCTACTACTTGGAGATGCGCGACCGATCGGGGTTCGACCTCGACGGGCACGACGAGAACGATCGCGACCCGATCGGGTTCGAACCCGGCCTGCTGTTGACCTACACGGACGAGGCGCACGGGTACGGGAACGTCGGGGTGGACGACCCCCCGGCTCAGACCCCGCTGGACTCACAGCCGGAGCCCGGGAACAACACCCCGAACCTCAACGACGCGGCGTACACGGCTGCGGCCGGTGACAAGCAGTACTCCGACGCCCCGCCCACCGGCCACACCGACAACTACCAGGATCCGAATTCCGAGGACGGCAACTGGCACTTCCTGCACGACTGCCTTTCCTTCGAGGTGCAGTCGATGGCGGGGACGGGCCTGGGTCCGGCCACCCCGCCCTACGACCTCACCGGGAACGTGGCCTTCGACACCGGCGCCGGATGCTCGGCGTTCGACTACGGGTACGGCGGCGGAGGCGGCCCGGACCTGGCCCCCACCGCGGTGATCCAGTTCCGTCCGGACTCCCCGGCGGTCGGCCAGGAAGTCACCTTCGACGGAAGCGCCTCGCACGACGACCTCGACCCGCCCGGAGCGCTCGACTACGCATGGGACTTCGACGGGGACGGCCAGTTCGACGACGCCACCGGCCAGGTCGCTCACCATACATTCACCACGGCGGGCCCCCACGAGGTGGGGCTCCGGGTGACCGATACCGCCGCGCAGACCGACGAGGCAGCGGTGACCGTCCAGGTCCAAGCGGCGCCGGGCGCTCCCGGCGGCACCGGCGGGCAGGCTGGGGGAGCCCAGGGAGGCGCCAAGGCGGGGCCCGGGTGCCCGGCCCATCTGCCCGGGACCAAGTTGATCGTGGGCACCCCGGGGGCGGACCTGCTGAAGGGATCCCGAGGCCGGGACGTGATCTGCGGCTTCGCCGGGAACGACACCCTCCGGGGGGGCCGCGGCAAGGACCTCCTGGTGGGCGGTCCCGGCAAGGACCGGCTGGCCGGCGGAGCCGGGAAGGACCGGCTGCGGGCCGGTCCGGGCCACGACCTCATGGTCGGGGGGTCCGACCGGGACTTCCTGTACGGCGGCCCGGGACGGGACCGCCTGGCCGGCGGTGGTGGTCACGACCTCCTGATCGGAGGCAAGGGCGCGGATCGCTGCGTCGGCGGGGTGGACTTCCGCCGGAGCTGTAAGCAGACGTAGCCCGCACCCCGGGCTCAGCGCACGTTATGCTCAGCCGCCCCAAGGGAGGCTGAGCACCCGTGCCCCTGCGATACACCGCGTCCCATCCCACGTCCCACCTGGAGGGCTGAGTGGATCCGATCGAAGCGACCTTCGCGTCGCCGACCAGCTGAGTCCGAAGGCGGACCGCCGGTCGGTCGAGGTCGGGGGGGAGACCATCGAGGTCTCTCACGCCGACAAGGTCCTGTTCCCCAACGAGGGCCTCACCAAATGGGACCTGGTCCAGTACTACGCCAAGGTCTCGGAGACCATGCTCCCCCACGTTCGCGACCGCCCCCTCAGCCAGCAACGGTTCCCCGACGGGATCCGGGGCCAGGGCTTCTACCACAAGAACATCCCAGACTTCTTTCCCGACTGGATCGGGAGGGTCAAGCTCAAGACCAACAAGGGTCCGCAGCAGCAGATCCTGGCCAACCACCCCGCGGTCCTGCCGTACCTGGCCAACCAGAACTGCATCACCCCGCACACCATGCTGTGCTGCGCCGGCCATCTCCACCGTCCCGACCTCTTGATCTTCGACCTGGACCCCGCAACGGAGGACGAGTTCTCGGTGGTGCGTCAGGGGGCGCGGATCCTCCGAGACCTGCTTGAGGAGACCGGGCTGGTCCCCTTCGTCAAGACCACGGGGTCCAAGGGTCTCCACATCACCTGCCCGCTCGAGCCGAAGGCGGGGTTCGCTAAGGTGCACCGGTTCGCGGAGGCCGTCGGTCAGGCCTTGGCGACCAGGAAGCCCGACCGCTTCACGCTGGAGTTCCTCAAGAAGAAGCGCGAGGGGAGGGTGTTCGTCGACGTGCACCGCAACGCCCCGGCCCAGACCGCCGTGCCGCCGTACGCGGTCCGGGCCCGCCCGGGCGCTCCGGTGGCCGCACCGATCGATTGGGAGGAGCTGGGCCGGGTCAATCCGGAGAAGTTCACAATCCGGAACTTGTTCCGGCGGCTGTCACGGGTTGGGGATCCGTGGCGGGACTTCCACCGCCATGCCCGCCCCCTCCCGGACCTCCGAGCGATTCCCGACTGAGGCTCAGGCCGCGGCCAGGCGGGCCACCAGGGCCCGCTCTTCCTCCCCCAGCCACGGCGGATCCCCGGCCGCGGCGTTCTCGGTCATCCGCTCCGGGTGCGAGGTGGCGGGGATGGCCACGTGGCATCGAGTGTCCGACAGCACCCACTTCAGGAGGGCCTGGGGCCACGTCCGCACGCCGAATGGCTCCAGAGGCCGAAGCGCCTCGGCAGGAGGGGGGCGCCGGAGCAGGGAGCCCTGGGCGAACGGCCGCATCACCACCACCCCGATCCCCAGGTCCCGGGACAAGGAGAGGATCTCTCCCTCGGCGGCCCGCTCCCTGGGGTTGTAGGGAACCTGCACCGCAGTGATCCTTCCGGTCCGCATCACCTCGGCCAGCTCGTCGAACGCTCTCTCGCTGTAGTGGGTTGCCCCCACCGCCCGGACCCGGCCCTCCTCCCGGAGGGATTCGAGCACCGGGAGGTGGTCCCGCCAGGCCACCAGGTTGTGGACCTGGTACAGGTCCACCGTGCCGCCGAAGAACCCCAGGGCCCGCTCGATCTGGTCCCGCCCCTCCTCGACCGTGCCGGCCCACACCTTGGTGGCGATCTGCACCCGGCCTCGCCGGTCCCCCACGGCCCGGCCCAGCACCCGCTCGGCCTCCCCGTACATAGGGGACGAATCGTAGAAGTCGGAGCCCCCGGCCACGGCCGCGTCGACCACCGCTCGGGCATTCGCCTCGGCCCGGGATCCCCTGACGTCAAACGTCTGCCAGGTCCCCATCCCCACCGCCGGGACGTCGAGCCCGGACCGCCCCAGCGCTCGTCGCTCCACGGCCGCCCAGGCTACCCGAGGGAAAGGATTACGATTCGCACGGAGGTGAGGCCCGTGAGAGGGATGCCGACCGCCGCGGTCTTGGCCGTGGCGATGCTGGCATGGGGAGCGCCGGTCCAGCCGGCCGTCGCCAAGAAGGCGCCGGTCCAGATCACCGTGCGGGACAACCAATTCAAGCCCCGACAGATCGTCGTCGAGGGGAAGATCGTGCGGTGGACCAACCGGGGGGACAACCGGCACACGGTTATCTCGGTGAGAAAGGGCCTGTTCAGGAGGGTCCTCGATCCCGGCGAGTTCTTCCGGATCCGGTTCACCACCGCGGTGCCCGGCACCTACAAGTACTTCTGCCGGATCCACGACAACATGCGGGGGAAGTTCGAGCTCGAGCCGCCCGCGCGGGTATAGGGAGAAGAGAGGCTCCGCGCGGGAACCGGGGTCTCTCGCGCGGGACGCCTCACCCGCCGTGGTCGTGGGGTGTGGGTAAGTCCTCCTTCAGCTCGAAGAGCATGCACCGGAAGCAGATGGGCGTCCCGCAATCGTCACGCTCGCAGAACGCGCACTCCTCGACCTCCCGGTCGCAGCCCGAGCAGATGATCCTGGTTTGAGGTTCATCCATCGTCATCCCCCTCGTGCTGGTGGCCGGCGTGCATCTGGCCGGCGGCCTCGACGGCGTCCTCCTGTCGCAGCACTCCCACCAGCTCTCCCTCGCCGGTGGTGATGGGGACGCTGGCCATATCGTGGTTGAGCATGAACTCCGCCATCTCGGTGATGAACACGTGGGGCCGGAAGGTACTCGGTCCGGGCTGCATGACCTCCTCAACCCGGCGGCCCGGATCCTCCTTGAGATGCTCCGAGCGCAGGATGCCGAGCACGATCCGGTGCTCGTTCACCACCACGCACACATCCCACCCTTCGGCCCGAACCCGCTCGGCCACCTCCCCCAGGCGCTCGTCGAGCCGGCAGGTGGGGGCGTCCAGGCGGGCCAGGGTCCCGGCCCGGGGGACGCCGGCGAACTTCCCCTCGGTGGGCAGCCCCGCGGCCAGCCAGTTCTGCTTGCCGTCGCCGTAGTCGAACACCCGGGTGAACCCCAGCGACTCGAGCCGCCACGCGGCTCGCGGGGACAGATCTCAGGGGTCGTCCCAGCAATAGACGATCACGGGACGCTTCGGGTCCAGGCGCTCGCGTGCCTCCCGGTCGATCTTGCGGAGCGGGATGTTGATCGCCCCGGGCAGGTGCTCCTCTTCGTACTCCTCGGCCGGAAGCACCTCCACCAGCTGGGCGTCCTCCTGGCGAACGAGACGCTGAAGCTCATCACGGTCGATGACCTGGGGCATGCCACCAGTGTGACATCAGTTGAACCCAGGTCACGGGAACAATGCTCATCCGCTGAAAGGGACTAGTTTCCGGCCCTCTCTCTGTGGTAGGTAGATGTGAGGTCTAACTGAAGGAGGGGAGAGTATGGCCACCGCGAGAAGGAAGCGGACCACTCGCAAGACCACCGGTCGCAAGCGGACCACTCGCAAGACCGCTGGTCGCAGGAAGACCGCGGCGCGGAAGCGACCCGCGGCGCGGAAGAGGACCACCGCCCGTCGCAAGACCACCGCCCGTCGCAAGACCACCGCCCGTCGCAAGACCACCGCCCGTCGCAAGACCACCGCCCGTCGCAAGACCACCGCCCGTCGCAAGACCACCGGGCGAAAGAAGACTGCAGCGCGCAAGCGGACCACTCGCCGGAAGACCACCGCGAGGCGGAAGACCACCGCGAGGCGGAAGACCACCGGCCGCAAGAAGACCACGGGCCGCAAGAAGACCACGGGTCGCAAGAAGACCACGGGTCGCAAGAAGACCACGGGTCGCAAGAAGACCACGGGTCGCAAGAAGACCGCCGCCCGAAGGAAGACCACCGGACGGAAGACCACCCGCAGGAAGGGGCCGGCCCGGAAGAAGACGACAGCCCGGAAGCGGACCACCCGGAAGCGGACCACACGCCCGCGGACGACCACCCCGCGGAAGCGGACCACCCGTCCGTCGACGCGGAAGACCCCCGCGAGGAAGAGCCCTGCGGCGGCACCCGCCGCACCGGCACCGACCCCGCCGCCCCAGCCCACCTGGCCACCTCCGCCCAGAGAGCCAAGCCCGTGGGGAGGCCTCGGTGGAGGATCCGGCGGCGGAGCCGGGGAGGGGAGCGAAGAGCGGGGATCCGGCTGGCCTTTCCGCAGCGACGAGAGCTAGCGAACCGCAGGCTTGAGCTGAGCGAACTCCTACCGAGGAACGGTTCCCCGAGTAGGAGGTGGAGGCATGCGGAAAGCGCTGTTGGCTTCCGTTCTGTGCGTGGCGCTCATGGGGGGAGGAGCCCTCACCGCTTCGGCCGGTACGGCCGAAGCGGTCAAGGTCAAGGACAACAAGTACCGGCCGCGCCGGCTGGAGGTCGATGCGGGGACCAGGGTCAAGTGGACCAACCGTGGCCAGAACCCGCATACGGTGACCTCGAACGCCGGCCTGTTCGACAGGCAGATCGACCCCGGGGAGCGCTTCAGCCGCAGGTTCAAGAAACCCGGGACGTTCAAGTATCACTGCGAGATCCACGACGGGATGACCGGCCGCGTGGTGGTGGCCTGACCGGGGTTCAGGCCCCCCGGGGCAGGATCCGTTTCCGGAGCGCCGGGTCACACCCGTAGGTGCTCGGCAGCGGCGTTCGGCTGTTCACCGCCAGGCCACACACCTGGTCGACCACCGGCAGGACCAATCGGGTGGCTCCATCCACTCGGACCTCCGCTGTGTAGCCGGATCCGGCCGGCAGGGTATCGAGGTCCGCGCCGAACAGGCTTACCCGGAGCATGGAACCGGGGGCCACGTTCTGGTCGAACGGGAAGGTCCGGATCTGGTATCTGACCCGCTCCCCGACGGGAACCGGGGAGGGACTGCTCAACGACTCGCGGTGCGGCGCCGACAGGTACCCGTTCGTCAGGTACTGGACGTCCCCGGCGGCCGTGATCTCCTCCACCAGCACCCCGAAGTGGGCGTCTGAACGGTCCAGGGTGATGTCCGCACTGAGGTACACCTGACCCGAGAGATGCAGCTCCTCTTCCAGTGGCGCCGACTCCCACACCACCTGCCCGGTCTCATCGAATGAGACCGTCGTGTCGCTGGGGGCCGAGGAACCGATGGTCCCGTCACCCAGGCGGAGCGTCTCCTCCTTGCCCAGGCCCGCGAAGGAACGGGCCGCCCTCCAGCCGCCGACCTCGTCCTGCACCTGGACCGGCGGCCAGGACCGGATGCCCGTCGTCAGGCCCAGGAGCTCGTGGTCGAACCACGCGTGCACGGCGTCCTTCCAGTCGTCACGAGCGAACGCGTGGTTGGAGTCCGGGTACGCGTGCTGCCACTGCCCGAAGATGGCCCGCTTGAACGTGGGGATCCGGTCGTACCACCCGTCGATGTTTATCGGGGCTACCGTGCGATCCGAGAAGCCCTGGACGTACAGGACCGAGGCCCGAATCGACCGGACCTTGGTGCGGAACTCTCGTTCGGCCCAGTACGGCGTCATGTCCCCGGACGGGTCGCCGCCTTCGATGATGTTGGCCGGCTGGCAGCCGGGCCGCTCGACGACCCGCTCAGGGTGACCGGCGGGGATCTGGTTGTCGATCGCGTAGAAGGCCGCGGAGCCCGCGCCCGCCCCGGTGAAGGGAACGGCGTCGAAGTAGGCCACGTCGTACAGACCGCTGATCGCCGCCGTGGGGACCACGGTGGCCAGGCCGCGGGGCCGGAGCACCGCGCCGGCGTTCTGGGTCTCGCCATCGTACGAAGCGCCATAAGACCCCACCCGCCCGTTGGACCAGGGCTGGGAGGCGAAGTGCTCCACCAGGGTCTTGAAGTCCTGGGCCTGGTTGATGCCGTCCTGCTCCAGGCATCCACCGGAGTCCCCGGTGCCTCGCACGTCCGACAGCACCACCGTGTACCCCTTGGGGGTGAACCGGTCGATGAGCCACTGGTACGGGGTGGCGGGCAGGACGGCCTCGTAGAAGTAGTCGAAGTACGGTGAGTGCACCAGGATCACCGGCGTCTTCCATGACGGGGTCGAGGACGTGTCGGGCCGATAGACCCGGGAGTGCAGCATCACGCCGTCGTGGGCGGGGATCTCGACCACTTCGGGGTCCCCGGCCGCCGGGAACCGGTCGGCGCTCAGGCCGTGCGGGTCGAACACCCACGCCTCGGGGTCGCTCTCCTCCTCCTCCGGCGGCGGTCCCCCCAGCTTCTTCCCCACCTTCGAGGCGCCCTCGACGGCCAGCGCCGGGGCGGGCTGCTCGGTGCCGTGGATCGGATGGTGGATCGTGGTCGTAGAGTCCAGGAAGGACACCGCGAGCCGGCCGTCGCGAAAGATGGTCACGGACTCGAAGTCGAAACGGACGGAGTTGCCCACCCCGGCCACCGCTGCCATGTCGCCCAACCCGACCTCGTACAGGCGAAGGACCCGGGGCGTGGGACGGGTGATGCTCAGCTTGTAGACCAGGTCCTGATCGGTGTCGGTGACCTCGTCGTGGGCCCGCATGGCCACCGCCGCCACCCCGGCGGCCCGGTTGGCCCGGAAGTCGATTTCGTTGACGGTGTGATCGGCGGGAAGCTGCACCGTGATGGCCCGCCACGACTCCCCGCCGTCGGACGAGACGCGGTAGTCGAAGGCATCCCCAGCCTCCGAGACGATCACGTTGTGGATGCGGCCCGCCGAATCCACCTGGAACAGGCCTTGCGGATCGGAACCATCGGGGAACGTGTAGGAGGACCAGGTGAACGTCTCGCCGTCCAGGAGGGACCATCCGTCCATGAAGTCCGGCGAGGCCAGCAGGTCCCCGGAGCCCAGCTGGATCATTCCGCCATTGGTGTTGGGCTGCACCCAGTCGTTGAGGGGGTTGCCGGCGGTCGGAAGGGGCCCCTCCGTGACCGCCCCGGACGTGAACCGGTCGAGGTCCTTGCTGGTGACCTGGGTGTAGTTCAGGCCGTCGGTGCTATAGAACCACACCTCCTTCGGGAGGCCTCCCTTGACGAACGACACGTACTCATGGGTCTCTCCGTCTATGGTCACCGGCCCGGGAAGCACGGAGATCCACTCGCGGTCGTAGAAGGGCTGATGCACGGGCATCTCCGTGTACAGCCACTGCTGGGTGTCCGCCTCGAACTTGTAGAACTGAAGGTGGTCCCCGGAGTACGGGTCCCATTCCACTCCGAGGACGTCTCCGCCCGGGGCGGCCACGATGGCTCCTTCCCCGTTCATCAGGCGGGCCAGCGGCTGCACCGACCGCCAGGTCTGGCCCCGGTCGTCGCTGAAGTTGACGTACCGGCCGCCGAAGTCCAGGAGCCGCCCCCCGGGTGTTGAGGTGAGGTAGGTCTCGCAGCAGTTCCCGGTCTCCTCGACCACCCGCCAGGCGGTGCTCAGCTCGCGGTCGTCGTTGGGACCGGGGCCTCGGAAGTCGATGCCCGGGTATGTGGCCTCCGACACGGGAGGATCGATGATCACGATCCGGGCCGGAATCTCCACTAGCGCACTGGCCGGTCCGCTCAATGAGCCGGCCGCCACTGCGGCGACCAGGATGACAAGAGCTCGGCGGGTGCGGGCAGGGCGCATGGTCACCTCACTGTGAGCACGGGCACGACAGGAGGGTTATTCGACGCCCGGGACCGGGTTCCCTGCTACAGGCGGAGAGGACGGATCGGGGCCATGACGGCCTGGGGGTCCTCTCGCCACACCTCCGGCTGGACGTCGATGTACAGCTCGATCTCGTTGCCGTCGGGATCGACGATGTACACGCTGTGGGTCACGTTGTGGTCGGCGGTGCCCACGATCGGCACACCCTCCTGCTGGAGGTGGTCGATGGCCTCTCGGAGCTCCTGGTCCGTCTCCCCGATCTTCAGGCCGAAGTGGTACATCCCCACACGTCGTCCCTCGGGGATGGGCCGGGCGTCGGGCCCGACCTCCAGGAGCAGGAGCTCGTGGTGGGTGCGTCCGGACGAGAACATGGCGGCCCGGCCGTCCATGCCGGCCACCTCTGGCCATCCGAGGACCTGCCCGTAGAACCGCCTCGAACGTTCCAGGTCCCTGACGTAGAGGACGATGTGGCCGAGCTCCTTCACTTCCATTCGGACCTCCTCTGTCTCCATCACCGTGTGGTGGCCTTTCGGGCCGCGGAGCCTCCCGCAGCCTCCCACAGCCGGCCCCACCGCTCCATCTCCGCGATCACCGGCCGGAGCTCCCGGCCCACGTCGGTGAGCTCGTACTCCACTCGGGGAGGGATCTCCGCGTACTGGGATCGAGTCACGATCCCTGCGGCCTCGAGCTCCTTCAGGCGCTGGGACAGCACCCGGTCGCCGAGGCCGGGGGCCGCGGTCAGGAGAGCGGTGAACCGTCGAGGGCCATCCAACAAGGCCCACACGATGTACGCCGTCCACTTCTTCCCCAGGAGCTCGAACGTGGCCGCTCCGGGGCACTGATCCGTCATGCTCAGCTCTGGATCGCCAGGCGACCCGGGCCCGTGAAGAACAGAAGGATGCTGGCGGCCAGGAGAACGAGGTCGAACTCCCACCCCGTGGTCTGCTGGGACATGAATCCCGTCTTCAGCCTGATGGTCTTCAAGGCGATCGCCCCCACCATGATGATGGCGAACGCTACCGCCACGAGCTGGGTGAGGACGCCGAGGATCAGCAGCGCGCCGCCTCCCGCCTCCACCACGCCCTGGATGGTGAACACCCACACGAGGACGGGTGAGGCCTGCCCGCCCGACATCGCCGCGGCCATCCCTCGAGCTCCGGTGATCTTCGGCCATCCATGAACGATGAAGATCGCTCCCACGGCGATTCGCAGGGCCAGGAGGCCCCATTCCGTTTGCTGAGCGAGCTCTGGGAAGATCATCGCTGCCCTCCTCTTCCTACAAGACGGTCACTATACAGAGGTAAGTAACCAGGGAGGCAAGAGGGCTATTCCCTGCTCCAGATGAGGGGCGGCGGGCCGCGCTTCGGGATCCGCGTCAGGGTCAACCGAACGGCGGGTCCACTAACACAAGTGTGACTCTAGAGCCAGCTCATCGCAATGGACCGGCCCGGGGGGTCCGAGCGCGGGTGGTCAGGATCATGGCCAGGTGGTCAGGATCCCGACCACTGACTCGGAGCCCGACCGTGCGGCGCCTAGGCCGATGGCCGGTGAGTGATCTCGAAGACGTTCCCTTCGGGGTCCCGGAAGTACGCCCACGAGGACTCCTCCCCCACGATGATCTCGGAGATCGGCTCGGCGCCGCGTCGGATCAGCTCCCTACGGGCAGCCTCGATGTCCTCCACGGCGAATCCCACCTGGAACCTGGGTCTGTCGTACTGGGGCGCGTCGGACCGCTCGAGAATCTCGAACTTGCGGCCCTCGAGCTGGAACTCGACATAGTCCGGCCCCGACCCGGCTTCGGGCAAACCCAGCAGATCTCCCCAGAAGCGGCGTTGGGCCTGCAGATCTTGAACCACCACTCCGATCCAGGTCGGCCACCCCAGCGATGCTCGCTCTGCCATCCCTTCGTACGCCCGGAGGGACTCGAACCCCCAACCTTCTGGTCCGTAGCCAGACGCTCTATCCAATTGAGCTACGGGCGCAACGCGGAGGCGGCGCGATTTGAACGCGCGAGGGGCTTGCACCCCAACGGGATTAGCAATCCCGCGCCATAGGCCAGACTAGGCGACGCCTCCCGTACAAGTCTAGCGGGACGGACGACGGTGCGGGCCGGGAGACCGAACCCGGTCGCTACAATGGGAATCCACCATGCCACCCGACGACGCCGCTCCGCTCCAGACCGTCCGAGGCACTGCCGGCCCGGTCATCATGATCGGCGGCGCAGAGGACAAACGGCGCGACCGGGTCATCCTGTCCCGGTTCGTGGAGCTGGCGGGAGGGTCGGAGGCCGCCATCCTGGTGATCAGCACGGCCTCCACCTTCGGCGAACGGGCCAACGAGAAGTACACCGAGCTGTTCACCGGGCTGGGCGCGGCCCGCGTGGAGGGAATCCGGCCCATGACCCGCGAGGAAGCCAGCGATCCCGCGGTCACCGCGCGCGTCCAGGAGGCCACCGGGGTGTTCCTGACCGGAGGCAATCAGGTTCGCCTGGTCTCGGTGGTCGGCGGCACCCGTTTGGAGGACGCCCTGGTGTCGGCCCACGACCGGGGGGTGGTCATCGCCGGGACCTCCGCGGGAGCCAGCGCCGTGGCCACCCACATGGTGGCCTTCGGACGCCCCGGGGCCAGCCCGAAGCACCGGATGATCCACATCTCGGCGGGGCTGGGACTGGTCGACGGCGTGGTGGTCGATCAGCACTTCGAGCAGCGCGGCCGATGGGGCCGGCTCCTGGCGGCCATCGCCATGTCGCCGAGCCTCCTGGGGATCGGACTCGACGAGGACACCGCGGCGATCGTCCACGCCGACCGCACCCTGGAGGTGATCGGGAAGGGGTCGGTGACGATCATCGACGGCTCCCAGGTGGCTACCGACGCGTTCCACATCAAGGGACACCGTCCCATGATGGTGTCCGGCGCCGTGGTGCACGCGCTCCCCGCCGGCCACCGGTTCGACCTCCGGGCCCGCCGGCTGATCCCGGACCGGGAGGACGAAGCCCGGGAGGCGTCCGAGTGAGCTCGGAGCGTCAGAGCGCCACCCGGACCCGGGCCGACCGCAAGCGCACCAAACGCGAGCCGGCCTCCGCCAAGCCTCCGGCCAAGCCGGACCTGAAGATCCTTCAGACCCAGGTGTTCCGGGGGCCGAACTACTACTCCTACGAGCCGGCCATCCGCCTGCTCGTGGACCTGGGGTCGCTGGAGCACTGGCCGTCGAACACGCTCGAGGGGTTCAACGCGGCGCTGCTGGAGGTGGCTCCGGGCATCCGCAAGCACTCCTGCTCTCTGGGGCGGCCCGGAGGCTTCGTGGAGCGAATGGAGGACGGCACGTGGCTGGGGCACGTCGCGGAGCACGTGGCCATCGAGCTTCAACGCGAAACGGGCGCCCACGTGTACCGGGGGAAGACGAGAAGCACCGGCACGCCAGGCCGGTACAACGTGATCTTCGGGTACAGCGAGGAGCGGGTGGGCCTGGAGGCCGGCAAGCTCGCGGTTCGCCTGGTCAACCACCTGGTGGAGCTGGAGCCCGGGTTCGACCTCCTGAAGGAGATCGAGAAGCTGATCCTCCTGGCCGAGCGGCGAGCGTTCGGCCCCTCGACCCAGGCCCTCATCGACGAGGCGGCCAGCCGGGACATCCCCTACATCCGGCTGAACGACCAGTCCCTGGTCCAGCTGGGGCAGGGGACGTACCAGCGGAGGATCCGGGCCACCATGACCTCGATGACCCCGGCCCTGTCCGTGGACATCGCCTCCGACAAGAACCTCACCAACCGCCTCCTGGGATCGGCCGGCCTGCCGGTCCCCCGCTCGGAGATCGTCCGCACGGAGGAGGAGGCAGTGGCCTCGGCCCGGAAGATGGGCTTCCCGGTGGTGGTCAAGCCGCTGGACGGCAACCACGGACGTGGAGTGGCCCTGGACCTGCGGAACGAACGAGCGGTCCGAACCGGGTTCAAGCGAGCGATCCCGGAATCACGCCAGGGACTGATGGTCGTGGAGTCCTTCGTCACGGGGAACGACTACCGGGTCCTGGTGATCGGCGGACGGATGGTGGCCGTGGCCGAGCGGATCCCCGCCCACCTGATCGGCGACGGGAAACACTCCGTCCGGGAGCTTGTCGACATCACCAACCAGGATCCCCGCCGGGGAATCGGGCACGAGAAGATCCTGACCCGGATCAAGGTCGACGACGCCGCCAGGGAGCTTGTCCGCAAGCAGGGCTACGGCCTCGACGACATCCCGCCCAAGGACGAGATGGTGAAGCTAGCGGCCACCGGCAACATGTCCACCGGCGGGATCTCCATCGACCGGACCTGGGAAGCGCACGAGGAGAACGTGGAGATCGCCGAAGAGGCCGCCCGGGTGGTCGGCCTCGACGTGGCCGGCATCGACTTCCTGACCCCGGACATCTCCCAGCCGGTGCGGGAGTCGGGCGGGGCCATTGTCGAGGTCAACGCGGCGCCGGGGTTCCGGATGCACAGCCACCCCACGGAGGGCGAGGCCCAGTACGTGGCCAAGCCGGTGATCGACCTGCTGTTCCCTCCCGGGACCCCGTCGCGGATCCCGATCGTGGCGGTCACCGGGTCGAACGGCAAGACCACCACGGTCCGGATGATCGCCCACATCTTCACCAGGATGGGGCGGCGGGTGGGGATGACCACCACCGACGGCATCTACATCGACGAGCGCCTGGTGAAGAAGGCCGATGCCAGCGGTCCCAAGTCGGCGCTCATGGTTCTTCAGAACCCCCGGGTCGACTTCGCCGTGTTCGAGGTGGCCCGAGGAGGGATCCTCCGCGAGGGGCTGGGATACGGCCGAAACGACGTCGCGGTGGTCACCAACGTCACCGGAGACCACCTGGGGCTCAAGGAGATCGACTCACTCGAGCAGCTTGCCCACGTGAAGCGGGTCATCGTGGAAGCTGTCCCTCGGACCGGTGCCGCGGTGCTCAACGCCGACGACCCATTGGTTGCCGACATGCGCCGGCACTGCTCCGGGACCGTGATCCTGTTCTCGATGCAGGAGAACAACGAGCTGGTGGAGCGGTGGGTCCGCCGGGGACGCAAGGCCGTGACGCTCAGCAACGACGAGCGAGGCGAGCGGATCGTGATCCGCGAAGGACGGCGGACCATGCCCATCGGCTACACGCACCTCCTGCCGGCCACGTTCGACGGCCGGGCCCGGATGATGGTCCAGAACGCCCTGGCCGCGGCGGCCGCCGCCCACGCATCCGGCGCCCATCTCCACGACATCCGCCAGGGCCTCCGGACCTTCAGCACCTCGATCTTCCAGGCACCCGGCCGCCTCAACCTGGTCGACCTGGGCGGGGTGAAGGTGCTGATCGACTACGCGCACAATCCCCATGGTCTCGAGGCGCTGGGGGACTTCGTGGAGCGGGTGACGGCCGCCGCTCCCACCGGCGGCGCTCCGGGGACCCCTTCCTGGTCGGCCAACCTTCGGGTGGCGGTGGTGGCCACCCCCGGAGACCGCCGGGAAGATGACATGCGCGAGGTGGGCCGGGTGGCGGCTCGCCACTTCGACGACGTCATCGTCCGCGAGGACGAGCACACCAGGGGCCGGAAGCGGGGAGAGGCGGCGGCCCTGGTGATGGAGGGTGTGCAGGAGGCCATGAGGACGGGGGCCCGAGCCGGAAACGCCGAGATCGTGCTCGAGGAGATCGAGGCGGTGCGCCGGGCCCTGGCCCGGAGCCGCCCGGGCGACCTCGTGGTGGTGTGCGTGGACCACGCCCGAGAGGTGTTCATGGAGCTGGAATCGATCCGCAACGCGAACGGCTCCCTGGGTGGGAACGGCCAGCCGGTGTCGATCGACGGCCAGACCGGCCGCTAGGTCCTACCGTCTTTGGTGATCCCGTAGAGGGCGCGTTCGGTGCGGATGCACCGGTCCTCGACGTACCGGAGCCCGGCGCTCTCAGCGATCTCCCTAGCTTCCTGCGACAGGATGCCGCTCTGAAGCCACAGGGCCTTGGCCCCGACCGCCACGGCCTGGCGGGCCACCTCCGGCGTGTACTGCGGGCGGCGGAACACGTTCACCAGGTCGATGGGGTCGGGCACGTCCTCGAGCCGCGGGTACACCTTCAGCCCGAGGATCTCCTCGTGGTGGGGGTTCACCGGGATCACCCGGAACCCGGCGTTGAGCATGGCGGCCGGAACGGAGTGCGCCGGCTTGGCCGGGTCGTCGGACATCCCCACCACGGCGATGGTGTTCGAGTCCCGGAGGATCTCTTCGACGGGATCCATTGGCTCCAGCGTACCGGGGATCGCGGTTCGCGTCCGGGTGGGGGTCGACCGTGCTGGTACTAAGTACGACTGACCGCGCGCCACTCGTACTAAGTACCAGCTAGAGACACCAGCCCCCCCGGACGGGAGGGCGAGTATCGGTCAGGCCGCCGGGACGGGCTCGGGTGGCTCCGGGCCCACGTACCGGGCGCTGGGACGGATCAGGCGGTTGTCGGCGGCCTGCTCCATCACGTGCGCGCACCACCCGATCACCCGGCTGCAGGCGAACGTCGGGGTGAACAGCTCGCGGGGCATCCCCACGATGTCCAGGACGATGCCGGCGTAGTACTCCACGTTGGGGTACAGCTCCCGGCCCGGCTTGAGCTCATGGAGGACCTCCACGGCCTTCTCCTCCACATACTTGGCGAACTGCACTCGCTCGCCGTTGAGCCGTTCGGCCACGTCGCGAAGCATCACGGAGCGGGGATCGTCCGTCCTGTACACCCGGTGGCCGAAACCCATCAGCCGGCGCCCCTCGGTGACCGCGTCCCGGAGCCACGGTTCGGCCCGCTCCCGGTCGCCGATCTCCTCGATCATGTCCAGGGCCCGGCTGGGGGCTCCGCCGTGCAGCGGGCCGGACAGGGCGCCGAGGGCGCCACAGATCGCGGAGCCCAGGTCCGCTCCGGTGGAGGTGATGACCCGGGCGGTGAACGTCGAGGCGTTGAACCCGTGGTCGATCGTCAGCGTCAGGTACGTCTCGATGGCCCGGGCCGCCTCCTGATCCGGACGCTCACCGCTCATCATGTACAGGTAGTTGGCGGCGTGGTCCAGATCCGGGTGGGGCTCCACCGGCTCCTGTCCCTGCCGGAGCCGGTACAGCGCGGTCACCAGCGTGGGGAACACCGCGCAGGTCCGGAGGGCCTGCTGCCGGAGCTCATCCACTCCGGCGTCCAGCCAGGGCCGGTAGCCGAGGGCCCCGGCCATCAGCGAGTAGGTCGAACGCAGGGCATCCAGGGGGACGAACTCTTCACCCAATCGGGCCACCGCCGGCAGCAGGTCACGGATGGCGTCGGGGATCACTCGCAGCGGGCGGACCCGTTCGATGAACTCTTTCCGCTGGCGCTCGTCGGGGAGTTTCCCCTCGAACAGCAGGTGCCACGCGTCCTCGAAGGTCCGGGCCCGCGCCAGGTCCGGGGCGCTGTACTGCCGGTAGTGGAAGAACCCCTCGCGCCCGCGCACGTCTCCGATCTCCGTCTCGGCCACCGGCACGCCTTCCAGGCCCTTGGGGATCTCCGCGGCCGGGGTGCCCACCGGCTGGATCTGGGCCACGTGCATGAGGTCCCGGATCGACACGATCCCCAGCAGGCGGCCGTCCTCCACCACCGGGAGGTGCCGGTAGCTCCGCTCCTCCATCTGATTGAAGGCCTCGGTGAGCGGGGTGTCCGGGTCGACGGTGTCGGGGTCCGCGGTCATCAGCTCGGACACCGGGATATCGGACGTCCCCTGGGCGGCCAGCCGGATGAGGTCGCGCTCGGTGACGATCCCCACGCACCGGCCGTCGTCCACGACCACCACCGATCCCACCCCGGTCTCCTGCATCCGCCGGGCGGTCTCGGTCATGGCATCATCCGGCGCCGCGGTCAGCACCGGGGAGCTCATGATCTCGCGTACGGTCGTTGCCCTCGTCTCAGCCACGGAGTCTCCTCACTCGACCCGGTGCAGCTTCTCGTACACGTCTCGGAACAGCCCCTGCGGGTCCATCCGCTCCTTGACCTTCCGGTAGTTGGGTTCGTGGTAGATCGACCAGAACCGCTCGCTGGAGTAGTGGTTCCGGGAGATCAACGTCTTGATGCCGCCCAGCTCGTGGGTCTTCTCCTCGAGCACCTCCGACCGGTCCACGGCCGGATCGTTGTTCCGCATCCCGTACACGGCAAGGTCCATGAACAGGTCGGTCTCCAGGGAGGCTGCCCGATCCTCAGCCAGCCACGGATACGGCTCGGGAACTCGATACGGGACCACCCACAGCGGGAAGTACGGCATGTCTCGAAGGTACCAGTCGTAGAACTCCGGGCACCGCCGGGAAGGGATGAAGTAGTCGCACACCACGTCGGGACGCCGGCGTAGGCGGAACAGCGGCGCCAGGCGCTTGGACCACCGGATCAGGTTGGTGGACCCCAGGAACGGCTTGCCCACCAGGAACCGGACCGGCTTCCACTCCAGCGGAGGGACCGTCCGGGTCAGCCAGTGGGCTTCCGTGTCGTAGCGGAACAGGTAGTCCGGGGTGGTCAGGTGGTCCCGGCGTCGCCGGAGCGTGCTCTTGTAGTAGACGTTCAGCCAGCGGTAATCGCTGGTGGATGGAGCCCGGTCCTCGAACCGGGCCAGGCACAGGACGAACGCGTTCGGCCCGTGGACGATGCCGTCGACGAAGTCCGCGTCGCCGGCTTCACAATGCTCGAGCACCGCCCGGTGGAAGGAGCCCGCGTCCGGATGGCGCACGTACTCCATGCGGACGAACGGCTTGGCCGGGTACAGACGGAAGGTCAGCCGGCTGAGGACGCCGAGCGTGCCGTAGGAGCCGTGGATCATCCCGAACACCAGTGGCTCGCTCTCGGGCGAGCACGTCAGGACCTCACCGGTCCCCGTGACGATCTCGTACTCGAGGCAGGTGTCGTGGAACCCGCCACGGCGGAACGACGTCGACTCCACCGAGCAGCCGGACACCGCGCCCCCCAGCGTGATCCCTTCCAGCTCCGGAACCACCCCCGGAAGGAGCCCGTGAGGAAGGGTGGCCTCCACGATCCGGCGGAACGTGACGCCCGGCTCGGCCACGCACCGCCGGCCCTCCACGTCGACCTCCAGGATCCGGTCGAGACCGGAGAGGTCGATGGGCCGGCCCCGGAACCGAGGGTCGCGGGTGGGGAGGGGGACGACGTGGTGCTGGCCTCCCTTGTCGATGTGGACCGGCCCCCGCCCACCGCCGAGTTCACGGACCTGCCGGGCCACGGCGGCCACCCGCCGGTCGTGCTCCACCGATCCTTGCGTGGTCCGGCTCACGCGTGAAGGATGCCGGATATGGACTTCGGCGGCTACCAGACCGAGATCTACCTGGCCGGGATGGCCGGGACCGCTCCCGCGCTTCCGGTGTCCATGGCCCGCCTGGAGGAGAAGGCCTACGAAGCCATGAGTCCTGAGGCCCGGAGCTACGTGGCCGGTGGGGCAGGCGCCGAGGACACCATGCGGGCCAACCTCGAGGCGTTCCGGCGCTGGCGACTGGTCCCCCGGGTGCTCCGGGACGTCGCCGCGCGCGACCTGTCGACCACGCTCCTGGGGGCCGTGCTGCCGTCGCCGATGCTCCTGGCCCCCGTGGGGGTGCTGGGGATCGTTCATCCCCAAGGCGAGCTGGCGGTGGCCCGAGCGGCCTCGTCTCTGGGCGTGCCGGTGGTGCTCAGCACCGCGGCCTCCCGAAGCATCGAGGAGGTGGCCGAGGCGGCCGGCGACGGCCCCCGGTGGTTCCAGCTGTACTGGCCGGCCGACGAGAGTCTCACGGCCAGCTTCCTGTCCCGCGCCGAGGCCGCCGGGTATTCCGCGATCGTGCTCACCGTGGACCTCGATCTCCTGGGCTGGCGTCCCCGAGACCTGGGCCGGGCCTATCTCCCGTTCCTCCACGGGGAGGGCATCGCCCACTTCACCTCCGATCCAGTGTTTGCGGCGGGCCTGGACCGGCCGCCCGACGAGGACCCCACGGCCGCGGTGATGGCGTGGGTTCCTCAGAACGAGCGTTCCGGCCGGACGTGGGAGGACATCCCGGCGCTCCGCGCGCAGACCAGCCTGCCGATCCTGGTGAAGGGCATCCTCCACCCGGACGACGCCCGTCGGGCCGTCGACGCCGGGCTCAGCGGGGTGGTGGTCTCGAACCACGGCGGGCGGCAGGTGGATGGGGCCATCGGAGCCCTGGACGCGCTGCCCGGGGTGGTCGACGCCGTGGCCGGTGAGGTCCCCGTGCTGTTCGACAGCGGGATCCGGACGGGGGCCGACGCCATCAAGGCCCTGGCCCTGGGAGCGAACGCCGTCCTGCTGGGCCGGCCCTACGTGTGGGGCCTGGCCCTGGCCGGGGAGGAGGGAGTGCGCCACGCGGTTCGGTCGCTCCTGGCGGACCTCGACATCACGCTGGGGCTGATGGGGCTCCGCTCGCCGGCCGAGCTCGACCGGTCGATGCTGGCGCCGGGGTAACGGTCGTTACTCCGGCTCGAGCCGGAGGCATACCCCGTTGATGCAGTAGCGCAACCCTGTCGGGGCGGGGCCGTCGTCGAACACGTGGCCCAGGTGGCCGCCGCATCGCCTGCACACCACCTCGGTTCGAACCATCCCGTGGGAGTGGTCCTCACGAAGCTCCACGGCCTCGGCCAGGGCCGGCTCGGTGAAGCTCGGCCACCCGGTGCCGGAGTCGAACTTGTCGGTCGAGCGGAACAGCTCCGCGCCGCACCCCGCGCACCGGAACACCCCGTGGTCCTTGGTGAAGGCGAACTCGTGGCTGAAGGCCGGTTCGGTCCCCTGCTGCCGGAGCACCCGGTACTCCTCCGGGGACAGCTCCTCTCGCCACTCCTCTTCGGTCTTCTCGATCTGTGCCATCGCTACGATTATCCCCGACTTGCTGATCAAGGCGTGTCTCAACGGGAACCGGCGTCGCGACGAGCACCCGACCATCCCGATCTCGCCGCCGGAGCTGGCCCTGGAGGCCCACCACGCCATGCTGGCCGGAGCCGGCGCGGTGCACGTCCATCCCCGGACCGCGGCCGGGGATGAGTCGCTGGAGCCCCACACCTGCGCCGCGGCCATCGAGGCCATCCGCCGGAGCTGTCCCGGCCTCCCGGTGGGCCTGACGACCGGGGCGTGGATCGAGCCGGACCCCGAGCGGCGGAGCTGGCTGGTGGCCCGATGGGACGTCCTGCCCGACTTCGCTTCGGTCAATGTGTCCGAGGATGGGACGGTTTCCGTGGCGGCGGCGTTGTTGCGCCGAGGGGTTGGGGTGGAAGCCGGAGTCGCGATCGTGGAGGACGCCCGGCGGGTGGTGGAGCTCGGCCTGGGGGACCGCTGCCTGCGGATCCTGGTGGAGATCCACGAGGAGAGGAATCCACGGGCCGCCGTGGCCAAGGCCGCGGCCATAGACGCGGAGCTCGAGGCCTCCGGCGTGGACGCCCCCCGGGTCCACCACGGCTCCGGCCCGTCCACCTGGGCGGTCATCGAGGCCGCGGCCGCGAAGGGCCACGACGTCCGGGTGGGGCTGGAGGACACCCTGGTGCTCCCGGACGGGCGGGTGGCTCGCGACAACGCCGAGCTGGTGGCCGAGGCGGTTCGGCTCATCGCCGGTCCGGCGGGCTGAGCCCGTCAGTTCGCCAGCCGCTCGAGGGCCCGGAACGCGGCTCGGTCGATCCGCATCTTGTGCGGAGAGGTGTACAGGGCCACCACGGCCGTCCCCGCCGCCCGATCGAAGCCTGCGAACGCCCCCATCCCCATGGTGCCGCCGTTGTGCCGGTGGATCGTGGCTCCACCCCGGGTGGTGAGGAGCAGCCACGCCAATCCCATCCCCAGTCGCTTGCCCCGGATCATCACGTGGCGTCGCTGCGTCAGCTCGATCGCTTCATCGAGAGGGGTGGATCCCGGATCGAGCTGTGCACCGAGGTAGGTCAGCATGTCCCGCCCCGACGATCGGAGGACCCCGGCGCCGCCGAGCGTGGGGATCCGGAACGGAGCCACCGGCCGGCGCCGGCGGTTATGGCCCGTGGCCAGGCGTCCGTCCGGAGCGTCCTCCGGTTCGGCCACCGTATCCAGCATCCCCAGGGGGCCGCACACCCGTTCCAGGACCAGCTCCTTGTACGGCTTGCCAGCGGCCAGCCCCAGCACCCGGCCGAGCAGCCCGAAGCCGATGTTCGAGTAGCGCACCTTCTCCCGAGTCCCGGACGCACCCCGCGGCGTCGCACCGCGTCGTACAGGTCCTCGACGCTGTAAGCCGCGAACGGCTGGCGCTGGCTCCGGATGGCCTGGCCGACCAGCCTCCCTCCGCTCCGGGGAAGCCGAGCGGTGTGTGTGGCCAGGTGGAGCAGGGTGATCTCCGGAGGCGCAACCCCCTCCGGCAGGTACCGGGCGACGGGGTCCTCGAGGCGGACCTCTCCGCGTCCGGCCATCTCGACCAGCAAGAGCGCGGTCAAGGTCTTGGTGATCGAACCGATCTCCAGCAGCGTGCCGGCGTCCAGCGGTCGGCCTGTTCCGGAGGAGCCGAGGGTCTTGACCGCCGCGTCGCCGGCCGTGCGGACGCCCACCACCAGGCCACGCACCAGCCCGCGCTCGACGAACGGCCGAAACGCCTGGTCGATGACGGCCCGCACGGCCGGAGTGTACGAGCGTAGGCTTGGCCGGTGCGGCGGATCCTGCTGGACACCTCCAGCCTGATGTACCGGGCGTTCTTCGCGCTCCCCGCATCGATCACCGACGCGCAGGGCCAACCGGTGAACGCCATCCACGGCTACCTGGACATGTGCGCTCGGTTGATCCGCACCCGGGAGCCGGGCGACGTCGTGCATTGCTACGACCACGACTGGCGGCCGGCCCCCCGGGTGGCCGCGTACGACGGCTACAAGGCCACACGTGCGGTGGACCCGGAAGGCCTCCCGGAGCAGTTCGACATCCTCCGGGAGATGCTCGACGCCATGGGGATGCCCCAGGCAGAAGCCCCCGGGTGGGAAGCCGAGGATGCCATCGGAACGCTGTGCGCCCGGTCGGGCAGCCGCGAGCGGATCGAGATCGTCACCGGCGACCGCGACCTCATCCAGCTGGTCCGGGACCCGGTGGTCAAGGTGCTGTTCACCCGGCGCGGGGTGTCGGAGATCGACGTCCTGGACGAGGCCGCGGTGGAGGCCAAGTACGGGATGCGTCCGGATCGGTATGCCGAGTTCGCCACCCTGCGGGGGGATCCCTCCGACGAGCTGCCGGGCGTTCGGGGAGTCGGAGAGAAGACCGCCCGCCAGCTGATCCAGGCGTATCCGTCGCTGGAGGCCATGGTCGAGGATGCCCTGGCCGAGCGGCGGACCGGTGCCCCGCTTCGGCGTTCCCCCGCCCTCCGAGCTCGGATCCGGGAGGCAGCGGACTACCTGAAGACCATGCGCGAGGTGGTGCCGATCCGCACCGACCTCGACGTGGAGCTGCGGCGCCCCGCCGCCGACCCGGAGCAGGTGGCCAAGCTGGCCGAGCGTCACCGCCTGGCCGGACCGGTCCGCCGGCTCGGGGAGGCCCTGACCGAGGTGGCCGGACCGCCGGGAGGCTAGCTACTCAGGCGGCCGCGCGGGCCCGGCGGACCAGCTCCAGACAGCGAGACGGTCCCACCCGCTTCCCGCCTCGGCGCTCCAGCAGGTCGAAGATCTCCGGCCGCTGAGCCAGCGCGGTGATGGCCAGGACGTCCCGGGGCTTGGAGCGCTCCAGCATCCAGGTGAGGCCGGTGATCTCGTCCGGGAAGTCGGGGACCTCGGTGGCGCCCCCGTCGACGGCTCCGGCTCGGAGGCGATCGACAACGTCCTTCGGGTCCCGGCCCCGCAGGTACCGGTGGAGCTCCACCACGGCCACTTGGTCGGTTCCACGAGCCGCAAGGTAGCCCATCCCGTGCATGATCTCGTCGGAGCGGTCGCCGGCGGTGCCGTACGCCAGCCAGATCTCCGAGGCCGGCGAACGGAGGCCCCGGACGATCTCCACCAGGCCCCGCATCCCGGCCTCGTTGTGGGCGTAGTCGATCACCACCACCCGGCCGTCGATCTCGAACAGGTTTGCCCGGCCGGGGTTCCGCTCGGGATCGAGGACGAACGTGCGAAGCGCTCCGACCACGTCCTCCACAGACAGCCCGATCCCCAGAGCCGCCGCGGCCGCTGCCATGGAGTTCTGCACGTACTGGCTGGCGATCCCGGCCAGGGTCATGGGGACCTCCTCCAGTGCCACCAACGGCGTGATCACCGGCCCAGGGCTCATCAGCACCATGTCCCCGTCGAGGGGAGCGATGGCCCGGCCCCCTTCGGTGAGGACGGAGCGGATCGCCGGATGGTCCGGGTCCAGCGAGAACAGGAACGGCCGGCCCCGAGCCCCCTTTCGCATGCCCAGCACCCTGGGGTCGTCCGCGTTCAGGACGTCCCATCCGTCCGGCCGGGTGATCCGGGTGATGGAGGCCTTCACCTCCGCAAGCTGGTCGACGGTGAAGATCCCGTGGAGCCCCAGGTGATCGGCGGAGACGTTCGTCACCACCGCCACGTCATTGTGCGCCGTTCCGATCCCCTTGAGGAGGATGCCGCCCCGGGCCACCTCCAGGACCACCGCCTCTACCCCGGGTTGCTGGAGCGCCATCGCGGCGCCCCCGGGTCCCGAGTAGTCCCCCTCCTCGACCAGCTTCCCGTCCAGGTACACACCGTCGGTGGAGGTGTACGCCACGCTCAGGCCCGTGGAGCCCACCAGGTGGGCCAGCAGGCGCACCGTGGAGGTCTTGCCGTTGGTTCCGGTCACCATGATCACCGGGACCTTGGGGATCGAAGACGCCGGCGGCGGACCGGGGGCCTGGCGGCGAACCCGCCCGGCCGCCTCCCGCACCACCGTGGCGAACGGGCGCCGAGCGGTCAGAGCCACCCCCAGGACCTCGATCACCTCTTCGGCAAGGGCCCGCGCTGAGTCTCGGCGGCGCCAGGGGAAGGCCACCACGATCTCCTCGCGTTCGTGGCCGGACCGGGACCGGACGGCCAGACCGCTACTGAGGGTCCGAGCCAGGGACCGGGTGACGTGAGCGGCCACCCGGGTGACGAACCGTCGCCGTTGCTCGCTCTCGGGGGCCCCCGGCCGGGGCTTGCCCGGCACCCTCATCCTCCGGCCCAACTCTCGGGCGCGCTCCTCCGACGCCGAGAGCCACCCGGGGACGGCGATCGTCAGCTTGATCGCGGGGCGGGTGAAGTAGAGGTTGGGTCCCTCCAGGACGCGCAGCTCGACCAGACGGACGGACTTCCGCTCCGCCATGGGCCGACTCTAATGGCTCTCGAGCAGCCCGGGAGTGGCCGGCGGCACGGTCAGGGCGCCGTTTCCAGGAACTCCTCCAGGGCCCGCTCCAGGCTCCGGCGGAGGTCGACGGGCCGTTCGAACGTGCCCTCGGCCATGGCTTCCAGGAGGCCGCCGGTGGAGGCGGGATCCTGGATCGCGGCCTCCGCGGCCTGGGGGTCCGCGGTGACCGGGCCCGGCGACGAGGGAGCCATGCGGGCCAGGGGAGGACCGATCTGCTCCCCGCGGTCCGGGCGGTTCAGCACCAGGATCGCCGAGCTCACCCTGCGCTGCTTGCCGTCGGATGGCTCGTTGACCACCTTTCCCTTGATCACCATTGTGCTCGAGCCGCCGCCGTCGAGGTTGATGGCCTCCACGGCCCCGAGGCTCTGCATGATCTGCCCGAACTTCCGGAGGGTCACGCCCTTGGAGTCCTTGCGCCGGCCGTCGACCACCACCAAGAGGATCTTGCCCACGGCGGTCATCCCGACGCCGGTCCGCGGGTGCTTGGCGCAGATCGACTGACTGCACTTGGTGGCCACAACCTGGCCGGCCTCCACCAGCTTGGGGATGCCCCCGATGGTGTCCGCGACGCCGGGGAACCCGACGGACCACGAGACCCGAACCCCTTCGCCGATCGTCAGCGACTGTAGGAACATCGCCCCGTCGCTCCCGGGCTGGGCCGCCAGGACGATGCCTCCGTTGAGGGGCATGGGGAGCGCGGAGCAGGAGACCGCGCTCACCGAGTAGTCGACCTCGATGCCGGCCTGCCCGGGGGCCATCCGGCGCCCGGTAACGGGGGTCAGCCGGGCCGCGCAGGCGTTCGCCGGGGGCACCTCGAGCGTTCCGCCCACCGCTGTGAACAGCGCCAGGTCGTTGAACGGCGGCTCCCTGAAGTTCCACCGCTCGATCTGCCAGGTGTCGCCGCCCTCCACCGCGGTGGTCGCCTCAAAGGGCCGGCCGAAGTACGAGGCGGACTCGTCCTGGGACAGGGCAAAGTTCGGGGCCACCGCGAACGAGACCTGTTTCAGGTCGCCGTCCTCGGCGAAGGTGTGGGACGGCCGGCCCGAGGGCAGCCCGAAGTCCCCGTTCACCGCGGCCACCGCGCCGTGGCGCTTGGCCATCCTGGCGGTCTTCTCGTGGCCGGCGAGCGTATCCCTCGCCAGGGCCACGTCAATGCGAGGCTTCTTGAACCGGTCGACCTTGAGCACGTACACGTCGCTCCTGGCCTTGCGCAGCTGTTTGAACCGAACGCCCTTCACCACCTTGGGCTTGATCTTCTTCTTCTTCTTCTTGCCTTTCTTCTTCTTCTTCTTCGGGGCGGCCATCTCGCGAGCGTCACCGGCGTCCCGAACGGCGGCCACCGGGGCCATCTCCACGGCCACCGCTGGAGGTGAGGACATCTCTCGCGGCACGATCAGCGAGGTATTGGTCCCCCAGTCGCCGGAGAAGTCGGCCTGGCCCACTCCGGAGGTCAGGGGAGTCACGATCCCGGAGCCGTCGGTGGCCACCGACATGAGGTCCTTGTTGCCGTCCGCTCCGGCCCGGGTGAACAGGACCTGGAGCCCATCCGGTGACCAGGCCGGCTGGAAGTCGTGCTCCCCGGTGGAGGTGAGCGCGGTCTCGGCGCCGGTGAACAGGTCCTTGCGCACGATGTCCCATGACCCGCCGGGGCACAAACGCTCGAACGCCAGCGCGGCACCGTCCGGCGACCACGAGGGGTTCCCGTCCCAGCACGGACCGCCGGTGACCTGGGCCTGGCCGGTGCCGTCGGCGAACATCCGCCAGATCACCGGGAAGCCCGTGGTCCGGTCGCTGACGAAGGCGATCTGTGCACCGTCCGGCGACCACGCCGGGCTCCCGTCGTAGGTGCCGGCCGGAGAGGCTGTGAGCTGTGCCTGGCCCAACCCGAACTCGTCCATGGTCCAGATGACAGATGTGTCCAGGGACCGGACCGTTCGGGTGAACGCGATCCGCCCGGTGGGGGACCACGCGGGCTGGCGGTCGCTGTTGTGCCCCCCTGTGGTCAGCCGGAACTTGTTCTTCCCGTCGGCGTTCATGCTCCAGATGCTGAAGGTCTCGTCGCCCTTGCCCTTGCGGGCGAACGCCACCGCGCTCCCGTCGGGCTTCCATGCCGGATCGAGGTCGACGGCCTCGGGAGACCTGGTGAGGTTGTCGGGGTCGGAGCCATCCGGATCGATCGACCACACCTCGAACAGCCCCGCCTGGTTGCCGGGCCGCCCGCTGACCAAGGCGATCCGCCCGTTGGTACCCGGCGGCACCGACGACGCGGGTCCCGCCAACAGCACCGGTGCGGCGAGGGCAGCCGCGATGAACGAAGCAGTGAGCCGACGCATTCGTGTTCCCCCGTTCCCCGTGAGGAGAGGGGCCACCGTAGGACGGGCTCCCCCCGTCCGTCAAGGAACCGACTTGACTCACGAAGAATGCCCGGGAAATCGCTTCGTTGCCTCAAAAGGAAATGCCCGCGTGGGACCCTTCCCCTGGCGGCCCCCCGAGGGGAAGGAGCGAGGCGGTGGGGCTC
>JBOGVS010000019.1:0-57183 GCA_050692555.1 Actinomycetota bacterium
GCAGGGGATCAGGTTGTAGGCCACGGGCGCCTCCGCCGGGCTCGGGAGCGAACTACACCGATGTCATTCTCCCACGGCGCTCACCGCCGGACGAGCCTTCCGGGGGGTTTTCGCGACAGCCTCTGAGGTCCCGGGTAGGGGGAGCGGACTCATGATCCATCGGTCGGAGTTTCCAGTCCTCCCCGCCCTGTCGGCAAATGTCCCGGTCGGTTAGCCTTTTCGAGATGAAGGGCGATGAGCTTCGGTCCACTTCTTGACTGGTAGCTGCCCGTCATGAGAGCCTGAATGGAGGTGTCCGGCCCCCCTTCATTCGAACCAGCCCCAGCGTCGTAGCCACTCAGAGTTGAGACCAAGGCCGATGGTCTTCGCCCTCCCTTCATCGATCCAGTCCCAACGTCGCACCCCTTTGGCATGAGACGCTGAATGGAGGTGATGCATGCCCAGCAAGAAGTACGGCGTGGAACAGATCGTGGCCAAGCTGCGAGGTGGTCGACCTCCGGGCGTGGCGCCGGCCGAAGCCCCGGAGCGGTCACACTTTGCCGATTCGTCTCGTCATACAGGTTGGGAAATGTTCAACCAACGTAGAAAGGAGACAACATGCCTCTGCAGGTGACGGCAATCATGATCGGTGTCGAGGACCTGGCCCGCTCCAAGAAGTTCTACGGGGAAGGGTTGGGCTGCACGATCGACCAGGACCATCCCAATTTCGTGTCGTTCAACCTGGGTGACGGATCGTCGTCGCTGGCCCTCTACGAACGCGAGGCAGCGGCCCAAGATGCCGGCGTCTCCTCCGAGGGATCCGGATTCCGAGGTGTCTCGTTCCACTACATCGTCCCGTCGAGCGAAGCTGTGGACGAGGTCATGGGCAGCGCCCTGGCGGCCGGTGCCGGGGTCGTGAAGGAAGCAGCCGGCAACCAGTGGGGGTACTTCGGGTACTTCAGCGACCCGGACGGCTACCTCTGGAAGGTCGCGTCCGCCTCCTAATAGCTCTCATGGCGGGTGGACCGACGAAGGGGGTCCCCGTCGCTGGTATCCCGGAACGTCGCACTGCGGCCCTGGATCAAGGCGTCTCGAGGCGGATCTCGACAACGCGCGAGTCGTGCCCGAGGCGACGGATCGTCTTCGTGTGCGCCTGGCTGCCGATCCGCTCGAGGACCTCGTCGGGGTCTGCGTCGTCGAGCACATGGACGGTAGCCCGGTGCTGCGCGCGTCCGATCCCGACGCGAACCGACCCGGCGGCGAGCGCGTTCCGCACCCAGTCGGCGCGGTGTCCGTGCTCCGCCACGACGAGTGGCCGGTTGGGCGTCTCGCGGAGGTACCCCCATGGGGATCAGGCGGCGCTTCCTCGACTTCCGTCCGACGGTCTCCATGACGAGGGCGTTCTTGCTCGAATAGGGCGACAGCCCGAGACCGCGCTTGAGGAGAAAGACGATCAGCCGGTTGTACGTCCGGGCGCCGAGCCGCTGGAGCTTCCGTTTACGAAGCCGCTCGGCCTCCGACACGCGAGCAGCCTACGCCAGGCATCCGGGGCTACGGGTTGTAGGGGCGGTCGGCCATCCGTTCCCCCATCCTCTCGGCGTGGGGGATGAAGTGGTCCACGGAGACGTTGAGGAACAGCGCTCGTGCGTTGACAGCGACCCGGCCGTCGACGTGGCCGACCAGCGAGGCCCACAGCTTCCGCCCGGTCTGGCGCTCCACCCGGGCTTCCATCTCCAGCCGGGAGCCGACCGGGACCGGCTGCCGGTAGTCCACCTCCAGGTGGGCGGTGACCGCAGGTGAGCGGGCGACCCACAGGAGGTAGCCCATCCCCTCGTCCACCGCCGCGGCGATCACGCCGCCGTGGGCCAGTCCGGGGGCCCCCTGGTGGTGCTCGGTGACGGTGAACGATCCCCGGACCGCGAGCGTCTCGTCGTCGCCCTCCATCTCCAGGTGCAGGCCGGTGGGGTGGTCCCGACCGCAGCCGAAGCAGTGAAGGTAGTGGGATGGGAGCGGCCGAAAGCCGTCTTTCCGTTCGGGTTCGCTGACCATGGGTCAGCAAGGATAGCCCAGCCCGACCTAGGATGGCCCGGAAGGGACATGGCGGGGATCGTGGTGCGGAGAGCCGAGCGCGGGGACGTCGAACAGCTCACCCGACTGATGCTCCTGTACATCGTTGATTTCTACCGGCATCCCGAGCCCCCGCCGGAGCGCCTGCGAACCCTCATCGACGTTCTGTTCGAGGGCACCGAGGGCCTCCAGCTCGTGGCCGAGGAGGACGGGAACCTCGTCGGGTTTGCCACGTTGTACTTCACCTGGAGCACCCTCAACGCTGCCCGGATCGCCGTCATGAACGACCTGTACGTCATGGAGGCCGCCCGGGGCACGGGGATCGCCCGGCCGCTGTTCGAGGCCTGCCGGGCCGAGGCTCGGGACCGCGGGTGCGCCGAGATGACCTGGGAGACCGCGGCGGACAACCACCGGGCCCAGCGGTTCTACGAGAAGATGGGCGGCCGCCGCGGGAGCTGGGTGACCTACTCGATCTGAGGGCCTATTCGGCGGGGTCGGGTTCGGCCCCCAGCCGGACGGTCTCCTGGACCTCCATGGCTCGCTGGGGATCGATCCCCGCGATCTTCGCCGAGGCCTCCGCCTCTGCGGAGAGTCCTCGTGAGGTGTCGAGCTTCCGGGCCAGCTGCTCGTCCTCGGCGGACAGCTCGTCGGGATCCTCGTCCTGGAACTGGAGCACCCCCATGTCCGCGTAGGCCTTCTGGACCTTCTTCCCCCACAGCCCGATGTCCTTGACCGTGGGGACGATGCGGGAGAACAGCATCTTGCGGAACTCCTGCATCATCTCGGAGTCCTCCACGAACTGGATGCACTGGTCGACGTCGAGCTCGAGGCGCTCCCAGACCTCCTGGGCTCGGAAGCGGTCCCGCATCAGGTAGCACGCCTCCACCACGAACTCCTCGCGCTCGTCCCGCTCCGCCTGGGTGAGCTGGGGGTAGTAGTCCCGGAGGGCCAGGCGGCCGAAGGCGACGTGGCGGGCCTCGTCCTGCATCACGTAGGTGTTGATCGCCTTGGCCAGGGGCTCCTCGGAGAAGTCTCGGATCAGCGAGAACGCCGCCAGGGCCAGTCCCTCGATGATCACCTGCATCCCCAGGTAGGTCATGTCCCACCGCTCATCCTCGATGACCTGGTTCAGCAGGGCCTTGAGGTCCTTGTTGATGGGGTAGGCCATCTCCAGCTTCTCGCGGGTGTACCGGGAGTACATCTCCACGTGCCGGGCCTCATCCATCACCTGGGTGGCGGCGTAGAACTTGGAGTCCACGTCCGGGACGGTCTGCACGATCTTGGAGGCACAGATCAACGCGCCCTGCTCGCCGTGGAGGAACTGGGAGTTCATCCAGGAACCCATGTGGTGGCGGAGCTGGCCCCGCTCCTCCTCGTTCATCTTCTCCCATATCTCCGACCCGAAGATCGGGAGGTAGTAGTCGGGGGTGTTGGTGTTCGACGTGGGGTCCACGTCGACCGACCAGTCCAGCCTGGTCGTGGCGTTCCACTGCTTCTCCTTGCCCTTCTCGTACAGGGTCAGGAGCCGGTCCCGGGTCTGGTCGTACTCCCAGTTGAAGATGGTGGTGTTGCCGGAGGCGACCTCCCACTTGGTCTGGTCCACCGGCAGGGTGTAGTAACGCGTGCTCATGGGGCGCTCTCCTCCTCCGTCAGTACGGCCGACGTCAGGATCGCGGCGATCCCGGTGGCGATGTCCTCGGGCTCGTCGTCGCTGGGGCTGATGGCATAGGACACGATGGCCCGGACCGCGAGGTCCGCGGCCCGGTGCACCAGCTCGGTCCGGACCCCCGGTCGCTCGGCGGTGAGCTCCTCGAGCACGCCGCGGGCCCGGTCGATCAGGCCGCCTCCCCGGGTGGTGAGGTAGGGCAGCAGGACCTCCGGCTCGGACGCCAGGAGCCGGTCGAGGAGTGGATGCTCCCGGGCGGTCCGCAGGCAGTACAGCACGGCCTCCCGGACGGCGTCCTCCAGGCGCGGATATGCGGCGTGGGCGGCCCGGACCCCGTCGATGAACTGCTCCTCCTCCCGGTACACCAGGGCCACGATCAATGCGTCCTTGGACTCGAAGTACCGGTACACCGATTGGCGGGACATCCGGGCCTCCCGGGCCACGTCGTCCATGGTGAAGCGGGAAAGCCCGTGGCCGGCCACGGCCCGGAAGGCCGCGTCCAGGATCCGGGTCCGGGTGTCGGTGGGCCGAAGGGTGTCGGCTGCGAGCGCCATCCTCGTTACGATAGGACGGAAAGCGTCACATCGTCAAGCTCGGCCATGACTAGACACTTGTGACCAGGGTCAACGGCCCGTCCAGGCTATTTACCGCTAGGCCTTCTGACCGTAGTGTTCTTCTCAGTCGAGGCGAAATGGACATTGCCCTGATTTCCCTCGGGACATAGTGTGCTGAACGGCCGCCGCACGAGCCTGGCGCTCTTGGTTGCGCTCACGTTCCTGGGGGCTCTTCTTCCGGCGCCTCCGGCCCGCGCGGTTTCTCCTGTCTTCACCGACGGCTTCGAGAGCGGGGACCTGTCGAAGTGGACGTCTGCCACCGGGATCGTGGTGCAGGGGGCCGAGGTGGCTTCGGGGAGCTGGGCGGCCAGAGCCACCAGCACGGGAACGCCAAGCTACGCCCTCAAGTCCCTGGGCTCTACCCACCAGGAGCTCTATTACCGGGCCAACCTGAAGGTCCTGGGCCAGGGATCACATCCCCTGACCCTGCTGTGGTTCCGAACCGCGGCCGGCAGCAACCTGCTGAACCTGCGGATGAACCCCTCCGGCGCCCTCCAGGTGTGGAACTTCATCCGCAGCTCTTCTGTGGCCACCTCCGGATCCATCACCAAGGGACGGTGGTACGACGTCCAGGTCCGCCTGAAGGTGAACGGGTCCCAGAGCCAGGTCCAGGTGTGGCTGGACGGCGCCACCGTCCTCAACAAGACGCTGTCCCTGGGAACCACCCCCATCGGAGGGCTCCTCCTCGGCGAGCCCAACACGGGCCGGTCCTACGATGTCGCCTTCGACGACGTGGTGGCATCGACGGCGTTCGTGACCCCGGACGATCCCCCGGACGATCCACCGGACGTCCCTCCCGGCGACCCACCAGGCTCTGCGGTGTTCACCGATGGCTTCGAGAGCGGTGACCTGTCGAAGTGGACGTCCTCCACCGGGATCACGGTGCAGGGGACCGAGGTGGCTTCGGGGAGCTGGGCGGCCAGAGCCACCAGCACGGGAACGCCAAGCTACGCCCTCAAGTCCCTGGGCTCTACCCACCAGGAGCTCTATTACCGGGCCAACCTGAAGGTCCTGGGCCAGGGATCACATCCCCTGACCCTGCTGTGGTTCCGAACCGCGGCCGGCAGCAACCTGCTGAACCTGCGGATGAACCCCTCCGGCGCCCTCCAGGTGTGGAACTTCATCCGCAGCTCTTCTGTGGCCACCTCCGGATCCATCACCAAGGGACGGTGGTACGACGTCCAGGTCCGCCTGAAGGTGAACGGGTCCCAGAGCCAGGTCCAGGTGTGGCTGGACGGCGCCACCGTCCTCAACAAGACGCTGTCCCTGGGAACCACCCCCATCGGAGGGCTCCTCCTCGGCGAGCCCAACACGGGCCGGTCCTACGATGTCGCCTTCGACGACGTGGTGGCATCGACGGCGTTCGTGACCCCGGATGATCCCCCGGACGATCCTCCGGGCCCCACGGATCCGGTGATCGCCGCGGCGGGGGACATCGCCTGCGATCCGACCAGCCCCGATTTCAACGGAGGCGTGGGGACGGCGACGGCGTGCCGGCAGATGGCCACGTCGGACCTGCTGGTGAACGGAGGCTTCGATGCGGTCCTGACCCTCGGCGACAACCAGTACGAGGACGGAACCCTCACCGAGTTCCTCAACTCCTATGACCCCTCCTGGGGACGGGTGAAGGCCAAGACCCATCCGGCGGTGGGGAACCACGAGTATCACGTGCCGGGAGCGGCCGGGTACTTCGACTACTTCGGGGCGGCCGCGGGGGACCGAACGAAGGGCTACTACAGCTTCGACATCGGCGACTGGCACGTGATCGTCATCAACTCCCAGTGCGGCGCCGTCGGTGGTTGTGGGACCGGCTCGCCCCAGCTCACCTGGCTGGCCCAGGACCTGGCCGCCGAGGCATCGCACGCCTGTACCCTCGCGTACTGGCACCATCCCCGGTTCAGCTCCGGACCGCACGGGAACCAGACCGCCATGGCGGCCGTGTGGCAGACGCTGTACCAGCACGGAGTCGACGTCGTCCTCAACGGCCACGATCACGCGTACGAGCGGTTCGCGGAACAGGACCCCTCGGCGCAGCCCGATCCCCAGTCCGGGATCAGGCAGTTCACCGTGGGGACCGGCGGGAACAGTCTGTATCCTTTCCTCACGGTCCAGCCCAACAGCGAAGTCCGAAACTCGACGACCTTCGGCGTCCTCCAGATGGAGCTGCACCCGTCGAGCTACGAGTGGGAGTTCCTTCCGGTCCCCGGGTCGAGCTTCACCGACTCGGGCACCGACTCCTGCCACTGATACCCTGGTTGGCGTTCCACCACGGTTCCCGTTGGGAGATGAACGGGCCACGTGGTGGAGATGCAGTCCAACCCTCCGGGAGACAGATCGGTGAGTGAACAGAAGTTCAGGCGGAACCCTGGGGACGAGCCCACGGCCGTCCTCACCCGCGGCGCCTTCGAGAGGCTGAAGGAGGAGCTCGATCGTCTGCGGGGCGACGGCCGCCGGCACATCGCGGAGCGGCTGCAGCATGCCCGTGAGCTCGGCGACATCCGGGAGAACGCCGAGTTCGACGCGGCCAAGAACGAACAGGGGCTGATGGAGTCCCGGATCCGGGAGCTGGAGCGGATGCTCAAGGATCCCGACATCGTCGAGGACCCCAGCGGGGCCGACGCGGCGATCCCCGGGATGCTGGTGACCGTCCGTGCCGTGGACGAAGGGGAGTCCGAGGACGAGACGTACCTCCTGGCGATCTCGAAGGAGGAGCGGGTCGATGGCGCCAGCACCGTGTCGTCCGACTCGCCGTTCGGCCGGGCCCTTACGGGCGGGAAGGTGGGCGACACCGTCCGATACGAGGCCCCCGGGGGGACCTTCTCGTACCGGATCCTGCGCCTCGAGCCTCGCGCCTGAGGGTACCCTCGGCGCGTGGCGCTGCTGATCGGCGGGACCCTGGCGTACGTGTTCCTTCCGTTCCCCTGGTGGGTGGTGGTGGTGGTCCTGCTGGCCGGGGTGGAGCTCTTCGAGTTCCGGCTGTGGCGGTGGGCCGTGCGGCAACGACCCCGAGCGGGGATCGAGGGCATCGTGGGGGAGCGAGGCATCCTGTCCCCGGATGGCCGGGTCCGCATCCGGGGATCCTCCTACTCCGCCCGGGTCCTGGATGGCGCCGCGGGCGACCCCGTGATCGTCGAGCGGGTGGAGGGGATGACCCTGGTTGTTCGGAAGAGTCCGGAAGGGGCCTATTAGCGATGCTACATCCCGGGGTGCTAGCATCCGGCTCGGAGGTCGGCGATGAAGCCGGTTAGGGTCGAGGTCATCACCTACGCGCCGACGGTCTTCGCTCACTGTCAGCACTGCGAGCTGACGTTCCGTCACACCGGGATCACCGAGCGCCTGCGCCGCGAGCAGGCCCGAGACGCCCTCCCGGAGGATCTTCGCCGCGAGTACGGGGTCGTCTCCAACTGGGTTCATGACCTAAACGAGCGGTTCGGCCGGAAGCTCCGTATCAAGGTGGTCGACGTGGCTTCCATCGAGGGTGTGTGGAAGGCCTTCCGGCACCGCCTGCGCCGCTATCCCGCCGTGGTGGTCGAGGGTGAGCAGCGCTACGTGGGGAACGATCTCCACAAGGCGAGCCAGATCATCGAGCGGTACCTGACCGCTCCCACGAACTGACGGGAAGGAGGTGCAGCCGGGAGAGAAACGATGAGGAAGGGGGACCTTGAGACCGAGGAGGTCGGATGAACTCACTTTGGGTCGTGCTCATCGGATTCGTGGTCATCTTCCTGGCCTACCGGTTCTACGCGAAGCAGATCGACCGGAAGGTCATCCAGTCGGATCCTGAGCGGGCCACCCCGGCCCGGATGTACATGGATGGGGTCGACTTCGTCCCCACCAGCCGATTCGTCCTGTACGGCTACCACTTCAAGTCGATCGCCGCCGCGGGACCGATCGTCGGGGTGATCACCGCAGCCGCGCTGTGGGGATGGGTGCCCTCGATCCTGTGGCTGATGGTCGGGGTGAGCCTGATCGGCTGGGCCAGCGACTACAGCGCGATCATGGTGGCGGTTCGCAACGACGGCAACTCGCTGGCCGCCGTGGCCCACCGCCTGATCTCATCCAGGACCCGCCGGATCCTGTACGTGTTCATCTTCTTCTACCTGCTGCTCATCGCCGGCGCGTTCGTGGGGATCATGGCGGCGATCCTGGCCGCCCGGCCGGATGTCCCGTTCGGGATCGTGGTGCTGGCCATCATGGGCCTGGTGGCCGGATGGCTGATCTACCGGCGGAAGGCCAGCATCCTGGGGACCACGTTCCTGGTGGTGGCGGTGACGGTCCTGGCCATGGCCCTGGGCCCGTTCGGGGCCAACCTGGAGACCGCCCCTCCCGACTGGGAGGCCGGGGTGATCAGCGGTCCCGTAGTGGCCATCAACGACGCGGTGAACGGTGACGAGCCGCTGTACGGCGTCCAGGACCCCACCGGAGCGGATCCGCGGATCTCCCGCGATCCGGCGACCGGCGAGCCGGTCGAGAGCGCCACGTTCGACCCGGCCACCGGGACGATCAACGTGTTCCCCAGCTACGTCCTGTGGGCGGTGTTCCTCCTGGTGTTCAGCTACCTGGGGGCGAACCTGCCGATCTGGCGATTCGCCCAGCCGGTCAACTACATCGGGTTCTGGATCACCGCGCTGACCATCGGGCTGTCGGCGATCGGGGCCATCCTGGCGCCTCTGGGAGTCATCGACGGGGCCACGGACGGAGCCTTCGCGATCGCCGGATACAATGGCTTCGCTCCTGAACAGGCGACCGGAGCGTTGCAGCCGCTGTGGCCGATGCTGTTCGTGACGATCGCCTGCGGGGCCATCTCCGGGTGGCACGCCCTGTTCGGGTCGGTGGGGACCGCCCGGCAGCTCGAGTTCGAGACCGATGCCCTCCCGGTGGGCGGGGGCGGGATGTTCTCGGAGAACACCCTGGGGCTGCTGTCGCTCACCGCGGTGGCCATCACCGGGGCCGCCGGGGCGGGGGCCTTCGCTGCCGGCGTGGGGAGCCTGCTGAACGTGGCCACCCTCGGAGCGCTTCCCCTCGACTTCGGGACGGCCCTGGGGTTCGGCGCGTTCGTGGTCATCGTGCTCACCGTGGTGCAGCTGGTGTTCCGGCTGATGCGTGTGACCCTGGGGGAATGGCTGGGCGAGAGCTGGGTGGGATTCAAGAACCAGCACGTCGCCTCGATCGTCTCGATGGTGCTGACCATCGGGCTGGTGCTCACCGGTACGTGGGTGTACTTGTGGCAGCTCTTCGGGGCGTCCAACCAGCTGATGGCTGCCCTGTCGCTGCTGATCGTGACTGTGTGGCTGGCCTCGGTGGGGCGGAACCCCGCGTTCGCGGGGATCCCCATGGTGTTCATGTACGTGACCACCATGGCCGCGTCGCTGGTGACCGCGTACAACCTGTTCGAGACCATCGCCACCGCGGAAGGCGTGTCCGGGGTCGCCGCCGGCGGAGCGTGGGCCATGATCGTGGTGGCCATCCTCCTGGTGGTGGCGGCGCTGTTCATCGCGTACGACGGGTACCGGGCGTACGCGCGGTGGCGTGCCGCCCCCGTGGGAGATACGCCGGCGCCCGCGGTGCCGACGGGGAGCCGGTAACTCGCCCGGAGGAGAGGGGCCGTGCCGGGGCACGGCCCCTCACTTCGTCCGGGTGACCTTCTCCCCGACCTCGCGGAACGCCCGGAACAGGCGCTCGGCGGAGACCGAGTCCTCCGGGGGCCTGACGTGGGCCTCGAGGTGGGGGTGCTCTCGGCGGATCGACAGCCGCCACACCCCGCCGGAGGCCTCTTCCAGGGCGTCCCAGGCCCGGCGGCCGAGCCCCGCCTCGGCATCTCTGCTGGTGAGCATGCGGACGTGCTCGTCACCCCAGCTGGCGTCCCGCCACGTCTCGAGGTCCAGCCGCTTCAGGCGATCCCCACCGGTCCACCCCCGGTCGTCGCCGGCTTCCACCTCGAGACGGGGAGCGCGCTGCAGCCAGCCGCGGAGGATCAGGAAGTCCCGGCGGCCGCGGCGGCGGGACCACGCCCACAGGAGCGCGACGTCCCTGGGCTCGAGGACCACCACCACCTCGGCTTCCCGGAACGGGCCCTGTGCCTGGGGGATCTTCAAGACCACGGCGGTGCTTCCCAGCCACCGGAAAGTGGTCCGCGACCCGAGGAGGGGCAGGCCGCCCTGGAGCCACCGCAGCAGGGCGTTCCCCCGACGGATGTTCCGCTGGGTTCCCAGGGCGAACCACAGCATCACCGCGACCAGCAGTACGATGGCCAGCCCGCCGATAAGCGGTAGGTCCGACATCCCGGAAACAGTATGGCCCCGATCCGGGCTCGATCCGGAGGGTGGGGCGGTCGCCCGATGGGTAGGACTCTCGGTAGATTGAGGGCTGATGGGAGAACGCAGACGCTCAGAGGGTGGCCGAGGCCGGCTGCGAGCGGCGATGCGGGAGTTCGTGTTCGGGATGTCCGGCTACGAGTTCGTCCGCCACGCCCTGGATTCCCGGAGCGCCCTCGAGTCGCTGTTCATGGCGGTCACCGTGGGAGACATGGTCGGCTTGCCGGTGCTCCCCCCTTACTACTCCCTCCGCCTCTTGCCGTTCGTGGTGCCCAGCGTGGAGACGTGGAAGCGCCGGGTGCTCCGCGAGCGGGAGATGCACGAGGAGCACGAGTACGACCTACACGGGATGTGAGGAGGAGCGATGCCTGAGAAGCCGACGATCCCAGAGGGCCAGGAGGCCCAGTCCAAGGGCCTCCGGGGGTTCATGCAGAAGGTGCGCCAGGTCACCTACGGGATGGCCTCCCACGACATGACCCGGTATGCGCTGCGGACCCGGGCCAGCATGGAGCACCTGTTCATCCTGGTGACCATGGGCGACATGCTCGGGGTGCCGATCCTGCCCCCGTACTACTCGATGCGCCTGCTCCCCTACGTCGTGCCCCAGATCTCCACCTGGAAGCGGCGGATGCTGCGGGAGAAGGACGTCACCGACGCCCTGTTCTGATCATGGTCGAGCAGACGATCCAGACGAAGGGCAAGTCCCTGGCCGCGGTGTTCCGCGAGCACCCCGACCGCCGGTACGTGATGTTCGGCGGCAAGGGCGGGCTGGGGAAGACCACGTTCTCCGCGGCCACGGCGTGGTGGCTGGCCCAGCAGGGCCACCGGGTCCTGGTGTTCTCGGTGGACCCGCAGGCCAGCCTGTCCGACATCTTCCAGCGGGACATCTTCGGTAAGGGGGCCGTGAAGATCGTCGACAACCTGTGGGCCCAGGAGATCGACGCCGACAAGCACATCAAGGAGTACCAGGACGAGATCCGGCAGAAGATCCGGGACCGCTACAGCATGGATGAGGTCCCCGAGGAGATCGAGGACTACATCCAGGCGGCTTCGGCGGAGCCGGCCATGGAGGAGTCGGCGATCTTCGACTCCGTGGTCGACATCGTGGTCCAGGGCGACTACGACTACTACATCTACGACCTGGTCCCGCTGGGTCACGCCCTCTACTACCTGTCGATGGCCAAGGTCTACGACGAGTGGATCGGCAAGATCACCAAGCTCCGGGAGGAGATGCAGGAGTACCAGGATGTGGTGTCCCGCATCAAGAAGGATCAGGAGTTCGAGGAGGACGAGATCCTGGCGGAGCTTCACCTGATCCGAGACCGGATCCGGACAGCCTCCGGGATCCTCACCGACCGGGAGAAGACGGCGTTCTTCTTCGTGATCATCCCCGAGGAGATGATCCTGGTCGACACCCGCAAAGCGGCCGAGCTGTTCGCCAAGTTTGACGTGCCGATCGGCGGATACATCGTCAACCGGGTGATCCCCGAAGACCTCCTGAGCCAGGACGTCCCCGCCTATCTGCGGAACCGGATCGAGATGCAGCAGCGGTACCTCAAGGAGATCGACGCGACCTTCGGCGAGCGGCTCCTGGCCCGGGTGCCCGAGTTCGACCGCGACGTGGCCGGGCTGGAGATGATCGAGAAGGTGGCCCGACAGATGTACGAGGAGGGCTGAGCGGTGGCTCAGATGACGGTTGAGACCGGGATCCCGATGCGGGGCTTCCTCGCGGAGCACCCGGGACTCCGGTACGTGTTCTTCGGCGGCAAGGGGGGCGTGGGCAAGACCGTGATGGCCGGGGTCACCGCGGCGTGGCTGGCCCGGGAGGGGAGGCGGACCCTGCTGGCGTCCACGAACCCCGTGCACAGCCTGTCGGGACTGCTGGACCAGGATGTATTCGGCCGGCACACCGAGGTCAAGGGCGCCGAGAACCTGTGGGCCTTCGAGATCGACACCCGCCAGGCCATCGAGCGGTCGAAGAAGGAGATCCGGGAGAAGGTCCAGTGGTTCCTGAAGTTCGCGGACATCAAGACCCAGGCCAACGAGTTCGTGGAGGCCGCCACCATGAACCCGGCGTTCGAGGAGTCGGCCATGTTCGAGAACATGGTCGAGCTGATGTTCAAGGACGAGTACGAGGTGTACGTGTTCGACACCGCCCCCACGGCCAATGCCCGGCGCCTGCTGGGGATGTCCAAGGTCTACGGCCTGTGGGTCAACAAGATGGTGAAGTCCCGGGAGGAAGCCCAGTCGCTTCGCGAGCTGCTGTCCTTCTCCAAGAAGAAGGAGGAGGACCCGCTGATGCAGTACCTCCTGGACTTCCGGGAGCGCATCGGAAAGGCCAAGGAGCTGTTGACCGACCCTGAGAAGACGGCATTCTTCTTCGTCACCCTCCCCGAGGCGCTGCCGATCGCCGTCATCAAGCGGTTCATCTCGTGGTTCACGGACTTCGGTATCCCGGTGGGTGGGGTGGTGGTGAACCAGGTGATCAGGCCGGAGGAGGGCGAGTCCCTGCCGGACTTCGTGAAGAACCGTGTGGCCATGCAGCGGGAGCACCTCGGCGTGATCGGAGAGACGTTCGGCGACCAGGTCCGGGCGGTGCTTCCGCTGTACGACGACGAGCTCCAGGGCATCGACGACCTGGAGATGGCCGCCGGCGAGCTGTTCCGGGACGGGGAGTCGTCTACCAGCCCGCCGCCTGGGGGTTGACCACCGCCCGGGGCTCCCGCCCCTCCAGGGCGTCCACCAGATTTTCGGCGGCGAGCACGGCCATGGCGATTCGAGTCTCCACCGTGGCGCTTCCCAGGTGAGGGGCCAGTACCACGTTCTCCAGGGCCAGCAGCCTGGGGTGGACCTTGGGTTCGTCCTCGTAGACGTCGAGGCCCGCCGCGAAGATCTCGCCGGTCTCCAGGGCCTCGGCCAGCGCCGTCTCGTCGACGACCGGCCCGCGTGAGGTATTGACGAACACCGTGGTGGGTTGCATGGCCTTGAACTCCTTGGCCCCGAACATGTGTCGCGTACGTTCGTTCAACGGGACGTGCACGCTGATGACGTCGGCCTGTTCCAGGAGCTCCTCGAACCCGTGGTGCCGGCCGGGGAGATCCGGCCGGGGGACCCTGGAGTTGTAAACGACCCGCATGCCGAAGGGTCCGGCCCGGGCGGCCACCGCCTGGCCGATCCGCCCGTAGCCCACCAGCCCCAGGGTCTTGCCGGTGACTTCGCGCCCCAGCATGAAGTCCGGCGACCAGGCCCACGGCCGACCGGATCGGACCATCCGGTCGCCCTCGGCCACCCGCCGGGAGGCGGCCAGGATCAGGGCCCAGGTGAGGTCGGCGGTGGCGTCGGTCAGCACGTCGGGGGTGTTGGTCACCAGGACTCCTCGGCGGGTGCACGCTTCGACGTCCACGTTGTCGAAGCCGACGGCGAAGTTGGACACCACCCGGAGGGAGGGGCCCGCCGCGTCCAGGAGCTCCTCGTCCACCCGCTCGGTGAGCAGGGTGAGGAGGCCCGCCTTGCCGACGGCCTCCTTCAACAACCGGTCCCGGGGGATGGGGCGATCCTCCGGGTACAGGGTCATGTCGCATCGTTCCGCGACGATGGCCATGGCCTCGTCGGCCAGCTTCCTGGCGACCAGCACCGGCGGTCGCGCCTCGGTCACCGGCGGGCCTCCGAGGGGGCCAGCCCTCGCCACGCGGCCAGGAGCCGCTGAAGGGTGGTCACCGCTCCGAGGGCGGTGAGGATGGCCAGCACCGGAAGGAGCAGACCGGGGATGGCCAGCCCCAGCACCAGGGCCACGTAGCGCTCCAGGCGCTGGATGCTTCCCTCGGCCAGCTGGAGGCCGGCGGCTTCGCCCTCGGCTCGCACGTGGCTCACCAGCAGCGAGACCAGCATGGCCGAGAGGGCCAGGGCGGCGGTCGCCGTCTCCTGGCGAACGGTGGCCTGGGCCACGAACAGGCAGCCGAACACGATTCCGTCGGACAGGCGGTCCACCACCGAGTCCAGCAGCGCGCCCTTGCGGCTCTCCTCACCCCGGAGGCGGGCGATCCCCCCGTCGAATACGTCGAGGAGGCCGGCGGGAATGAGGAGGAGCCCCGGAAGCAGCCTGCGTCCGGTCAGCAGCAGGACACCCACCACCACGTTGGCCACCAGCGAGAGCGCGGTGAGGTGCCATGCCCGGAACCCCACGCGGTACAGGCCCGCCAGGGCCCACCGGTAGGGCCACTGGAACACCCACCGGAACAGGGGCCCGATGACACTTGGGTTGTGGCGGGGCGCGGGGAGGTCCCGCATCCGGGGCGGCGACCTGTTGGTCACGGCCCAATTCTCCCGCCGACCCTACCCCTGCCGCCACCGGTACGATGCCTGGCGTGGCCTGGGAGCTCTCCGTGGAGGCCGGCCTGGACCCCGAGCTCTCGGCGGGGGTGGACGCCCGGCTTGACCGGCTGGACGACGAGCACGTCGTGAGCCGGATGTGGGCGCGCGACCACACCGTGTGGTCCGACGACCCCACGGAGATCTCCGACCGGCTGGGATGGCTGTATTCGCCCCACGCCTCCGCCCGGGGGATCGGCGAGCTGATCCGCTTCGCGGAGGAGGTCGCGGGCGAGGGGCTGACCCACGCCGTCCTGCTGGGGATGGGCGGCTCCAGCCTGGCTCCAGAGGTGTTCGGCCGATCGTTTGGGGTGACCCAGGGGAGGCTCGACCTCACCGTGCTGGACACCACCCATCCCGACGCCATCGCCGCCCTGGAGACGGCCGTGCCCCTGGACCGAACCCTGTTCGTGGTGTCCAGCAAGTCGGGGACCACCATCGAGACCCGCTCCCACCTGGCGTACTTCCACGACCGGGTCCCCGACGGCTCCCGGTTCGTGGCGGTGACCGACCCGGGGACCCCGCTGGAGGGCGTCGCTCAGGAGCTGGGATTCCGCCGGGTGTTCGAGGCGCCACCGGACGTCGGCGGCCGGTACTCCGCGCTGACGGTGTTCGGGCTGGTGCCGGCGGCGCTGATCGGCGTGGACCTGGAAGCCCTCATGGAAGGAGCGCAGTCCGCGGCGATGGCCTGTGGCGGGGGCGTCCGCCCCGGCGCCAACCCCGGGGCCTCCCTGGGGGTGGTGCTCGGCGAGGCCGTGCTGGCCGGCCGGGACAAGCTGACCCTGCTCCTGCCCGAACCGGTGGCCGGGCTGGGGGTGTGGATCGAGCAGCTGGTGGCCGAGTCAACCGGTAAGCGGGGCACCGGGATCATCCCCGTGGAAGGAGAGCCCAACGGCCCTGCCGATGCGTACGGCGAGGACCGGCTGTTCCTCGGCTCGGTCGACCCCGCGATGCGGCCGTGGGTCACGGTGCCGGTCCGCGAGCCCGCCTCCCTGGGGGCCGGGATGTTCGTCCTGGAGGTGGCCACCGCGGTGGCCGGGCACGTCCTGGGCATCAACCCCTTCGACCAGCCGGACGTCCAGGAGGCCAAGGACCGCACCGCGGCCGCCCTGGAGTCCGGAGCCCTGCCCCAGGAGCCGCCGGGCGACCTCGACGCCCTCCTCGCGCAGGTGCGACCCGGCGACTACGTGGCCATCCAGACGTTCGTGGCGCCCACGCCGGAGAAGGAGAAGGAGCTCCAGTCGGCCAGGATACGGATCCGCGACCGGCTCCGGGTGGCCACCACCCTGGGATACGGACCCCGGTACCTCCACTCCACCGGCCAGCTGCACAAGGGAGGCCCGGACACCGGGGTCTTCGTCCAGGTGTTCGAGGAGCCTCACGAGGACCGAGGGGTTCCCGGACGGGCGTATACGTTCGGGCGGCTCATCGCCGCGCAGGCCGCCGGAGACCTGGCTGCACTGCGGGCCCGGGGGCGACGGGTGGCCCGCGTCCCCCTGGAGGCCCTGACCGGCTGGACCGGGTGAACGACGGTACCCTGAGCGGAGAACACGTCGGCGAGCGGAGGGAGGAGAGGATGGCCGAGGACGCCACGGTCGGCAGCACAGGCGACGTCCCCGAGGGCGAGCTGCGGCAGTACCAGGTCGGCGGCGAGGACGTGGCCGTTGCCAACGTTGGAGGGGAGCTTCACGCGTTCAGCGACGTGTGCACGCACCAGCAGTGCTCGCTGTCGGACGGCGACCTCGAGGGCACCACGGTGATCTGCCCGTGCCACGGCAGCGAGTTCGACGTCACCACGGGAGACGTGCTCAACGGGCCGGCCACCGAGCCCGTCCAGACCTTCGAGGTCTCCACCGAAGGCGGGCAGCTCCGGATCGGCGTCTGATGGAGCTGCCCTGATGGCGGGTCCCCTCTCCGAGGGCACGATGCGGCTGGCGATGGTGGGGCTGGGCCGGATGGGCGCCAACATGGCCGTGCGCCTGCTTCGCCGGGGCCACCAGGTGGTGGGATACGCCCGGGGGGAGGACTCCACGCTGGCGGCCGCGGAGCAGGGCGTGGGGACCGCCCCCTCCTTGGAGGACCTGGTGGCCGCCTTGGAGCCTCCCCGGGTGGTGTGGTGCATGGTCCCGGCCGGCGATGCCACGGAGTCGGTGGTGAACGCCCTGGGCGACCTGCTGTCGGAAGGCGACCTGGTGGTGGACGGGGGGAACTCGAGCTACCGGGACTCCGTCCGCCGTGCGGACCGGCTCGCTCCACGGGGGATCGGGTTCGTGGACGCCGGGGTCTCCGGCGGTATCTGGGGCCTCGAGGAGGGCTACTGCCTGATGCTGGGGGGCCGTCCCCAGGACATCTCCGCTCTCGAGCCGGCGCTGGAGGCGCTGGCCCCCCCGGATGGTTGGGCTCACGTTGGTGGCCACGGCGCCGGCCACTTCGTGAAGATGGTCCACAACGGGATCGAGTACGGGCTGCTCCAGGCCTACGGGGAGGGGTTCGAGATCCTCCGGGCCTCGGGGATGGACTTGGACCTCACCCAGGTGGCCGAGGTGTGGCGCCACGGCAGCGTGGTGAGGTCCTGGCTTCTTGACCTCCTGGCCAGAGCCCTGGAGCGCGACCCCGGCCTCGCCGAGGTGAAGGGGTACGTGGAGGATTCCGGCGAAGGGCGGTGGTCCGTGGAGGCCGCCATGGACGAGAGCGTGCCGGCGCCTGTCACCGCGCTGTCCCTGTTCGCCCGGTACGCGTCCCGGCAGGACGAGTCGTTCGCGGCGAAGGTCATCGCCGCGCTCCGCCGGGAGTTCGGCGGTCACCCCGTGCGTCCCCAGGGATCGTGAAGGAGAAGCTGGCTCCCCCGGAGCCGACCGCGATCGTCATCTTCGGAGCCTCCGGCGACCTGACCGAGCGGAGGCTCCTCCCAGCGCTGTACCACCTGTTCCTGGAGGGACTGCTGCCGGCGCGGTTCGGGATCGTGGGATACGCCCGGACCAAGATGACCGATGAGCAGTTCATCGAGCTTGCCCGGGAGTCCGTGAACCGATACGGGCGATGCGACCCCGACCCCGAGCCATGGCAGGAGTTCGCCCGGGGGCTGTCCTACGTCTCCGGAGAGTTCAGCGACCCCGGCGCCATGGCCCACCTCCGGGAACACCTGGATTCCCTGGACGCCACCCGCGGGACCGAGGGGCGCCGGTTCTTCTACGCCGCCACGCCCCCGGAGGCGTTCCCCCACATCGTGTCCCGACTGGGGGAGGAAGGGCTGACCCCGAACGCCAAGATCGTGATCGAGAAGCCGTTCGGCTCCGACCTGGAGAGCGCCCGTCAGCTCAACCGCCTGATCCACGAGTGGTTCGACGAGTCCCAGGTGTTCCGCATCGACCACTACATGGGGAAGGAGACCGTCCAGAACATCCTGGTGCTCCGGTTCGCCAACGCGCTGTTCGAGCCGTTGTGGAACCACCGGTACGTCGACCACGTGCAGCTCACCGTGGCCGAGGACATCGGGATCGAGGGACGGGGCCGGTTCTACGAACGAACGGGGGCCATCCGGGACATGGTCCAGACCCACCTGTTCCAGGTGGTCACGTTCCTGGCCATGGAGCCGCCCGCCTCGTTCGGGCCGGAGGAGCTCCGCGACGAGAAGGTCAAGGTCCTCCGGGCCATGCGGCGGCTGGATCCGTCGGACGTGGTCCGAGGGCAGTACCGGGGCTACCGGGACGAGGAGGGGGTGCCACCCGACTCGGAGGTGGAGACGTTCGCGGCCCTGCGCGTCGAGATCGACAACTGGCGGTGGGCGGGAGTGCCGTTCTTCCTCCGAACCGGGAAGCGCCTCCGCCGGAAGGTTACCGAGGCGTTCGTGCAGTTCAAGGAGGTTCCCCACCAGATCTTCGAGGGCGTTGAGGCCGGGCCCCTGGAGCCGAACCGGCTGGCGATCCGCATCCAGCCGGACGAGGGGATCTCACTATCGTTCACCGTCCAGCGCCCCGGCCTGGGGATCAACCTGGACCAGGCATCGCTGGACTTCGACTACGGCAAGACGTTCGAGGACACGCCGCTGGTGGAGGCGTACGAGCTCCTGCTCCTGGAGGCCATGCACGGCGACCAGACCCTGTTCATCCGTCAGGAGGGCCTGGAGCGAGCCTGGGAGATCCTGGACGGCGTATTCGCGAACCCGCCGCCGATGCAGGATTACGAGCCGGGATCGTGGGGGCCGGCGGCGGGGGCGGACGCCCTGGTCGCTCCCCGCCGCTGGCTCACCCGTTAGCGGGCACCTACGAAGCTCGGGCCGGCCGGTGTCGTCCCTTCCTGACCCCAGGCGCTGAGGCCGGACCCTCCGTTGGAACGAGACGAAGCGTTCAGGCACCCGTAGACCTGGGTCGCTTCCTGACTGGTTCCGGGGCCGGCGAGGTGCCGGCCGTGATCAGCGTGGCCGGCCGGCAGGGATGGCCGAAGAAGTGGGGTTTGGCTGGAGCCGTGTTCGACATCGCGCACCTCGATTCGGGCTGATCGTTGGAGCGTGGCTCAGGGTGTGGAGCAACGACTCCGACAAACAGCTTGTTCCCGTGGCGCATGGGAGAGAAACCCCTCACGAATCGTAGGATACGCGGGTCGTGCCTGCCACCGCGTGACGAACCACCCGTGTGAGGCCGACCGTGGCAACCGCACGTGCATCGTGGCGCGTATGAAGGGGTGACCGTGGGAGACCGCAGGCTACGGGGAGGGCTCCGCCGGGGCCTCAATCCCCTGTGGGCGAAGGCCCCGGTGGTTCTGTTTCGTTACCCTGGTCTGCTGGCGGCGCTGGCGGTGGGGGCCCTGCTGCTGTCCCTGGGCGTCACCGCGTATCCCCTGTTCGTCTCCGCTTCCTCCAGCGCCCTCCTCCACTCGGAGATCTCCGATCCCCTGATCACCCGGTACGGCGCGGGGATGCAGTTCACCAGCTCCTTTGTCCCTCTCGACGAACCGGCGCCGCCGGCCAACGAGGCCGGCCCGTTGCTCCATGAGGTCCGGGGGGAGCTGTTCGCCCAGAGGGCGGCGGAGAGCCCGCTCCTGGGGGAGACGGTGGCCTCGATCCACGGCCCCACGGTCTCCGTGGCCCCGGCGGACCATCCCAACCGAGCCCGTGAGGGGAGCCTGTTCGCCGGCACAGGCGCCGTCCAGCACATCGAGGTGGTGGAGGGGGAGGACGGGTCGGGGGCCTGGCTGCCCGACATCGTCGCCGACGGGATCCACGTGGGACCAGGAGACGTGGTGCGGCTCGAGTACCAGAACGGAGGGTCCGTCGAGGTTGAGGTCGACGGCGTCTATAGCGCGCTGAGTGGCCAGCCTCGGCGGGGGTACTGGCTCCAGTGGGACCAGCAGATCTACCCCTCCGCGGCGTGCCCCGGCGGTGGTGGCAGCTGCCCGCCTCCGCCTCCGTTCATCCTCCTCGATCGCTCCCAGCTCCTGGAGCTGGCCGAAGAGATGGCGGTGCCGTCGATGACGTTTGGATGGCAGGCCCCGCTCCGGCCCGGCCTTCGGCCCACGCTGGATGAGACCCGGGCTCTCCAGGGGTTCTACGACCGGTTCCGGGGCGAGATGAGCGACCCCAGCACGTACGTCGGAGAGGTGTTCCGGTGTTGCCATGAACGCGGTGGGATACGCAGCCTGTACCTGGCCGAGACGGAGTTCTCCTCCCGCGTCCACCTCGTTCTGGCGATCGTGCGAGAGCGGATCGCCGCGCTCAGAGGGCCGGGCCAGGTGCTCCAGACGGCGGGGATCTTGGTTGCCGTGGCCGTCCTGGCCAGCGCGGGGATCTTCGGGCTGGCAGCGAGATCCACGGAGAAACGCCTGCTGTTCGCCCGGGGGACGGGACCCTCGGCCGTGGGGGCCAGATGGGCGGTGGAGTCGTTGATCGCCTGCGTGGCCGGCGCCGCCGCGGGACTGGGGATGGCCATCCTGCTGGTCACGTTGATCGGACCGGAGGGCCCGCTCTCCTCCAGCGCAACGCGAGGCGCCGTGCTGACCGCGGCCTTGGCCGCCGCAGCGGCCGCGGTGACCGTGGGTGCCGCCACGGCCCTGGGATCGGCCGGCCAAGCGGGGCACCGCAGGTCGGGGCTTGGTGTGCTGGCCCGGATCCCGTGGGAGGTGGCCCTCCTGGGGCTGGCCCTTTTCCTGTGGCGACGGCTGGAGGCCGGCCAGGGAGCCGTGGTAGATCCCGTGCTGGGGATTCGATCCCCCAGCCCGGCGCTCCTGCTGTTCCCCATCGCCTTCCTGGGGGGCTTCGCGCTGCTCGGCGCGAGGGTGTTCCGCGCGGCGGCCCACCGGGAGCGACGGGGCGGACGCATCTGGACGTACCTGACCGCCCATCGGCTCACAGGACCCACCAACCTCACGCTGCCGCTGTTTGCGGCGGCCGGGCTGTGCCTGGGCGTGTTCGTCCAGTCGCTCACCTTGGTCCGGTCCCTGGAGTCTTCGGTGAACACCAAGGCGGACGTTTTCGTGGGCAGCGACGTGGGGGTGTGGGTCCAACCCGAGACGGTCCTCCCGGATGACCTGCCGGTGCCGGCCACCCGGGCCACCGTGCTCCGCGAGGCCGGGGTGGTCTCGCCAGACGAGCGGTTCTTCGACCTGCTGGCGGTGGACCCCGACACGCTGGCCTCTGCGGCGCTGTGGAACCCGGGGTTCTCGGACGTGCCCCTGGAGGAGCTGATGGCCAGGCTCAAGGGAGGGGCCCGAGAGGCGGCCCCGGTGATCGTGGCCGGCCCGGGGCTCCCGGTGGCCACGTCCCTGGAGGTCAACCAGGGATCGGTGCCGGTGGAGGTGGTCGGCCGAACCACCGCGTTCCCCCGCATGGTGCTCCGTCGTCCCCTGGTAGTGATCGACGAGGAGGCCCTGGTGGGCCACTACCCGGAGGGGGCCAGCCCGATCTTCGACCCGGACGCCAGGACCGAGATCTGGATCCGGGGCGACACGGGCAGGGCCCTGGAGGTGCTGTCGACACTGGGGATCCCCTCCTACCAGGTGGTGTCGGCGGCACAGGTCAGGGACATCCCCTACATCGCCGCGGTCATCGACACGTTCGTGGTCCTCAACGCGCTCGGGCTGGCCACCGCGCTCCTGGTGGTGGCGGCCATGGTCATGTACCTCCAGGCCCGGGAGCGATCGCAGATCGTGGCGTACGGACTGTCTCTGCGGATGGGCATGCGACCGGCGAACCATCGGCGGTCCCTGCTCCTGGAGGTGGGGTCGATCCTGGGGTCCTCGTACGTGGTTGCGGTGTCGCTGGCCTTCGTGGCCGCGTTCCTCCTGATCCGCCTGCTCGATCCTCTGGCCACGATCCCGCCCGAGCCCACGCTGGCGGTACCGATCGCTGCGGTGGCCGTGGTCCTGGGGGGGCTGGTGGTGGTGGCGTGGATCGGCGCCTGGGTCGCCCATCGCCGGGCCAACACCGCCCACCTGGGGGAGGTGATGCGCCTTGCCGAGTGACGCCCCGACCGCCCGGTGCGCGGAGCTGGTCCGGACCTATCCCACGGCCACCGGCGACGTCCCCGCGATCCGGGGGATCACCGCCGAGGTCCCTCGGGGGGCGCTGACCGCGGTGCTGGGGCCGTCGGGGAGCGGGAAGTCCACGCTCCTTCGCCTGATGGCCGGGATGGACCGGCCGACGTCGGGGTCGCTGGTCCTGGAGGGGACGGAGGTCCACCGGGTCTCGTGGCGGCGCCTCCGCCGCCTGCGCAGGGAGGCGGTCGGGTACGTGTTCCAGCGTCCCTCGGACAACTTCGTCCCGTACCTGACGGTCGGGGAGCATCTCCGGCTGGCGGCTCGCGGGGCCTCTGCATCCCCGCTGGTGGACCCCGCCGAGCTCCTGGGGCGGCTGGGGATCGCTCACCGGGTGGACCATTTGCCCGACGCCCTATCCGGAGGGGAGCAGCAGCGCGGAGCCCTGGCTCAGGCGCTGGTGGCCGGAGCCACGATGATCGTGGCCGACGAGCCCACCGCGGAGCTCGACAGCCTCTCCGCCCGGAGCCTGATCGACACGCTGGCCCGGCTCCGCGATGCGGGTGTGACGTTCCTGGTGGGCACCCACGACCCCGCCCTCCGCCGGGCCGCCGACCAGGTCCTGGAGCTCGAGCACGGGGCCCTGAAGGGGACCCGCGACCATCCCGCGGCGGCCCTCCGCCGCGACCGGCCGGACCGGTGGTTCGCGCCCTCCGAGGCGGGCGGGACGGCCGCCACGGCTCCGGTGCTGGAGGTGGAGGGAGTGTCGAAGTTCTACCGGCGGGGGAGCGAGGTGGTGCACGCGCTCGAGGATGTGAGCCTGGAGGTGGGTGCCGGGGAGACCGTGGGCCTGGTGGGCCGGTCGGGGTCGGGGAAGACCACCCTCCTGCACGTGATCGGTGGATGGGAGGACCCCGACCAGGGCCGCATCGTGGTGTCGGGCCAACCATCGAAGGGCCCGCCGATGTGGAGCGAGGTCGCGGTGCTTCCCCAGAAGTTCGGTCTGATCGAGGACCTCTCGGTGCGGGCCAACATCGAGTACCCGGCCCGGCTGGCGGGCCGGCTGGCCAAGACCCACGACCTCGTGGAGGAGCTCATCGAGGGACTGGGGCTGTCGGACATGGATTCCCGGTTCCCCGGGGAGACCTCCGTGGGCGAGCAGCAGCGCACCGCCCTGGCCCGGGCGCTGGCGCTCCGGCCGAAGCTCCTCCTGGCCGACGAGCCCACCGGCCACCAGGACGAGGTGTGGGGCCGGGCCGTTCTGTCGACCCTCCGGCGGGCGGCCTCGTGGGGAACCGCGTGCCTGGTGGCCACCCACAACCGGGAGGTGGCCGAGCGGCTCGATCGGACCATCGCTGTCTCCGACGGCCGGGTTGCCGAGAGCGCCGAGGGCGACGGCGGCGCCGTCGCTCCCAGCGGAAGCCCCTTCGCCCGCCCCCGCTGAGCATTCAATTCTCCTGATTTACCGAGCGGACCGATGGGCCTCACGGAAGCTGGTACTAAGTACGGCGACTCTGCCGGCACGACGGATCCGGTCCGTACAAAGTACGAGGCCTCCTAAAGTGGTTGATGGCGGGCTCGTACTAAGTACCAGCACGTCGGGCCACCCCTGTCTCGTTCTGGGGGCTGGGGATTGTGGGGGCTTGTTGCAAGGAGTTGCAAGAGAAGCGACTTGCAGCTAGCATCCGGGCATGATCCGGCGGGTCGTCCCGACGCTGGCCTTCGTGGCTGTGGTGGCCGGATCCGGGTGCGCCTCGAGCGCCGACGACGACCCCAGGATGGACGTGGTCACCACGGTGTCCCCGATCACCAGCATCGCCGAAAACGTGGCCGGCGACCTGGTGGAGATAACCGGGATCGTCCCCGAGGGGACGAACAGCCACGAGTTCGAGCCCGCCCCTTCGGACGCCCGGCTGATGTCCGAGGCGGAGGCGGTGTTCGTCAGCGGCCTGAACCTGGAGCTCCCCACCCTGGAGCTGGCCGAGGCCAACGTGGCCGAAGGGGTGTCGATCGTGAAGCTCGGCGAGCGGACCATCACCCCCCAGGAATACATCTTCGATTTCAGCTTCCCCGAGGAGGAGGGCGACCCCAACCCCCACCTGTGGACGAACCCCCCGTACGCGGCGCGGTACGCGGAGATCATCCGGGACACGCTGTCCGACCTGGACCCCGACAACGCAGCGACGTACGACCGGAACTACGGGGCCTTCGCCGCCCGGATCGATCAGCTGGACCAGGCGGCCAGGGAGGTCACGGCCACGGTGCCGGAGGAGAACCGGAAGCTGCTCACCTACCACGACTCGTTCCCGTACCTCGCCCGGGAGTACGGTTGGGAGGTCATCGGAGCCATCCAGCCCTCTGACTTCGGCGACCCGACTCCCCAGGAGGTCGCCGGCCTGATCGCTCAGGTCCGGGAGGAAGGGGTCCCGGCGATCTTCGGGTCCGAGGTGTTCCCCAGTCCCGTGCTGGAGCAGATCGCTGAGGAGACCGGAGCCGAATACGTGGACGACCTCCGGGACGACGACCTCCCCGGCAGCCCCGGCGACCCGGAGCACACCTACCTTGGGCTGATGGTGTTCGACTACCGGACGTTCATGGGCGCCCTGGGCGGTGACGTCTCACCGTTCGAGGCCATCGAAATCAGCAACGTCACCGAGGGCGACGGGGAGTACCGAGAGTGAACGACCTGGTCCGCCTGGAGCGGGTGACCTGCGCCTACCGGGGAGAGCCGGTGCTGGTGAACGTGGACCTGGCCGTCGAGGGGGGGGCGTTCATCGGGGTGGTGGGGCCCAGCGGCTCGGGCAAGACCACCCTGCTGCGAGCCATCACCCGGACCGTGAAGCCCATCGCCGGCCGGGTGGTTTATCCGACTGGCCCCGTCTCGATCGGGTACGTCCCCCAGGTGGAGGCGGTGAACTGGTTCTTCCCGGTCACGGTCCAGGAAGCCGTGCTCATGGCCCGGATCGACGATCGCCGGCTGCCGTGGCCCTCCCGGGAGGAGCTCCGCGACGTGGCCGACGTGCTGGACCGACTGGGGCTGGGCGGAGTGGCCAAGCGTCACATCCGGGAGCTGTCCGGCGGGCAGCAGCAGCGGGTGTTCATCGCCCGGGCGCTGCTCCGCCGGCCGCGCCTGATCCTCCTGGATGAGCCCACCAGCGGCGTGGACGTCCGGACCCGCCACGACGTGGTCCACCTCCTGCACGAGCTGCACCACGACGGGCTGGCCATCCTGGTGACCACGCACGACCTCAACGGGATCGCCGCCCACCTCCCCGAGCTGGTGTGCCTGAACCGGGAGGTGGTGGCCCAGGGGGCACCCTCCGAGGTCCTGACCCCGGAAGTCCTGGAGCGGACCTATGGGGCGCCGATGGAGGTGTTGCATCACGGGGGGATGCCCGTGGTGCTCGAGGGCGCCCCGCCCCCGGCAGAGGTCGTCCCGCTCCGAGGGGAGGAGCACCATGGACACCCTGCTTGAGCCGTTCGGCTTCGAGTTCTTCCGCACCGGGATGGCCGTGGCCACCCTGGCGGGGATCCTGTGCGGGCTGGTGGGGGTGTACGTGGTCCTGCGGGGGATGAGCTACATCGGTCACGGGCTGTCGCACGCGATCTTCGGAGGGGCGGTGGCGGCGTTCGTCACCAACGTCAACTTCTACGTCGGCGCCGGGGTGTGGGGGCTGGTCTCGGGGCTCCTGATCAACCGGGTGGCCCGCCGCCGGGTGATCGGCGCGGACGCGGCCATCGGGGTGGTCACCACGGCCAGCTTCGCGCTGGGCGTGGCGCTGATCTCCGCAACCACCGGGTTCACCCGGAACTTCGAGGCCGCCCTGTTCGGCAACGTCCTGGGGGTCACGGGTGGTGACCTGGTGGCGGTGGCCGCGGTCACCGTGGCGGCGGCGTCGTTCGTGTTCTTCCAGTACCGCCCGTTGCTGTTCGTGACGTTCGACGTCGAGGTGGCCGAGACCTCGGGACTCAACGTGGGATGGATCGATGCCGCGTTCACCCTGGTCCTGGCGGCCACCATCGTGGCCACCATGAACATCCTGGGGGTGACCCTGGTGGCGGCCGCCCTGGTGGTCCCCGCGGTGGCGGCCAGGCTCCTCACCGACTCGTTCGGCCGGATGCTGTGGCTGGCGGTGTTGATCGGGGGGCTCTCGGGGTTCGTCGGCATGTACCTGTCGTGGTACCTGGACATCTCGTCGGGCGCATCGGTGGTGCTGGTCCAAGCCGCGGTGTTCGTGGTGGCCTACGTGCTCAGCGGCGCCCGAGCTCGCCGCCGCCTCGCCCCGGTCGAGGCCTCGCTCTAGCTTCCTCTGGACGCGGGGGCCTGCTCGGGAGTGCCGGGCCGGGCCCGGAACCCGCAAGTCTGGCAGCGCTCCTGGTCGGCTCGAACGAAGGCGCCGCAGTACAGGCAGGGGCCTTCCTCCGGTCCGTTCTTCCCCCGTTCCGCCCGGGTCGACCGGAACACCAGGAGCAAGAGGATCAGCCCGACGACCACGATGATCTCGTCCCACCCTCCGGCGTGAGCCAGCACCTCAGCCTCCCGACAGGATGACCAGTCCGCCCACAGTGAACACCACCATGATCGCCAGGAGGGCGTACTGGGTCCGGAGCGCCTGCCCGCCGTGGAATGCCGCGATGGCCCGGTCGTGGGCCAGCATCACCCCGGAGATGTGCCCGACCACGATGGCCGCCACCTGGACGTACCAGATGGCCGCCGCGGACAGCAGGGCGAAGTTGATGGTGTAGGCAGCGGTCCCGAACAGGTTCCACCCGTCGCCCAGCGGATCGGAGAGCAGAGCGATACCGCCCTGGCCTTCCAGGAGGAGGAACGAGAAGTAGTGGGCCACGGCGTAGGCGAAGGCGATGGGGACCAGGGTGTGCACGAACCGGACCGCCAGCGGATGCCAGGGGATCCGGGCCACCGCCGATGCAGCCAGCATCGACAGCGCGAAGGCCCCGGCTACCAGCATGATGACCGCCAGGAGCCCGGTTGTCCCGGCCAGGGCCCGGGCCGTAGGGGTCAGGTTCGCCGTCCACGAGTCCCACAGGGCCGTCCCGGTGAACCCGTCGAACGATGTCGAGCCGATCAGGATCAGGACGAAGGCCACCAGGCCGGGCCGCGGTCGGAGCTGGGGCAGGCCGGAAAGCGGAGCTCGGAGCACCACCCGGCCGTCGGCCGCCCGGGCCACCGGGGCCATCAGTGAGAGGAGCCCGAAGTACACGGCGAAGGCCTCGCCCTTCCGGTTCCAGGCATCTCTCCCGAAGACCAGCATGCCGGCCAGAGTGATCACGGTGTACACGGCGATGGCCACGGCCAGGCTCCGGGGCTCCGCTCCGGCCGGGTACACCAGCTCCATCCACAGGAACCCCAGGGCCAGGATGCCGGCCGGCCAGGCGCCCCATGAGGGAGGGTACGGGCGCCGGGGATGCTCCCCGATCCCCAGCAGCCGGGCGATGGTGTCCCACGGCGACAGGGTGGCCCACCAGTTGCCCAGGAAGGCGTGGACGAAGGCCAGGCCCACCCAGAACCACACGTACACGAACACCGGGGCCAGGTTGGCTCCGGTGGCGCTCCGGCCGTCGGCCGCGGCCACGAACACCAGCAGGAACAGGCCCAACGAGATGAGGCGAACGATCCACTCCACCACCGGCGAGGTGAGAACGGCCTGGGCCCAGCCCGGGAGGGGACGGCCATCCCGGGGTTCCTCCATCCGCGGACGCCGCCACAGGGCTCCCAGGGCCACGAACGACACGATCACCGCGGTGGCCGCGCCGAAGGCGAACAGCCACAGGGGCACCGGGAGGTCGAGACGACCGCCCAGCCCGTGCGCCAGGATCAGGGGGTGACCTCCAGCCGAGTCAGCAACAGTCCGGCGCTCTCGAGCTCGATCTCGAACACCCCGGCGATGTCCGCCCGGAACTCCACCAGGACCTTCTGGCCCGGGACCGTGTCCACCAGGATGTCGTAGGTGTGGACGTGGACCTCGTCGGCCACGTCGGCCTCGACCTCGATGCGGACCCGGTCCCCCTGGGAGACCTCGATCCGGGCCGGTCCTTCGACCCGGCCTTCCTCGACCTCGATCTCCACGGCGTCCACCGAGGCGGTCCCCTCCGGCGTGGGCTCCTCGGTGGGGTCTCCGGTGGGCTCCTCGGTCGGCTCCGCGGTGGGCTCTTCGGTCACCGTCGGGGTCGCCGTCGGCGTCGTGGAGTCGTCGTCATCGGGACGGAACAGCAGGAACAGTCCCGCGACCGCGGCGACCCCCACCACCACGATCACCCATCTCCCATTCCGCACGGGCCAATGCTACCGGGGGACCCCCGGAAACGACCATGCCCGGGCGGGCGCCCGGGCACGGGGGTCAGCGTACGGTGAGGGGGTTCAGCACTTGACTTCGCGGTCGCGGCCGCCGCCGCCCGAGCACGAGTCCTTGCCGGGCCCGCCGTGGAGGACGTCCCGCTCCTGTCCTCCCTTGAGGATGTCGCGGCCGGGGCCCGCTCGAAGCCGGTCCCGGCCCTTCCCGCCCTGGAGCCGGTCGGTGCCCTTTCCGCCCAGGAGGAGGTCGTTCCCGGCGCCGCCCCGGAGGACGTCGTTGCCGTCGAGGCCACAGATGACGTCCTTGGCCTTGCCGCCCTTGAGGATGTCGTTCCCCGAGGTCCCCACCACGTGGTTGCCGGTGAACCCCCCCTTGCCGGGGCACGACTGCCCCGCGCCGAGTCCACCCCCTCCGGGGCCCGAGCGAACCTGGACCGTGATGCGGTCGGCGTCCACCTCGGACGGGCCGAAATTGAGGCGAGCGGTGACGCCGATCTCGTCGCCGGCCTGGCCGGACAGATCGATCGTGGTCGACCACGTGGCGAAGCCGTCGAAAGAGCCGGCGTTCAGCGTCTGGGTGTAGGTCTCCCCGTCCGTGGCGTGTACCTCGACGGCCGGTGTGCCCAGCGAGGGATCGAACACCGCGGTCCCCTGGATCAGGAGGGGGGCCGGATCCACCGTGGCGCCGTCTGCCGGCTGGGTGATCTCGAGGTCCGGGAGGATGAAGCCCGGCCCGCCGCACATGGCCGTGCCCGCCGCGAGATCCGGAGCGGTGGGGTTCTCGTGGGTGGCCGGCGGGGCCAGGCCGCTGGCCCCCGCCGATGGCGGCGGCACCGGGCCCGCAGAGGGTAGGTCTTCCTGAACCACCGGGTTGGGGTAGGAGGCGAAGGCCACCTTGTCGATCGACACGCCATCGTGGAGCGGTGAGGAGATCAAGGGATCGCTGGTGAACCGGAACCGGATCAGCACGGAGCCTCCGGGGTTGGGGAACCGCAGGTCGTAGGGATCGAAGTCCGGGTAATGGTCGTTCAGCCCGTCGATGCTCTCGATCGTCGTCCAGTCCACCCCCCCGTTCGTGGAGTACTCGACGTGCAGGAAGTCGAACGTGGGCTCCAGGTCGTGCGCCGCGGCGAATTCCACGGCCGCGGTTTGTCCGGTGAAGGACACCGGCGCAGGCGCGGTGAGGTTGGTCTCGTCCTCGTCAGTGTACGGGGAGGCGTGCCAGGCGTTCTTCGAGCCGTCCGAGTTCCTGGAACCGTCGGGGTTCGCGGTGTCGGAGGCCCCGGGGTTGCCTCTGGTCCACTCGGTGGGAGGCGGCAGTGACGAGGTGCTGTCCACCGCCCAGCCTTCCGCGTCCGTCTCCCAATCGAACGCGGCATGCTCTGTGCGCGGGCCGAAGTCTGGCGGGTCTCGGAAGAAGTCGTAGCCAGCGCCGGCGTTGGTGTTCGTGGAAGCCAGGCCGTTGCAGTTCGCCGAGCGGACCGCGAACTCGTAGTCCTTTGCCGGGTCAAGGTCAAACACCTCCACCTGGTGCAGCGTGGACAGCTCGTGGGTCCCCACCTGGACCCAGGCAGTCTGGCCCTGCTCCCGGTACAGGACGATGGACGTGGCGTCGACGTCCGTGTCCCAGGTCACCGTCACCGCGTTGGAGGTGGCCCCGTCGTGGATCCCCACCTCGGAGATCGTGGGCGCCGGCGCTCCCGGGTCGCACGGGCGGCCGTCGGGTGGCGCGCTCTGGCCACCGGTGTACAGCACCAACCGGGGCCGGAGGTCGGGTCCACCGGAGCGGCGATTGAACCCGAACTCCATGGAGAACAGGTGGGGGACGGGGGGGTCGTCGGTGGCGTCCCATCGGAAGGCCGCCTTCCGCTGGCCGTCCTCCACCGACAAGGTCTCCTTGAGGGCATCCAGGTCCGAGCACCGGAACGTGAACGCGTACGTCTCGTAAGCACCGACCTTGTACGTGGTCTCGGCGGGCAGCCGGGCGTCGGCACCGGCGCCCTTGATCGCGTCGTAGTCCTGGGTGCCCCAGCCCGGCTCCACTTCATCGTTCAGGAGGTCCACGGTGAAGATGGGGTCGGACGTGTACGGATTCACCCAGTTGTGGGAGCTGGTGAGCTCGACGGCGGCCCCGGAGATCGATGCCGGGTCCAGGCCCTCGGGCATCCGGAACATGAACGCTCCCAGGAGGCCGGCTCCATCGTCGCTGCTGGCGTAGAGCTGGGTGGCGAAGGGGGCGTCGTGCCACCGGCAGGGGTCCTCGCCCTCGGCGCACTGTCCGATGTCCGGGGAGTCAGCGCCGAACACCGTGGACGGCGTGGTGAACGACACCGGGGCGGTGTCCGTGAGTGCCGGGTCGTCGAGGTCGGCGACCTCCAGGATGACGTCGGTGTTCTGCCCCGCGGCCAGTCCGGTCAGAAGGATCTCGTGCTCGGTCCCCACCACCGGCCTGTCCGCGTACTCGGCGGAGGTCTCCACCACGCCCTCGTTGAGGCCGGGGAACCCGCCCGGGCCACCCTCGTTGTACGAGTCGATGAACGTGGTGGGCGTGCCCCCGATGTCCACGGTCGCCGTGGCCGTGGTGGGCTCGTCGGTGGCGAACCGGATCTCCGCGGTGTCGTTGGTGATGGTCCGGACCTCGACGTCGCCGGCGATCGCCGGAGCCCCGGGCACGTCCTCCTGGAGAGGAGGGCCGGGGGTGAACGAGCCGGCCACGGGGGCGATGTCCCCGCTGGCGGCCAGGGCGAATCCCTGTCGTGGGGTGATGATGGGACCGGCCTCGACCGTGATCGTGTACGTGCCGGCGGTGGGGTCTGCGATCCGGATCCGCTCGGTGTTGTTCTGGCTATCGGGCAGGACCACGCCCGGTGGAGTCTCGGCGACGTCCACCGAGGGGTCCGTCCGGCTGTTCATGTTGTTGCCGATGTACGTCCCATCGGGCCCATCGACGACCAGGTTCAGGTTGTTGACCAGGGCGGGGGAGCCGGCCACCAGGGCGTTGGGCGCGTCGGTCCAGGCCAGGGTGACGTCCAGGGGCTGGCCGGGCTCCACGTCGATCATGTACTCCCGGGTCCCAGAGGGGGCCAGCGGGAACGAGGTGAAATTTGGGTCCCCGGCGGTGTCTCCGCGATACACGTCCACGTACCAGTTGTTGGTGGGGTCTCCGGCGAAGAACAGCGAGTTGTCCAGGTCCACCCGGCCGAACCCCTGGCCGCCCGAGGGCCACTGGCCGTCCAGGGCCCGGATCGATCCGTCGTCGCCGGTGTAATAGCCCCTCATCCGCTCCGCCCCGTTGGCCATGGCCGCCTTCACCAATGCGGCGCTGGGGTTGTGCTGTCGCGCGGGATCGGCCGTTCCCGCGGCGAAGCCGTCGCCCCCCAGGGCGGCGTACCCGTCGAAGAAGTACTGGCGGACCAGCGTTGACAGACCGGTCAGCACGGGCGCCGACATCGAGGTCCCCTGGGCCACGTGGTACTTGCGTTCGGTACCACCCTTCACCGAGATGACCACCTGGCCGGGGGTGGCCAGGTCGGGTCCGAAGCGGCCGTCGGTGCTGGGGCCGTGGGAGGAGAACTGGGCCATGGAGTCGATCGAGGCCATCGGCTGGCGGCCATTGACCGAGGCCCCGCTGGTGATGTCGTTCTTGGCCAGGGCCGGAGAGCCCAGGGTTCCTGCGCCGGGGCCGTCGTTGCCGGCGGAGAACACGATGGCCATGTCCTCGTGGTCCCACACGAACTGGTCCACGGGGATGCCCGCGTCCGGCGGGGGGATGACCCCGAGGATCCCGGAACCCCACGAGTTGTTGTGCGTCCGGGCGTCCTCCAGGGGCACGTAGTCCACGGCGTAATCGTCCGGGTTCCCGATGTCGGCGCTGGTCTCCAGCACGTCGGCGGGCGCGCGGGGACGGTAGGCCTGGCGGAACAGGTCGTACAGGTCGGCGGGGATCACCAACCCTCCGTCCGGCGTCCCGATGTTCTGGTGGACGTGCATGGCCGCGGGGGCCATCCCGTCGTGCCCCTCGGCTTGCCCGAAGATCGGCCCGGTTGCCGGCTGGTCGCCATCCACCGATCCCGCGGTGTGAGAGCCGTGCGAGGACTCGTCGAAGGGGTTGGGGCCCGCGTCGCCGAGGTCGAAGAAGGCCACCATCTTCCGGTGCCCGGTGTTGTTGTCCCGGATGGTGTCGACCTGAGCGACATCCGTTCCCGGCTCGACCTGGGTGTACTCGGCCACCTGGCAATTGGAGCCATCAGGGTCGCAGTCGCGGAAGGCCACGTGGGCCCGTCCGTTGAGGTCGTACGTGTAGTTGATCGCGGTGTCGGCCACCGCCGCTGTCTGCCCGGCACCGGTCAGGTGGGTGGTGGCGTTGAACAGGTCGCGGACCCCGGTGTCGTTGACCCACCGGGCGTTGGCGTTGTGGAGCAGGATCTCCGGCCGGAGGCTGACGTACTCCACCGCAGCGACCGAGGCGATGTCCTGGAGCCGTGCGGCCGAAGCCCGGAGGTCGAGCACCTGGACGCCGTCCGCCACCACCTCGACTCCCGGGATGGCCCGGAGGGCGGCCCGGGCCTGGCCGAGCTGGGGGTCGTCACGGAACAGAGAGACCCTGTAAACGCGCTCACCGGTCAGGTCGGCGAGCCGTGTTCCTCCCGGAAACGTGGCCAGCTTCCAGGCCGGCTGGTAGTAACCGGCCCATCGAACGGCCGGGCTGGCCCCGATCAGCTCGCGCTGGAGGGGCGTGGCCCGTACGAGGTACGTGTCGTCCGGAACGTAGCCGGCCACCGCGCCTCCGGCGTCACTGATCGCTCCGTACACCTCGTCGAAGCGCTGCGCCTCAACCTGGACGAGCCAGTACTGGGGAGTGAGCTCGGGGAGCGAGGATTCGTTTACCAGCGAGAGGCCCGGCGGGCGGGGGAGGCCCTCCTTCAGCGGATCAAACGCTCCCACGTGGAGACGGACGAGGTTGGCCCCCTGCTCCTTGAAGTTCGCCAGGACGCCGGTTCCCCGCCAGCCGGTCCCGACATCGGAATCGCCTCCGGCGTTCCCACCATTTTCGGTGGCGCCGGTGGACGCGGAGAGCGGCAGCAGAGCCGCCACCACGGTCAGGACGACGGCTCCTCGGATCGTCTTCATCGTTCGAGCTCCCCCGTTCGCTGGCCTTGACGGCGAGAGCGACGGCCGCCGGTCGCGGCCGTCGCTCCCTCCACCCTTCTCGCTTCCGTTATGCCTGCTGCTCGCAGCCCTGGTACTTGTCCTTGCCTGAACCGCCTCGGCAGAAGTCCTGGCCGCCGCCGCCCCGAAGGACGTTGCGTCCGCCGCCTCCGATCAAGCGGTCGCGGCCCTGGTGGCCGACCAGAAGGTCCTTCCCGCCCCCTCCCTTCAGCAGGTCGTTGCCTTTCCCGGCGAAGATCCGGTCGTTCCCGGCCCCTCCTGCCAGCTTGTCCCTGTGCTTGCCGCCGATCAGGACGTCCTTGCCACCGAGGCCTCGGATCACGTCCTTTCCGGCACGGCCGCAGAGGCCGTCCTTCCCCGGCGTGCCCTTGATCTTGTCCTTGCCGGTGGTCCCGATGACGATGTTGTAGCCGGACAGCTTCTTGAGCCGGCTGCAGTCCTTGGGGATGAACACGCCACCCCCGGCAGTCCCCGTTCCGGCCCCACCGGCCGCGGTGGTCCGGTTCCACTGGAGCGCGTTGTTGAACACCTGGTATCCGCTGTAGGTCAGCGCATAGCTGGCCAGCCCGAACGGGTGGTAGAACTGCTCGGTGGGCATGGGCAGCAGCGGTCCGATGATCCGCACCACGCCATTACCAACGGGCAGCTCGCCGAGGGTGACCTTCTCGTCGGTGGTGGTGCCCGCCGTCCGGCCACCGGCGCCTTCCCAGGTCTCCTGGTCCACGGACCAGACCGGGCCGGAGTTCAGGTCACTGCCTCCCTCGTCCTGGATCGCGTAACCGATCGGCACCGGCTCGTAAATCTGGTGGCGGTGACCCGGCCCCTCCGCCGCTCCCGGCTGGTTGACGTCCTTGGCCAGGGGGTCGGCATACGTCGAGGTGTCTCCGCCGTCGGCGGTGAACCCGATGTAACCGGCGTACACCGAGAAGCTCTCTACCTTCTCTCGGGGCACGGTGCCCATGTAGGCAAGGTTCTTGATCGCTCCGTCGGTGAGCACGAGGTTTCCGCCACCCTCGACGAACGCCTTCAGCATCCCACCCCAGGTGGCCAGATCCGCCTGGCTCCTGGTGGAGGGGACGATGGGCGGCCCCACGTACTGGTCGGAGAAGGAGATGTCCAGCGTCTGGGCCGAGCTCGCGTCGGCCGACGACCAGTTCACCACCAGCGCGCGGTAATGGCCGGGCGGCGGCGTGAACACCGTCACCGTCTCGTTCCCCGTCGGTGTCGTGGACCTCCCGGCCTCGGACCAGCCTCCGTCCTCTCCCTGCCGGTCGACGAACAGGTCCCAGTCATTCGCTCCGGGGTTCGTGCTGGTGAGCTTGACGATCAGCTGCTGGTTGTTGAACGCGGGATCCACGTCGAACTCGAACGTGTTGGCGCAGCCGGGGGGTGGGTTGTTGCTGCCCGGGGGCACGTCGGTGTCGCCCCGCTGGTACGCGCACGGCGCGGTCCCGACCCCGGGGCTGCCGTAGGGGCTCCCCGGTGGAGGATCCTGTGCCGGGCCAGAGGGTGCCGCGGAGATCTCGCTGTACCCGGGGAAGGGGTCGTCGGCGATGACCAGGCTGGTGTAGTCGTTGAGGTCCGTTTCACCGCTGAGGATCGAGTCCGCGGAGACCCCGATGAGCTGGCCGGGGTCCATGTTGGGCTTGAGATCCTGGAAGAAGTCCATGTTGCTGACGTCATAGGGCGCCTGCCCGCCGGGCGGGAGGTGGAAGGCCTCCTCCTCCGTGAAGACGATGTCCAGATCGAACGACCCCCCGCTGGCTGCGAAGTTGGTAAGGACATCCCCTGTCACGCAGATCCGCCACCGGCCCGGTGTGGGGCTGTTGGTGTGCACGGCTTCCCCGGCCTGGAGGTAGATGGAGGACTGGTTGTAGTACCTGTTGACCTCCTCCCACCGGTCATCCGCCCCCGCACAGCCGGCGTCCTCCGTGGGGATATCCGGGTTCTCCTCGACGGGGCGGTAGCGCTCCAGCACCAGGCTGACCACGGACGCTGGGCCGATGCCATTCAGGTTGATGCTGGGCGTGGCCGTGCCGACGAGACCGCCGTTGTAGACGGGCGGGGTGCTGTCGGGACCCTGGACGTCGAACTCGTGGATGAAGTTCGGAGCGCTGAGGCTCTGGTTGAGGATGTCGTCCTGCGTGGGGAGGTCGGGTGGTTCGGTCCCCGGATCGAGGGTCCCCGAGTTCACCACGCGGGTGTCATCGGTGACGTAGGCGACCTTGCCGGGAGCCTCGAAGTGGTCGTCCTCCGGGAGGAGGGAGTAGTTCACCATCGCGTAGATCAGGCTCTTGTTCCCGTCGATGTGCATCTGCTCGAAGACGGGTTCGTAGCAGGTTCCCGTCCCGCAGTTGGCGAGGTGGGAGAAGCTCATCTCGTTGTCGATGCCGTCGGCGCCGAGGCCGATCGGGGACGCGATCCAGTCCCCGTGGGCCCCGGTGACCGTGTAGTCGATGGTGTCCCACACGGTGCCCCACTGGACCCCGTACATCCGCGGGTCGTCGGGCTGGGGCGGGGCGTCATTCGGCTTGATGTGGGGTGACCAGCCAAGCCGTCCCTCCGCGTCCGCCCAGGCCCCTCGAACCGTCTGGAGGATCCGCTGGTTCTGGCTGAAGTCTCCGTTCGGCAGGGCCCCCAAGAGGGTGAACGAGAACGCCCGGTCGACGAGCTGCCCGTGGAGGTCGATGCCCCCGTCCCACTGGGGGCGGATGTCCTGAAGAACCTCGCCGAAGCCCTTGGTCTCCGGCTCCGACCAGGGAGTGTACGGCTTGAACGTGAACCCGATGTTCGGCCAGTCGCGGTTCAGGTCGACGCCGTTGCCGTTGTACCGCTGGTAGAACCCCGGCAGCCCCTCTCCACGGCGCCAGCCGTCCGGGTTGGAGTAGATGAAGTAGGTGGCGGACTGCTTGAGGGCCTGCCCGGCGCTGAGGTTCTCGCCCGGCACCGGGGTATCCGACTGGGCCTCGAGCAGTGGATGGGGAAACCCTTCCTGGTCGCAGTTCGGCGCTTCCGGCATAGCCGACGGCTCGTGCACCGTTTCGCCGTTGTTCGCCGCCTCGCAGTAGGCCCAGGTGGCCAGGTCCTCCGCGGCTCTGGTGCCGCCCTCCACCCCGGCTCGCTCGATCCCGTGGATCGACAATGGGAACGCGAAGAGCTTCTTGTCGTCCATCGGAAGGTTCCCCGGCGAGTCGGTGGCGCTCCGCTCGTCGGTGACCCTGATCATGTAGAGTTCTTCTCGTTGCCGGGTCCCCCCCGTTTGGGGAAGACCGGCCGAGCAGTAGTTCTCCTGGTCATTGCTGGCGGCGCAGTCGGTATCGGTCCCGAACCCGTGCGGAGGTAGGTCCTCGAGCCTGTAGAACTCGATGAACTCCGGGAACTGGCTCTCCAGGTACTCGACCCCGTCAATCATCTCCTGGTAGGTGATGAACGCGCTGGCCTTGCAGGTGGGCGGAACGCCGTTGCCCTTGGCGAACGGCGATTGCCCCGGTGGCGCCGGGGTCGGCCAGTACGCGTGGGGATCGGGGAACACTCGATCGCAGATGCCGTACGAAGTGTCGTTCGCGGAGACGTGGGTGGCCTGTGCCGGCCGGCCCGGTGTGGCCAGGAGCAGGCCGGCGGTCAGGGCCAGCACGGCCAGTACCGGGATGGTGCGGTGACGGATAGTGAGAGCGGTGGGTAGCACGGGCACGACCTCCTTGTCTTAACCCCCGGGGTCGCGGCAGCCCGCGCCCGGGCTATCTGCTTCGACCTACTTCGACGCGCTCGGCCGATTTCCTCCCCAGCCGGGAACAAGCCGGTGTAGCCTCGGGCCATGCCGCTCACCAGAGCGGAACAAACCTATGATTTCGGACAAGCCCGGTTCGATCTGGAGCGGGACCGGGACGTCCTGGCCTGGATCTTCAGCCAGTTCCTGTTCGGCGAGGTCACCGGGGTCCAGGTGGGCAAGTGGCTGGCCCGGGCCCCGAACTTCGAGGCGGCCCAGTTCCTGGCCCGGCAGGCCAATGAGGAGATGGCCCACGTCAAGCTGTTCCTCCGGATCCTGGCGGCTCTGGAGGCCGAGCCGAAGCCTCCCCACCCCGCCCTGAAGTTCCTGGCCACGGACTTCGCCGGGGGGACCTTCGTCGAGCACACCTGCCTGGAGATGGCTCTCGGCGAGGGGTTCGTGCTGATGGCCATCTACGCTCTGATCGACACTCTCCCCGACTCGGAGGTCCGGAAGCTCCTGGTGGGCCTGTCCCGGCAGGAGGAGGGCCACGTCTCGTTCGGCGAGGACCAGACCATGCAGGCCCTGCGCCGTGATCCGGGTCAGGCCAGGCACCTGGTGGGGCTGTCCCTGGTGTCGATGCTGGGGATCCGGCGGCTGGCCGGATGGGTGCGGAAACGGTACCCGGATCACCCGGTGCTCTCCCAGATGCCCGGGTTCCTTGCCGCAACGGTGGACGCCGCTGAGCTCAGGCTTCGGCGCATGGGGGTGATGCGCCGGCCGGTGGCCCGGATCCCCGCGGGTGAGCGGGCAGCGATGATGGCCTCGTCGGTGGCCCGCCGCTACGGCCGGGCCCTGGTCCCGTTCCGCAGTAAGCCGGACCCGCTCACCGAGACCTATCTCCGCGATCCAGGGCTGCGATCCAGGCTGGTCCGCCCGTGAGGGTCTCGCTTCGGTAGCCTACGTCCCGGCCGAAACGACACCGGAGGTACCAGGATGGGAAGAGAGTTCGACTGGCAGCTGTTCGAGAAGGCCATCGACCTGACCGGTTCCGCGCTGCGCGGAGCGATGGGCGGGGAGAACTCCCAGCCGCCGCAGTATGCCGGCGAGGTGTTCAAGGCGGTGTGGACGGCGCTGAAGGAGGCCTCTCAGGACCTCCCGGAGAAGGGGGGCCGGCCGGGGTTCTAGCCGGCGCCGGCCGCCGACAGGTCCCGCATCGACACCACGCCCAGGACCCGGTCGCCCTCGGATACCGGCAGGTGGCGGAAGCCTCGATCGAGCATCAGCTTGAGGGCCTCCTCCACCTGAGTTCCGGGAGCCACCGACACCGGGTCGGGAGTCATCCATTCCGACACCTCGTGGCCGGCGGCGTCGAAGTGCTGTCCCAGGGCCCGGACGATGTCCCGCTCGGTGAAGATCCCCAGCAGCCGGTCGCCGTCCATCACCAGCGCGGAGCCGATCCTTCGCTCGCCCATCACGGTGGCGGCCTCGGCGACGGTGGTGGTGGGGTCGATCGAGAACAGTGCGGTGGCCATGATCTCGCCGACCGTGGTCATGCAGGCAGCCTACTGATCCGGCAAGTCCGTGTCACGCGAGCAACGCGCTCGCGTCCGTCCGTTCAGGCGCCCTTGAGGGCCGGGAGCACCTCCCGGCCGAACAGCTCGATGGACCGAGCCGCGGTGTCGAGGTCCATGCCCGGGTAGTGCAGCCGGATCACGAGGTGGAACTCGTCCCGTCCCGCGAACGTCTCCACGATGGGTCGGAGGGCCCGGATCACCTCGTGTCGGTCCCCGGCCGGAGTCATGGCCCGCAGGGTGTCCTCGTCCGGCGGGATCACTTCCATCTCGGGGCGCTCTGGGGTGTCCGCCCCGGCCCGCCACCCCGCGTACACCCCGAGCTGGTGGTCGGCGCCATCCCGAACGACCTCCCAGGCATCTCCGTCTTCCCACACGAAGGCGTTCTGGAGCTGGGCGAACCCCAGCGTTTCGGCATCCTTCCCGGCGTCCCGGGCACCCTCCTCTGCCCAGCGCAGGGCGAGCTTGCCGTCCTCCAGGCCGCCCCGGCTGCGGATGTACCCGTCTGCCAAGCGTCCTGCCCGGCGGATCGCGTCCTCCACGAAGCCCCCGAGGTAGATCGGTGGTCCCGGCTCCTGAGCCGGGCGTGGGGTGACCTTGACCTGTTCGAACCGATATACCTTCCCGTGGTGGCTGAACAGGTCGCCGGTCCAGGCCTTTCGGAGGATCTCCACGGTCTCCGTGATCCGGCGCACTCGCTCGCCGGCGGGCTGCCCGAACATGCGGAACTCTTCCTCCCGCCACCCCAGGCCGAGGCCCAGGATCAGCCGGCCCTCCGACAGGTGGTCGACCACCGCAGCGTCTTCGGCCAGCCTGATGGGGTGGTGGAAGGGAGCCAGGATCACCCCGGTGCCCAGGAGCAGCCGGTCCGTGGCGGTGGCCAGGGCTGCCAGCATGGGGAGCAGCGAGGGGAGGTATCCATCGCCGGAGCCGTGGTGCTCGCTGACCCACACGGAGTCGAACCCCAGGGTCTCGGCCAGCCGGGACATCTCGATGATGTCCCGGTACTCCCGGGTGAAGGTCCGGTCGGAGCCGGGGGGGATCTGCCCGGTGAACAGACCCAGCCCGATCCGAACCGTCACGCCCCCACCTCCTGGACCTCCGACGGCTCCGCCTCGACCGGTGGGCCCAGGGGCCGGTGGGTCACCGGGGAGGACAGAACCAGCGAGGTGATCGTGGAGCCATGGGGCATCAGGCGATCGATGAGCCCTTCGAGGTGCTGCACCGAACGGGCCACCACCTTGAGGATGTACGACGTCTCACCGGTGATCCGGTGGCACTCCACGATCTCCTCGAACCCCTTGGCCACCTCGCCCAGGTACGCGCAGTCCGGCCCCGCCGCCGTCCACCGGATGAACGCGGTGATCGGATAGCCGACGCCGGCGGGGTCGAGCTCCGAGCGGAACGCGGTGATGACCCCGGACTCTTCGAGCCGGCGGACCCGCTCGGCCACGGCCGGCGGGGTGAGCGCCACCCTTCGGCCCAGCTCGGTGAAGGTGATCCGTGCGTTGGTCTGCAGCTCGCCCAGGATCCGCCAGTCCGTGTCGTCGAGGCTCGGTTCAGGAGTCAAAGTGGTCATCCCCTCATCCCATGAGATCGAAAGCCGGTCACCCTGTTCATCTTCGATGTCCTCTTCACAGCCGCCATTGGGCTTACATATGATAGCGGCATGACCTCGGCGGTGCAGCAAGAGCGTCGGACCCCCGACGCCAGGACCATCTGGGCCGCGCTGGCCGCCGTGTACGTTGCCTGGGGCGCCACGTACCTGGCCATCAGGGTCACGGTCCGCACGATCCCACCGCTGATGTCGGCGTCGGTTCGGTTCCTGATCGCCGGGGCCCTGATGTACGCCTGGGCCATCCGGCGCGGGGACCGCGTCGGGGATCGTCCCACGGGGGTGCACTGGCGCTCGGCGTTCGTGATCGGCACCCTGATGCTGTTCGGGGGGAACGGCATCGTCTCACTCGCGGAGCAGACCGTGCCGTCGGGCATCACCGCCCTGATGATCGCCACCGTTCCTCTGTGGCTGGTGCTGATGGCCAGGTTCGCGCTGGGGGAACGAGTCACCTGGCGGGAGTCGCTCGGCATCTTCGTCGGCTTCGGCGGAGCGGCGCTGCTGGCCCAGCCGGCGTTCGCCGGCCGGCTGGACCTCCTGGGTCTGGTGCTCCTGCTTGTGGCGTCCATCTCCTGGGCCGCGGGGTCCCTGTACACCCGGCGGGCGCCGTTGCCCGACCGCCCCCTGGTGGGGATCGGCATGGAGATGATCGCCGGCGGCGTGGTCCTGGCCGTGGTGTCCGTGGCCGCCGGGGAGCTGGGTGACCTGGAGCTCTCGTCGATCTCGCTCGAGTCGCTGCTCGGTCTGGCGTACCTGATCGTGGGCGGGTCCCTGATCGGCTTCGCCTCGTACGTCTGGCTCCTGCGGGTCGCGCGGACCTCGCTGGTTGCGACGTACGCCTACGTCAATCCCGTGGTCGCGGTGTTCCTGGGGTGGCTGATCCTCGACGAGCGGATCACCGCTCAGACGCTGATCGCCGGTGGGGTGATCGTGGCCGCGGTGGCCATCATCGTGTCGGCGCAAGGTGCCAAAGAGTCAGGGGCCGAGCCCGGCGCCATCGCCGAAGCCACGGACGACGACGAGCAGCTGTCCGCCTAGGTCCTGCGGATCTCGGACTCGAACTCGGGGAAGTATCGCGAGATCACGGTGACCTCGAACTCCCCAAGGATGGACTCCTTCGGCTCCCTGGCCAGGAGGAACTCGAAGCTGGCTCGAAGGAATTCTTCCGGCGACGCGTATCCCTCACCCAGCCGCCGGTAGTCCTCGGGGGGAACCGTCACGCGATGGGTGGTCTCCGACCCGCGATCGGAGACGGTGACGGTGAATACGTTGCTGCCCACGGGCAGGACGTTGATGTCGGCCACCGGCGAAGCCTAGCGTAGGCTGCCCTGATGAGCGTCGTGGTGGCGGCGGTGGACATGGCTTCCGCTATCCGCGCCGGCCGGGTCTCCTCCGTTGAGCTGGTCGAGGAGGCCCTGCGGCGGGCGGATGCGTGGCAGCCGGTGACGAACGCGTTCAGCCAACTCCACCCGGACGAGGCGCTCCGGGACGCGAGCCGGCGAGACCTGGAGACCGTCTCTCGGAACGGGGTCGGTCCGCTCCACGGCGTGCCGGTGGCGGTGAAGGACCTGTACGACGTGACCGGATGGGAGACGTCCGGGTGCTGTGCCGCGTACCGGGGACGGATCGCCGAGCGCGACGCGGACGCCGTGGCCCGCCTGCGCGAGGCGGGAGCCGTGGTCATCGGCAAGACGAACCAGCACGAGCTGGCCGCGGGCGGCACGAACCTCGTCTCGGCCTGCGGTCCGACGCACAACCCGTGGGACCCCTCTCGGATCACCGGTGGGTCCAGCGGCGGGTCGGGGGCGGCGGTGGCCGCCCGGGTGGTCCCCCTGGCCCTGGGGACCGACACTGGTGGGTCCATCCGGATCCCCTCGTCCTTGTGCGGGATCTCCGGCCTGAAGCCGACCCACGGGGCGGTGTCACTGGAGGGGGTGATGCCCCTGGCCCCGTCGCTCGACACGGCCGGTCCCATGGCCGTGTCCGTGCAGGACCTCGCGGTGGGCCATGCGATCCTGACGGGCGCCGGTGATGCCTTCGTGGAGGACGTCACCGCGCCCCCCGACGGCCTCGCGGTGGGGAGGCTCGCCGGGTTCCACGCCACCAGGGTGGACACCGAGGTCCTCGAGGCCACCCGAGTGGCGGCCGAGGTGTTCGGGACGCTGGGGGTCCGGACCGTGGGCGTCCCCGATGACCCGCCACACGACCCGGAGGTGTGGGATCGGGTGGCCATGCCCCAGTTCGCCGACCATCACGGTCACCTGCTGGAGACCCCGGGGGCCCTCAACCCGCTGACCCGATCCTGGCTGGAGCAGGGAGCGGGCGTCGACCCCCGTTCCCGAGAGGAGGCGCTGCTCCAGGCCCAGGAGATCGGCGCGTACTTCCTCGAGGCCCTCGGCGTGTGCGACGGGCTCCTGGCGCCGGCGACGCCGTTCGTTGCTCCCCGGTCATCGGAGGACGAGGTGCGCGTGGGGAACCAAATCCTGTACACGTCCCGGGGCGGGACGTCGCGGCTCACCCGGCTGGTCAACCTGGCCGGGCTCCCGGCGGTGGCCGTCCCGGCCGGGGCCTCATCCGCGGGGATGCCCATGGGAATCCAGATGATCGGCCGACCGGGAGACGAGGTCACCGTCCTGCGGCTGGCCGCCGCGTTCCAGGGAGCCACGGATCACCACTTGAGGGCCCCGCGCCTTGGCGACGGGGACTAGGGTGAACCCCCATGGCCCTGCAGGCGGCCCGCACACCGATCTCCTGGGCAAGGCCAAACAGCCGCACCCGGAACCGGAACAGGCATCATCTTGGGTCCAGGCGGCGCCTCCTTTCTGCTTGACTCGTCGGTCAAGCAGGAGGATGCGTCGCCTCTTAGCGTGTGGGATTTCCCCGGGTGTCGCTACGACTCGGGGATGCGACAGTCTAGATCACAGAGCAGACTCGACCAGCCGAACGATCTCCTTTGCGTGCTCCAGATCTCGAGCGAGTGTGGGCTCGCCGATCGTCCAGAGTTCGTACTCCGATCGGTTCCGGGTCCGCCGCATGCGGTCCAAAGCGTCCACCTCTCCTCCGTGAGCCTCTGCCCCCAGCACGGCCTCGGCGTAGAGAATCGTGGCTTGGTGGGCTCCGAGTCGGCCCTTGCTCACTCGGTACCCGTTGGCCAACATGTGGGCATCGATCGCCTTCCGCGAAGCGTCGTAGAGGAGAGCGTAAGCGCCTTCCGGATCGTCCCCCTGAACCCTCTCAGCGGAGCTGAGGTGTCGACTCGCCTCACCCAACTTCGTTCGCGCCGCCTCGGGATCCACCTCCACGCGCTCGATCCGGCCTTCGCGGAGCAGAGCGGCCACCGATGGACGGCTCATCAACCGGCCCCAGTAACCGGCACGAGGGGCCCTCTGCGGACTTGGCGAACAAACCCGGACCGCCGGGTCTTCCATTCGCGGGATGGAAGGATTACCGCGTTGACCTCCTGACCGAGCTGCCGCTGGACGGCCGAGCAGACTCGGTCCACGGCGTCAGGATCCGGGTCTCCGATCACCAGGAGATCGATGTCCCCCGGCGGGGGTCCCAGTTCACCCTCGTAGCGCCGCGCCCATGAGCCGAAGACATACCCTTCCTCCACGCCCTTCACGTCAGCAAGGCGCTCCTGAAGCAGCGCCGCGGGACCAGCGGTCTTCAGCAGGAGAGCCTGCAGGTCGCGGAAATACGGGGAGTCAATGTTGGCCTGGACCTGCTTCATCCGGCCGGCGGTCCTCGCTGAGAGCAGGCCCGCGCGCACGAGCCGGGAGATCTCTCGTGACAGCGTTGCCTGCGGGATCCTGGTTTCGCGCTGCAGCTCTGCGAGGGAAAACTCCCGTCCCGAATGGACGAAGAGGTGAGCGAGCAGCGCAAGCTGGTGCCCCGACCGGAAGATGGGCATCAGGGTGGGAGGGGTTCTACTCATATCCTGGATGATATCATCCGCATTGCGGATAATCCATGATCGCCCTTCGGGGCAGGCGTTCAGGACGTCGGCCGGCCGCGGCTTCAGCGGCTGGTACAGCGTGAAGCTCTCCGGGCACCTTGGTGATGTCCAGCGATGCGATCGGGGCCCGCCGGGGGAGCCGAGGGCCAGGACCTGTGGGGGGACGTCCTGGGGCCGCTGCGGGTGGTGTGGGCCACCCTGAACGGTCCGGCCGGCAAGCGGCTGGCCACGTTCGTGGAGAGTCGGCCGGCCTTCGGAGCGTGGCGGCCGCCGCCACGGCGATGCCCGACTCGGTGAGGAACGAGCCGGTCAGCGCCAGGGCGAAGGTTCGGGTCTGGACCGTGAGCTCCTTGTGGAAGGGTTGCCATGAGGCGGTGCTCCATGGTCTCCAGACGGCTTTTGATCCGGGCCTCGAGTTGATCGAGGTCGTGTTTCGTGGCGACGTCCACCCAGCCAAAAGGGTGAGAGATTGATCGGAGCCCGGAAGCCCGAATACACGGCCTAGCTAGATCGAATCCTACTTTCTAGATCCGCTGGATCCGAGGCGGCGCGCAGTCTGCTTGATTTGGGCTCTTCTGCCTCATAGCGATACGCGTAGTAGTACTGATAGTAGGGGTAAGCGCGGGCTTTGGAGAGATCAAAGTTGTTCAGTACAGCGCCGAGCACGTTTGCGTTGACCTGATCGAGCTGGTCGCGGGCATGGCTCACAGAACCCCGTGTCGCGCGCGCCGCATCTGCAACAAGGAGGATCCCATCGGCAAACGTAGCGAGGATCGTCGCGTCTGCAGCAGCTAGAACGGGAGCCGTGTCCACGATTACGAAGTCCGACGATTGCCTGAGCTCCTCCAGCACCTCTCCCATCCTGTTTGAACTGAGCAACTCAGTTGGAGTTCCGGGGAGAGGGCCGCATGGCAGGAGTCGGAGATTGGTGATCCCAGACTCGGCGAGTACGTCGGATGCATCCGCTTCCTCGGCTAGGACATCCGTTAGACCCTTCTCGTTCTCCGCTGGAAAGAACTTGTGAAGGCGCGGCCGCCTCACATCCGCGTCAACCAGTATTACTCGCTTCCCGGTCTGTGCCAAGACGACGCCGAGGTTTGCTGCGGTCGTGGTTTTCCCCTCTTCGACCTGTGGACTGGTTATCAGCACGCTCCGGATTTCTGTGCGAGAGGCTGCGAATGTAAAGCTGGTACGGAGCGTTCGGTAGGCCTCTGACGCGGCGGATCGAGGCTCGTCGACGGTAATGAGGCGGGCTTCCTTCCGCCGCTTCCACCCACCTACCTTCGGAACCACGGCTAGTACGGGCGTGCCTGCATGGGACTCGAAGTCTTCGCGATTCCGCAGGCGATCATCCAGGCGTTCACGGATGAACGCTAGCGCGATGCCCGTTGCCAAGCCTGCGAAGAGCGCGAGAGCCACGTTTCGGGGATAGTCGGGACTTGTGGGGGACGCCGATACACTGGCTGGCTCGATAACCTGGCCCACCTGAAGGTTCTCGGGCACAACTAGTTCCGACAGCTGCTGCTCCAACACCGCGATCTGGCCGATGGCCGTGTTCTTGCGGGCTTCCAGAGTAGTTCCATCCGACCGGCCTCTCAGATCGAGAAGGCGACGATTGAGTCGGATGACCTTCCCGTTCAGTTTCTGAATCCGTTGCTCGATGGTTCCCGAGGCGGCCAGTACACTGTCGATGGCCTGATCACGACGAAAGTCCAGATAGGCTTCGGCGAACGCTTGAGCTAGGCGCTGCGCTTCCACGGGGTCAGTGTGTTCGTATCGTATGGAGAGGAAGTCGGATCCAGTGACGACATCGACCTGGAGTGAGGCCACGAGATCATGAGGGCTTTCGGAGAGTTGCAGTTCGTCAACGACTCGGTCAGCCACCGTGACAGACGCCGCCAGCCCACGTTCTGTCTCAAGATTCGGAGGGACCGGCGCAGTCAGCTCTGCGGGGGATAGGGTCACCGGGCGGACGAGCACCTTCGCCTGAGCCTCGTACATTGGAGTCTGAAGGAAGGAGTAGAGCAGCGACGCAGCCACGCCAAGCACCGTTGCGCCGATCACCCAGCGCCGCCTTACGCGGAGGATCGCCAAGTAGGTGCGCAGTGACGGAGAGGTGTCCTCACCTGAGGGCTGGGTCGCTTCTCTCATGCTGTGGGCTGTGCTGGGCTGACAGATTCTATACCCGTTCGAAGCGTCGCGCGCCACCCGACAATCGACCTCGAAAAGGATCCACAGGGTAGTAAGGCCGACAGGTCGGTTGATCCGCTCGCCCACGGCTTGACAGGGGCTGCACCTGTCCGTACGCTCCGGGAACCCCACGAAGCTCGGGGTCCTCAAACGATTGGCCACGACGAGCGACCGGTGGAGTCTGAGCGCTTGACCCAGTTGCCCGTACAAGGGACGTCCGATGGCGAGAAGGTGAGGAATTCAAGCCCGGCGGTCCCCCGGGCCGGCCACGCCCATCATGTGAATCGCCGCGAAGGGCTTGCGGGACGCATCGAGTCCTCCAGGTTCAAGAAGAGCATCGCTTTGGCTGCCAAGAGCACCCTCGATCTGATCCTCGCTGCTGTCGGATTGATGGTTACTGCCCCCCTCTGGCTGCTCGTGGCTTTCGCCATCAGAGCGACGGGGCGTGGCCCGATTCTGTACAGGCAACGCCGTTGGGGCAGGAACGGGGAACTCTTTACATTGTTCAAGTTCCGCACCATGACCTCGGAATCCGATCAGCGATTCGGCATACGGCCCGCGGACGTGGAGGATGAGCGGGTAACGAGGGTCGGCCGCCTCCTCCGTGCGACGGGTATGGATGAACTGCCCCAACTTCTGAACATCTTGCGAGGCGACATGAGTCTGGTGGGACCGCGTGCCCTCGCGGTGGGGGAGGTGCTTACCGACGAGAGTGGCCGCGAGTTCAGATACGAGGACTACCCTGACTTTCGGGCTCGACTCGCTGTCCGTCCTGGCCTCACAGGGCTTGCCACTATCTACCTCCCCAAGGACGCTCCACCGCCTCTAAAGCTGGCCTACGACCTCAGGTACATCGAGCAGCAATCCTTTTTGCTGGACGTGAAGCTGATCGCCATGTCCATTTTCATCAGCCTCCGCGGTCGTTGGGAAACGCGAGAGAGAAAACTATAGGGAGAGTGCTTTCCGTTGGCTGCGTTCAAGGCTGCAACCTCTTGAATCCCCTGCCTGTGAGGGACACAGCAGGTGAACCGGCGTAAACGGGTACCGAAACGGGTCGCCGTGGTGGGGGCTTCCACAAGCGGTTTGCTCCTGGCCCTTGAACTCGCGAGAGAAGGCCTAGAGGTTCACGTATTCGAGCGCTCCGAGCAGATCCTACCGAGTATGCGGACCCTCATCGTGACGCAGAAGGTAAGGGAACTGCTTGGTGGACTCGCTTCTCAGGCCATCGTACACGAGATCGATCGCTACGAGCTCATGGCCGGTGACTCGACAGCCGTCATCGCGCTAGAGCGACCGGACTTGATCATTGAACGGGCGGTACTTATCCGCGAGCTGGCGAAGCGCGCTGGCGAGGTGGGCGTCAACTTTCACCTCGGAAGCAAGGTCTTGCATCTGACTCAACACTCGGGTGGTCTGAGTCTCGGCATCGAAGGGGTCAGACGCCCAGAGACTGGAGTCTTCGATGCCATTGTGGGCGCTGACGGTGTGAAGAGTTCGGTTGCTCGCGAGCTAGGGCTTGAATGTCGCCCGGCGGTTCCACTTCTCCAAGCCATCGTGGATGCTGAAGTGGAACTACCCGCGAACACGGCACAGGTATGGTTCCGACCTCGTGAAACTTCGTACTTCTACTGGTCTATTCCGGAATCGTCGTCGTATGTAGCCATAGGCTTGATTGCCGACCGAGATGGATCAGCTCGTAAGCTCTTGACAGATTTCCTTGAAGAGCGGCATCTGGAAGCAGTTGCCTTCCAGGCTGCTCAGGTTCCGATCTACGATCGTCGAATTCCGATGCACGTTAGCCTCCAGGGTGGAAGCGTCTTCTTGGTGGGCGACGCAGCCGGCCACGTCAAGGACTCAACGGTCGGAGGGCTTGTATGCGGTTTCGTTGGGACTCTCGCCGTGCGAGACGCAATCCTTGGTCGCCCCAGTCGCGGGATGCTCCGACGTTTGCGAGTCGAATTGAACCTCCACTTTCTCGTCCGGCGAATCCTGTCGGGATTCAGTGACGGGGACTACGTTCGACTCCTTCGTCTTCTTGACGGCAGGGTAAGTCGCATTCTGGGAGGTCATTCGCGGGATGAGGTCCTTCCTCTCCTGATCTCCACGTGCTTTGCGCGACCCCGGTTGGTGACCATGGCCATGAGCGCGCTGGTCAGCGGGAATGGTGACAATTCCGATTCGCGTAGGCCGAACTCTCTGGATCTTGAGGGTGCGAGGGAAGCCTAGCAGGTGAAGGTCGCGATCTTAGGGTCGAAGGGCGTTCCGGCACGATACGGGGCCTTTGAGGAATGTGCCGAGAGGCTCGGGCTTGGTCTCGCGAGGCGGGGTTGGGACGTGACCATCTGGTGTCCACACAGTCACGAGTACCGCGAATCTACTTACAAGGGCTTGGTGCTGCGTCGTGCTTACCTCGGCCCCGGAGTGGTCGGTAACGTTCTTTACGACGTGACCTCTCTGTTGCTCGCGTCTTTCGACGATAGTGACGTTGTCCTGATGCTTGGTCACTCGAGTAGTCCCTTCTGTTTCATTCCCAGGATGTTCGGCCAGAAGGTCGTGATCAACACTGATGGATTGGAATGGCGAAGGAGCAAATGGCCGGGGTACGTACGGGCCTGGCTACGCATGACTGAGCGGGTCGCCACCTGGACTGCAAACGCTCTCGTGTCAGACTCGGAAGCGATTCAAGCGTACTACCGCCGCCGATACCGGGCTGCGTCACACTTCATACCCTATGGAGCGGAGATCCCTGCAGAGGTGTCGGGTACCGACGCACCCGTTCTATTGAAGCGATGGGGGGTTAGCCCGCAGGGATACTATGTCGTGGTGGCTCGCATGGAGCCCGAGAACAGCATTCGTGAAGTCGTGGAGGGTTTTCTCTCCGCTAGGACCGCTCGACGACTCATATTGGTCGGGCCGACTACGCCTTTCTTTGAATGCCATGTTAGGCCGTTGCTCGACGGAGAAGACAGGGTGAGATATTTAGGGCCCATCTACAAGAAGGAGGACCTAGTCTTCCTTCGTCGGCACGCGTTCGCCTACATCCATGGGCACACGGTGGGGGGGACAAACCCGGTGCTGCTCGAGGCCATGGCGATTGGCAACTCGATAATCGCGAGAGGCGTTCCCTTCAATCGCGAGGTGCTGAAGGAGTCCGGAATCTTCTTTACAACTCCTGGGCATCTTTCCCAAGTAATTGCCGAAGTGGAAGCCTGGAAGCCTGACGAGCATCGTCGACGCGCTCGCCAGAACCTTGGCCGGGTGAAGTCGCTCTATAACTGGGAACGCGTCACGAGGGTCTACGAGGAATTGTTCCATTCTCTCGTGCGCCGCGGGCGATGACGCCAGCCACATGTCCGGGGTGCGGCATCCCAGGCGAGTCGGCGGACTGGCGAGCGTGGTCCTTTCCACACACCAGGTTCGGGCGAGCCAGATTCGCTTACCGTCGGTGCCTTGTTTGTCAATTGCGGTTCTTGGATCCTCCGCCAAAGGAAGACGAACTCGATCGCTTCTATCCAGCAGGACACTACTGGTGGGATTCTCCGGCCTCCGGGGGTCTGGCTAGCTGGATTCGCTCCTTCCTGTGGAGGGATTCGCTGAGACTGCTCCAGAGGCTACGACCGCCAAGCGCGAGCCTCCTGGACTTTGGTTGTGGGTCAGGCGCATTCTTGGCACTCGCCCGAGATGCTGGCTATCGCGTCGTCGGAATGGAGCGCGATGATTCTTCGGCACGGTTTGCGCGTGAGATCTATGGTCTTCAGGTTAACGTGGGAAGCGTTCGAGAAATGAGGGCGAGCTTTGACGCCGTTACTCTCTTCCACTCACTGGAGCATGTCCCCCACCCTCGGTGCGTCCTCCATGACCTGGGAACGGTATTGAAACCCGATGGAGTTCTGTTGGTGGAGGTTCCGAACGTCGAATCTTGGGGGGCTCGATGGTTTCCGAGTTCATGGGAAGGATGGGAGATTCCTAAGCACGTCAATCACTTCAACAGAGAGGCTTTGATCGGTGCCTTCATTCGCTCGGGATTCGAGGTCAGGAGCCTCAGGTTCTATTCTCACAGCGCACCGAACATGTTGGTGAACTCGATAGGCCGAGTGATGGGAATTGAGTCCAGTCCTTCTCTTGTTCGTTGGTCAGCAAAGGGATTGCTCAGATGTCTTGCCATCCCAGTCGCCAGGCTCTCGGCAGCTCGTCATCGAGGGGAAGTCATCGTGGCTGTCGCACGGAGGTCGGGCGAGGCTATCCACGAGCGGTAGATCAGTGACTCGGACACGTCACCGACGAATGAGGAGCTTCAGCGCCCTTGTGATGGCGACCTTGGGGGGGAGTCTTCTCATGACAGCGGTTCTGCTCGCATGGGGCAGACTCCTTGGGCCGGCTGGTTTCGCACGCTATTCTCTCGTGTACTCAATCGCAGGCGTTCTCTCCCTGCCTGCCGGGTATGGGATTGGTTCGGCGACGATGCGATTGCTCGCAGAACGTCGTGTTGGCGACGAGTCTGGGGGGCTTCGTATGGCGGTTCGGTGGTTCAGTCTTGTGTCAGGTGGGCTGATCCTCTTGATGCTCATCTTGACCCCACCATTGAGACGGGTTCTTGAGGTTCCGGGTGCCGTGTACCTTGCAGGGGTCGCCCTAGCTGGTGGAACATCCTTCTACCTCTTTGTTGAATACATCCTGAAGGGTGAATCACTTATTCGGAGGCTGGCCTGGGTCCGAATCCTGAACGCCCTCGCCTTTACCGGCATTCTGATCATCTGGTACCTGGTTCTCCCCGCTTCGTTTCTGGGTCCCATCATTGGACGAGGAGTGCCATATCTGATCAGTGGGGCAATCATTCTGTTGAGCGTCTCGAGCCCCCTTTTCCGCCAGGAGGCCACTCGAGGAAAACTCGCAGAAGATCAGTGGCGGGGCGGAGATGACGATTCCCTCCGTGAGCCTGTCAAGTTCTTGCGATTCTCACTGGGAGCCTGCATCGCGTCTTCCGCGTCCGTCTTTCTCTTGTTTGCAGACAAACTCGTGCTGGCAAGGGTAATGACGCTCCGCGAGGTTGGAATCTACTCCGGGTATTTCACGGGATCCTACCTCTTGTTATCGCGGGGAGGTGAAGTTCTAATCTCCGTCCTGTTTCCCGGAGCTGTTCGTCGGGAGCGGGAATCTGAGCGGGCGGCACGTCTCCTGCTTGGGATAGGGACCCCCGGGGCTTTCCTCGTGGCACTTGCCGGCGTGTTTGTCAGTTTTCGGCTCTTGGGCACTCAGTTTGACTTCTCGTGGGCACTCGCAGCCCTGTTTAGCCTGGGCGTCAGTATGTACGTCGTGGCCGACGCCCGATGGTGGCTGATTGCAGGTGCTGAAGGGATAAGAGGAGTCGCACGCTTTGGCTGGAACTCGGTCTCAATTGCCGTGATTGTGGTTATCGGAATGCTGGTGCTGCCCACGGTCCTGGGATTGTATGGAGCCGTCCTCACTCTGTGCGCAGCATCACTGTTCTCCCTAGTCGGCAGCGAATGGGTCTCAAGAACCGGCAGGGTCAAGGCTATTAGCGGGATAACATCAGATGGCTAGAAACGCAGAGTCTAGAGCCGTTGACGTGGTCACGCCGGACCTTAGCGGGTTCTTCTTATCTCTGGCTCTCCTGGTACGTATCGGTGCCTTCATCATGATCAACTTTGTGGTGTTCACGGGTGAGCTCGAGCATCCTGACAGCCTTTACTATCACGAGAGGGCCACGGAATTGATTCGAGGCGAAGGCTCGGCAGGAGTTGCCGAGTACCTCGCGAACAAGGGAGGATACGTCGTCTTCGTCGCAGGAGCCTATCAACTCCTCGGACAGCACCCGTTTGTCCTTGCCTTAGTGAACGTCCTATGTGGCGCGGGTACCGTCGTTCTTGGCTACCGCCTGGCCCGCCACGTGTTCGATATCGACACGGCAAGGATCGCCGGTTTCATGCTCGCTCTTGATCCGGCACTCGTGTACTGGTCAACGCAACTGCTAAAGGACACGCTGGTCACTTTTCTCGCTTTCGCAGCCGTCTACCTGGTGCTTGGGAAACGAAGACTACAACTTCAAGGTGGGGTCGAACTCACTGTCGTCATTCTCGTCCTCGCCAGCTTGCGCCCTGAGGTTGCGTTCGCGTCCGTGATTGCTCTTTCCTTCTTTGGCCTTAGGAGCAGGGGCCGGCCGGGAGCCGCCCTTATTCTCGCATTGGTTGGAGTTGGCGTGTTTGCGTTCACAACAGCTTCATCCTGGTGGGAGGCGTATGGAGGACGGGGTGTGGAGAGCGGGGAGTCGGTGGTTCAATTCGTTGAGAACGTGCGGGTTGGCTCCGACGTGGAGAGTCATGTGGCGTTCTACCAGGGCACTCTCTCTGGCGGCGAGTTCGGCTCTACCACGGATCTGCTCGCAACTGTTGCGAAGAGTCCCCTCTACTTCCTGTTTGTCCCATACATCTGGCAAGCTCGGTCTACATGGGAGTTGCTGTATGTCGTGCCAGGCCTGTGGTGGTATCTCGTCGGAATCCTCGGTACATACGGAATCGTCAAGGCCTTTGGGAACAGGCGAGCAAGAAACCTGTCCTGGTTGGTCCTGCTGCTCGGTCTACCGATCGTGATCCTTTTCACGGCACCCGCGGCGATCGTGCGATGGCGTCTCCCAAGCGCGGCTCTCCTTGTTCCGTTCGCCGCATATGGCGTCAGAGCTCTGCGTTTCCGAGACAGACGACGAGCTGAGGCCCGTGTCGTTTAGGTCCTCAGTGCCTGCCCGGGGCAGGACGATCTCAATGGCGTTCTCGATGAGGGGTGATTGAACGTGGCCAAGACGGTTCTGGTGACGGGGGGTGCGGGATTCATCGGATCCCATGTCGTGGACGGGTTGATCCAAAAGGGATACCACGTCCGTGTTTTGGACTCTCTTGAGGCACAGGTTCACCCAGAGCGAGGACGACCGCTCTACTTGACTGCGGATTGTGAATTGATTGTGGGAGACATCCGGGATCATGATGTGACTGCCAAGGCGCTGCAAGGCGCGGACATCGTGGTTCACCTGGCCGCCATCGTTGGTGTTGGGCAATCGATGTACGAGATAGCTCGGTATGTCTCAACGAACGTTCAGGGCACGGCGGTTCTGCTTCAGGAGATGTTGGATCTGCGGGACTCAATCGAGAGAGTCACTGTTGCGTCGTCAATGTCTCTTTATGGGGAAGGTTCCTACTTCTGCCCTGCATGCGGTGTCAGCCGCGTGGCAGGTGCCCGAAGTTTGGATCGCCTCAGGCAAAAGCGCTGGGAACCGACCTGTTCTGTCTGTGATGGTCCTCTCGAGGCTCGCCCCACCCCCGAGGAGAAACGACCTCAACCAACCTCCATCTATGCAGTCACGAAACGCGATCAAGAGGAGATGCTGACGACATTCGGCCGTGCGTACGGAGTGCCAACAGGTGCTCTGAGGTTCTTCAACGTGTATGGAGCTCGGCAGGCGTTGGGGAACCCGTACACCGGAGCAATCGCGATCTTTGCCGCGCGTCTTCTGAACGACCGTTCACCTATTCTCTTTGAGGATGGGAACCAACTGCGTGACTTCGTACACGTGTCAGACCTCGTGCGAGCGCATATCTTGGCCCTGGAGACCGCTACCCTCGGAAACGAAGTCTTCAACATCGGAACTGGAAGAGCCACTTCCATCCTTGAGGTGGCCCAACGGCTGGCCGACGTTCTCGGGTCTTCAATCGAGCCCGACATAACGTACCAGTACAGGGAAGGAGACATTCGGAACTGCTATTCGGACATTGAGAGAGCTCGTCAGAAACTTGGCTACGAACCGCGTGTTGACCTCGACGAGGGTCTGACTGCTCTGCTTGATTGGCTCGAAGGACAGCGTCCGAGTGACCTGCTCGCTGACGCGAACAGAGCGCTTCGTCGATTCGGTCTCCTGTTGGATTCCACGGAGACTGCCGATCAGCCCGTCCGGGGCGGTCGATAGGGGGACGATGGCAGCGGACGGTCATGACGTTTCTCCGTTAGTCCTCGTCAGGGCCCAGAGGGTCACAGGGCCTCGCGCCGAGGTCCCTCGCAGTCGCAGATCGGGGCACAGGATTGAACAGGCAGGCTGATTCTTCGGTGAGAGCCTCAGTCCGATATCGGACCCGGAGGCGAAGAGGCAGACGTTGGTGGCGCCGCCGCCGCATACGACGCCGCCTGTTGATGGGGGTTGGCCTTCTCGCAGCTATCGCAGTGGTGGACGGAGCGTGGGCGGTGACTTCGGCCGTTCGCGGCCTCTCTGCAGTGAAGGTGCAGTTGCAGAGCGCAACGGAAGATCTTCTTGAAGGTCGGCTTGACGAAGCCGAAACGAGATTCGAGCTGGCTCGTAGTTTTGGTCAGAGGGCGTCCAACGTGGCTTGGCACCCTGCAGCAGCCTTCGCCGATGTTCTGCCTTGGATCGGCGACGATGTTGATGCGGTTCAGACTATCGCAAGTTCTGTGGACGACATCTCGGCGGGCGGTCTCGCACTGGTGGACGCTGCTCGGTCTGCGGGTTGGAATGGAGAGAGCATCGACGAGCTGGGTGCGGACAGTCGGATTCCCCTCGAGGCGTTTAAGGCTGCAGCTCCCTTCCTTTATCGGGCCGCTGATGAGATGGAGGAGGCTTACAAAGTACTGGAACCGCTTGATTCCAGTTCACTGATCGGACCCATCGGCGACGCCGCCAAAACGGTAAGAGAGGCTACTTCCGAGAGCGCCGACCAGATTGGATCAGCGGCTGCTCTGGCGGACTTGATACCGGGGTTTCTGGGCGACGAACAACCGCGTCAGTACTTCCTTGCATTTCAGAATCTGGACGCCCCACGAGGAACGGGAGGCTTCCTGGGACTGTACGGGATTCTTCAAGCCGACGATGGCGCTCTTCGCCTCACGGAATTCTCGCACACAGAGGATTTGGCGCCTGTGGAAGGCTTTCAGCAATCCGGCGATGTGGCGGCTCGCTACGCCAGATTCGGAGGGCTCTCAAGCTTCGAGGCTTCGAACTACTCGCCGGACTTCCCGACCACTGCTCGACTCATATTGGACATGTGGAGCGCGGTGGGTCGGGGAGAATTGGACGGTGTGATAGCGACCGATCCCGTGTGGATGTCCCAAGCGCTCGAGGAGCTGGGACCTGTAGAGACGCCTGCATGGCCTGAAGCCGTGACCTCAACCAACGTTTCAAGGGTCTTTCATCACGATACGTTCCTACTTCCACCTCAGGAATCTAATTCTGCCCAAGAAGCCATTGGCAGCGCGCTCTGGGATGCGTTCATGGAACGGATTGAATCCCTTCGAGCTCTGTCAGGTGCAGTTGCGGAAGGTGTCCGTAGCAGACATCTGCAAGCTTACTCAGCAGTCCGGCGTGAGCAGATTCTCCTTGAGTCTCTGGGAGCGTCTGGCAAGATCCCATCGTCTTCGAACCCACTCTTCGTTGTTTGGCAAGACGCATCCAGCAATCGAGCGGGGTTCTTCGCGAGGAAGACAACGCACCATCGGGTCACTCTAAGTGCTGAGGGGACTGCAACGGTTGCAACGACGGTCAGCCTCCAAAACGATGCTCCAAGTGGTCCGCCCTCGATTCTTCTTGGGTCTGGCACAACCGGCGATCCGGTTGGGTACTTCGCGGCTTACGTGAACGTCTATCTTCCCACGAAAGCTACGGAGATCCGAAGCTCGGTTACCCCGCCGGCCGTTGAGCTTCAATTGATCGAAAGGGAGTTCGGCTGGCCAGTTGCCATGGAGCTCTTGGGAGCTCGACCGGGGAGGACCGCCTCGGTGGAGGTCTCCTACCGTGTCCCCGACGCCGTCCGCGAGCTTGAAAGCGGAGCCGAATATCGGATCGAATACCTCCCACAGCCCGCGCTGAGGCCTGATCGGGTGTCTGTCGAGATCGTCCTGCCCGAGGGGGCAGCGGTTACGGGAGCGGCGCCTGGAGCCGAAACGGACGGCCACGTCGTGCGGTGGAACCTCACAGCGAGTGAGCCCCGCTCCTTCTGGGTGCGATGGGCCTAGTTGCCTCATGTCAAGATGCCCGCGAACGGCTAGTTCGTTGCCTGTGGTGAAAATGCAGGCTGACGTTACGCGGCCTCCACGGGTTCGAGCGTGACGTTGTAGCCGAGGTGCTGAAGCTGCCGAACGAGCTTGTTCGCGTGGCGAGCAGGGTCGTGGCGGC
>JBOGVS010000020.1:0-55926 GCA_050692555.1 Actinomycetota bacterium
CTCGCCAACCGCCTGGTCGGCATCCTCCACGGCTGCCTTCGCCACCGTCAGCTCTACAGCGAGGACATCGCCTGGCCAACCTCCGTGGAGGTCGCCGCTTGACATGTTAGGAGCGTGGGATGTCTAGCGAGGAGGCCGTGAAGCGATCCGTGGCCCGCGCGGTTGCCCCCTTGGTCCACCGCCTCCTGGGCGGCGAGCTTCCGTTCCGGGTGGCGTTCTGGGACGGGAGCTCCCTCGGTCCACCGGGCGGCGACTCCGTCGTGGTCCGATCTCCTCGCGCCCTGCGGAGACTTCTCGCGGCCCCGGGCGAGCTCGGCCTGGGGCGGGGGTACGTGGCCGGCGAGCTGGACGTGGAAGGCGATCTGGACTCTCTCCTGGCCCTGGGCGCCCGGCTCCGGGAGGTTCGCCTCGATCCCGCGGGATGGGCCGACGCCCTTCGAGCCGTGGTGGCCACGCGGGCGTTCCAGCCGTGGCACCTTCCTCCGCCGCCCGAGGAGGCACGGATGTCGGGCCCGGTGCACTCGCGCCGCCGCGATGCCGCCGCCATCGCCCACCACTACGACATCTCCAACGACTTCTACCGGCTCTTGTTGGGACCCACACTCACCTACTCATGTGCGTACTTCGATGCTCCGGAAGGCTCGTTGGACGCGGCACAGCGCGACAAGCACGAGCTGATCTGCCGCAAGCTCCGGCTTCGTCCCGGAGAGCGGCTATTGGACGTGGGATGCGGGTGGGGCACCCTGGCCATGCATGCTGCGGAGCGCTTCGGCGTCCACGCGGTGGGCGTGACTCTGTCTCGCCCCCAGGCGGACCTGGCCGCCAAGCGAGTCGCCGAGGCGGGGCTGACCGACCGGGTCACGATCCGGGTCCAAGACGAGCGCGATGTCGACGACGGTCCCTACGCCGCGATCAGCAGCGTGGGGATGTTCGAGCACGTCGGCTCGGCCCGGCTGGCCGGGTACTTCAGTCACCTGCGCGCGCTCCTGGGCGACGGTGGGCGCCTGCTGAACCACGGGATCTCCCGTCCCGCGTGGATCTCCGCGCGCTCCAGCGACCGGACGTTCCTGCAGCGATACGTGTTCCCAGACGGCGAGCTCCACGAGATCGGCGAGGTCGTGTCGCTGATGCAGCGGGCCGGATTCGAGGTGCGGGACGTGGAGAGCCTCCGGGAGCACTACGCGCTCACGCTCCGCAGGTGGATCGCCAACCTCGAGGCCCACCGCGATGAATGCGTCCGTCTGGTGGGGGAGGGCCGGGTTCGGGTGTGGCGGCTGTACATGTCGGTGGCGGCGGCGAACTTCGAGGAGGGACGAACCCAGGTGCACCAGGTCCTGGGGGTGCGGGCCACCGACGGGCACGCCGGCCTCCCGCTGCGCCGCTCCGACACGGTCCTGCCCTGAGCGCTCAGGCCTCCAGGCGCACCCCGCCCCGGGCGAACTGGTCCACGACGTAGTAGACGGCCACCAGGCCGTGGACCACCAGGGCCCAGATCGGACTGAGGAAGGCGATCCCGATGGTCAGCGGGTAGATCACCAGCCCCAGGCTGAACCGTCGGGTGTTGGCCCTGAGCGCCGCGAGGTCCAGGTCGGGGTGGATCAGCCGGGCGTCGTGGACGATCCATCGCCACATCAGGTTGAACGTCAGGACCACGAAGGTGGCCCATCCGCCATAGACCGCGGTGGCCACGTTGGCGTCGATCCCCGTCGACCGCAGGTGCTCGGCCACCAGGGCGGTGGGGAACGGGATGCCGGCGACCGCCAGGAGCAGAAGCAGGTTCAGGTACAGGAGCGGACGGTCCACCTTCGCCACCAGGGCCAGGATCCCGTGGTGGTTCACCCAGATGATCCCGATGACCGCGAAGCTGATCAGGTAGGCCAGGTAGCTCGGCCACTGCTGCAGCAGCGCCGACCACAGCAGTCCGTGGGTGTCCTCCGGCACATGGAGCTCGAGCACCAGGAGCGTGATGGCGATGGCGATCACGCCGTCGCTGAAGGTCTCGAGGCGGTTGGTGTCCACGCCGGCTAGTAGGCCTGGGCCCACGCGGCCTCGTCGACCGCGGGTTCCCCGCACACGATGCACGGCCCTCCGGGGGGCGCCGGATCCAGCGGGAGGAACCGGATGGTGGCCTTGGTCTCCGCCTTGACCTTGGCCTCGCACTCCTCGGAGCCGCACCAACCGGCGATCATGAATCCTCCCGGATCCTCGATGAGCGTGGCCAGCTCCCCCATGTCCTGGGGACGGAACGTGTGCCGGTCGCGGAACTCCCGGGCTTCCTCGAAGAGCCCGTGCTGGGTCTCCTCGAGGGCCCCCCGGATCCGCGTGGCGAGCTTCGGGAGAGCCACCTCTTCCTTCTCTCCGGTGAGCCGGGGCACCACGATGGCCCGATCCGCATCGAGGTCCTTGGGGCCCAGCTCGAGCCGCACCGGAACCCCTCGCATCTCCCAGTGGTTGAACTTGAACCCGGGCCGGACGCCCTCGCGATCGTCGACGTGAACCCGAAGACCCTCGAGCTCGACAACCACGCGATCGGTTGCCTGGAGGACCCGCGCCCGCTCCTCGTCGTTCCGGTAGATGGGCACCACCACCACGTGGATCGGCGCCACCGCCGGCGGAAGCCGGAGTCCCCGGTCGTCCCCGTGGGTCATGATCACCCCGCCCACGGCCCGGGTGCTGACGCCCCACGACGTGGCATAGGCCAGCTCCTGCTCACCCTTCCGGTTGAGGAACGAGACCCCGTAGGCCCGGGCGAAGTTCTGCCCCAGGTAGTGGGACGTGCACCCCTGAAGCGCCTTGCGATCGCGCATCAGCGCTTCGAGCGTGTAGGTCTCCACCGCGCCCGGGAATCGCTCCGCGGCCGTCTTCCGGCCGGCGTGCACCGGGATGGCCATGACCTCCTCATAGGCCTCTCGGTAGACCTCGTGAAGGATCCGCAGTGACTCCTCCACAGCTTCCTGGGAGGTCTCGTGGGCGGTGTGGCCTTCCTGCCACAGGAACTCCGTGGTCCGCAGGAACAACCGAGGCCGGAGCTCCCAGCGCACCACATTGGCCCACTGGTTGTACAGCAGCGGCAGATCCCGGTACGACTGCACCCACTTCGCATACGTGTCCCAGATGATGGTCTCCGAGGTGGGCCGAAGCACCAGCGGTTCGGCCAGCTCTTCGCCTCCCGCGTGGGTGACCACCGCGACCTCCGGAGCGAACCCCTCGACGTGCTCGGTCTCCTTCTCCAGGAGCTTGGAGGGGATGAGCATGGGGAAGTACAGGTTCTGGTGTCCGGTGGCCTTAATCCGGTCGTCGACGGCACGCTGGATGGCCTCCCAGATCGCGTAGCCGTACGGCCGGATGACCATGGTTCCCCGGGCCAGGGAGGGCTCCGCAAGCGCGGCCTGCTTCACGACCTCCTGGTACCAGGCCGGGAAGTCGTCGCTCTGCTTGGGGAGGGCCATGCGGGCAGGATAGCGGAACTCCTGTTGTGGTCCTCCGCCGGGGTCGAGTAGCGTGGCGGCGTGACCGTCAAGGTTCCGTCCGAATTCCGTGACTTCGCCATCCTGGGCCGCGACGTGGAGGCGGTCATCCAGCGATGCGGGCTGAACACCTACGACTGCGTGCTGATCGACGTCGAAGGCAACTGGACCCGGGCCGTGTTCCCGGCCAAGGAGGTCGCCGAGGAGGCCTGCCGATACCTGGAGATCCCCGCCCATGACGGCTGGGACGACCCCCGGCTGGCCCAGCGGATGAACCGCCGGGATCACTGGGGCGAGCCCGGCGGCCAGCGCCGAGCCCTCTAGTCGGCTCGATCCACCCTCCAAGGCCCGGGAACGGGTCTATACTGAGGACAGACGAGGTTCGACCCGAGTGGGCGGGGGCCCACTCTTTTTTTCGGTGGAGCTGGAGACGGTGGTGGGCCGGGTAGTAGGGACCGCCGGCCTGGAGCTGGTCGAGGTGACCTTCCGTCGCGAAGGGAGGGGGCGGGTGCTACGGGTCACGGTCGACCGCCGGGGCGGCGTGGACCTTGACGCCATCGCCGAGACGAGCGAGCGTCTGTCGCGTCGTCTGGACGCCGAGGGGTTCGCCCCGGGCCCCTACACGCTCGAGGTGTCCTCGCCGGGAGTAGAGCGTCCCCTTCGGCGCCCGGAGGACTTCGTCCGAAGCGTCGGAGAGAAGGTCCGGCTGTCGGTCGGCGACCCGGCCGAGGTCCTGACCGGGAAGCTGGCGGCCGCGGACGAGGATGCGGTGACGGTGGCCACGGAAACAGGTGACCGCTCGGTGTCGTACGCGGACATCACCGGGGCTCGCACGCTGTTCGAGTGGGGGGCTCGGCCGGGGAACAGGCCCGGTGCGAACGCGAAGAGAAGGAAGGGTCGCCGCGGGAAGCGGCTGAAGGGGAGAACGAAGACGAAGTGAGCGCGGAGCTGGTACAGGCCCTGAAGGAGCTCGAACGAGAGAAGGGGATCTCGTTCGAGACGATCCTGCGCGGGCTGGAGGAGGCCCTGGCGTCGGCGTACAAGTCGTCCATGCGGCCCGGCGAGGAGGAGAGCGAGCTGGAGGACGTCCGCATGACCCTCGATCCCGAATCGGGGGACATGCACGCGTACCTCCAGACCCTCGACGAGGAGGGGAACGTCACCGAGGAGAAGGAGCTCGAGCTGACGGCGGAGTTCAAGGGACGGATCGCCGCGCAGACCGCCAAGCAGGTGATCCTTCAGAAGCTCCGCGACGCGGAGCGGGAGATCACCTACGAGGAGTTCGCCGGGCGTGAGGGCGACGTGGTGACCGGGATCGTGCAGCAGGACTCCCATCGCTACACGCTCCTGGACCTGGGCAAGGTCGAAGCGTTGCTCCCGTTCCAGGAGAAGGTCCCCTCCGAGCCGTACCGTCACGGCGAACGGCTCAAGGCCTACATCGTGGAGGTCCGCCGTACCAGCAAGGGCCCTCAGATCATCGTCTCCCGCACCCATCCGGAGCTGCTCAAGAAGCTCTTCGAGATGGAGGTGCCGGAGATCGCCGAGGGAATCGTGGAGATCAAGGCCGTGGCCCGGGAGCCGGGGCACCGGTCCAAGATCGCGGTGACCTCCAACGAGCCGGGCGTGGACCCGGTGGGAGCCTGCGTGGGGGCCAAGGGATCGCGGGTTCGCATGGTGGTGAACGAGCTGAAGGGCGAGAAGATCGACGTGGTCGAGTGGTCCGACGACCCGTCGCGGTTCGTGGGAAAGGCCCTTGCTCCCGCTTCGGTCAAGGACGTGAAGATCGACACCGACACCCAGACCGCCATGGTGGTGGTGCCGGACTACCAGCTGTCCCTGGCCATCGGGAAGGAAGGTCAGAATGCCCGTCTGGCTGCCCGGCTGACCGGATGGCGCATCGACATCAAGAGCGAGAGCCAGGTGGCGGAGGAGCAAGCCGCCGCCCGGGCCCGTCCACCCGCGGAGCCGGCCCCCCCGAAGCAGGAGCCCCAGCCCGCCCGGGAGGTCCCGCCAACCGCCGCCGAGAGCGCCCCGGAATCATCGGAGTCCCCGGCCGCGGAGCTGGCTCAGTGCAAGGCCGTCCTGGCCAACGGGGAGCGGTGCAAGAACGCCGCCCGCCCGGGCACCGAGTACTGCGGGATCCCCGCTCACCAGAAGCAAGGCTCGGCCGGAGACGGTGCGTCGGTCCCCGCGGCCCAGCCCTCGGAGGAGGGATCGCCGGCCTGACCGCGGCGGCGCCGGAACGGTCCTGCGTGGCCTGCCGGACTCGCCGCCCCAAGGGTGAGCTGGTGCGCGTGGTCCGCGGCCCCGAAGGTGTGGCCGTCGACCCTACCGGCAAGGCTGAGGGACGAGGGGCCTACGTGTGCCGCGACCCGCGGTGTGCCCGCACCGCCGCCCGCGGCCTGGGGCGGGCCCTTCGGGTGACGCTTGGCCCGGATGATTTGGCTACCCTACGGATGAAGATCGAGCAGGAGATGTCGTGAGGATCCACGAGCTCGCCAAGGAGCTGGGCACCAAGAGCAAGGAGCTGGTCGAGACCCTCGAGCAGATGGGATACGGGGGCCTGACGGCCTCTTCCAGCGTGCCCGACGAGGCCGTCCCGCGCCTCCGAGCCTCGGGAGGGAAAGCCGTCCCCGGCGGAAAGCCCAAGGTGACCACCGAGGAGCCCCTCCCCAGCCGCCGTCGCCGGCCCAAGCGCAAGGCCGAGCCCGAGCCGGAGAAGAAGGCCGCGGAGGGCGACGGGCAGGCCGCCGCGCCCGCCGAGGTCGCCGCACCCGAGGCCCCGCCCGAAGCGGCGCCGCCGCCGGAGGGAGCCCCCATCACGCTCCCCCGCGGAGCGACGGTAAAGGATGTGGCGGAGCGGGTCGGCGTGCAGCCCACAGAGGTCATCAAGAAGCTGTTCGAGGCCGGCCAGATGGTGACCATCACCCAGTCCCTGTCCGACGAGGGCATCACCACGCTGGCCCGCCAGTACGGATTCGAGCCGGAGATCGTGGCGCCGGAGGAAGAGGAGCCGGAAGAGGAAGAGGAGGACGTCGACCCGTCCCGGCTGCGGCCCCGTCCGCCGGTGGTCACGGTCATGGGCCACGTGGACCACGGGAAGACGATGCTCCTCGACGCCATCCGGCAGAGCGACGTGATTTCCGGGGAAGCGGGGGGCATCACGCAGCACATCGGGGCCTACCAGGTTCACCAGAACGGACAGGTCATCACGTTCATCGACACGCCGGGTCACGAGGCGTTCACCGCGATGCGGGCCCGAGGGGCCCAGGTCACCGACATCGCCGTGCTCGTGGTGGCGGCGGACGACGGCGTCATGCCCCAGACCATCGAGGCCATCGACCACGCTCGCGCGGCGGGGGTCCCCATCGTGGTGGCGGTGAACAAGGTCGACAAGCCGGAGGCGGATCCGATGCGGGTCCGCCAGCAGCTCGCCGAACAGGGTATCCAGACCTCTGAGTGGGGAGGCGACTTCGAGTTCGTCGACGTCTCCGCGAAGACCGGACAGAACCTCGAGAAGCTGCTGGAGACGGTGCTCCTGGTGGCCGAGCTCCAGGAGCTCAAGGCGGACCCCGAGGCCAGGGCCCGGGGCGTGGCCATCGAGGCCCACCTGGACAAGGGCCGGGGCCCGGTGGCCACGGTGCTCGTCCAGCGAGGGACGTTGCGGGTGGGCGACGCGCTGGTGTGCGGCGCCGCCTTCGGCCGGGTCCGGGCCATGCTCGACGAGCACGGCCAGCCCCTGGAGGAGGGCCCACCCGGCCGTCCGGTCCAGGTCCTGGGATGGTCGAGGGTACCGGAGGCCGGCGACGAGGTTCGGGTGGTGGCCGACGAGAAGGACGCCCGGCACATCGCCCAGGAGCGTGAGGCCCGGATCAGGGCCGCCGAGCAGGTGGCCGCGAAGCCGGCGGTGCGCCTGGAGGACGTCCTGGCGGCGACCCGCCCCGGGGAGGCCGCCGAGCTGCGAGTCATCCTCAAGGCCGACACCCAGGGTTCCCTCGAGGCCCTGGCGGACGCGCTGGAGAAGCTGTCCACCGAAGAGGTCTCCGTGCGTATCCTCCGCCGGGCCGTGGGGGCGGTCTCCGAGAGCGACGCCAACCTGGCCCAGGCCATGGAGGCGGTCATCGTGGGGTTCAACGTGCGTCCGGACACCGGAGCCCGGGAGGTGGCCGAGCGCGAAGGGATCGACGTCCGGCTGTACACGGTGATCTACCAGGCCGTGGACGACGTGAAGCAAGCCCTGTCGGGACTGCTGGCCCCGGAGGAGCAGGAGGTCGAGCTGGGCCGGGCCGAGGTCCGGGCCACGTTCCGAGTTCCCCGGATGGGTCTGGTGGCCGGCTGCTACGTGACCTCTGGGACCCTGACCCGGGGTGCCCGGGCGCGCCTGGTCCGCGACGGAGCGGTGGTCTACGACGGCCGCATCGCCACCCTCCGTCGATTCAAGGACGACGTCCGCGAGGTCCAGGAGGGGTTCGAGTGCGGCGTGGGCCTGGAGAACTTCCAGGACGTCAAGGAGGGAGACGAGATCGAGGCTTACGAGATCCGCGAGGTGGCCCGGTCGCTGTAGATGCTCGTCGCGCTGTCGTCCTTCGACCTGCGCATCCCCGGGTGCACGTCGCTCAAGGAGAAGCGACACGTGGTGAAGGGGCTGACCGCGGGGATCCGGGCAAAGTTCAACGTGGCGGTGGCCGAGGTCGACCACCAGGACCAGTGGCAGCGGACCACGCTCGGAGTCTCGGCGGTGTCCTCCGGCGGGTTCCAGCTGCGGAAGGTGATGCACGAGGTGGAGCGGTTCGTGTCCCGGCAGCCGGCGGTGGAGCTCATCGACCACCGGATGACCCTGCACGCCCAGGACGACGAGTGATGACCCAGAGAACAGAACGAGTTGCCGAGGAGTTCCGGGAGGTGCTGGCCGAGGAGATCCCTCGCCTGAAGGACCCTCGGGTGGGGTTCGTCACGGTGACGGCGGTGGAGGTGACCGCGGACCTCCGGCGAGCCAGGGTCTTCTACACCGTGCTGGGGGACGACGCCTCCCGCCGGCGGACCCGGGCGGGCCTCCGATCGGCCCGGGGGCACCTCCGGGGAGTGCTGGGTCACGAGGTTCGGCTGAAGTTCCTCCCGGAGCTGGAGTTCGAAGAGGACCACAGCGCCGAGCGCGCCGAGCGGATCGACCGGCTCCTCGAGGAGATCAAGGACCAAGATGCTCAACACTGAAGACCTCGACCGGGCGGCCCGGGTGCTGGAGGAGGCTGACGAGGTCGTCCTGGTGTGCCACGTCAACCCCGATGCCGATGCCATGGGATCGATGCTGGGCCTGGCGACCTTCCTTGCCGGGAAGGGGAAGCGGGTGGCGGCGTCCTCGCCCAACGGCCTTGACGAGATGCCCCGGTGGGTGGCGGTGCTCCCCGGCCGGGAGCACCTTGTCGCGCCGGGCAAGCTTCCCAAGGCTCCACCGGTCCTGGTGACGCTGGACGCCGCCGACCTGGGCCGGCTGGACGGTCTGTCCTATCTGGTGGACCGGGCCCAGACCACGGTCTGCATCGACCATCATCGGACCAACCCCGGATTCGGCTCCGTGAACCTCATCGACCCGGAGGCCTCGGCCACGGCCGAGTTGGTGTACCTGCTGATCGAACGGATGGGGGGCGGCATCGACGCCGACGTGGCCACCGCGCTGTATGCGGGACTGGTCACCGACACCGGCCGGTTCCAGTTCGATTCGGCCTCGCCGGCCGTGCTGCGGATCGCCGCCGTTCTCCGGGAGCATCCGTTCGACCACACCCGTCTGGCCCAGGCCCTGTACGAGGATGGAAGCGTCAAGTACCTGAAGCTCCTGGGACGGGTGCTCGATCGCGTGCAGCACGTTCCGGAGGCCAACCTGGTGTGGACCCACGTCCTTCGATCGGACCTCGACGCCGCGAAGATCCCCATCCAGGAGACCGACGACCTCATCGACCTGGTGCGGACGGCCCGGGAGGCCGATGTGGCTGCGGTGGTCAAGGAGCAGCGTGACCGCGGGTTCAAGGTGTCGCTTCGGTCCCGTGGGGACACCAACGTGGCGGCCGTGGCCGAGGCGTTCGGCGGAGGCGGCCATCGGCTGGCCGCAGGCTACACGTCGAAGGCATCGCTGGACGAGACCGTTCAGCAGCTGATCGACGCCCTCACCGCGGTGAACCCTCTCACCGCGGCGCCGTAGGACCGGCTTGACCACCTTGGCTCGAGGGGCCTAGGTTGCCGTCACCCACACCAGGTGGTTCCGGATGAGGCGCTCCTTGCGTGCAGCCGCAGTTGCGGGGTTTCTCGTGTCCTTTCTGTTCGTCCCCGTTCAGTCTGCACTGGCGGCGACCATCACCGTCACTACCACCGCAGACGAGTTCGGAGCGGGGGCCGGCTGCTCGCTCCGGGAGGCCATCCAGTCTGCCAACACCGACGCCGCATACGGCGGCTGCACCTCGGGAGCCGGAGCCGACAGGCTCGAGCTGCCCGCGGGAACCCACACGCTCACGATCACCGGCAGCGAGAACGCCAACACGTCCGGGGACCTGGACATCCTCGAGGACCTGACCATCCTGGGCGCAGGGGTGCCCACCACGATCGTCGACGGCAACGACATCGATCGGGTCTTCGACGTGGATCCCGACGAGACCGGCGTCACCGCGGAGATGTCGGACCTCACGATCCGAAACGGCAATGACCCGGCGACCGGGTGCGGCGGGGGGATCTGGAATCACGGGGCACTGACCATCGTGCGCGGTGTGATCACCGGGAACCAAGCTGGGTGCGGCGGCGGAATCTTAACTTCGACTTTGGGGGCAACGGCCCCCTCAATGCGTTGATGCTGACAGAGGTCCTGATCAGCGGGAACCAGACCGACGACCCCTCGAACGGGGTGGGCGGGGCCCTGTCGCACGGGCCGAACCGCACCGCCACACTGACCAACGTGACCATCACCGGGAACACCGCGGAGGAGGGTGGCGGTGGCCTGTGGACGACGGGGGCGGGATCCGTAGCGACGTTGAACAACGTCACCGTTACCGGCAACACGGCTGATTCAGACGGAGGGACGAATGGCGGGGGCGGCATCGATAACACCTCGGGAACGGTGAACGTGATGAACTCCATCGTGACCGGCAACACCGACGCCTCAGGAGGAGATGCGCCCGACTGTTCGGGTGCCATTACCTCTCAGGGCTACAACCTGATCGGCACCGGCGCCGGCTGCGGCTTCACCGGGGCGACCGGGGACAAGATCGGGACCGGTGCGGCGCCCATCAACCCTCAGCTGGGGCCATTGGCCGACAACGGGGGACCCACCGCGACCCACGCCCTGCTCACCGGCTCCCCGGCCATCGACGCCGGGAACCCCGCTCCTCCGGGCTCCGGAGGTGGGGCCTGTGCGGCCGCCGACCAGCGGGGAGTCCCCCGAAACTGCGACATGGGGGCCTACGAGCTGGCCCAGTGCCTGGGGGTGGCGGTCAACCGGGTGGGGGTGGCCGGAACCGCCACCCTGACCGGGACCGCCGGTGCCGACGCCATCCTGGGCCTCGGGGGCAACGACACCATCACCGCCGGGGACGGGAACGACCTCGGCCTGGGCCGCAACGGAAAGGACACCGAGGCCGGAGGCGCCGGCAACGACAGGCTGAAGGGCCATCGGGGCAACGACCGCCTCAAGGGGCAGGCCGGCAAGGACCGCCTGAACGGCGGCCCGGGGAAGAAGGACCGCTGCGCCGGCGGCGGGGGAAAGAAGGACAAGGCCGCCGGGTCCTGCGAGAAGACCCTGGGGATCCCGTAGGGCCATACACTCGGCGGCGTGACGGACGGCGTCCTCTTGGTCGACAAGCCGGCCGGGATCACCTCGCACGACGCCATCGATGTCGTGCGGAGGACCCTGGGGATCCGCAAGGTCGGACACGCCGGCACCCTGGACCCCATGGCCTCCGGCCTCCTGGTGATCGGTGTGGGCCGGGCCACCCGCCTCCTGCGGTTCCTGGGGAACCTGGACAAGGAATACGAGGGGGCCGCTCGACTGGGTGAGGAGACCGACACTCTGGACGCCGAGGGCGAGGTGGTTCGGACCGCCCCCGTGGATTCCTCCGAGGACGACGTGCGGGCGGCTATGGCCGGGATGGTGGGGACCTTCTCCCAACGACCCCCGGCCTATTCAGCGGTGAAGGTCGAAGGGAGGCGCCTGTACAAGGCCGCCCGGCAAGGGAAGCCCGTGGAGGGCGAGCCTCGAACCGTGCGGGTCGACGCGTTCGACCTGCTGGCCTTCGACGGACGCGACGTGGAGTTCCGGGTGGTGTGCGGCGGCGGTACGTACGTGCGGTCGCTAGCCGCCGAGGTAGGGACCAGGCTCGGATGCGGCGCCCACCTCACCCGGCTGGTTCGCACCCGGACCGGGCCGTTCCTCCTGCGGGACGCCGCCCCGCCGGATCAGGTGGATGGCCCCCTCCCGATCGAGCGGGCGGTCGACCATCTGCCCCGTATGGAGCTCACCGATGACGAGGCCGAGGCCGCTCGCCACGGTCGTCCGCTTGGTCCGCCGGGCGGGCCCGGGTTCCACGCCGCGTTCGACCCGGCCGGCCGGCTGGTGGGGGTGTATCGAGACTGCGGGACGCGAGCCTGTCCCGAGGTGGTCATTCCATCCCAGGTGTGACCCTCGGTCCGATACCCTCACCGGCGATGGAGGTTGTCCACGGTGTTCGGTCGCTTCCTCTCGAGGGCCCGTCGTCGGTGACGATCGGGTTCTTCGACGGTGTCCACCGGGGCCACCAGGCAGTGATCGGGCGGGCGGTGGAGGCCGGGCGGGAGCGCGGGCTCCGTCCCGTGGCGGTGACCTTCGACCGTCATCCGCTGGTCACGCTGTCTCCGGGGAAGGTGCCTCCGCTCCTCACCACGCTCCGTCGCAAGGCCCAGCTCATCGAGGACCTCGGCGTGGAGACCCTGTTCGTCCTGGAGTTCACCGAGGAGGTTTCCCGTTGGCCGCCCGAGGACTTCGTCGACCGGGTGCTCCACCGGGGACTGGGGACCCGTCACGTGGCCATCGGGTCGAACTTCACGTTCGGCCATCGGGCCGCCGGCAACCTGCAGGTGCTCACCGAGCTGGGCGCCATTCACGGCTTCACGGTGGAGGGGCTGGAGCTGTACAAGATCGACGGTCGCCCGGTGTCGTCCACGTCGATCCGTGAGGCCCTGGCGGAAGGGGACCTGCGGTGGCCGGAGCGAGCCCTGGACCGCCGCTACGAGGTGGAGGGCGCCGTGGTCCCGGGGGCCGGGCGGGGCCGGAACCTCGGGTGGCCGACGGCGAACCTTCGAGTGCCGGACGGGATCCTCCTGCCGGGCCGCGGCGTGTACGCCGGGCGCGCCCGGGTGGGGGACCGCTCCTGGATGGCGGCCATCAACATCGGCGTCAACCCCACGTTCGGGCGGGAGCCGCTCCACCTCGAGGCCCACCTCCTGGACTTCGAGGGTGACCTCCTGGAAGCGGTGATGGCCGCGGAGTTCTGGGCCCGGATTCGGGACGAGGTTCGGTTCGAATCTGCCGAGGAGCTGGCCAAGCAGATCGAGGACGACGTGCGCGTCACCCGTGAGCTCGTCGTGAGCGGCGAGGCCGGTGTGATACCCTGACCTGCGATGTTGACCAAAGAGGATCGCTCTCGCTTGATCACCGAACATCGGCGGAGCGACTCCGACACCGGATCCCCCGAGGTGCAGATCGCCCTTCTGTCGAAGCGGATCGACGAGCTGACAGAGCACCTCAGGACCCACACGAAGGACCACCATTCCCGTCGTGGCCTCCTGCAGATGGTGGGCAAGCGCCGCCGTCTGCTCGAGTACCTGCGGCGCGAGGACGTCGAGCGGTACCGGGCCCTGATCCAGCGGCTCGGGCTCCGGCGATAGAGAAGGAGGCCGACCAGACAGGAGCGCGGGGCCCGTCCACAGGGGAGCGGGTGCAGCGCACGGTCAGTTATCAGTCGCGGACCCCGGAGCGTCAGCCGCGCCGTGGCCCACCACTGACAACTGATCGCGCTCCGCTCCTCGGAACAACGTTAGGAGGAGCATTCCATGGAACCGATCGTCGCCACACGGAACATCGGCGGCACCGACATCACCTTTGAAACCGGCAAGCTGGCCATGCTGGCCCACGGGTCGGTGGTGGTCACCCTGGGCGAGACGCAGGTGCTGGTCACCTGCACCAGCGGACCGGCCCGGGAAGGCATCGACTTCTTCCCCCTCACGGTCGACGTCGAGGAGCGGATGTACGCGGCCGGGAAGATCCCCGGCGGTTTCTTCCGCAGGGAGGGCCGTCCCAGCGAGACGGCCATCCTCACGGCTCGCCTAATCGACCGCCCGCTGCGCCCAACCTTCCGCGAGGGCTTCCGCCAGGAGGTGCACGTGGTGTGCACCGTGCTGTCCGCGGATCAGGCCAACCCCTACGACGTCCCCGGGATCAACGGCGCCGGCCTGGCGACCTCGCTGGCCGGCCTCCCGTTCGACGGGCCCGTGGCCGCGGTGCGGGTGGGCCTCATGAACGGACGGTGGCGGCTCAACCCCACGTATCAGGACCTCGACCTGGCCACGTTCGACATGATCGTGGCGGGGCGGCGGAACGACGCCGGTGGCGTCGACATCCTGATGGTGGAGGCCGAGGCTCCGGACCTGGCCCTGAAGCACATCGCCGAGGGGCAGGCCGCCCCCACGGAGGAGACGGTGGCAGAAGGACTGGAGGAGGCCAAGCGGGCCATCGGAGAGATCGTCGACTTCCAGCGCGAGATGGTCGAGCGGTTCGGGGTCGCGGAGCGGGAGTTCCCCAGCCGGAGCGACTACGACGACGAGGTCGTCAAGGTGGTCGACGAGTTTTCCCGGGGCCGGCTCGGGGAGGCCATGCGGATCGCGGAGAAGATGGAGCGAAACCTGGCCCTTGACACCCTGAAGGAGGAGCTCTCCGCGCACGTCGCCGAGGTGTGGGACGAGGAGGCCCACGCCGCGCGGGTCCAGCAGGTGTCCAAGTACTTCAAGGCCCTCCAGAAGGACGTGATGCGGCGGCGGATCATCGAGGAAGGCGTCCGCATGGACGGCCGCCGGACCGATGAGATCCGCCCCATCAGCAGCGAGGTGGGGCTGGTCCCCCGGGCTCACGGCTCGGGTCTGTTCCAGCGCGGCGAGACCCAGGTCCTGAACGTGATCACCCTGGGGATGCTGCGGATGACCCAGACCATCGACACCATCGACCCGGAGGAGTCCAAGCGGTACATCCACCACTACAACTTCCCGCCGTTCTCCACCGGGGAGACCGGGTTCATGCGGGGACCCAAGCGCCGGGAGATCGGCCACGGGGCCCTCGCGGAGCGGGCCCTGGTACCGGTGATCCCACCGGAGGAGGAGTTCCCCTACACGCTCCGGCTGGTGTCGGACGTCCTTCAGTCGAACGGGTCCACGTCCATGGCCAGCGTGTGCGCATCCACGCTGTCGCTGATGGACGCCGGGGTCCCCATCAAGGCGCCGGTGGCCGGGATCGCCATGGGGCTGATCGCCGAGGGCGGAGAGTTCGTCACCTTGACCGACATCCTGGGGGCCGAGGACGCCCTGGGCGACATGGACTTCAAGGTCGCCGGCACCCGGGACTTCGTCACCGCCCTGCAGCTCGACACCAAGGTGACCGGGCTGCCGGCCGAGGTCCTGGCCGGGGCGTTGAAGCAGGCCCGTGAGGCCCGCCTGTATATCCTGGAGCAGATGCAGCAGACCCTTCCGGGGCCGCGGGAGGCGCTGTCCGCCCAGGCTCCCCGGGTGATCACCAAGCAGATCCCCGTGGACAAGATCGGCGAGGTGATCGGCCCCAAGGGCAAGCGGATCAACGAGATCATCGCCCTGACCGGCGCGGACATCGACATCCAGGACGACGGCACGATCTTCATCGGCGCCAAGGAAGGCGAGGGCGCCGAGCGAGCCATCGGGATGATCGACGAGATCCTCAACCCCCGGATCCCCGAGGTGGGGGAGCGGTTCAAGGGCAAGGTGGTCAAGACCACCACCTTCGGGGCGTTCGTCAACCTCCTGCCGGGGACCGACGGCCTGCTCCACATCTCCAAGCTGGGGCGGGGCAAGCGCATCGAGACCGTCGAGGACGTGGTGAACGTCGGCGACGAGATCGAGGTCATCGTCACCGGGGTGGAGGAAGGTGGCCGCCGGATCAGCATCGATCCCCTGTGGGAGGGTGACGACCAGGAGGTCCAACAGGTCCTGGAGCGGGCCAAGGAGCGAGGGTCGCCGGAGCGAGGACGCGGCGACCGCGGTGACCGCGGGCGAGGCGACCGCCCTCGAGGAGATCGCGGCCGTGGGGAGGGGGACCGTCGGCGTCGTGGCCCCCGGCCTCCTCGTTCCGAGGGATGAGCTCCGCCCGTAAGGACCGGGCCGTGATCCGCCGGAGCGAACACGACTCCGGGATGCGTCTGGTGACCGAACGCATGCCGTGGGTACGCTCCACCACCCTCGGTGTGTGGGTGACCACCGGCTCACGACACGAGCCGGCCAGGATCGCCGGTGCGTCGCACTTCCTGGAGCACCTGCTTTTCAAGGGAACCCCGAGCCGAACGGCCACCGACATCGCCGAGGCCTTCGACGCCGTGGGGGGCGACCTCAACGCGTTCACCGGGAAGGAGCACACGGCGTTCTACGCGCGGGTGCTGGACCGCGACCTGCCGATGGCCGTGGAGTACCTGTGTGACATGCTCCAGCACTCAACGATCCGGGCGGGGGATCTCGACGCGGAGCGCACGGTGATCCTCGAAGAGATCAACATGCACGAGGACGCCCCCGACGAGCTGGTCCACGACCTGTTCATGGAGAACCTGTGGCCGGGCGACCCGCTGGGCCGACCGGTGCTGGGGTCCGCGGAAACGGTGTCGTCGGTGTCCCGCGACCAGGTGCGGAGGTTCTGGCGACGCCACTACGTCCCCGGCAACTTCGTGGTGGCAGCCGCCGGCAACCTGGACCACGACCGGCTGTCGGAGCTGGTGCCCACGTTCATGGAACCCCGGCCGGAGGTGGCGGCCGTCGGTCCCATGGTCCGTGACATGGGAAGACCTCCGGATCCGGTGGGTGGGATTCACATCCGCCGGCGATCCACCGAGCAGGCCCACATCTGCCTCGGCACCGCGGGCCTGTCGCGGAACGATCCCCGGCGGTTCGCCCTGGGGGTGGTGAACGACGCCATCGGCGGGGGCATGTCCTCCCGGCTGTTCCAGGAGATCCGGGAGAAGCGAGGCCTGGTGTACTCGGTGTTCTCGTACCACTCGATGTTCGCGCAGACCGGCGCGTACGTGGTCTACGCGGGCACCGCACCCAGCCGGGCCCACGAGGTGCTCGGCCTCATCCTTCGCGAGGTGGAGGACGTCAGGGAGAAGGGGATCACCGAGCATGAGCTCGAGCGGGCCAAGAGCCACATGCGGGGTTCCATGGTCCTGTCCCTGGAGGACACCAGCAGCCGGATGAGCCGGCTGGGAAAGTCGGAGATCGCCCACGGCGAGGTCATCTCGATCGACGAGATCCTGGAGCGGATCGACGCGGTGACACCCGACGACGCTCGGGAGGTCGCGGCCGATGTGCTGGGCCGGCCCCTTTCGCTCACGGTGGTCGGACCCTTCGACCAGGGTGCCTTCGACGACGTGGGGATCGGGACGTCGGCTGCCGAAGCTCGAGCGGTGGCGGGCACGCCTCGGGCGGCGAAGCGCTCGTCCGGAAGCGATCCGGTTTGACCCGCGTCGCGGTCCTGGGCGCCGGCGGCACCATGGGCCGCCTGGTGTGCCGGGCCGTGCACGACGAACCCGATCTGGAGCTGGTGGCCGGCGTCGATCCATCGATGGCGGGCGACCCCCTCCCCGAGCCTGCCGGGACCGACCTCGCGGTCGGCGGGGACCTCGACGCGCTGACGGACGCCAAGGCCGAGGTGGCCGTGGACTTCACCCGTCCGGACGCGGTGATGGACAACGTGCGAGGGGCGCTGGACCGGGGGATGCACGCGGTCGTGGGAACCACCGGCATCGCGCCGCACCAGCTGGATCAGATCCGGGAGTGGGTGGCCGGTGGTGACCTGGGCGTGGTGGTCGCTCCGAACTTCTCCGTCGGCGCCGTGGTGAGTCAGCGGCTGGCCGCCGAGGCGGCCCGGTTCTTCGCGGCCGCCGAGGTGATCGAGCTTCATCACGACCGCAAGGTCGATGCCCCATCCGGCACCGCGGCGGCCACTGCCAGGCGAATCGCCGAGGCCCGTGAGGAGGCCTGGTCGGGTCCCACGGGCGGGGAGGAGTTTCGCGGCGGGGACGTGGAGGGGATCCGGATCCACAGCGTCCGGCTGCCCGGACTGGTGGCCCACCAGGAGGTCATCTTCGGGGCCCAGGGACAGACGCTGACGATCCGGCATGACGCCCCCGACCGGTCCTGCTACTTGCCGGGCATCCTCCTGGCGATCCGCGAGGTCCGCCAACGGCCCGGCCTGACCGTCGGGCTCGAGCCGCTGCTGGGCCTGGAGAACTAGGGCCGCAGGGCTCCTGGCGAGCTACCCCCCCGAACCCCCTTCTTCCCGTCCTTAGCGTACTTGGGCGGCTTCTCCACTCGGGTGACCCGATCCTTCTTGTCGGCCCGGGCCCGGTCCCGTTTCCCGCCGCCACCATCGAGCCGATCTCGTTTCCCATCCCTGGCCAGGAGGAGGTCCTTCCCTCCCCCCGCGGTGAGACGGTCCTTGCCGGGCCCACCGTCGAGGGTGTCGGAGCCTTTTCCGGAGTCCAGCTTGTCGTCGCCGCCCTCGCCCAGGATGTGGTCGGATGCCCCCCCCGTGGTCAGGATGTCGTCTCCCCCTCCGCCCTCCAGGGTGACCGGGCCTCGGAACCCCGCCGCGTTGATCCGGTTCCTCCCCGGGCCGCCGGTGAGGTGGGCCGCCTCGAACCCCGAGATGGCGTCGAACCCCGCGCCGCCGACGGCCACGGAGGTCAGGGCCATGTCTCTGTCTCCGGCCTGGCGAAGCAGGTCCGAACCTCCCCCCGCGGTGAGACTGTCGTTGGCCGCTCCACCGGTCAGGGTGTCGTTCCCTTCGGCCCCGTCCATGGTCACCGGGCCGGAGAACCCCGCCGCCGTCAGTCGGTTGGGGCCGGGGCCGCCCGCCAGGATCGCGGACTCGATGCTGATGAGGGCGTCGGTGCCCAGGCCTCCCCTCAGAGCCGCGTCGCTGAGGTCCAGGTCGACGTCCCCGGCCTGGACCAGGCGGTCGCTTCCCGCGCCGCCGGTGATCACGTCGTCCCCCGCACCGCCGGTGAGGGTGTCGTCGGCGGGGCCGGCGGTGATGGTGTCGCTCCCCGCCGCCCCGTCGAGGGTGACCTGGCCCGGGAACACCGAGGTGTCGAGGACGTTCGGTCCGGCTCCTCCCACCAGGACCGCAGACTCGATCGAGGCGACCGAATCGGGTCCGATACTCCCGGTCAGTGTGGTCGCGGTCAGGACCATCGTGGCGTCGCCGGACTCGATCAGCCGGTCGGAGCCGTCGCCGCCGTCGATCTCGTCGAGGCCGAATCCTCCGGTGAGGAGGTCGTTCCCGCCCTGACCGAGCACGGTGTCGTCGCCGTCGCCCCCGGTCACCGAGTCCCCGCCCACGACGGTGGGGTCGGTGTCGATGTCCCCTTGGAGCTGGTCGTCACCGGCGTCGCCGCTCACCACGTCCCCGCCGTCGGCGCCCACGATCGTGTCGTTGCCCGCCTGTCCGGAAAGCAGGTCGTTGCCGTGGGCGCCCATGATGGAGTCGCCCCCCGGCCCGCCGGTGACCGTGTCTGCTCCCGCTCCGGCGAGGATGGTGTCGTCGCCCAACACCGTGGGGGTGTCAGGGAGCGCGTCGCCGGCGGCCAGGTTGGGGGCGGCGTCGGTGCCTGTGAGAGTGTCGTCCCCTCCGCCTCCCACCAGGGTGGCGGCAGTGAGCGCGGGGAACAACGCCCCGTCCACCCCGCTGAGGTCCAGGTCGTTCGGGGCTACCGCGGTGCCGGCGGTCACCTCCAGGGTGGTGACGGTGTCGCAGTCGGTGGGGGGTGCGTACGGCTCCACGACGAGATCCACCGTCACCCGCACCTCCTCCGCGGAGTCACAGTCGATGGAGACGTCCTCGTCGGCGGTGACGGTCACCCGGAAGTTTGGGCCCGGCGTGATGATGGGTGCGGCGTTCGCGGTACCCGGTGACGCGACGATGGTTCCCCCGGCCGCGGCTACGGAGGCGAGGAGACGGCCGGTGCGGCGTCCGAGCCGGGCCCGGCGACGGCGGCGAGTCCGGGCGTGTTCAGGACGGGGTGATGGGTAGCGGCGCATCAGCGGTGCCCGGCGTTGAGGGTGAAGGGGCGAGCGGACGTCAGTCGGGTTCGCCGACGACGTGCGTCACCGGGAGGTCCAAAGCCCGTTCCACTCGGTGGGGGAGGTCCTGCTTCAGCCACCGTGACAGACCGGCCGGAAGCGTCGACAGGATGAGCTCGTCGAATTCCTGTTCGCGGACCGCGTCCTGGATCGCCTCGAAGGGGCTCTCGTCGCCGACCTCCCCGTCTGCCTCCGCTCCCAGATGCCGGAACTGATCCAGCGCCCGCTCCAGGCGCTGCTGGGCCATGGCGATGGCCTCGCCCTCCGTCCACATCACGTGGTCCTGGGGGCTCGTGGCGGGAACGAGAACGTGGAAGCGGGAAGGCCCGGCAGCCAGACAGGCGCGGACCTTCTCGGCCAGGTGCTGCCCTCCGAGCGTCTGGTTCGCGACCACGAGGTAGCGGCGCACCGATGCCACCTTCCGTCGATGATACTGCGGCTCCGGAGCACAGGGACGCCCCCGTCCGGCGCCGATCAGACACCGGCCACCTCCCCGTACAGGCCCACCATCCGGGGCATGACCACGTCGAGCGCATACCGTTCCTCGACCGTCCGGCGGGCGGCGTTTGCGAGCTCTCGGAACGCGCCCGGGTCCTTCAGCACGTCGATCGCCACCGCTGCCATGCCTTCTGCGTCGAAGAAGTCGCGGAGGAGGCCGTTGTGGCCGTCGGTGATCACCTCGCGGACGGGAGCCGTGTCGGAAGCCAGGACCACGCAGCCGCAGGCCATGGCGTCGAGCATCGACCACGACAGCACGAACGGAACGGTGAGGTAGACGTGCAGGTCCGAGAGGCTCAACAGGTGGGCCAGCATCTGGGGACGAACGGTGCCCAGGAACCGGAACCGGTCGAGGTCGTAGCGCTCTCGCTTCAGCACGTGCTCCCGGAAGGTCGGCTCCGTGATGTGCTTGAGGTCTCCTCCGTAGGCCACCCGATCGTCCCCCACCACCAGGAACACGACGTCCGGGTACGTCTCGTACACGAGCTTGGCCACCTGCATGAAGACGTCGAAGCCTCGCATGGCCTCCAGGCCGCGGGAGACGTAGGTGACCACCCGGGTCTCCGGGCGGATCCCCAGGGCGTCGATCAGCGGGTCGTCGACGGTCCGGCGCCTCCAGAATGACGTGTCGATGCCATCGTGGAGCACCCGGATCTTCGGCCGGTACGCCTCGGGGAACAGATCCCGCTGGAAGTGGGTGGGCGAGTACCCGGCCGCACAGGTCTCCAGGTCCAGAAGCATCATGGCGTTGCGGGCCCTGGCCCGCAGCACGTCCCGCTCGGTCACCGGCCAGTCCGGCCGGAAATCCATGTCGGAGTCATGCGGGTGGTAGAAGTACTCGAAGTGGTTGGCCACCGGGGCGTCCGGGAACAGCTCCGGCACGAACAGGGTCGATCCGAACCCCGAGTGCCCCACGACGAGGTCCGGCCTGAGCTCTTCCCGGAGCGGCTTGAGCGCCTCGTGCACCCCCTCTGCATGAGCCACCGCGTTCTCGAACGTCCGGGCGAAGTAGTGGGTCCGTTCGGTGGCCCCCCCGGCGGTCCGGTACTGGACCTTGCGGATGCCCGCCACGGTGCCGGAGGAGGTCCGGGAGACGAACGTGCACCGCCAGCCGTGCTCCCTGACCAGGTACGCCGCGATGTGCCCGAACTGCGCCGGGAAGTTCTGGTGAACGAACAGGACGTGCACGGCTAGGGCAGGTCCACGCTGAGCGAGGTCCCCTTCTGCATCCTGCGGTAATCCCCCTTCCCGTAGTCCCACGCCAGGACCCGATCGGGAACCATTCGTAACACAACGCGGTCTGGTTCCTTGAGCGCGTTGGCCAGCCAGCGGAGCCCCTCGGCCCGGCCATATCGGGTGGCGATCCGCTCGAGCCAGGCCTCTCGGTCCTGCTCCCAGAGTTCCGGGGTGCCGTGGAGGATGACCGCCCGGTACGGCCGTTCATCGCCGGCGATCGACACCGCCACGGGAGACCCGGCCGCCACGTCCGCCCCGGTGCGCCGGGCTTCCAGCCGGGTGGTGAACCAGAACGCCCGGTCCGCGTACAGGTACCACAGGGGCCGGACCCGCGGCCGGCCGTCGGGTCCCACCGTGGCCCAGTGGCACAACCGGACCTCGTCGAGGAAGGCCTTCAGGTCGGCACCGGCCAGGGCCATCAGCCGTCCCTCCGGTACTCCTGGGCCAGCCGGATGTCGCCATCGTCCTGTTCGATCAGGACGCCTTCGCACTCGTCGAGCGCATCGATCACCGTCCCGGTCAGTCCGTAGACCGCGGCCTCGATCAGCGGGCTGTGGCCGACCGCCAGGCCCCTGCTCCCTTCGGGAAGGCCGCCGATCAGGTCCCGGGTCACCTCCGCCAGACGGACCGACTCCTCCTGGACCAGTTCGGAGTCCTGCTCGCGCACGGCGTCCAGCCGGCTGGTCCCGGCGGCCTTCCCCGCCGCCCGCCACCGGTCTTCGACCGGGGAGGCCAGTCCCTCGACCACCCCGTGCTGCTCGGGAAGCTGCTGTCCCAGCCCTCGGAGGAACCAGGCCACGGTTTCCGCCGCCCGCTTGGCGGGCGAGGAGAACACGGCCCGGTAGCCCCCGGGGAGGTCGCGCCCGACGGCCTCCGCCAGGGTTCGCCCTTCCTCCGACAGGCGGTCGGCGTCGGGGTCTCGAGGCGCGTGACGCCGGAGCTCCAGGGCGCGCACTACTTGACCACGTGCTCCTCGATGAACAGGAGCCCGAAGCCGTCGGTGAAGGTCGCCAGGTCGTCGTTCCCGGCCTTGGCGGCCTCACTTGCCATGTCGGCCTTGAACCCGTCGCGGTCGTCCCACTCCAGGATGCCCACGCCGTCGTAGGGAGCTTCCTGCCCCTCGGGAACCCGGGTCACCAGCTCCACCCGGTACCCGCGGAGGTGCTGGTAACCGTCGCGAGCGATGGGAGCGTGGGTGTTGAGCCAGTGGTCCCGGAACTCGTCGGGAGACATGCCAGTCCTCTTCCGAAGCCAGACGTGTACCTTCATCGGAGCCTCCTCGGGGCCAGGTTCCGGCGAATCCTATCCCGTCTTCCGACTAGGTCTCGCAGCGGCGGACGCGGTCGGGCCCGGGCCCGCCGCGACACAGGTCGAACCCACCGCCGCCGTTGATGCGGTCGTTGCCGCCACCACCCTTGAGGATGTCATCGCCGCGCTGGCCCCTGAGTCGGTCGTTGCCGGCACCGCCCTTCACGGTGTCGCCGCCGCCCCCAGACCGAACTCTGTCGTTTCCGGCCTGACCCAGGACCTGATCGTCACCGGACCTCCCCTTGACCCGGTCGTTGCCGTCCCCGGCGCAGATCCGGTCGCCGGCTCCCAGCCCGACGATCACGTCATCCCCTCCCAGGGAGGAGATCACATCGGCCTTCTTCGTACCGAGGATGGTGTCTGGCGCGTCGCTCCCTGTGATCGTCACCTTCTTGCCCAAGCACTTGGGCGCGACCCCGGGCGGCGGAGGCTGCTGCTGGAGCTCGAAGCCTCCGATGTCGCACCTCGGGCCCTGAGGCCGGGCCACGCCTCGCTGGTCGGTCGGTGCACAGGCGGTTCCGCTGGACCCGGGAGCCGCCGGATTCCCCGCGTCCACTGCCGGGCTCTGCTGTTTGAGCGCGTGAGTCTCGGTGGAGCCGCCGTTGTCCCGCAGAGGTTCGAGCTGGGGATTCTGGTTGAGGACGTTCCCCGTTGCCGTCCCCGTGATCGTGCACCCGTTCGTTTCCCCGATGAGGTTGTACCCCTGAGACGTCACGGGGCCGGAACAGTCCGGATGATTGACCGCGTTCCCCGGCGACCTGTCGTAGTTGGCGGCGACGATGGTATTGACCAGGTTCACGGTTGCGCCGACGACCCAGATGCCACCTCCATCGCCGTTCCCGTCCCCCTCGCTGTCGGCCACGTTCTCCACGATCGAGACGTTGTTCAGGGTTGCCGTGGTTCCCACCCCGGCAATCTGGAGACCACCGCCGCTCTGGCCGGTCTCGTTGCCGGAGATGGTGACGTTGGTGAGGTTCACGCTCCCCGTGTCCTCCGTGAGGATGGCTCCTCCGCCGTTGTCGGCCTTGTTGCCGACCAGCAGGACGCCGGTCAAGTTGACCGTCCCACCGCCGTTCCCGATGGCCGCCGCCTGCATCCCGACTGCATTGCCGCCCCTGATCGAGAGATCCGAGGCGGTCAGGACGTTCGACGTCCCGACCTCGAACACTCGATCCAGGCCTCCGCCGTCGATGACCACCTTGCCGTTCGGATCGAGGGTAACGTCGCTGCGGATGTCGAGGTCGCCATTCATCGCATTGCTGTCCCCGGGCGGACCCAGGCTGAGCGTGTAGGTTCCCGCGGGGATGGCGATGGTGTCCGGACCGCTCCCCGGCGTGCATTGGTCCTGTGCCGCGTCCGTGTTGGCGGCGACGATCGCCTCGCGGAGCGAACAGTCACCGTCGCTGTTCAACTCGTCGGCTGTGGTCGTGACGGAGATCGTGGCGGCCCCGGCAGGCGAAGCTGGCCCGAGGACCGTCGCCACCATGACCATGAAGAAGCAACTCGGATGATGAGTTTCAAGAGGATCCCCTTTCCCAAAGAGATCGCCATGATTCTACCGCGATCGTCCACTTTGCTCGGTTCTCGACTGCGGGTTGGGGTTCGGCTATTTCTCCTCGGAACGGCTGGGCTCTTCCGGGCCGCCCGCCTGCCATCGGGCCAGGGCGAACAGGAGGTCGGAGAGGCGGTTCAGGTAACGAGCGGCCTCGGGGTTGACCTCGCCCCCGGACTCCCGGAGGGCCACGGTTCGGCGCTCAGCCCGGCGGCAAGCGGCTCGGGCCACGTCCAGGGCCGCGGAGACGGGGTTGGCCCCCGGCACAACGAACTCGTTGGGGAGCGAGGCTTCGTGGTCGTCGATCAGCCGCTCAGCCCGTTCGACCATCGTCGAGGTCACCAGGGAGACCCCGGGCTTGAGCTTGGCCCTCTGATCGGGGTTGGTGGCCAGGTCGGCACCCACCACGAACAGGTAGCGCTGGACTTCCAGGAGAATGCCCTGAAGGGCCGGCTGGTCCGAGAGGGCCCGGGCCAGGCCCAGGTGGGCCACGGTCTCGTCGACGCTGCCGTAGGCCTCGGCCGCCGGATCCGCCTTGGAGATCCGGGTGCCGTACAGGAGCCCGGTGGTCCCGTCGTCACCGGTCTTCGTGTAGATGCGCACGCCGCTAGGATAGCCCTCGACGACCGGGTCACGGCTTGCTCAGGGAGCGTGGTGTAAGGGGCAGTCGTGGCACTGGAGGCACTGTTGCATCGGGGGACACGGGCGTCCCCCCTGCCACTGGTCCCACGAGTTGAACACGTGGCGCATGTGGGACTTGTTGAACGGTTATACGTGTGTTAGCATCGCCGGCAGCGTGGGGGCGGGCCGACCGGGCAATGCGGGCCTCCCGCTGGCGCCCGGTCGGTCCCCGCGCTTCCTCGTGCCGGCCCGAGTGTTCCCGCTTGGCGCGGGAGGTAAGGAGGCAGTCGATGGCCGGTAGGTTCGGAGCCGTGGCCACCGCGATGGTCACGCCGTTCAAAGAAAATCTCTCGCTGGATCTGGATCGGGCTCAGGAGGTGGCGGCGTGGCTGCTCGAGCGCGGATCGGACTCCCTGGTCGTGGCGGGCACCACGGGGGAGTCGGCCACCCTGAGCGACCGGGAAAAGGTCGACCTGTGGCGGGCCTCGGTCCAGGCCGCGGAGGGAAAGGGCCACATCATCGCCGGGTCCGGCACCTACGACACCGAGCACTCCATCCGCCTCACCAAGGAGGCGGAGAAGGCGGGGTGCGACGGGGCCCTGGTCGTGGCGCCCTACTACAACAAGCCACCGCAGTCCGGCCTGTACGAGCACTTCAAGGCGGTGGCCGGGGCCACCTCGCTGCGGGTGATCCTGTACAACATCCCGGGTCGCACGTCCGTGCGGATCTCGAACGACACCATCCTTCGGCTGGCCGAGATCGACAACATCATCGGGGTCAAGGACGCCACCGCGGACCTGGTGGCCGCCGCGGAGCTGGGTGAGGCGGCCCCGGACTTCGAGATCATCTCCGGTGAGGACGCCCTGACGTTCCCGCTGGTGTGCCTGGGAGGGACCGGGGTGATCGCGGTGACGTCGCACGTCGCGGGGGAGCGGATGCGACAGATGATCGAGCTCGCGGCGACGGGCGACGTGGCCTCGGCGCGGAAGATCCACTTCGAGCTGCTGCCCCTGTACCGGGGGCTGTTCATCACCTCCAATCCGATCCCGGTGAAGGCCGCGATGGGCCTGATCGGCCAGCCCGTGGGGCCGCCCCGACTTCCCCTGGTTCCGGCAACCGACGAGGAAGTGGGCCGGATCCGGAAAGCGTTGGAGGATGGCGGGGCCCTGTAGGCTCACCTTCCTCGGCGGCCTCGGTGAGGTGGGCCGCAACATGGCGGCCCTCGAGCTCGACGGCCGCATCCTGATCATCGACGCGGGCCTGTCCTTCCCCGGCGACGACATGCCCGGGATCGACCTGGTGCTCCCGGACTGGGACTTCTTCCGGGACCGGGAGGACCGGATCGAGGCCCTGATCCTCACCCACGGGCACGAGGACCACGTGGGAGCGCTCCCGTACCTCCTGCGAGAGATGCGGCTGGCCGTCTACGGCACCAGGCTGACCCTGTCCCTGATCAGGCCGAAGCTCGAGGAGCATGAGGTCACAGATCACGCCACGTTCCACGAGGTGGCGCCGGGGGAGCAGGTCGACATCGGCCCGTTCCGGACCCGGTTCTACCGGGTGACCCACTCGATCCCCGACGGCGTGGCGCTGGCCGTGGACACGCCGGCGGGGACCGTGCTGCACACCGGGGACTTCCGCCTGGACCCCACCCCCATCGACGGCCGGCTCACGGACCTCCAGGGGATCGCCGAGGAGGCCCGGCGGGGCGTCCACGTGCTCCTGTCGGACTCCACCAACGCCGAGGACTCCGGGACCATCCCCAGCGAGCGAACGGTGGGCCCGGAGCTGGCGGAGATCATCGGCCGGGCCCCCCGTCTGGTGGTGACGGCCTGCTTCGCGAGCCACATCCATCGGATCCAGCAGATCTGCGACGCGGCTCGGTCGGCCGGCCGCAAGGTGGCCTTCCTGGGACGGAGCATGCACCAGTCCGTGGGGCAGGCCGGAGCCCTGGGCTACCTGAACGTCCCGGAGGAGGACGTCGTGGACATCGAGCAGCTGGCGAACCTCGACCCTCGGGAGGTCGCGGTGGTGTCCACGGGGAGCCAGGGCGAACCGCTGTCCGCCTTGGCCCTGATGGCGGCCCACGAGCACAAGTACGTCAAGCTCGCCGAGGGCGACATCGTGATCATGTCGTCGTCGGTGATCCCCGGGAACGAGGTGGCCATCCACCGGGTCATCGACGGGCTGTACCGGACCGGCGCCGACGTCTTCCATGCCGGCATCGCCCCCGTGCACGTCTCGGGCCATGCCGCCGCGGAGGAGCTCAAGCTCATGCTCAACCTGGTGCAGCCCCGGTGGTTCATCCCGGTCCACGGCGAGCGCCGGCACCTGGCGAACCACGCCCGTCTGGCCCGAGAGGTGGGGATCCCCGCCGACCGCATCCTGGTGTGCGAGGACGGCGACGTCGTGGACATCGACGAGGACGTCCGGGTCGTGGAGCGGGTGCGGGCCGGGATGGTGCTGGTCGACGGCCTGGGGATCGGAGACGTCGGACACGAGGTGCTCCGCGACCGCCGCAAGCTCGCCGGGGACGGCATCGTGGTGGTGGTGGTGACCGCCGACAGCCATACCGGCGAGGTCCTCGCAGGGCCGGACATCATCACCCGGGGGTTCGTCCACGACGAGACCTCCGAGGAGATCCTGGCGGAGGCTCGCCACCGGACCCTGCTGTCGCTCAAGGAGGTCGCCGCCGAGGAGGTCGGTGACCCCACGATCCTCAAGCAGCACGTCCGGCGCACCCTGGGGAAGTATTTCTTCGAGGTCATTCAGCGGAAACCGATCATCGTTCCCGTCATCATGGAGGTCTAGCCGTGACGGAGGATCTCGCCTGATGGCCACCAAGAGGAAGAGGAAGCGGAAGAAGAAGCGCGGCAGCCTGCTGCTGGCTGCCGGCCGAAAGGTCGTCGAGCATCTCGGCGACCACCTCGCGGACGCCATCGGCATCGGCCTGGTGGTCCTGGCGCTCCTGTCGGCCCTGGGAATTTGGTTCGAGGCCGCCGGCCCCCTGGGCCGGTTCCTGTCGTTCGTGGCTCGGGGAACGTTCGGGGTGGCCGGCTACGCCTTCCCGGTGGTGGCCCTGTGGTGGGGCGTGGTCCTGGTCCGGGGAACCGCCGAGGAGGACCGGGGCCGGATGCTTCTCGGGCTGGTGTTCGCGATGCTCGGCGGCCTCGGTCTGTGGTCGCTGATCCGGGGCAACCCCAGCCCGGTGGCGGGATTCGATGCCCTGGCCGGGGGCGGCGGGGTGATCGGTTCCCTGGCCGCCTGGCCCCTGTCCCGGCTGATCTCCGGGTACGGAGCGGCGGTGGTCTGTCTTGCGCTGTTCATCCTGGGTCTCCTGTTGTACACGGCCACGCCGATGTCCGCGGTGATCGAGGTGCTCCGTCGACCCTTCGCCGAGGATGAGGAGACTGAGGACGAAGTCGAGGCCCCGCCGCGGCGCACCCGGCGCCGAAAGAAGGAGGAGCCGGTGGAGCCCGAGGTCTCCGTGATCGGCGCGGCGTTCGCCGAGCCGGATGACGGGGAAGAGGAACAGCTGGACTCCGCCGAGGTTCCCCTGACAGTGGCCCAAGGCCGGCGGTCCGGGGGCGGTTACCGTCTTCCCCCCATGGACCTCCTGCGCGAGGCCCCTCCGGCAGCGGCGGCCGGTCGCGACGAGCGTCAGGTGATGTCGGTTCTGGAACAGACCCTCCGGAACTTCGGCGTCGACGTCCGGGTGACCGGGTTCACTCGCGGTCCCACCGTGACCCTGTTCGAGGTCAGCGTGGGGGAGGGCACCAAGGTCAAGAAGGTCCTGGCCCTGGGAGACGACATCGCCTACGCCCTGGCCACCCCGGAGGTCCGGATCATCGCCCCGATCCCCGGGAAGTCCGCGATCGGGGTCGAGGTGCCCAACGACACCCGGGACTTCGTGGTCCTGGGGGACGTCCTGCGAAACAGGGCCGTGAAGGACGAGCAACACCCGCTGGCCGTGGCCCTGGGCAAGGACGTCCACGGCCGGGCGGTGACGGTCCGTCTGAACCAGATGCCCCACCTCCTGATCGCCGGGGCTACCGGCGCCGGGAAGTCCTCGCTGATCAACGCGTTCGTGACCTCGGTCCTGATGCGCACCACCCCCGACGAGGTCAAGCTGATGCTGGTGGACCCCAAGCGGGTGGAGCTCTCCCACTTCGCCGACCTTCCGCACCTGATCTCACCGGTGATCGTGGCGCCCAAGCGAGCGGCCGAGGCCCTGGGGTGGGTGGTTCGGGAGATGGAGCTCCGCTACGAGCAGCTGGCCACGGTGGGGATGCGAGACCTCGATGCGTACAACGCCACGCTGGCCGACGGCACCCTCCGGATCCCGCCGGGACGGGAGGACGACTTCGACCACCTCCCCTACATCCTGGTGGTGATCGACGAGCTCGCCGACCTGATGATGGTGGCTCCGCGCGACGTGGAGGACGCCATCTGTCGCATCGCCCAGATGGCCCGGGCGGTGGGGATCCACCTGGTGGTGGCCACCCAGCGGCCCAGCGTTGACGTGGTCACCGGGCTGATCAAGGCCAACATCCCGTCACGGATCGCGTTCATGACCGCCAGCGCCGCGGACTCTCGGGTGATCCTCGATGTCGGCGGTGCCGAGAAGCTGCTGGGCAACGGGGACATGCTGTTCCTCCCCTCGTCGGCCTCCCGGGCCCACCGGATCCAGGGGGCGTGGGTCACGGAGAAGGAGATCGAGGCCGTGGCCACGTGGGTCCGCAGGCAGCAAGAGCCCGAGTACGTGCAGGGGATCGAGGGACTCGGTCGACCGCCATCAGCCGAAGAAGAGGACTACGAGCCGGGCGCCGACGACGAGCTCGTTCAGCAGGCCGCGGAGCTGGTGATCCGGTCCCAGCTCGGCTCGACCTCCATGCTCCAGCGCAAGCTGAAGGTGGGCTTCGCTCGGGCCGGCCGGATCATGGACGAGCTCGAGGAGCGGGGGATCGTGGGCCCGTCCCAGGGCTCCAAGCCTCGCGACGTCATGATGACCTGGGACGAGTGGACCGAGTCCCGGGCCGGCGTCTCCTAGCACCACCCGGCAGCAGCTCCTGGGAGTCAAACGGTCCAGGGGATGAAGTAATTGAGACCGGGTACGAGTGCCAGCCACAGGACTGCGTCGGCGACGGGCACCATCAACACAAACCACGGGCGGTGCCGATGGATGATCAAGACCGCCAACAGGCCGCCCCACCCGAGAAACAGGAGGATCAGGATCGGAGCAGGCACGACAAGAACTGAGAGGAAGAAGTACATAGCCGCGCCGCCGTGGAGGAGGAACGACAGGACCATGGCGATGCCGTCTCCCAGCGAGTAGCCGGTCACCTTGGGCTCGGGCTCCACGATGTGAGTATGCTCTCAGCGTTGAACGCCCACCTGAAGCAAGACACCGTTACCGGTCTCGGCCGGGCCCTGCGGACCGCCCGGACCAGAGCAGGCAAGAGCGTCGAACAGGCCAGCCGCGAGATGCGGGTCCGGCCCGACTACCTCGAGGCGCTCGAGGAGGAGTCGTTCGAGGCGTTCCCCGACGACGTGTACGTCCGGGGGTTCCTCCGTTCGTACGCCCGATACCTGGGCCTCAGCCAGGAGAAGGTGATCTCGGTGTACGAGCAGGGGCATGGACGCCGGCTTCGGCCAGCCCCGGTGGAGCGGGCGCCGGGAGTGACGCCGAGCGAGTTCGTCGAGCTCACCGAGCGGAAACGTGCGTCGTGGTTCCTCGTCGCCAGCGCCGCAGCGATCGTGCTGGCCGCCGCAGCTGCGGTGGGCATCCTGTCCCGGTCCACGGCCGTTCCCGAGCCGGCCAGGGTATCCGGGCCTCCGGCCGCATCGGGGGTCGACCGCACCGTTCAGGTGGACGTGGCCCCCAACCAGGAGGTCGAGGTGGCCATCGTGGCCGATGGGGAGGAGCAGACCCTGACGCTGGGAGAGGGCGAGGCCCGTTCCTTCGAGGCCGAGAGGGAGATCACCATCCGGCTTTCCGAGGGAGGGGTGGTCGACCTGGTGGTCAACGGCCACCGGGTCCAGCAGGCGGGGGAGCGACACCAGCCGTACCAGGCCACGTTCACTCCCGCGAGCTTCCGGGAGGCGTCATCTCCGGCGGCTCCCGGAACCTGACGCCGTTCGGCCTCGGCTGGCCGAACGTCTTCTCGATCCTCCGGATCATCCTCGCTCCGATCCTCGTGCTGCTGGTGGTCTCCGGCGCGGACGTGGCGGCCTACGCCGCTGCCGCGCTGTTCGTGTTCGGCGCCGCCACCGACGGGCTCGACGGGTACCTGGCCCGCCGCTACGACAGCGCCACCCCGCTGGGGCAATGGCTCGACCCGCTGGCCGACAAGGTTCTGGTGACCGCTCCGATCGTGGCCATGACGGTGGTGGGATCGTTCCCCCTGTGGGCTGCGGTGGTCATCGGGGCCCGGGAGTTCGCCGTGTCCCTGCTTCGGGCGTGGCTGGGGTCGCGAGGCGTGGCCATGCCGGCGTCCGTGTGGGGAAAGGTGAAGACCGCGGTGCAGATGATCCTGGTCCCCCTGTACCTTCTTCCGCTCGGCTCGGCGGCAGATCGCTTCAAGACCGTGGTGCTGGTGGTGGCGGTGGCCCTGACCGTGTGGTCGGGGCTGGACTACTTCCTGCGAGCCGGCCGGCGCGTGCCCACCTCCAGCCCGTGAACGCGGAGGTCGTGGGGATCGGGACAGAGATCCTCCTCGGCCAGATCGCCAACTCGAACGCCCAGTGGATCTCCCGGCGGCTGGCGGAGATCGGGGTCGACGTGCTCCATCACCAGGCCGTGGGCGACAACGTGGAGCGCATCGCCGACGCCCTCCGGCTGGCCCTGTCCCGGGCCGAGGTGGTCATCGCCACCGGCGGCCTGGGGCCCACGGCCGACGACATCACCAGGGACGCGGTGTCCGCCGCCACCGGCCGACCGTTGCGCCGCGAGCCGGCCATCGAGGACTTCCTCAGGGAGAAGTTCCGGCGGCTGGGCCGCGACATGCCGGAATCCAACCTCGTTCAGGCCGATGTCCCCGATGGGGCGCGGTACATCCTGCCCAAACGAGGCACAGCCCCGGGGTTGATCCTGGAGCAGGAGGGAGGCCGCCGCCTGTACGCGGTGCCCGGAGTCCCCGCCGAGATGCAGGAGATGATGGAGGGCGCCATCTTCCCCGAGCTGGCCCGGCTCTCGGGGCCATCGACCATCGTGTCCCGGGTCCTGCGGGTGGTCGGCGTGGCCGAGGCGCGGGTGGGAGAGCTCCTCGACGACCTGTTCCAGAGGTTCACCAACCCGACCGTGGCCTATCTGGCCTCGGCCGGCGAGGTCCGGGTCCGGCTGACCGCCAAGGCCTCCTCGCGCAAGGAAGCCGAGGCCCTGATCGACCCGCTGGAGCTCCAGATCCGGGAGCGACTGGGCGACGCGGTGTTCGGCGCCGACGAGGAGGAGCTCGAGGAGGTGGTGGGTCGCCTGCTCTCCGACCGGGAGCTGTGGCTGTCGTGTGCCGAGTCTCTCACCGGCGGGAGTCTCGCGGCTCGCATCGTGCGCATCCCGCATGCCTCGAAGTACTTCTCCGGCGCCGCGGTGTGCTATTCGCCCGATGCCAAGCGCGATGTGCTGGGGGTCTCGGACGAGACCATCGAGCGGCACGGGACCGTCAGCGAGGCCTGCGCAGTGGAGATGGCCCGGGGCGCGCTGAAGGTCTTCGGTTCGGACGTGGCCCTGGCGACCACGGGGGTGGCCGGCCCGGATGAGCTCGAAGGCAGGCCCCCGGGGACGGTGTGGGTGGCCCTGGCTACGGGGGACGCGGAGGAGGCCCGGACGTTCCGCGCGCCCGGCGACCGAGACCAGATCCGGCGGTGGACGGAACAGGGGGCCCTGGACCTGCTCCGCCGGTATCTCCTGGCCCGCTGATGGCTCGGGACCGGGCCGCCCGCCCGGAGGCCAAGCCTCTCCGCCTGTTCGCGGCGGTGGACCTGTCGGAACAGGCCAATCAAGCCGTGGCCCGGGCCATCGAGCCGTTGCGCTCCCGGCTTCCCCGGGGCCGCTGGGTCCCGCCGGAGAACTGGCACGTGACCCTGAAGTTCCTGGGACGGACCTGGCCCCGGCTCCAGACCACGGTCGAGGACGCCTGCCGCGATGCGGCGGCCCGAACGGCGCCATTCGAGGTGGGGCTGGGCGGGCTCGGGGTGTTTCCCGGGCCGTCCCGGGCCCGGGTGCTGTGGGTGGGCCTCGAGGACCCCTCCGGGGGAATGGCCGGTCTGGCCGCCGCCCTCGACGAGCTGCTGGCACGGGAGTTCCCTCCCGAGAAGCGGGGGTTCACCGCGCACCTCACCGTGGCGCGATTCAACCCCCCGGTTCCCTTTCGGGAGCACGCGGAGGCCCTGGCGGCCACACGGGTAGAAGCGTCCCCCTCCCGAATCGATCGCCTGGTGCTGTACCGCAGCCACCTGTCCCCGCGCGGGGCTCAGTACGAACCGCTGGCCACATTCGCGTTGGGCGCCTGATCGCTCACGCACTGCGCAGGGAGGAACGCCCCCGATACCTGTTCAGCTATCAATCAATCTGATAGCGTATCTGCTATCATTCGTTTTTGGGGACATGGACTCTGGTCGAGTGCTCCGACAGGCCCGGCGACGGGCGGGACTGACCCAGCGTGAGCTGGCCGAGAAGGCCGGCGTTCCCCAGTCGCAGGTGGCCAGGATCGAGTCCGGGGCCGTGGTCCCCGGGGTTGACACCCTGGATCGGCTCCTGGAGATCTGCGGAGAGGGCCTCGAATCACTGCCACGTCTGGGCATCGGTCTTGATCGCACAGGGCACTGGGAGCTCCTTCGAGCGTCCCCCAGGACAAGGCTCGAGGCCGCGGCCGGGGCGGCCCGGAACCTCGCCCGCCTTCGTGAGCGAGCGGGCCGGTGAGCGGCCGGTACGAATTCCTCAATGCCCTCGAAAACCTGGTTAAGCACCGGGTGCGATTCGTGGTGACCGGGGGGATCGCGGGCAACCTTCTCGGCTCGACGACGGTTACCCACGACCTCGATGTCTGCTACGCACGAAGTGAGGACAACCTGGTTCGTATGGTGGCGGCGCTCAAGGAGGTGCATGCACGCCTTCGCGGCGCGCCCGAAGATGTCCCCTTCATTCTCGAAGCGAAGACCCTGAAGTTCGGTGATCACTTCACCTTCGTGACGGACCTGGGCAACCTGGACATCCTCGGGCATCCTTCCGGCATCCCCGGTGGGTACGACGAGCTGGAGCGTGCCGCCGACGAGATCGACCTCGGCGAGTTCAGGGTCAAGGTCGCGTCGATCGACGACCTGATCCGTATGAAGCGAGCCGCGGGTCGCCCCAAGGACCTCATCGAGGTCGAAGTGCTCGGGGCCCTGCGAGACGAGATCGACGCCCAGGCCACGGAAAAGAGGCGTGCTCGCCGGCAGGCTAAGCGCGGCGGATCGAGCCGACGAACCGCAGGTTCGGGCTGACCTCCGCGGTGATCTCCTCGTACTGCTTGAGGTTCGCCGCCCGGTAGACCTCGGAGCGGACCGACCAGGCCCGGATCACGTAGGACCGTCCGTCGTCTATCGCCGCGTGGAACCGGGTGGGAGCATCCGACGAGCGGCCGCCGGTCTCCCGGAGCCGGAGGACCTGCCCGGTGACCCGGTGAGGAGCCCCCAGATCCATGGCTCCTCGGACCAGCGCCAGGACTCCCCACACCCCGACCGTGACGCCGGCCGCCGCGGGGATCAGGAACAGAACTCGGAACACGATCACGAGTCCTGCCGGGTCGTTCGGTCCGGCCGGTGGCCACCCGATCGCCGTCGCCAGGCGGAGCGTGCCCGCGGCCACAAACACCGACACCACCCCCGCCAGCACCGCCACCACCGGACGGAAGCCCCATGCCGGGGGCCAGAACACCGGGTACCGGATCCGAACCCGTCGCCACTGCCCGCCGTAGGAGGACCAGGCCCGGCGGGCTTCCTCCGGGCCCATGGGGATGGCCCGCACCGCGGCCGGCGCCACCCCCAGCGCGGCCCCGTACGCCAGGTGTCGCTCCCACACCGGGACCGCGGTGGGAGGCATCTCGGCAAGCGAGGTCGCATCGCGCAGATACCGCTGCACCCCGAGCCATTCAGCCGTGGCGGCCAGGCCGGCCGGGGTTTCCCGCTGTCTCCGGCCGCCCCGCGCCGCGGCGATGACGAACGCGGCCAGGAACAGGTAGATGATCGCCGGGCCGGCCTCCGCCGTGGCCAGCAGCAGGAACGCCGCGGGGTAGAAGGACAGGAAGCCGACCCATCGCAGCGCGCCACCGCTCCACAGGTCCCGGGACAGCCCCCGGCGCTGGGCGTCGTCGATCACCTCGCCGCGAAACTTCCGCCACCAGGCCCGGGCATGGTCGGCGGGGCCGGTGGTGAGGGCTTCAGCGGGAACCACCCCGGCATGGGCCCGGCTCCGGACCAGGTCCATGACCCGTGCCTCGAACGGCGCCAGCTCTAGGTCCCGGGCTTCGCGCAGCCTGCACAGGAACGTGTCTCCGGCCACCTCCTGGAACTCCAGGGCTCCTCGAGCGGCGAGATCGAGCACCGTGGCCGGGAGGGCCTCTCGGCTGGGATCGAAGTCGTTGGCAAGCATGTTGACGATGGCCGGTGGTTCGGACCGCAGGTCTCCCGTCGCCGGACCCGGGTGGGGCGCTCTGGGCTGGCGGGCCACGCGGATCCCCGCCATCACCCCCAGCCACAGTGCGGTCAGGGCCCCCGCTGCCGTAAGGAGTGGGACCCGGTACTGACGCGAGAGCTCGTCGATACCGAACCGCTCGATGATCTCGTCGGAGAACGCCAGGAGCAGGATGAACGGAATCGTGGCCACCACCGCGGCCAGGCACCCCCAGGTCCGCCTTCTGGCCGCCTGCACCGAAAAGAGGCTCTGAGCCACAACCCGGTAGACAGGGTGATGATCCTCGGTCACGGCAGAGGTACCACCAGGACGGAGCGCCGGACCTCCGGGCCGTAGGCCACCAGAGCAGGGTGGGGGGTGAAGGTCGGGCCGTCAACCGGTACGGGGACTCGGTCGACATGGTCCGCGCCGCCCTCCCGCCCGGTCGTTGACACCGAACGTCTGTTCGAGTAGCGTTCGGGGTTGTGCGGGCGAACTACAGGGGTGTAAGTTATGTCGTACCCGAGCGGTAGCCTCGCGGCCAAGCCGCACGAGGAGGTTCCGATCTTGGAACGGGAACGGATGCTGGACATCACGCTTCAGCAGATCGAGAAGCAGCATGGCAAGGGCGCGGTCATGAAGCTCGGGGAGCACGCCGCGGTCAACGGCGTGGCCACCATCCCCACCGGTTCGCTGGCGCTTGACGTGGCCCTGGGGGTCGGCGGGATCCCCCGGGGGCGGATCGTGGAGGTCTACGGCCCGGAGGGCTCAGGCAAGACCACGGTGTGCCTGCACATCATCGCCGAGGCCCAGGCCAAGGGCGGGATCACCGCGTTCATCGACGCCGAGCACGCCGTGGATCCCACCTACGCCCGGGCCCTGGGGGTGAACATCGACGAGCTCCTGGTCAGCCAGCCGGACTCCGGCGAGCAGGCCCTGGAGATCTCCGACCTCCTGGTGCGCTCGGGTGCCATCGACCTGGTGGTGATCGACTCGGTGGCCGCGTTGGTGCCCCGGGCAGAGATCGAGGGAGAGATGGGCGACTCGCACGTCGGCTTGCAGGCTCGCCTGATGTCCCAGGCCATGCGGAAGCTGGCCGGCTCGCTGTCGCGGTTCGACACCACGGCGATCTTCATCAACCAGCTGCGAGAGAAGATCGGCGTGATGTTCGGCTCACCCGAAACAACGTCCGGCGGGCGGGCGCTGAAGTTCTACTCCAGCGTGCGGCTCGACGTCCGGAAGATCGACAACCTCAAGGACGGCACCGAGGTGGTCGGCTCGCGGGTCCGGGCCAAGATCGTGAAGAACAAGGTGGCTCCTCCGTTCCGGCTGGCCGAGTTCGACATCATCTACGGCAAGGGCATCTCCAAGGAAGGCAGCCTGATCGACGTCGGGGTGGACAACGGGATCGTCATGAAGAGCGGAGCGTGGTTCACCTACGAGGGCGAGCAGCTCGGACAGGGCCGGGAAAACGCCCGCCAGTTCCTGGCCGAGCACAAGGACATCGCGACCGAGATCGAGCGACGGGTCCGGGAGGCCGTAGGACTCTCGTCCTTCACCGAAGAGGACGACCAGCCCGTGGAGGTCCCGGAGGTCCTGGAGCAGGAGGCGTCGGACGACGCGAAGCAGCAGAAGGCGAAGACCGGGGCCCGAGCCGGCTGAGGCGGGCAGGCCCCGGATCCCGGTCAAGGACCGGGCGCTCCACCTCCTGTCGGTTCGCTCACGAAGCAGAGATGAGCTCCGCCGTCGTCTCCTCCGCGCCGGGTACGAACCGGAGGAGATCGACCTGGCCCTCGCGGACCTGGAGCGGGTGGGTCTGGTCGACGACGAGCGGTTCGCCCAGGAGGTGGCCGCGTCGATGCGGCGACGAGGCATGGGCCGCCGGGCCGGGATCTCTGCCCTGCGAGCCAAGGGTGTTGCGGCGGAGGTCGCCGAGGTGGCTACGGAGGAGATCGACCAGGGAGACGAGGAGACCCGGGCCGAAGAGGTTGCCCGGATCAGGCTCCGGCGGCTGGACGGTCTGCAGCCCGAGGTGGCCCGCCGCAGACTCCTGGGATTCCTCCTGCGGCGGGGGTTCGACTCGGACGCGGCCCGGGCCGCCACCCGGCGGGTGCTGGAGGAGCAGCAGGAGGCCTCGTGAAGGCCTCCGGCGAACGCTACCTCCGCGACCTCGCGGACCGGTGGCGTCGCTCGGGAGGCGAGCCCCGGCGGGACATGGTCGACGAGCTGTTCCGCGACATCCTGGTGGGTGTGGGGCCGTTCACCCGCGAAGAGATGGAAGTGTTCTGCCGGGGGGTTGCCGTCTCTGCTCTGGCGGCATGCATGGGCGCGCTGTCCAGCCCGTTCGATGACCCGGACGAGGCCCTGACGTTCGTCCAGCTGGTGGCCTGCCGAGCCGCCCTGGAGGCCGAGAACGCCCGCCAGGCCTGATGCCGAGACCGTTGCGTTCCGAGGCGTTCAGTTGTACCTTTGTGAATTGAAAGGCCTGATAATCGGAACCCCGGTGACGGGACGAGGACGAATCTTGACTCAGCCAGTTGCGGAACGGATGGACACCGAAAATAGAGAGGTGGCGCACGGGGCCGTAGGGGCCCCCGCACGGTAGATCGTCGCGTTCCTCGTCATACGGGTGTGAGGCCGGGCCTTTCGGCTCGGCCTCGTGCGTTTGGGAGGAACGATGGACATTGCACTGGCCGCCCTGGTGGCCTTGGCCCTCGGCGTGGCCGTGGGGTTCGGCATCCGGAAAGCTCTGGCATCTCGCAACGTCACCGACGCGGAGTCTCGAGCTCGGAAGCTGGTCACCGACGCTGAGCGAGAAGCCGAGGAGACCGTCCGGAAGGCCCTGGCCGAGGTCAAGGACGAGATCGCCACCACCCGGCGGGAAGCGGAGGAGGACATCCGCGGGCGCCGGGAGGAGATCCGCCGCCGGGAGGGGAGGCTGGCCAAGCGAGAGGAAGGGATCGACGGGCGGCTGGCTGAGCTGCAGAAGACGGAGCGAGCCCTTACCGAGAAGAGCCGGAAGCTGGAGCGAGCCGGCGAGGAGATGGACAAGGCCATCGAGCAGCATCGCCGGGAGCTGGAGCGCGTGGCCCGGATGACCGCCCAGGAAGCCAAGGATGCCCTGCTCGCGCAGCTCACCGAGGAGGCCAAGCGGGACGCCATGGCCACAGTCCGAGAGATCGAGCAGCGGGCCCGCGAGGAAGGAGACCAGCGGGCCCGGAAGATCGTGACGGTCGCCATCCAGCGGGTGGCCTCCGAGCAGACCGCGGAATCGACGGTCGCGGTATTCACCCTGCCGTCGGACGACCTCAAGGGCCGGATCATCGGCCGGGAAGGACGGAACATCCGGGCCTTCGAGGCGGCCACCGGGGTCAACCTGATCATCGACGACACTCCCGAGGCCGTGGTGCTGTCCTCCTTCGACCCGGTTCGCCGGGAGGTGGCCCGGCTGACCCTCGACAAGCTGGTTCAGGACGGTCGGATCCATCCAGCGCGGATCGAGGAGATGTTCGCCCGTTCCCAGAAAGAGGTGGAGGAGCAGATCCGCCGGGCGGGGGAGTGGGCCATCAGCGAGGTGGGGATCACCGAAATCCACCCCGAGATGGTCCGGGTCCTCGGCCGGCTCCAGTTCCGGACGTCGTACGGACAGAATGTCCTCAAGCACCTGGTCGAGTCGGCGCACATCGCTGGGGTCATGGCCACCGAGCTGGGCATCGAGCCCGACATGGTGAAGCGCGGGGCGCTGATGCACGACATCGGCAAGGCGCTCACGCATGAGGTCGAGGGCTCCCATGCCCTCATCGGCGCCGAGCTGGCCCGGCGGCTCAAGGAACCTCCCCCGGTGGTCCACGCCATCGAGTCCCACCACGGCGAGGTGGAACAGCGGACCATCGAGGCCGTGCTGGCCCAGACCGCTGATGCCATCTCCGGCGGCCGCCCCGGGGCGCGGCGGGAGAGCATCGAGTCCTACGTCAAGCGCCTGGAGCGGCTCGAGGAGATCTGCGAGTCTCATCCCGGCGTGTCCAAGGTGTTCGCCATGCAGGCCGGCCGGGAGGTTCGGGTGATGGTCAAGCCCGAGGACGTCGACGACCTGGCCGCCCAGGTGCTGGCCCGGGACATCGCCAAGCAGGTGGAGGAAGAGCTCCAGTACCCGGGGCAGATCAAGATCACGGTGGTCCGGGAGCTCCGGGCCGTGGAGGTCGCCAAGTAGCGTGGAGGGCAGCGCGTCGGGCCGGTACCTGATCACCACCTTCGGGTGCCAGATGAACGAGCACGACTCCGAGCGGATCTCGGGGCTCCTGGAAGAGGACGGGATGGCCCGCACGGATGTCCCGAGTGACGCCGATGTCATCGTGCTTAACACCTGTGCGGTGCGGGAGAACGCCGACAACCGGCTATACGGGAACCTGGGCCACCTCAAGGCGGTCAAGGAGTCCCGGCCCCGGACCCGCATCGTGGTCGCCGGATGCCTGGCGCAGAAGGATCGCGGCCAGATCCAGCGCCGGGCGCCGTGGGTCGACGTGGTCATGGGGACCCACGCCCTGCCCCACCTGCTCGAGCTGCTGCGACGGGCGGACCGCGAGGGACCGCAGATGGACGTCCGGGAGTACACCGAGGTGTTCCCCAGCGCCCTGCCGGCCCGCCGAGGTGTGCGTCACCACGCGTGGGTGTCGGTGTCGGTGGGCTGCGACAACCGGTGCACGTTCTGCATCGTCCCCCTGGTCCGCGGGGCGCAGCGCTCCCGCCCCCTCGGCGAGATCCTGGCGGAGGTCCAGGGTCTGGTCGGGGAAGGCGTGGTGGAGGTCACCCTCCTGGGCCAGAACGTCAACACGTACGGCCGTGATCTCACCGTCCCGGGGTCGTCCAGGAAGGCCAGGTTCGGGGCGCTCCTCCGAGCCGTGGACCAGGTCGACGGGATCCGCCGGATCCGGTTCACCAGCCCCCACCCGCACGACTTCACGCCCGACGTGGTGGAGGCCATGGCCGAGTGCTCCGCGGTGTGCGAACAAATTCACTTCCCGCTCCAGTCGGGCTCCGACCAGGTGCTCAGGCGGATGCGCCGCTCGTATCGGTCGAGGCGATACCTCGAGTGGCTGCGGCGGATCCGCGAGGCGATCCCCGGGATCGCGGTGACCACGGACCTGATCGTGGGGTTCCCGGGCGAGACCGAGGAGGAGTTCCGGGACACCCTGCGGGTGGTGGAGGAAGCGCGTTTCGACGCCGCCTACACCTTCCAGTACTCGCCCCGAGCCGGCACCGAGGCCGCGGGGTACGAAGACCAGGTTCCCAAGCCAGTGGTCCAGGATCGCTTCGATCGCCTGGTGGCGCTCCAGGAGCGCATCTCGGAGGAGGCCAACCGGGCCTACGAGGGCCGGACCGTGGAGGTACTGGTCGAAGGTCCCGGCCGCAAGGGCGGCGTCCAGGGTCGCACCCGCACCAACAAGGTGGTGAACTTGGCCCGCTCCGTCCCCGCCGGGACGTTCCTCGACGTCCGGGTGACCCGTGCCCATCCGCATCACCTGACCGGCGAGCCCGTGGACCGCCGCGGTCCCGGCGTGAGCCGCACGGACGTCATCGCCATCGCGTGTCCGGCCGAAGAGACCGATCTGCCCGTCGATGTCCCCCTAGCCTTGGTCGGGCCCACGGCCACCGGCAAGACCGAGACGGGGGTGGAACTGGCCCGCCGTCTGGGGGCCGAGATCGTGGTGGTCGACTCCATGACGGTGTACCGGGGGATGGACGTGGGGACCGCCAAGCCCACGCCGGAGGAACGAGAAGCGGTGCCACATCACCTGCTCGATGTGGCCGAGCCGCTGGAGCCCTTCTCCGTGGCCCGATTCCAGTCGCTGGCCGGGCGAGCCACGTCCGGGATCACCTTTCGTGGGCGCCCGGTGCTCATGGTGGGCGGATCCGGGCTGTACTTCCGGGCGGTGGTCGATCGCCTCGAGCTTCCCGGCACGGACCACAGGCTTCGGAGCTGGCTGGAGGCAGAGGCTCGAGCGCTGGGCCACCAGGCCCTTCACGCCCGGCTGGCGGACCTCGATCCGCTAGCCGCGGCAAAGATCGAGCCCTCGAACACCCGTCGGACGGTCCGGGCCCTCGAGGTGGCCGCGCTCACCGGCCGTCCGTTCTCCTCGTTCGCCGCGGCCTGGGACCGATATCCTGAGGGGCGGGTGCGGGCTGCGGGGGTAGCCATCCCCACCGCGGCGCTTCGCGAGCGCATCGAGTCCCGTGTCCGGACGATGCTGGACGGGGGCCTGGTGCAGGAGGTTCGCGGCCTGCTGGACCGAGGGCTGGGGCCTCGAGTCACGGCTTCTCAGGCGATCGGCTACCTGGAGGTTGTCGAGCACCTGGCGGGACGGCTGACGATCGCCGAGATGGTGGAACGGATGGTGCGGAGGACACGGGACCTGGCCCGGCGCCAGATGGCGTGGTTCCGCCGCGATCCTCGCATCCGGTGGTTCGACGCGGGATCGGAGGGAGCGATGAGCGCGGTGGACGAGATCGAGGAGTACCTCCGAGGATGACCGACCGATCGCTGCGGTTCGCCAAGTACCACGGCGCCGGCAACGACTTCCTCTTGATCGAGGACCTGGAGGACGCGTTGGCGCTGACCCCCGACCTCGTGGTGGCCATGTGCGATCGCTTCCGGGGCGCCGGCGCGGACGGCGTCATCCGCATCACTCGTTCCGACGCGGCGCCCTTCGGTATGGAGCTGTGGAACGCGGACGGCGGCCTCGCCGAGATGTCCGGCAACGGGATGCGTTGTCTGGCCACCTACCTGTTCGACCGGCGACTTGTTACCGACCCGGTCCTCGACGTCGACACTCCCGCCGGGGTGAAGCGGGTGTGGATGGACGTGGAGGGCGACCGGGTAGCCAGTGCCAGGGTGGACATGGGCTCTCCGGCGTTGGAACGACGGAGGATCCCCATGGCCGGCCCGCCGGAGGACCGGTTTGTGGACCAGCCGTTCCCCGACGCGGGCCCCGGGTATCGGGCCGCGGCGGTGTCCATGGGCAACCCACACCTGGTGCTGGTGGGGGCCGAGAATCTCGAGGGCATCGACCTCCGCCGAGTGGGACCGGCGCTGGAGCACCACCCCGACTTCCCGGAGCGCACGAACGTGGAGTTCATCCGCGCGGGCGGCGAGGCGATCGACGTCCGGGTGTGGGAACGAGGGGTGGGGGAGACCCTGGCCTGCGGTACGGGGGCCTGCGCGATCGTGGTGGCCGCTCACCTGATGGGACTCTCCGGGCGACGGGCCACGGTCCGGTTCCCCGGTGGCGACCTGGACGTCGAGTGGGCCGAGGACGACCACGTGTACCTCAGCGGTCCGGCGATGTTCGTCTACGAGGGACGGCTGAACCCGTCCTGGATGCGGGAGGGTGCCTCGCGGTGAGGGTCGCCCGACGTGTGGCCTCCCTGCCTCCGTACCTGTTCGCTGAGCTCGACCGGAAGATCGAGGAACGACGCGCGGCCGGCACAGACGTGATCTCCCTGGGAGTCGGCGACCCCGACCACCCCACGCCCCGGCACATCGTCGAGGCCCTTCAGGAGTCTGCGGAGGATCCCGCCACCCACCAGTACCCCTCGTACTACGGGCTGCCGGGGCTCCGGAGGGCCGTGGCGGAGTGGTACGCGCAGCGGTTCGGAGTGGACCTCGACCCCGACACCGAGGTCCAGCCGCTGATCGGCTCGAAGGAAGGGATCGCTCATCTCGCGTGGGCCTTCGTGGACCCCGGCGACGAGGTCCTGGTCCCCGACCCGGGGTATCCGGTCTACGAGATCGGCACCCGGCTGGCCGGAGGGACTCCGGTTTCCGTGCCACACACCGCGGACACCGGCTTCCTTCCGGACCTCGGCTCGGCTCCGGTCACCGGGAACACCAGGGTTCTGTGGCTGGGGTTCCCTTCGAACCCCACCGCGGCCGTCGTGGAGCTCCCGGTGTTCGAGGAGGCGGTGGCCTTCGCCCGTGACCACGATCTGCTCCTGGCCCACGACGCTGCGTACTCGGAGATCACCTACGACGGCTACGTGGCCCCCAGCGTCCTCCAGGTGCCGGGGGCCAGGGACGTGGCCGTGGAGTTCGGGTCGGCTTCGAAGACCTACAACATGACCGGGTGGCGGGTCGGCTGGGCGGTCGGAAACGCCGAGGCCATCCGGGCGCTGTCCACGGTCAAGACCAACATCGACTCGGGGATCTTCAACGCGGTGCAGCTGGCAACAATCGCGGCGCTCACCGGCCCACAGGACCACCTGTTGGAGACCCGGGCGATCTATGCCCGGCGCCGTGACGTGGTGATCGATGCCCTCAACGACCTGGGCTGGGACCTCAAGGCCCCGCTGGGGTCCTTCTACGTGTGGTTCCCAACCCGTGGCGGGGCGTCGTCGGCGGAGTTCGCGGCGATGCTGCTGGATCGGGCCGGCGTGGTGGTGGCCCCCGGGGCCGGATACGGGAGCAACGGCGAGGGCTACGTCCGCATCTCCCTGACGGTCCCCGACGATCGCCTGCTCGAGGCCATGAACCGGATCGCCGAGGTCCTGGCGTGAGCTCAGACCGGACCAGGCATACCGGCTCCGAGTCTCCACTCTCCGCCACGTGGCGCCCCACGGTCCTGGAGCCCGCCGTTCTGGTGGGGATCGATACGCACGGGGACGACTCGGCGCTGGACGAGCTGGCCGCGCTGGCGGATACGGCCGGCGCCGAGGTCGTGGGGCGTCTGGTGCAGCGCCGTGATGCCCCCGATCCCACCACGTTCGTCGGTCGCGGGAAGCTCCAGGAGCTCCACTCGCTGGTCCACGGGACCGACGCACGGCTGGTGGTGTTCGACGATGAGCTCACCCCGGCGCAGCTCCGCAACGTGGAGGAGCGGCTGGGGGTGAAGGTGGTGGACCGAACCGCCCTGATCCTGGACATCTTCGCCCTCCACGCGCGATCGAAGGAGGGCAAGGCCCAGGTGGAGCTGGCCCAGCACAGCTACCTCCTTCCCCGACTCCGTGGATGGGGAGAGGCCATGTCCCGGCTGGGGGGCGGGATCGGGACCCGGGGGCCGGGGGAGACCAAGCTGGAGGTCGACCGTCAGCACATCCGCCGGAGGATCACCAAGCTTCGCAGGGACCTCGCCGGGCTGGCCAAGGCTCGTGGCGTGAAGCGCTCGGGGCGTGAGCGGTCGGGAGTCCCGCAGATCTCGTTGGTGGGATACACGAACTCGGGAAAGTCGACCCTGATGAACGCTGTCACCCGGGCCGGGGTGCTGGTGGCCGACCAGCTGTTCGCCACCCTGGATCCCACCGTGCGCCGCCTCCGCCTCCCCGGAGGACGGAACGCCACCGTGTCGGACACGGTGGGGTTCGTTCGCAAGCTGCCACACGACATCGTGGAGGCGTTCCGGTCCACGCTTGAGGAGGCGGCCAAGGCGTCGCTTGTGCTCCACGTGGCCGATGGCGCCGCGCCGGACATTGAGGACCAGGTGGCCGCGGTGCGCGACGTGCTCGGGGACATCGACGCCGCGGACATCCCCGAGGTGCTGGCTCTGAACAAGGTCGACCTGCTGTCCGAGGTCGAGCGGGCCAGGGTCGGGCGGCGGTTCCCCGAGGGGGTACCGGTCTCGGCTCTCACCGGTGAAGGGATCGAGGCACTCCTGGAGCGGGTGGCTTCCACCCTCCCGTCGCCGCCCGTCGAGGTGGACCTTCTGGTGCCCTACGAGCGGCAGGACCTCGTGGCCCGGCTGTACCGGGAGGCCGAGGTCCGGTCCGCCGAATCCGGGGCGGAGGGGACCCGGGTCCGGGCGATGGTCGACGAGCGGATCCTTCCGGACGTGGCGCCATACCTGGTTCGCAGGGTGGCCCGGCGGGTCGGATCAGACGGGGAGCGTCGGGGAACCGGATAGCTTTCCGGGAGTTGTGACCCGTCAGAGGCGGCGGAGGACCGCCACAACCTGGCCGAGGATCCGCCCCCCTGGGGGAAGGTCGAAGGGCTCCATCGCGGCGCTCTCCGGCACCAGGGTGATGCGGGTGCCCCGGCGGCGGAGACGCTTGACGGTGGCCTCCTCCTCCCCGGGCCCCGGGAGGAGCGCGGCGATCACGGAACCGTCCTCGGCGACGTCCTGCCGCCGGACCACCACCACGTCGCCGTCCAGGATCCCAGCATCGACCATCGAGTCGCCCTCCACCCGGAGGGCGAAGTGCTCGTCCTCCTCGGCGAAGGTGGCCGGGACCGTGAGGTATTCCTCCACGTGCTCGTCGGCCAGGGCCGGTGCCCCCGCGGCGATCCTTCCCACCAGAGGGACGGTGACACCACCGGCGCTGGCCGGGCGGGCTCCCACCTCGATGGCGCGGGGCTTGGACGGGTCCTTCCTGAGCACACCCTTTCGCTGGAGATTGGCCAGCTGGGCGTGGACGCTGGAGGAGGAGGTCAGTCCGACCGCCTCTCCTATCTCGCGCACCGTGGGCGGGTACCCCCGGTCGTGCACGGTCCGCCGGATGTACTCCAGGATCCGCTGCTGTCTGGTCGTCAGATCGTTCATGTCACCGGGGGACGCTAGCATGCCGGCATGGCAGAATCAAACACCTGTTCGGGCCTTGACGGCCGAACGCCCGTTCGGCATACTGCCGGCGTGGCTCGAACACGGGTTCGGTGGTGGAGGGTGATGGCCCTGGTCGTGGTCATCTCGGGCCTCCTGGCCGCCGTCGGGCGGGCCGCAGCGGGGACCGCAGATCATGCTCCGGCTCCGTCCCGGCACCTGGTCCAGGCTGGCGACACTCTGTGGGCCATCGCTCGGGGTCTGGTGGGTGGCGAGGGCGATCCCCGGCCCATGGTCGAGGAGCTTCGGGACCTCAACGGGCTCGGGTCGGCGCCGTTGCCGGCCGGGACGACCCTGGTGCTTCCCTAACGGGTCCATTCAGCGGTCCGGACGCCGGGGTGACGGGTGAGCACGGCCACCGCTTCCTCGGGCCTCCGGTCCGCGGGAACCACCACGAAGAGCACCACATCCCTGACCCCTTCCTCCTCTTCGACCCGGACGTTCTCCACCTGGACGCCCGTTCCCTCGAGCTCCTTGATCAGACCGCCGAGGTCGAGATCGGGGCCCGCCTCGATGCGGAATTCTTCGTGCTCTTTCTTGAGGCCCCGAACCAGGCGGGTGCGCAGCGGCCGCAGCCCGACCAGGGCCAGCAGGGTGATCCCCGCAGACACGGACGAGATCACATAGGCGCCCACGCCCACCGCCATGCCGATGGCCGCTACCACCCACAGGCTGGCCGCGGTGGTCAGGCCTCGAACCGTTATCCCGTACCGGAGGATGGCCCCGGCGCCCAGGAATCCGATCCCCGTGACGATCTGGGCGGCGATGCGGGTGGGGTCGAACCGGAACTGTGGGTCGGCTCCCTCCCCCAGGAACGCTCCGAAGCCGTACGCGGAGATCACCGTGAACAGGCAGGAGCCCAGGGCCACCAGGATGTGGGTGCGGAACCCCGCCGGCTGCCCCCGGACCTCGCGCTCCAGCCCCACGGCCCCGCCGAGGAGCGCCGCCCCCAGCAGCCGCAGCAGGAGCTCGACGTCGGAGGGCATGGCTGAATTATGGCAGGGGCACCGGGGGCCATATCTTGTGTGTCCAGTCCACGAGGTCCAAGATGTTGGGCCGGCGAGAGGAGGAGGATGCGCTGTCCCTGGTGTGGGGGTCCGGAGAGCAGGGTGGTGGATTCGCGGCCGGCCGAGGACGGCGCCAGCATCCGGCGGCGCCGCGAGTGTGCCTCCTGCGGGCGCCGGTTCACCACGTTCGAGCGGGCCCAGGGCGTGGCGCTCCGGGTGATCAAGCGGGACGGGACCAAGGAGCCCTACGACCGGGCCAAGGTGGTGGCCGGGGTGGAGAAGGCCATCACCAACCGCCCGGTCACCCCCGAGGCGGTCGACCAGCTGGTCGATAGGGTGGAGGAGCGGCTCCGGCGGAAGGGCCCCGAGGTCACCACCCAGGAGGTGGGGATCGAGGTCCTGGCCCAGCTCCGCCGCCTGGACGACGTGGCGTACATGCGGTTCGCCTCGGTGTACAAGGACTTCCAGGAGATCACCGACTTCGAGAAAGAGCTGGGCCTGATGCTCCAGAAGCGCGAGCCCAAGCGTTCCCGGCCCCGCCGCCGGTAGCTGCTCCGTGTCGGACTTTCCAAGGGACTCCGGCCAAACCACAACATCTTGTGCCTCGGAGGCTCGGCGACCTCTACATCTCGTTGGAAGACCGCTATACTGGTCTTGACACGAGAACGGTACGAGAGCAGAATCACACCGTTGTAAGTCCAGCCCTTCCCCCAGGGATCAGGAGGCGAGTCGTGGCCACCAGGGAACGTGACGTCACCACCGGCACCGAGACGGGCCTGCGGTTCAAGCGGTACTTCAGCACCGACGGGACCCACCCGTTCGACGAGATGGACTGGGAGACCCGGGACGCGGTGATCCCGAACTTCAAGACCGGCGGCAACGCCTTCGAGCAGCTCGGCGTGGAGTTCCCCAAGACCTGGTCGCAGAACGCCACCAACATCGTGGCCCAGAAATACTTCCGCGGTCAGCTGGGGACCCCGCAACGAGAGTCCTCGGTCCGGCAGCTGATCTCCCGGGTGGTGGACACCATCAAGGGCTGGGGGGTCAAGGACGGCTACTTCGCCACCGGCGATGACGCCGACGTGTTCGCCGAAGAGCTCACCCACATCCTGGTCAACCAGAAGGCCGCGTTCAACTCACCGGTGTGGTTCAACGTGGGCGTCTCGGGCACGCCGCAGCAATGTAGCGCGTGCTTCATCCTCGCGGTCGAGGACGAGATGACCTCCATCCTCAACTGGTACGTGGAGGAGGGCATCATCTTCAAGGGAGGCTCCGGATCGGGGATCAACCTGTCCCGGCTGCGCTCCTCACACGAGTCGCTGGGCGGCGGGGGAACCGCGAGCGGGCCGGTCTCGTTCATGCGAGGGGCGGATGCTTCGGCGGGGACCATCAAGTCCGGGGGCAAGACCCGCCGGGCGGCCAAGATGGTCATCCTGAATGTGGACCACCCCGACGTCGAGGACTTCATCTGGTGCAAGGCCGTCGAGGAGCGCAAGGCGCGAGTGCTGGAGGAAGCGGGGTTCGACATGGACCTCGACGGGAAGGACTCCCACTCCACCCAGTACCAGAACGCCAACAACTCGATCCGGGTCACCGACGAGTTCATGCAGGCCTACCTGGACGACCGGGACTGGAAGCTGAAGGCGGTCACCACCGGAGAGGCTCTGAAGACCGTCCGGGCCCGGGACTTGATGCGCCAGGCTGCCCAGGCCGCCTGGGAGTGCGCGGACCCCGGGATGCAGTACGACAGCACGATCAACGACTGGCACACCTGCCCGGCGTCGGGGCGGATCAACGCCAGCAACCCGTGCTCCGAGTACATGCACCTGGACAACAGCGCCTGCAACCTGGCGTCGCTGAACCTGCTGAGGTTCCTGGACGAGGACGGGAACTTCGACATCCCGGCCTTCAAGCACGCGGTAGAGATCGTGTTCACCGCTCAGGAGATCCTGGTGGGGAACTCGGACTACCCCACGGAGAAGATCACCCAGAACGCCAAGGCGTTCCGTCAGCTGGGGTTGGGGTACGCGAACCTGGGGGCCCTGCTGATGGCCCGAGGCTTGCCCTATGACTCCGATGGTGGCCGGGCATGGGCGGGGGCCATCACCGCCCTGATGACGGGGCATGCGTATGCCGTATCCGCAAAGACCGCCGCCCACACCGGCCCCTTCGCCGGGTATGCGCCGAACCGGGACGCCATGCTCAGAGTGATCCGCAAGCACCGGGCCGCGGCGGACGACATCGACCCGGAGCTGGTGCCGGAGGCTCTGTTGTCGGCGGCCAAGCACTCCTGGGACGAGGCCATCCACCGCGGCGAGGAGCACGGCTTCCGGAACGCCCAGGCCAGCGTTTTGGCTCCAACTGGAACGATCAGTTTCTTGATGGATTCGGACACCACCGGGATCGAGCCGGATCTCGCTCTAGTGAAGAGCAAGAAGCTTGTCGGCGGCGGGACGATGCAGATCGTCAACCAGACCGTCCCCCGGGCCCTGCGCCGGATGGGTTACGACGACGACCAGGCCGGCGACATCGTCGACTTCATCGCGGAGCACAACTCGGTGGGGGAGGCGCCCCATCTCAAGGAGGAGCACTACCCGGTGTTCGACACGTCGATGGGTGACCGGGCCATCCATTACCTGGGGCACGTGAAGATGATGGCCGCCGTCCAGCCGTTTATCTCCGGCGCGATCTCGAAGACGATCAATATGCCGGAGGACGTGTCGGTCGAGGACGTCGAGCAGATGTTCGTGGAGGGATGGCGTCTGGGGCTCAAGGCCGTGGCGATCTACCGGGACAACTGCAAGGTGGCTCAGCCCCTGTCCGCGCATAAGAAGGTCGCCGTGCAGGCGCCGGCCGTGGAGACCCAGGGCCCGGTGCGCCGCCGGCTGCCGTCCACGCGACCTGCCAAGACGTTCTCGTTCAGCGTCGGGGACGCGGATGGCTACATCATCGCCGGCGAGTATCCCGAGGATGGGATCGGCGAGATCTTCCTCAAGGTCGCCAAGCAGGGCTCCACCCTCTCGGGGATCATGGACGCCTTCGCCATCAGCGTTTCCATCGGCCTGCAGTACGGGGTGCCGCTGGAGACATACGTCCAGAAGTTCGTGAACATGCGGTTCGAGCCCTCGGGGGTCACCGGTGACCCGGACATCCGGTTCGCCAGCTCGCTGGTGGACTACATCTTCCGCCGACTGGCACTCGAGTACCTGCCCGAGGACAAGCGCGCCGGGCTGGGCGTGAAGTCCATCACCGAGCGGAAAGAGGATGCGGCGGGGGATGGCGGGGAAGCGGACCAGCCTCTCGAGGCTTCCGATCCGGAGCCTTCTCCACAACAGCCGCTTCCACTTGTGGACGATCCGTCGGACCGCGCTCCCGCGGCCCGGATCCTAGACGCGCCGCTGTGCTACTCGTGCGGCTCGAAGATGCAGCCCTCGGGGTCCTGCTACGTCTGCTCGACCTGCGGCGCCACCAGCGGCTGTTCATAACTCGCGACCCCTGGCGAGATCCCCCCGCCGTCAGGGGATCGTGAGGCCCGAGACGTCGTACCGGTCTCGGAGCGAGGTCAGCCCGTCGACGATGCTCACGATCCGGGCCTCCACGTCCTCGATCTGCGTCCCCAGTCCCGCCTGACGAGCGGCGTCCGGCGCGGTTCCCATGGTCTCTCGGAGCGTCCCGATATCTGCGCGAAGGTCCTCCAGCAGCGCCCGGGTGACCGGGGAACCGGCCTGCCCCATCTCCGTCAGCTCGTTCAGGTCCGCGCGGATCCGGCGGGCGATGGCCGCCAGCGCCGAGTGGAGGCCGCCAAGCTCCTCCGGTGGTGTCAGCGCCTGGAGGTCCGCGATGACCTGGTCCGCCACCGGCGTGGCGGCCGACACCGCGCCCCCCAGGTCTTCGGGATCCTCGAGGGTGGCGGCCAGGTCTTCGAGCTCGGGCAGGAGCGGGGTCAGACTCGAGAGATATCCGGCCACGCTCTCCACGTCGGCAATGGTTTCCAGAGCGGTGGTGTAGAAGGCCAGCATCTGTTCCCGGAGCCTGATGGCGTCCTCCAGCGGCGGCCGGCTGGAGATCACCGGGAGGTCGGTGGGCTCACGGCTTTCGAGCCCCGAGCTGGCATCGGTGAGCTGCTCTCGGGCCGTGCCGGCGGCGGTGAGGATCGTCGGGGACTGATCAACGAGTACCTGGGGGTCCGTGGACGCCGGAGGGAGGGCGCCGATGGCCGTGTGGTAGGCGCCGGCGACGGCGGTGAACTCCTCGGATGAAGGACGCATGAGATCGGTGGCCGCGCGCCGGGGGTACCACGTGAGGGCGGTGTACGCGCCCCCGGCGAGAACGAGGAACAGGACGGCGACGAGGACGAACAGCGGGCCGGCGCGCCGCTGTTCCCGGGCACGGGAAGCCACTCGCTGTGGGTGCCCGTTCGGGCAGACGCCGTCCCGGAGGACCGCCCCGCACACCGTGCACAGGCGCGTGGACACCGGGGGAGCATAGTCACTCCAGGCGGACGGTGAACTTTGGCGGTCTCGCTCCCCTCCGGGGCGCTCGATTACCCTACCCGGTGTGCGGGTCGAGTTCCAACGTCTCGACCCCGACGTCGTCCTTCCCCGTCGGGCTCGCGACGGCGACGCGGGGGTGGACCTGGCGGCCAACGCCGAGTTCAGGGTGGGGCCGGGAGGACGGGCCATGGTCCCCACCGGTCTCGCCGTGGCCATTCCGCCGGGGCACGCTGGTCTGGTGCTTCCGCGGTCCGGGCTGGCGTCGCGTCACGGCCTGACGCTGGCCAACGCCCCCGGCCTGATCGACGCGGGGTACCGCGGGGAGATCACCGTGGCCGTGGTGAACCTGGACCGTGAGCGTGCTGTGGAGATCAGGCGGGGAGACCGGATCGCCCAGCTGCTGGTCATCCCGTTCGTCCTGGTGGATCCGATGGAGGTCGAGGAGCTCCCCCCCTCGGAGCGGGGGACCGGGGGGTTCGGGTCCAGCGGGGTTCGCTCATAAGGAAGGCGTGAGGGGTCGCTCGGGCAGGCGGGCATGCGCTGACCGGGCTGCCTTCAGCCAAGCCCGGGCTGGATCTTGAACACAGCGCCGCCGAGGGAGATGGCGTAGCTCATCGTGGTCCTCGCCGAAGGCCGAGATCGATGGGACCGTTACCTCGAGCTCCGTCTTTTCCACCACCTCTCTTCCTCCGATGGTCGAAATCCTGCTTGGTCTCCTCGCCCAGGGAGGCCGAAGAGACCGGACCGGGCCCCCGGGTGGCTTGGTAGAATCGAGGCTCACGCGGACGTGGCTCAGTTGGTAGAGCACCACCTTGCCAAGGTGGGGGTCGCGGGTTCGAATCCCGTCGTCCGCTCTAACCGAAACCCCAGGTCAGCGGCCATGTTCGGCGCCACGCCCACCGTGTGGGTGCCGAGAATCCGGTCCTGGCTGTCCGTCCAGCCTCCGACCAGCGGTGATCATCGCCAGACGGGCAAGATGCCGGCATGGCGATGTCCTTCCTATATCGGGCGCTGCTTCGCATCCTCGGACTTGTCGTGGCGCGGGGACGAGGCGACAGCGCCAACGAGGTCGAGCTCTCCTCCGGCACGAGGTCGCCGTACTCCGTCGTCAGGTGGCACGTCCGAGGTTCCGACCGGCAGATCGGGCCCTCCTCGCGGCGCTCGCCCGGTTCTTACCGCGGGAGCGGTGGTTCGCCCTGCCGGTTCGGCCGGAGACGATCCGCCGCTGGCACCGCGACGCCCTCGCCCGGCGGTGGACCTACCCGCGCAGGGGTCCAGGCCGTCCGCCGCTCGACCGAACCGTTCGGGACCTGATCGTCCGCCTGGCGAAGGAGAACCCCACCTGGGGATACCGAAGGGTGCAGGGGGAGCTCCTACGTCTCGGTGTCGCCGCGAGCACCGTGTGGCAGGTCCTCAAGCGTGCGGGGTCTCGCCTTCGCCGCGTCGGGTCTCGGAGAGCTGGCGAGCCTTCCTGAGGGCCCAGGCCGCCGGGATCGTGGCGTGCGACTTCGTGACCTTCGATACTGCGTTCTTCCGCAGGCTCTACGTCCTCGTCTTCATCGAGCTCGGCACCCGGATCGTACGCTTCGCCGATGCGGTTCCTGATCCGTGACCGGGACACGAAGGTCACGGCCGGCTTCGACGAGGTGTTCCGGTCCGAAGGGGTGAGGATCATCCGCACCCCGGCCCGGGCGCCTCGGGCGAACGCCGTGATGGAGCGGTGGTTCGGAACCCTCCGGCGCGAGTGCCTGGATCGGCTGCTGATCCTCGGTCACCGACATCTCGAGCGGGTGCTCCGTATCTACGTATCGCACTACAACGAACATCGGCCGCACCGCTCGCTTGACCAGCAGGCTCCGACCCACTCCGTACCGGTCGAGCCCCACGCCATCGTCGATCCGAGCCAGATTCGCCGCACGGACGGCTCGGTGGGCTCATCCACGAGTACGAAATGGCGGCGTGATCATGGCCGGATCGAGTTGCCGGCACCCACAAGGAAATTACACCCGGGTCGCCAGCTTCTGACCCTCAGCCCAGATAGCCGTCCCCGGTCCTCTGGTCACCGGGCCTGGTTCGGATCCACGTTGAAGCTCCAAGCCAAGGGTACCTCGAGTAGTTGCGGATCGACCAGGGTGGACGATCCGCTGGAGCGAAGCGAGAGCAATATCCCGGCTGCAAGGGCCATGGCGACCACTGCCCCCCCCGCCGCGACGAACGGCCGGTTCAGCCGCGTGCGTCGTCTGAGATACACCAGTGCTGCCACAACAGGCAGGAGGACAAGCGCCATGACCCAGCCCAGCCGCCGACGCACCGGTTCAGCCCTGGTCGTACCTGCGTCCACAGCCAGGGCCAGAGGCACTCCGAAGACCATCACCAGCAAGGAAATGCCGACGCCATAACTCAAGACAAGAGGCCACTCTGACCGGCCAGAACTCCTCTCCATCTCAACACCCGATTCGGCGAACACGGCCATCACAGCTTCCAGATCAACGGGGGCCACTGAAGTCACCGTCTCGTTCTGGTAGGTCCAAAGAAAGGCTCGGCGTTCCGTAAGCAAGGTAACCTTGCTTACGCGGCTATCCTTGGCGAGATTCAGGAGGGTACTGGTAGGCACTTCTTTGGGTCCCCCGAGTAGGGTGAGCGAGCCGACCAGCAGCCCGAAGGCAAGCACCACAATGGCGACGTACGCAACTAGGACCCTCCGGGCGTCCACCAACAACAGCCTCCTACCTCGCCGGCCGGCCTTCCACCGGTCTCAGTCGTTTCCCTTGTTATCGGAACGAACCGGCGGACGATTTAGGCCCGAACGCGAGAGACCTCAGGATGGGCAGCCCCCGAAGTCCGAAGTTGTCATCAACGGCGTGTCCACGGTGGTGCCCAGACACCAAAAGCCACCACCACCGTCTGAATCAAAAACCTCGGACTCCTGGTACGCCAGGAAGGTATTGAAGAACTTGTCTGGATCGATCGAAATCCCTGGAGGAATGATACCGATGCCGAAGTAAGTCACCTGAATGGGTTCGTCCTGTGTTGAAGCGTCAGTTAGCCAATAGCAGTGATCATCAAAGCACGTGTCGAAGCTTCCGTCCTCTCGTCCATGAACGGCAACAAAGTCTGTCTGCTGGTCTGTGTGAAGGTACCTCGTGATGGACTGTTCCAGCGTGGTGGGGGTTGGAATACGTCGCTTGGACTCAATCGATGCATACGCCGAGGTCTCCCAGAAACCAACGAATGCTTCAACGCGGAGCGAGACAAAGGCAATATCGCATTCGAGCGGATCGGGGCACTCGCTGGATTGTACTTCCACGCTCTCGGGGACTCGATTGAGTCGAGCATCCCGGACACTGGTGAGAGCAATCTCCCATCTGTCTCCCACATGATGGGTGTCCGCGTACGCCTGCATGTCGGCGCTAAGAGCAGCGTATTGCTGTGGCGTAAGCTCCTCCCGGATTAAAGGTCCGCTGCCGGGAGTGAACTCCACGCTCGTTCCAGACTTCAGCGGTGGCTGGCTCGGTGCCCGGGCGGAAGCTGGTCCTGCGGGGTACAGGGTGAAAGCGACGACGGGAACGGATAGGCAAGCACGAAACAGAGAACCCAAGGACAATCATTCCTTTCCGGGCAGGAGAATACTTTAGAGCGCCTCGTCCCGCAAGTTGGTGGACTTTGACACCGCTATCTCCATCATGCGATCGCTGCAACGAGCTCCCTGGTGAGCTCACCCCCTTCCACCTCGGCCCCGATCCTCAGCATCGACTCGGCCGTGAAGTAGCGACGGTCGACGACGTGCCACTCTCCCGTCTTTCTCCCGTCAGAAAATGGAAATCGTCGGGTAGCAAGGGGCAGTGATGAGTGGCCGAAGTCCCTGGTGGCGTGCCGAATCGGATGCGTTCGTTCAGGTCAGGAGTCCCTTTTGCCAACTTGCCAAGGTGGGGGTCGCGGGTTCGAATCCCGTCGTCCGCTCCAATCCGAGGCCGCTGGCCAGCATTTCTACCGGCCAGGTCTTCCTGGCGATCGCAAGCTTGTCCATCAATTGGCCATGGCTTGTCCATGAACCTGGGCGGACAGTCCCGGCGGAGTACCTGGTTCGCAGTGGGGTGCGCCTCGCTGTTGGCCAGGACCTCCAGGATGGCTAG